>JAVWAI010000013.1:0-36342 GCA_036650075.1 Raoultibacter sp.
ACGATGATTGCCCGGCAAACTGGGTATAGGCAGCACGCCATGCGGAAACATCCCCCGCCCGCGTGATGCTATCCAGCTCGTCTAAGGCAACTTCCACCAGGGCGGAAGCACCGCTTTGCTCGGCCGTGACCACGCGCGGTTGAGTGGCCTGCGGATTATCCCCAGGGGAAGCAACAGTGCGCAACAGCAAAACAGCCGCAAGCACGACCACCACCACAAGGGCAATGGCTGCCAACGCAAAAACAAGCGAGCGCCGTGAAGCGATCGCTGCTTCGCCACGCGCGGCCTGGCTGGCACGTGAAGGGCGCACACTCGCCGGTCGTCGATGCACACTCGAGCGAGTTTTCGTGCGACGGCATTCGTTTCCCGCTGCAGACTTGCGCTGCGGCTTTCGTTGACCGGACGGCTGATTCGTCATTGCGGCACTTCCCCTTGTTTGCCAAACCCCAGAATAGGCGCTGCTTCATACCAAACAGCAACGACATCTTTTTAGTATACAAAAGCACGAACGCTTTGCCCGCCAAACATCTGCCGAAGCGCCTATTTCGGCAGCGTCCCGCACAAGGCGTTAAAGCTACTGCACTCTAAAAAAATCAAACCGCAACAAGCCGAAGAAAGCTCCGCCCCTCATACTCTTCGTGGTAGAATTCTTCCGGAATCAAAACCGGCCTGTCGTCCCTGCAGCGCGGCCGTCAAAAAACAACGTAACCCCTTTTGAACGGGAGCATCATGATTAAAGAACTCGTAAAAGACGAAGCTTTCCTCTCACAGCCTTGCGAGATAGCTACCGCAGAAGACGCATCGGTGGCGCAAGATTTGCTGGAAACCCTGGCATCGCTTGAAGGCGCCGCCTGCTTGGCCGCCAACCAAATCGGCTGCGTAAAGCGCATCATCGTCTACTTAGACGACAACGAGCAGCCGCACATCATGTACAACCCGCGGCTGATGCAAGCATTAAGTCCTTTCAAAACCGTCGAGGGGTGTCTTTCCCTGGAAGCCGAATCCAAGGTAACCCGCTTCGATCGCATCAAGGTGGCCTACGACGAACTGGTAGACGGCGCGTTGCAGCCGCGCAAAAAAGATTTTACAGGCTGGACAGCGCAGATTGTGCAACATATGATCGACCACTGCAAAGGCAAACTGGTTTAAGCCGCATAAGGATCACTTCTCTACACTTTAAGCCGCGGAAGGTTACCTCATGAAAAAATGGTTTGATGAAGAATACGAATGGGAAATCGAAGTAACGGGGTTTTTACGCAGTGAGCACACGGAGCGGTATTGCCGAAACGGCGAAGAAGTTGGAGACACATACACCTGCACTTATGGCTGCCCCGTCAACGCCGATGGTCAGGGTATTTGCTCCAAAGCAATGCTGCTCATGTTCCCGATTATGGAAGCGGTCAGAAGCGGTGGAGATTTAGAAAACATCGGCGGCGCAAGCAAATACTGCAAAGATATCGTCTGCCCCGATGGTTGTGTCCTCTTCAGACTGACGGCAACAAAACTTACTGATGAGAACTTTTTCAAAGGCGATTTTCTAGATTAGAGACAACACTCATCCCGGTCTGGAACGCCAAGAAGAAAGACCTATGGAAGCTCCTACTCATTCTTGCATACTCAAGAATGAGTAGACCCCGCCCTCAACGTCTGTGCGTGGCGAGGCGTTCGACAAACTTTGATGTGGGCAAATATTCGCTCACCACAATGGCAAGGAAGATGAGCGCGAAGCCGAACACCATCTGGTCGTTTAAGGCTTCACCTAAAAATGCGATGGAAAACACCACGCCAAACACCGATTCCGTAGCCAAAAACAACGAGGCGGGGGCGGGCGGCACGTGGGCAAGGCCGATGTTTTGCAACAGAAGCGCAATACACGATGCGGCCACCACCAGGTAGACCAAATTCCCCAGCAAATCGGGGGTGAACAGCGTGGGGTCCGGCAAGGGTTCGGTGGCCGCACCCCACGCAAGCCCCATGATGCCAGCCACAACAAACTGCACGGCGGTCAACACCATGATGTCGCGACACGGGGCCAACTTCGAGGTAAGCGCCAAATGCATGCCCAAAAATACTGCCATCAACAAGAACAGACACTGAAGCAGCTTTGTTGGAGAAAGCTTCCCACTTCCACCCCACTCTTATAGACGAAATATGTTTTAACGGTTGCATACATGATGCCTGGATCGTTTGCATATAATTTCAGCGCTATCATTAAACGCTGCACAGGGGTTCCATCGCGGCATGTAGTACAGAAATACAGGGATTCGAACAAAGCAGCGCAGCCCTTCGACCAAAGGGTGCAACCCCGTTCAAACGCTCGTGATTTTCAGGCACTTCAAACAGCAAGGGCGCATCTCACCTGCGCCTTCTTTATGAATAGGAGATCTTATGCTATCTGAACGCATGCTTTCAGGTATTGTCAAAACCATGACGAAGCAACATCTCGCGCTTGCGCCCACCACCGAAACGATGATGCCTCCTCCGGAACCAGGCAAAGCATACATGCTGTACATGCACGTACCTTTCTGCCAGCGCCTGTGCCCCTATTGCAGCTTCAACCGCTACCCCTTCAAAGAGGAAATCGCAGCTCCTTACTTCGCCAACATGCGCAAAGAGATGCTAATGCTGAAAGATCTTGGCTACGACTTTGAGAGCATATATATCGGAGGCGGCACCCCCACCATCATGATCGACGAACTTTGCGAAACCATCGATCTGGCGCGCGACAACTTCAACATCAAGGAAGTTTCCTCCGAAACCAACCCCAACCATCTGACGCGCCCCTATTTAGAGAAGCTGAAGGGTCGCGTACAGCGACTTTCCGTAGGCGTCCAAAGCTTTAACGACGGCCTGCTCAAGCAGATGGACCGTTACGAAAAATACGGTAGCGGCGCTGAAATCATGGAGCGCATCGCTGAAGCAACACCCTACTTCGATTCCCTCAATGTGGACATGATTTTCAACTTCCCCTCGCAAACAGAAGAAATCCTCATTGACGACCTCGAAAAAGTGGTTGAAAGCGGCTGCCGCCAAACTACGTTTTCCCCCCTCTATGTCTCCTCCGCCACCACACGCAAAATGACCACTACGCTCGGTACGATGGATTACAACCGCGAATATCGCTTCTATCAGATTCTTGACGAGGTACTGACCGGTGGCCAAGATCCGTTCTTTGATCGCACGACACTGTGGACGTTTAATCGTATCGACAAAACCGTCAACCAAGACCATTCGCTGCTCGTCGAAGAATACGCGGTCGCCTACGAAGAATACCCCGCTATCGGAAGTGGCGCCATATCGTCTCTCAACAGCTGTTTGTACGTGAATGACTTCAGCATCAGCGATTACAATGCCGCCATCGAAAGCGGTCACATGTCCATCATGGGCAAGACAAAACTCAGTCGCGCCGACCTCATGCGCTATCGTTTTCTGCTGCAGCTATACAACCTGCGCCTGGACAAAAAGAAATTCAAACAGGATTTTGGTTGCAGTGTTGAGGCGGGACTCCCCGTTGAGATGGCGTTCATGCGCGCGAACAAGGCGTTTGCAACCGACAACGCCGAAGAGCTCACACTGACACCGATTGGGCGATATCTCACCCTCGTCATGTATCGCCAGTTTCTCAGCGGCATGAACAACCTGCGCGACCAAGCACGAGCAGCGCTTTCGGGTGCTGAACGAGAACTGCTCTTCGGCGAAGGAACGCCCGCATAGAGCAATAGGAACAAAGAACACGCCGAACAGCCCCCTTACACCTGGTCGATGCTGAGAGCGCGAATCGCATGGAGCAAAACCAGCTACCGCGCTGGCGCAGACTCGTCAGCGCGGTATCCCAAATTAAAAGGGGACTTACTGTTTTACGTGGTAGAATATACATTCTGCCCCAAATCTCAACTGCAAAAACCTTTCCGTGTCGCACGACGCTGCGCTTAGGTGGAGCGTCTCGTTTACCGGGACAATGCAGCCACAAAGCCCGATACAACCCAAAAGAATAGATTATGCAACGCGAAAAAATTAAACCGATATTATTCAGTATTATCAAGCACTCCAACAAAGAGGAACTAAAAAAACAACTGCCTCGAGATATCGTTTCGGGCATCATGGTTGCCGTAGTGGCATTACCCCTTTCCATCGCCCTCGCCATCGCCTCCGGCGTGGGTCCGGAAAAAGGCCTCTACACAGCCATTGTCGCCGGATTTTTGATTGCCTTTTTAGGTGGAAGCCGTGTGCAAATTTCCGGCCCCACAGCAGCCTTCGCCACAATCGTAGCGGGCATTGTAGCCGCAGACGGCATCGACGGGCTTTTCGCAGCCACTATTATCGCGGGTGTTTTGCTTATACTGATGGGTCTTTTGAAGCTTGGCGCCATTATTCGTTTCGTACCTTACACCATCACCACAGGTTTTACTGCAGGTATTGCAGCGACTCTTGTCATCGGTCAGGTCAAAGACTTCCTGGGTCTCACCTTGCCCGCCGGCACCATCACCGTGGAAACTCTGGATAAATTGCAAGCTGCCGCGCAAAACATCGGCACGATAAACGGGCAGGCACTCATCGTGGGCGTGGTATGTCTCGGCATCCTCTTTGTGTGGCCCAAGGTAAACAGAAGAGTTCCCAGTTCTTTGGTGGCGCTTATCGCGGGAATAGCCATGGTGAACCTCTTCGGAATGAACGTGAGCACCATCGGAGACCTCTACACCATCAACAGCGGCCTTCCCACCTTTCATGTTCCGCAGCTCAACGTGGGAATTTTCCGAGACCAGTTGGCCAACGGCGTCACTATTGCCATCTTGGCTGCAATAGAATCGCTTTTATCCTGCGTGGTTGCCGACAGCATGATCAGCTCACACCATCGAAGCAACATGGAACTTGTGGCGCAGGGCGTGGGTAATATCGCATCGGTGCTGTTCGGCGGCATTCCGGCAACAGGCGCCATCGCTCGAACTGCCGCAAATGTCAAAAACGGCGGCCGAACTCCTATCGCCGGCATGACCCATGCGACGGTGCTGCTTCTCGTGCTGGCGTTTCTTATGCCTTATGCCGCACTGATTCCCATGCCAACCATTGCAGCAATCCTGTTACACGTCGCGTACAACATGTCCGGCTGGCGCAACTTCGCCCACCTATGCAAAACGTCATCCAAAGGAGCAGTTGCCGCACTGCTACTCACCTTTACGCTGACTATCGTCTTTGATTTAGTGGTAGCCATTGGCGTTGGCATGCTGATCACCGTGGTCCTTTTCATGAAGATGGTGAGCAAGGAAACCGAGGTCAAAGGCTGGAAATACTACTGCGACGAAGATTCCGAAGTCACCCATTTGCGCGAGTTACCCAAAAGTGTTCGTGTCTATGAAATAAACGGACCCATGTTTTTCGGGATGACCGATCGCATCACCGACATTTCAGTGAAATCATTTACCAAGTATTTGATCATCCGCATGCGCGGCGTGCCCTCACTCGACTCCACCGGCATGAACGCACTGGAAGACCTCTACGCTTACTGCCGCGAAAGCGGTGTCAGCCTCATCTTCTCTCACGCCAACGACCAACCTATGAAAACCATGCGACACGCAGGTTTCGTTGCCTTGGTTGGCGAAGATCATTTCCGCACCAACATCGACGACGCCATAGCGTACGCGCGTCAACTGCTTGACGAAGAAGAGGAAGTGGCGCGAACATCTTAGACGATACGAGATCACAACCCCGCTTCACCGTACGCCGCCAAAAAAGACACCTTTTTTAAATGCGCAGCGCGGTTTATGCTCTTCAGCGAAGCCACCCACCCCTTTCACCGAGTCGTGCCACCCGATTAAATCGGGTGGCTTACTATTGGTAGCTTCAAGCTATCAATTAAAAAGCACGACCGAGAGGAGGATGGGCCATGGCGCAAAAAGGGTTCTGGAATACGTTTCGAGCACTCGGGGCCGCCTCTATTCCCCATCACAAAGACACGGCCGAACTGGTAACTTCACGCATGCCACTTCCTCGCGAAATTGTCTTACCCATGCAACAGCACATCGGCGCAACGTGTGAGCCGGTGGTGAAAAAAGGCGACATCGTTGGGGTTGGCAGCCTCATCGGCCACACACCCAAAGCGTTGAGTGCCGATATTTTTTCGGGAGTATCGGGAACCGTGGTTGACGTTCGGCCCGTATTCTACTCGACAGGAAAAACCGATACGGCGGTCGTGATCGAAGCTGACGGGAAACAGACCCTCTCCGACACCGTCAAGCCGCCCCAATGCTCGAACCGAGAAGAATTTCTCGCGGCAATCAAGCGCAGTGGCCTGGTAGGACTGGGCGGTGCTGGGTTTCCGACCGACATCAAACTAATGCCGCCCAACCTGGAAGAAATAGATACGCTGTTAGTCAATGGCACCGAATGCGAACCGTATCTGACCACCGACTACCGCGAGATCATGGAACACGGAGAAAGCGTGCTTGCCGGAATTCGCACCTGCCTGCACTTTCTCGGTGTCCCCCAGGCAGTTCTTTGCATCGAGGACAACAAACCGCGTGCCATCGCATACATGGAAAAGCTCACTGCGGGCGATCCGACGATTTCGGTACGTTCTCTGCGCAGTCAATACCCGCAAGGAGCCGAAAACTTACTGGTATACAACGTGACGGGACGCACCGTTTTGCGCGGGCTGCGCCAAACCGATGTGGGGGTCATGCTTTTCAACGTAACCACCATGTCGATGATCGGGAAATTCTTCATCGATGGCATGCCCTTGACGCGTCGACGTCTGACGGTTGCAGGCGATGCCATCGCCCACCCCCAAAACCTTGAAGTGGTTATCGGAACTCGCATAGGAGAAATCATCGATTTTTGCGGCCTGACGAAAGAGCCCCGCGAAATCGTCGTCGGTGGGCCCATGATGGGCAACGCACAGATCGATATCGACTACCCGATTGTGCGGCAAAACAACAGCCTCCTCGTCTTCAGCAGAGATGTTCCCGCCGAAGACGAGCCAACCAACTGCATTCGATGCGGACGCTGCACCAATACATGCCCCATGCACCTGGCTCCAATCGACATTCAGCGAGCCTACATGCTCAAAGACATCGACAAACTGGATTACCTTGCTGCCGATTTATGCATGGGCTGCGGCGTGTGTTCGTATGTGTGCCCCGCAAAAAGGCCGCTCGCCCAAACTGGCAAACTCGCTCGCGATCTTATGCGTGGCGAGCTGGCGAAAAGGAGGTCGTAAATGCAAAAGACCGATTCGTTGCTGCTTTCAACAGCCCCCCACATCGTCGATACCACATCAACCCCGACCATCATGCGCAACGTAATTATCGCGCTTGTGCCGACCCTTATCGCCTCCGCCGTTTTATTCGGATGGCGGGCCATGGCGGTAGTCGCGGTCTGCGTGTTGTCCTGCGTGGTGTTTGAATACGCATGGTGCGTCCTGCGTAAGCAACCGCAAACGACGAAAGATTTTTCGGCAGTGGTAACCGGTTTACTCCTCGCTTTCAACCTACCTTCAACCATTCCTTTATACATGCCAATCATAGGATCGTTCGTTGCCATTATCATGGTGAAAGAATTATTTGGGGGCCTGGGTTACAACTTCGCCAATCCGGCCGTCGTGGCGCGCATCGTCTTGTCCGTGTCGTTCACGTCATCTATGACAAGCTTTGCAGCGCCCCACCTTCTGCCAACCCTCGACGCCGTAAGCTCCGCAACCCCTCTGGCAACCGGGGCCGAAACGACGCCGCTGTTCAACCTGTTCTTCGGCATACATGCCGGCGCTCTCGGTGAAACCTGCGCCTTCACTCTTTTGCTCGGGTTTGCCTGGTTGATCATCACCCGCACCATCTCACCAGCGATTCCCGTGGTGTACGTTGCTACCGTCGCCGCGCTCAGCGCCCTGTTCGGCCACGATGTGCTCAGCCAGGTCTTCTCGGGAGGGCTGTTGCTCGGTGCGATCTTTATGGCGACCGATTATGTAACCTCGCCTACCACCCTGAAAGGAAAAGTTGTTTTTGCCGTAGGGCTGGGCATTATCACGTGCACCATTCGCTTCTGGGGCAATATGAACGAAGGGGTTGCCTATGCAATCCTACTCATGAACTTGCTCGTTCCCTACATCAATTCCCTCACGCGCACACTGCCTTTAGGTGCTCAG
Source organism: Raoultibacter sp. (assembly GCA_036650075.1). Classification (GTDB taxonomy): domain Bacteria; phylum Actinomycetota; class Coriobacteriia; order Coriobacteriales; family Eggerthellaceae; genus JAVWGW01. Next base: position 8,135 of record JAVWAI010000013.1, read on the forward strand.
AAAAAACACCTGCGGAGGAAAGGAGCATCGCAATGACCGCACGCGAATCAACATTCTGGAAAGCTACGGTCAAACCCGTGGTGGTATTGGTCATTATCTGCATCGTGGTGGGTCTTCTATTGGGGACGACCAACGCCTTCACGCTGCCCACTATCACCGCAAACCGAGAGGCGACAGCACGAGCGCTCTACGCATCGCTCATTCCCGAAGCGAGCGATTTCACGCCGCTTGACTGCGAGGTGCCCGGCGTGAGCGTGTGTATGCGCGCCGAAGATAAAGCAGGCTACATCGTTGTGGCCGCATCGAAAGGCTACGCCGGCCCCGTACCTATTGCGGTCGCCTTCAATGCCGACGGGTCCATCAGACACGTAAACGTGATGGAAAACAAAGAAACTCCCGGTCTTGGTACGAAGATTTCCGAAGACTTTTTTACCGTACAGTTTAATGCTCGCCCCGCAACGCCGATTGGCCTGGAGGATATCGACACCATAACCGGGGCTACGATTTCTTCAAAAGCGGCACTTGCTGCGGTCAACGAAGCCACGCAGGCCTACCGCTCGATAGGGCAATCAAGCACACCTGCCGCAGAAAACACGACGAAGAAGGGAGAGGATATCTCGTGAACGAAAAATCACCCTCTACGGCAATATTCGCCAAGGGAATTCTCGAAGAAAACCCAACACTGCGCCAGATGCTCGGCTTGTGCCCCACGCTGGCAATCACAACGCTGGCAACCAACGGGTTGGGCATGGGAATTGCCACGACTTTCGTGCTGGTCTGCTCCGAAATCGCGATTTCGCTTCTGCGCAACGTCATCCCCGACACGGTGCGCTTACCTGCATTCATCACGATCATTGCCGGATTCGTCACAATCATTATGATGGTCATTTCCGCCTACTTACCCGACCTCAATAATGCACTCGGCATTTATCTGCCGCTCATCGTCGTCAACTGCATCGTATTGGGGCGCGCGGAGGTTTTCGCGTCGAAGCATCCGGTCAAAGACGCAACGCTTGACGGACTTGGCATGGGTATCGGATTCACCCTGACCTTGATTTTAATGTCGTCTATCAGGGAGATTTTGGGCGCCGGCACTTTTTTCAGCATTTCCGTGCTGCCTTTGCCCCTTGAACCGATGCTGCTGTTCGGCACCCCTCCTGGCGGGTTTATCGTACTGGGAGTATTGATTGCCGCTTCGATGGCACTGCAGACGCGGCGGCGTCGACTACGGGGCGACCGCGATGCGACAACCGAAAACGAACCGCAAGACAACTGCAGCGCCTGCGGAGCGTGTGCGGCAAAAGGAGATGAGCGCTCATGACGCAGTATGCAGCCATACTTTTCAGCATGATCTTCGTCAACAACTACGTTCTGGTCAAGTTTCTCGGCATTTGCCCATTTTTAGGAGTCTCGAAAAAGCTCGATTCTGCGGCGGGCATGGGATGTGCGGTTACGACCGTCATGGTGCTGGCAACAGCGGTTACCTGGCCGGTACAGCAGATTTTAATCGCATTCGGTCTTGAATACTTGCAAACTATTGCGTTCATCCTCATCATCGCCATTGTAGTGCAACTGCTCGAACTGATCATCAAGCGATTCTTTCCGCCGTTGCACACGTCTTTAGGGGTATATCTTCCGCTCATCACCACCAACTGCGCGGTTTTAGGGGTGACCATCCTGGCGCTTGATCAGGGATACAACTACCCCGAAAGCCTCGTGTGTGCACTCGGCGCCGGCCTGGGATTTCTTCTTGCCATGGTGCTCTTTTCGGGAGTTCGCCGGCGTGTGGAGGAAAGCAAGCCTCCGCAGGCGTTTCGCGGCCTGCCCCTCACACTGATTTCGGCAGGAATCGTCAGCCTCAGCTTCATGTGCTTCAGCGGCGTCATCGAAAATATTTTCGGTATATAACCGCAACGGAAAAGGAGATTACGGATGGAAAGCATCATAGGAACCGTTGCCGTTATTGCCGGGCTCGGTCTCACAGGAGCGGTACTGCTGCTTGTCGTGTCCAAAGCACTCGGCGTCAAAGAAGATGGCCGCCTTGCCTATCTCGTGGGAATTTTACCGGGAGTCAATTGCGGGTCTTGCGGCTTTGCCGGGTGCGAAGCGTATGCGAAGGCGCTGCTTGAAGACGGTGCCGCCGCCAACGCGTGCACGGTTGGCGGCGATGTGGTTTCCGCAGAGGTCGCTGCGTTTTTGGGTGTAGAGGCGCAGTCTCCGGTGGCACGCAAGGCAATTGTTTCATGCCAGGGATCATCGCAGCACATCAACCCCCACTTCGAATTCGAAGGCGTGCAAAGCTGCCGCGTGTTTAGCACCTTGTTTTTCAGCAGTCGATCCTGCCCCTTCGGATGCCTGGGTTTTGGAGACTGCGTAGCCCTATGCGAGTTTGGCGCGATCAGTATCACCGAAGATATCGCCTCAGTCGATCAGGCGCTTTGCATCGGATGCGGAAAATGTATCAGCGTATGCCCCCGTGGTGTCATCTCGATGCACGAACAGCGAGGCAGCGATCTTATTTCAATTGTAACCTGCAAGAACACAATGAATCCCAAGCAAACACGTGAAGTGTGCAGCATCGGATGCATCGGGTGTCAGAAGTGCGCAAGGGCATGCCCCGTCCAAGCGATCACCGTCACTGACAACCTGGCTTCAATCAATAGCCGCCTCTGCATCGGCTGCGGAACCTGTGTGGACATCTGTCCGACCGGCGCGATATCGCCCCTTCAGTTCCGCTAAGGCCGAAAGCGCCCCTAGCGTGCCCGATCAGTCAAACTTCCGCAGTTCGGCACTGAGCCGCTTCAAGCCCTCTCGCAGCACGGGTTCGGCAGCGCAGTAGCCCAAGCGAGCGCCGCGGGGCAGTTCGAAGCGACTGCCGGGAACCAGCAGTACGCCCTGGTTGTGTAGCAGGTCGATGCAAAACCGCTCGTCATCGATGGGAATATCAAGCTGGATGAACGATGTCGAAACGGCGCGGGGTGGCACCCAGGAAACGCGCGGTTCAGCGTCGATCCACGCCTGAGCGATGGCGAGATTCTTCAGTACGATTTCCCGATTGCGCGCAAGCACCTTATCGCGATTTTGCAGCACATACACCGCCAGCGCATCGTTGAACACCCCGTCGCAAATCATCGTGTAGTCTCGATAGACACGAAAACGATCAGCCACTTCTTTATTCGATGCTGTCCATCCGATGCGCACCCCCGGCACCGAGTATGTTTTCGACAGGCTGTTGGATACGACAGCTTTGTCGTAGAGATCGGCCATCGACACGAACTGCTCCGTGTCCTGTAAGGGCAAATACACCTCGTCGGAAAGCACGTAAGCATCGACCGATTGCGCGATTTCGGCAATCTGCTTCAATGCCTCAACCGAAAGAAGCGTGCCAAGCGGATTGCTAGCATTGTTGATGCAGATCAACTTGGTGTCGGGACGCACCAATCGCTTCAGTTCTCCAATGTCAGGATTCCAGCTATGTTCCTGACGAATGTGCCAGTAATCGACCTCGGCACCCAGCGTGCGCGGGATCTCGTAGAGTGGCTGATAGGTGGGATATTCCGCAATCACATGATCACCCGGTTCAACCAACGCCAGCAAGGCCAGCAAATTGGCACCGGTAGCTCCGTTGGTTTGCAGGATGTTTGCCGGGTCAACCGAACGGTAAAGCTTCGCCACTTCCTGCTTGAAATCGGGCGATCCCTCGATCCACCCATAGTTCATCTTCTCGTTATTAAGTCGATCGTAAAAAGTTGCACCCTGCTCGCCATCGAGCTGAAGTATCTCCCCCATCGTCAACGATGAAATAGTGGACTGAGCAATGTCGTACTGAGCGCTTTTTTCCCACGTATTGAGCCATTCCTCAACACCGATAGTCGCTATTTTCATAGTGGTTATCCCTTCGTATAGCAGGGAGCGGCTGCCCTCCCGTTCCCTGCTATCAAATAATCAGATTGATTTAGATACTGATAACGCCGCAAGCGAGCAGCACCAAAGAAGCGATGCCTAAAACTGCAACAGCGGCAATGCCCACGATTTCACCCTTCTTCAGCGACAAGCCCTGCTCTTTGCGAGCTTTGGCGTATACGAAGAAACCGGGAATATAGCCCACGCACGTAAGCAGCAAAAAAGACCATCCGTTGAAAAGAACACCAATTATCTGGAAGGCCAAGGCCACCACGCCAACGACAATCTGGACGGGCTGTTTGTTCTGAATCGAGTATTTCACCTGATAGGCAGCGGCCATAGACCAGGTAATCACGATGGCAACCGTACACATGCTGAAAGCGAAGTTATAAGCATCCTGGCTGAACATGGTGATGATCAAGAACACCTGCGTACACACGCCGACCAAAATCAGACTGAACTGCGGAGAGTTTTTAGCGTTGAGCTTACCCCAGGAAGCGGGCAGCAAATGATGCTCGGCCATTTCACTCGTGGTTTCAGCGGGTAAGATAGTGAACGAGAGCCATGAACCCAGCACCGATACGATGATGGCGATAGAGATAAACGCACCACCCCAACCGGGAGCCATAGCGTCGAACACGTAGAGCATCGCAGGCTTATCGAGCGCGGCGATTTCCGCATACGGCATATAGCCATAAGGCAACACCGAAGCCCCGATGTAGATTACAAGCAGACACACAAGACCGATAACGGTTGCCTTGCCCGCATCGCTTTTCTTGTTGGCGCGAGAAGATACCACAGCGGCACCTTCGATACCAATAAACACCCACATCATGATAATCATGCAGTTCATAACCTGCTCGCCAACACCGCCCAGAGAAACCGCATCGCCGCCCATCGCGCCCGCAACCACGGCGTTGTCGTAGAGCTGACCCCAGAAATCGGCGGTAAACACGCCCGCATTGAACATGAACAGTGCAAACAGGATGAAGATACCAATGCTAGCAACCTTACACACCATAACGATAGCGTTCAAAAACGAGGCGCTCTCAACACCACGGATAACCAGCAGGGTCAGCAGCCACATAACGACCGACGCAATCAAAATGCACGGAAGCGTATTTCCCGCTAAAAAATCGGGGTAGAAATAACCGACCGTAGACATCATCATCGTCGCAAACGCAACATTACCGAGCCACGCCGACAACCAATATCCCCAACCACTTAAAAAGCCAGCGAACGGACCAAAACCTTCTTCTGCATACGAGAAAATACCGTGCAGGTCCGGTCGCTTTGCAACCAAATTATTCAACGAAAACGCGAGCATTAAAAATCCGATACCGACCACGAGCCAGGCAACAAGCGCGCCACCCGGGGATGCCACCTGAGCCAGCTGACCGGTCAGGGCGAAAACACCCGAACCAATACACGAGCTCACAACCATCCCGATCAGACCAAAAAGGCTGATCCCGTTCTTCTTTTCCTCCATAAACGATTCCTTTCACCTGTTAATAACGGTATAAGACACAAGGAACCCGATCCCGCAACGGGGTATCGGGTTCCTTTTTTTCGTAAGAGTTAGTCAGACTTAATCCTCGCGCTCAATGGGCATGCTCATGCAGCGCGGACCCCCACGACCCCGGGAAAGCTCGGCGGAGGGAACCTCGATAACCTTGATTCCCTTTTCTTTGAGAACCTTATTAGTGACGTCGTTGCGCTCGTAGACCACAATCGTCCCCTGCGCGATACAGAGCGTGTTGGACCCATCGTTCCACTGCTCACGCTCAGCAGCGATACGATCGCCGCCTCCGCACGGAATCAGCTCAACCTTCAGGCCGACGTAGCGGCTCAGAATATCCTCGAGCGGCTCATTGATTTCTTTAACCTTGATGCCCTCGCCTTCGGGGGTGATCTCGAATACGGTCAGCGGACCCATAATGCCGGGATGCACGGTAAATTTATCCACATCGATCTGGGTGAATACCGTATCAAGATGCATCATGGCACGGTTGTTGGGAATGTTGAATGCCAAGATAGTCTCAACGGGACTCGTCGGATCGTTGAAGATGTTATGAGCGATTGCGTCGATAGCGTCGGGTTCGGTGCGCTGGGAAATACCAATAGCGAGCACCTTGTCGTTGATATTGAGAATATCGCCACCTTCGATATGGAAGGTATCGTAACGACTGTAATAAAGAGGAGTTCCTTTAAGCATCGGATGATATTCAAAAATATATTCGCCATAGATAGTTTCACGGTTGCGCGTAATCGAATACATGCGATTCAAGGAAACACCGTTGCCGATCATCGCAAACGGGTCGCGAGTAAAATACAGGTTCGGCATGGGAGCGACAACCATTTTCGAAGCTTCGCTCACCAAGTCGACAAGAGAATTCGACTTATCGGTATTAAGCTCGGTCAGATTGATGCCTTCCATCGTCTTCATGACGAACTCTTTTGCGTCGGGATAGTTTTCCTGCATATAGTCGAAGATAATTTTTTGGTAACGGTCCGTACGGATACCCGCCTCCTCAATCCACTGCTTCAGGAATTTCTCACGCAAGGCTGGATCTGCAGCCAGCACCTCAGCTGTAAGATCTTCCAGGTAGAACACCTCAACGCCGTTGTCACGCAACGCCTGCGCAAAAGCATCGTGTTCTTCCTGAGCAACCTTCAAGAACGGAATGTCGTCGAACAAGAGCTCTTCCAGTGTATTCGGCGTCAGGTTCAGAAGCTCTTTACCCGGTCGATGGAGTAAGACTTTTTTCAAAGGCTTGATCTCGCTTTTGACGTTAACACCAGTCATGTACAACCCTCCTCTTTATCCCGATCCGCTTATGCGGATCCTACTAGTTGGCCCGCGCTGCCCAGAATCCAGAATCACGGGGCGCGTTGATGCCCACTATGTAAGGGGTCTTAAGCGCTGGGAAGGTTTAATCGGTGCTTATGAAGGTTTATTCGGGTGCTACAGCGGATACAGCAGGGATACACACGCGCTAAACCCCTGATAGATTGCGCTTTTACGTAATTCACATCTCTGTGCATATTCTCTTGGCCCATACCGTCCCCTCAAAACTTCGTGTATCATGGACAGCGTTAACCGGGGTGTAAACACGACGGGGGCATCATTGATTTTTGCGTTATTCTATTACACGCTTTTCATGTTGCTTATCACGATTCTGGCCGCAGCATCGTGTCTATCAGTGTTCCTTGTTTCGCATAAGCGTTTGATTTTTTTCGCTTTCCTAGGGTTTCTCTTTTATTTTTTCGACGTTGCCCTCGTTTTACAGAACGACTTCGCCACCATGGCGCAAGTCGGAAACGAGCCTACCTACATCTTGCTAACTTCACTGACAACTATCGTGACCGGGCTGGGTTTCCTCGGATCCTTCTGGCTTCTTATCTGCGATTATTTTGACGAGCACAAGCGCGCCCTCATCATTGCCCCCTGTATCGTTTTCGTTGTAGGAAGCGGCGTAACCCTCCTGCTGCCAGAAAATGACATACAGCAATTCTTGTTCTACACGATGCGCGGACTCTTTTTGTATTGGATGCTTATTTACGCGGGAATCCGTTATTTAAAAACAAAAAATTCTCTTGAAAAAAGTAGGCTGCAGCGCCATCGGCGACTATACGTTTTGCTTTGGGTTTTTGGCCTACTCGTTCTCATTGAAGATGTTTTCTTCTTTCTGATTTTCGATCCCGCCCAAATCGTGTTCGGCCCCCGCTCAGATTCGCTCAATCGCAATTTTTCCGAAAACCTCCTGATGCTCTGCTGTATGTTTTTCGCCTGCAGAGCCTCATACCGGACGCTTTCTCTGCGGTTCAAACACCCCACCAAATACAGCGATGAAGGCCAGGAAACCCTCGTTGAAGACACGATTGCGCTCTACGGCCAAAGACACAAACTCTCCGAGCGCGAACAGGAAGTACTCAACTTGGTACTGCTGGGAAAAGACAACCAAAATATCGCATCCTCTCTAAGCCTTTCACTCAGCACCGTCAAAGTGCACGTCCACAACATCCTACAAAAGACGAGACAGGCCAACCGCCAAGAACTCATACAGGATTTCTGGAGAAAATCTTAAGCCCGGCTATCGCCGAAAAAACAACGGCAAATCCTTGCTTCCCTTGCGCAAATAAAAGTAACGACCTGCGGTTTCGTTCTGTCAAGGACCCCCTCATCCCGTAGTAAATACTTTCTAGTCATACTCAAAACACTTGATGAAAAGAATTGCCTCTGCGAATATGAGAGATAGAGGGAGGGGCTCATGGATGATGATTTCTCGCTGCTGGGATTTGCCTTGTCATTGGCCTCCCAAAAGGCACAAACATTTGAATCACTTTCAGCGGCACTAAAAGTGTCGGGAGAAGATTTGTCCCTCTATTGGTTCGCAATCAACGAGATACGAAGATGTCAGGGGCGCTATCTTCCCCTGCCCCCCGATGCTGTCTTCCCTAACGGAGAAAGCACCCCACAACACCCTTCGAATAATTGGTACGCTCCAACTTGGAAGCTCAACAAACTGCTCGAGCAATACCAGCTTAACGAAAGCCTCGCAGTCCACTACGAGCGCATTCTCACCGATCCCGAAGGGGGTCATTATGAGCTTAATCTTGCGGCAAGCGAGATTGTTTTAGCGGTATGGCTCGAAAACAACACCCTTAATACGGCGCAGTTAAAAAGGGTCTGCGTCCAAGCGTGCGAACCGACCAACGGTATCGAACTACTCGTAGCGAATGCCGGTAAAATTCTTCTCAATGTTGAAAACTATCGCACCGAACTTATTACCTCCTCCTTTATCGAAAACCTATACGCGGATCTCACCGAAGGCATTTCGATAAAGGAAGTCCTCGAGATAGAGGGCCGCTGTGTGGAAACAGTAGAAGATTTACGCAGTAAAGCGCTTGAATCTTTATGCAGTCACGTCGACCCCTTCCTGGACCGCAACGGCGAAACTGTCGATTGCCGTGCGCACGCAGGCGCCCGCAGTGGCTGCGACAACCAAAGCCTCATCAGCGCACTTATCGCATTGCACTACCTCAAGACATTCCGGCTATTCCCCGCAGGAAACAGCGTACTGGCGTATCTGATGTATTTTCTCATCCTGCACCGCGCCGGCTATCACTTTTCAGCGCATATCCCGATTATTAAATTACTATACACACACGATGACCGCCATCAACGGGAGCATTGTCTTGCCCGCCCACCCGAAAATCTCGCTGTTGAGTGTAATGGTTTTTATGACTGGACCAGTTTTTTTGAGCGCGCTGTCGAACTCATCATCGACGAACAGTGCTGGACCATGACCAAGCTTGACGACATGAATCGCCGCCGGGAACGCTTCCGCTGCATCATCGATGCTGATAAAACTTTAAACTTTCGACAAAAAGAAGTCTTATTGGAAGCAGCGCTTCACAGCAATGCCGAATTCACCTATGCCATCCACGAACAGCGTTACGACATTTCCTACCCCTGCGCACGTAGCGATTTTGTTCGCTTACTCGATATGGGATTTCTCATGCAGTGCGACGACGGTATTCGCCATTTTTTTGTTGCCTGCGACACTTTTAAGCAGGTCCTCCAAGAGTATTCGAAAAAACGCTGCCCCGAAGTCTTCTTCCATTTCTATAACGAAGACGGTTCGCTGCGCGATGAATACAAAAGCACTGACGACATACCTTCAAAATACAATAAAGACGTAGGATTTTATGAAAAGTCACTACTTGATAAGACTTACATAGAGCACCAAAACTCACGTCGTGCGCCTATTGCTGATTACGACGGACCGCAAAGACGTAGTCAGCTCAGGGACAAAAAGGAAAGTTTGCCCGCCGCAAAAGAAACGATGCCTTGCCCAGAAGGGTGAGTGTACCGATTGCATGCGAGAAAGACCTCAAAGAGAAGGGAGGATTCGGGGTTTATTTTTTTCAACACGAAGGAGGGATAATGAAAAACAAAGAGAACAACACCGAAAGGCAAGCACGAACTCGCTCTCAGAACAGAGTAAAAGCAACTATTTTATTGGTTACCATTGCGCTCGTCGCTTCCTTTGCTGCCTGGGGATGCAGTCCTAAGGCTTCGACGGACACACAGGTGGAAAAAACGACGACAAACGAATCGGGGCCCGATGAGCTATCGACGTTCAGCGGGTTTCCTTCATCAGGCCGCTTCGTCGACAACCTTTCAGCTTTACCTGGCTTTTATAGGAATTCCGAAAAAAATACAGCCAACGCCGAGGCAAACGCCCCTCGTCGCTACACCGACCGTAACGGATTTCTGGTGCAGCCCGTTCCTACCGACAAACTAGGCTGGAACAACACCTATCTCGACGCCGATAAGCGCGGCTGCACATCGTGCCACACGCTCGAGAACGCGCTCATGAGTCTGCCCACTTATCACCGCCTGATTTTCTTTGGATACCCAACCGAACAGGGCTATCAAAACTGTATCGCATGCCACTCCGAATCTTATTCGGACATCAAGTTGGCTGACTCCATCCACACACTACATATGAACAGCACTTTATTCAAGGATACCGACCAGGGTAATTGCCAATCGTGTCACTACATCAACCCGAAGACTGGCGTGTTCGAGCGCTGGGATGAGGTGAAATACAACCTGTACAAGGGCGTTACCGATGTAGCGGCAACCGAAGTAAAACCGTCTATCACCTACGATCAGACAACCATTACTCCTGAAAAAAACCGCATTTTTAAAACCATTAAAGATGAACCTAAAGACTGGCTGACTGATGATTCAAAGGTCGATGAATCCATTTATAAGAACTGGGTTATCTCTATTGACGGAGAGTGCGAAAATCCCATTGAAATGACCTTGCCCGAAATGGAAGCAAAGTTCGGAACGGTAAAGCAAGTCATGAAAATGGACTGCACCATCAATGGCGTCGGCCAAGCGACGATTATGCAGAGCGAGGTTGAAGGTGTTCCCCTATCGGCCATCATCGACTACGCGAAGCCTAAGGCCGGCACCAACATTGTGAGCCCCATCGGCACCGATGGCTATGATTATGCCCAAATGGGAATCGATTGGCTTCTCAAAAACGATGCACTCATCGTCACCAAGATGGACGGAAAACCCCTTCCTAATTCTCAGGGCTATCCTTGCTCCATCTGGGTCTACAAGACTTCCGGTGGTGACTTCACGAAGCGCATTTCCAATCTGACCTTCATGACCGTACCCCCCGAGAAAATAGACTCCCAGTTGTATGTGGGCCAATTTACCGACGATCACAGTGGCGTAATTTATTCAAAACCCAACAGCGGCGTCTTGAACTATCCCACCGGTGTCGTACTTAGCGGTGATGCCGCCAAGACCGTACACCTTGAAGGTTTTGCCGACGCGTGGGACGAACCAATCAAGAAGATAGAATTCTCTTTGGACCACGGAAAAACATGGACCACCCTGGATACACCCAATAATAATTCTGATTTTTGGACCTATTGGCGACTTGATTTCGTACCGCCGGCCGCAGGTGCCTACTTGCTCGACATTCGCACCACCAGCATCACACCCGCTGCGGCAGATCGCGTGTGTCAATACAACACCCAGTTTATGTTCACGGTAGAATAGGGGGAACGATGAAAAAGTCAACCATACAACACGGTCGCGCCACTCTTTCTGCCGTTGCGGGACTTACCATGGTCGTGTCCATGACCGCCGTCCCGGCCCTGGCAAGTGAATCCGCAGACAACAAAACCCCACCCACGAAAGACATAGAGGCCCCATCGCACAACACAACCGTACGGAGCTCTCAAATTCTCAAGACCGTGGCTGCAGGTAAATTCACTTACGATCAGAGCACGCTCACGCCCAATGCGGTAATCGCGAACTTCTTCCAGAAGGTGTCGCAAGCCGTGTGCGGATCGACCGGCAATTTCACTGCCGAAAACCCGCTGGGGTGGCAGTTGTCGGTTTCGGGCGCTGTCAATAATGCCTTCACCGCCTCCGTCGGCGATCTTGCTGGCGAAGATTCGGTCAACAAGGTTATGACCTGTACCTGCGGCGGAAATCCCGCTGGGGGCCGAGCCATTATCACCGCCGACGTGAAGGGAATTCCGCTTGAGCATCTGCTGAGCCGCGCACAGGTTGAACCGGGTGCCAACACTTTAACGTTCGTATCCTCCGATGGAACTGAAGCGAGATTTCCGCTTGCGTATGCTGTCGGCCACCACGCCGTACTCAGCTACGAAATAAACGACGAGGACTTGTCCGCTTCGGTTGGTGGAAACAACCAACTTTGGATGATGAAAACACCGGCAAACTACTTCGTACGTGACATCGTTTCGATTGTGGTGTCGAACGAAACGGTTATGCCCGAGGCCCCCGGCACTACCGATGAGCACCCCAACAGCCCCAACGCTGGCGTACTCGCGGGAACCCAGGAATAGAGGGGATTATGATTACTCCCCTTCAGGTTGAAGTCGACAAGCCAGTTACCTTCAGCGGCTATGCGGAAGACTACGGAAAGCAGATTGTGTCGGTTCAGTTTTCGCTCGACAACGGAGAGCACTGGACCACCTACGATGTTTCCGACTCTGCTTCAGAACTCTGGGTTTATTGGACGTTTTCGTATACGCCTCAAACACCAGGCTTTTATCGACTACTCGTTCGCTCGCTAAACGAAGAGGGAACAACAAGTCCTCTTGCGGACGTTGCGGAGTTCACCGCCGCATAAACGACCACAATCACCGCCGAGGCCCCCTCGACGCAAGTTAAAAAACGACCCGGGACTTAATGTCCTGGGTCGTTTTAGTAGCGTCATGAATAATATCTGCAAAGGAAAAACGTCGAGCAGGGCAAAAATCACCAGGCCCCAAAATGGTCGTTCTACACCTTTTCCACGCGCACGGCGCACACTTTGTATTCGGGCGTTTTCGATACGCGATCGAGGGCAGCAATCGTCAGCCAATTGCTATTTCCATCTTGAAAGTGGAACGGCATCCACACTTCTCCCGGCGAAGTCTTGGACGACACGCGCGCCGTTGTTTCCAACACCCCACGCCGCGAGGCAACGCGCACGCGGTCCCCCTCGATCACCTGAAGTTTTCGTGCGTCTTCTTCGTTCAATTCGATAAACGAGCGATTGGAAATCTCGTTGATTCCCTCCGTGCGGCCGGTCATTGCGCAGGCGTTGTACTGATGGAGCACGCGACCCGTCATCATGACAAGAGGATAATCCTCGCTGGCCGATTCAACGGAAGGCTGATAATCGGGTGTCGAAAACGCGCCGACCCCTTGCGAGAACCCGCCTACATGCAGCACCGGAGTACCGGGATGATTCACGCTTGGGCAGGGCCATTGCAAGCCGCGTCCGGCCACTTCTTCTCCATCGAGACGCGCATGGCTGATTCCCCCGTACGTCGGAGTTACCGATGCGATTTCCCCCATGATCTGGGCGGCAGTCAGCTGGGGCTGCGGATACCCCATGCGATTCATGACCTCGGTAAAGATATCCGTATCAAGCTTAGTATCCCCAACGATATCGATCGCCTTACGAACGCGCTGTACGCGACGCTCGGTATTGGTAAACGTACCTTCTTTTTCGGCATAGCTGCGACCAGGCAAGACCACGTCGGCATACTTCGCCGTTTCAGTCATGAACAGTTCATCAACCACGAAGAAATCGAGCGCCTCGAGCGCCTCGATTACGTGATGCGTATCGGCATCGGTGCGCACAGGATCTTCTCCAAACAGGAACAGGCCCTTGATCGTACCCTTGATCATGGCAGGAAAACACTCCGTTGCCTTTATGCCGGGAACTCGATTGAGCTTGACACCCCACGCTTCCTCGAATCGGCACGCCGCTTCAGGGTTGAACACCTTCTGATAGGCCGGAAAATCATCGGGGCCCGCTCCCATATCACACGCGCCCTGCACGTTGTTCTGGCCTCGAAGCGGATTCACACCGCCACCGGAATGTCCCAGATTGCCTGAAACCATAGCGATATTCGATAACGCCATAACGCCATCGGTTCCCGTCGAGTGTTCCGTTACGCCCAAGCAGTAAATAATCGACGCACGGGAAGCTTCACCATACATACGAGCGGCGGCAATCAGGTCGCGTACATCGATTCCGCAAATCTCAGCGACGCGCTGCGGCGCGTATTCTCCCACTGTTGCGGCTAAAATCTCAAAACCCTCAGTGCGCTCCTCAACAAACTTCTTATCAAAAAGACCGTCTTTTATAAGGATATTCACGACACCGTTAGCGAAAGCCACATTTGTGCCCGGCTTCAGCTTCAGGTGGATGTCCGCATACGCCACCAACCCGATATCGCGAGGATCGACCACAATTAGCCGTGCGCCACGTTCAACGGCCGCACGAATCTGCATACCGATCACGGGATGGGCTGCCTCGGGATTCGAACCGACCAGCATGATAACATCCGACTGCTGCGTGATATCATCGATCGAGTTCGTCATAGCTCCAGAACCTAGCATGGTTGCCAGACCGGCAACAGTGGGAGCGTGTCAAACTCGCGCACACGAATCTATATTGTTCGTACCCAAAACCGTACGAGCCATCTTTTGAAACAAGTAGACATCTTCGTTCGTTGAGCGCGAGCAAGCAAACGCCGCCAACGATTCACCGCCGTATTCCTCTTTGAGAGCAGAAAAGCGGGAGGCGACCAGATCAAGTGCTTCATCCCAGGTGGCCGGCTCGAATTCTCCGGTGACTCGGTTTTTAATCAACGGTGTACGAATGCGATCGGGAGAATCGACGAAATCAAAACTGGCAGAACGGCCCTTCACACACAGTAACGATTTATTGGAAGGCCCCGGTGCCCCCTCGGTGTCGACGATTGCTCCGTCCTTCATGACGAGATTCAATTGGCAACCGACGCCGCAATGCGGGCAAGTTGTCAGCACCTTGGTCGTTTCCGAGAGACGATAGGTGCTACGGCGCTTGAGGGTAAGCGCGCCCGTCGGACACGCTTGCGCACAATTGCCGCACGATTCGCAGGTTGTTTCCCGCCAATCCTTTCCGAACGGCGCTTCGATAGTGGTGCGAAGGCCTCGCCTGCCGGCCTGCAGCGTACGGTTTCCGCAAACGGTGTTGCATACACCGACGCAGCGCTGGCATTTAATGCAGAGATTTGGATCATACGATAAAAAAGGATTGCTTTCGACAAGGGGTTCACGCCTTCGGCTGCCGCGATACGTTGACTCGACGATGCCGTATTCGCGACAGAGCGCCTGCAGCTCGCACGCACCGCTTTTGCCACAGGACAAGCAATCGTCCGTAGAATCAAATCCGTGATCAGCCATTATAAGGTCAAGCGCAAGGCGGCGATAGTCGACAAGGCGTGGGGAATCAGTGGTGATTTTCATGCCATCCTGTGCGACTGTCGCACAGGATGGCACCGGATGCTCCACGCCTTCGACATCCACCACGCACACACGACACGAACCAATGGCACTGCGATCTTTTAGGTAGCACAACGTGGGAATACGAATCCCCACTTGTTGTGCAGCCTCCAAAATAGTTACGCCTGGCGCAACTTCCAAAACCACTCCGTCGATGGTGATACTAGACATACAACTCCCTACTCGCCTCCAAGGCGCCACAACCGAAATGATCACACCGCAGACAGCGCCCGCACTCCTGCACAACCTCTTCACGGCTCATTCCGTTTTCCACTTCCTGATAATCGTGCTTACGAACGCGCGCTGCACGCTCGGTCATATCAACCCGACCCTTTGGCGTTCTGTCGTTGATGCGCGCAACTGGAACTTCGACCTCGCAATGAAGCTTATGATGATACCCTAAGTACTCATCGATATTGCGCGCGGCAACCTTGCCCGCCCCAACCGCTCGAATCGCCGTCGAAGGACCGGTTTCGCAATCGCCTCCCGCAAAGATATTAGCAAATCCTTCCGCCGCAAGATACTCATCGACGTTAAAGGACCCCCAGGTCGTTTCCATGCCGAACGCCTCGAAGCGGGCTGCTGCAACATCTTGGCCCACAGCGATTAAGATGATATCAGCCTCTCGGCGCACAAGCGGTTTATCGGCCACGACAGGTGCCGGCCGACCGCCCCGAACAGCTCCGATCATCTGCGGCTGAGTAATCAACGCCGCACAGTGCCCGCCGGCACCAACCTCGATACTGGCCGGTGCTTCAAGCACGACCATTTCAACGCCTTCCGCAATAGCGCTCTCGATTTCCGCAGGCAATGCCGTCATGTCTTCCTGGCGCCGACGATACACAACGGACACTTCGTCGGACCCGGCACGAACCGCGGTCCGCGCGCAATCCATGGCCACATTGCCCCCACCAACAACCACAACTTTCTTACCAGTGAAATCAGGATAAACGCCATCGCCGATGTCGCCCAGCAAATCAACTGCAGAAATGACCCCTTCAGCATCAGAACCTTCTATACGAAGGCTTTTTCCCACCTGCGCGCCAATGGAAACATATACCGCATCATACGTTTCAGCGATTTCCTCCATCTCATGCATGCCAACCGAAACCTCGCACTTGACATGAATGGTTCCGGCCATGAGAATACCGCGAATGTCCTCGTCAAGGCGCTCTCGAGGCAAACGATAGGAGGGGATGCCGTAACGTAGCATGCCTCCCAGCTGCTTGCGTTCTTCAAACACCATAACGCGGTGCCCCATAAGCGCCAGAAAATATGCACAGGTCAGTCCGCTAGGACCTCCCCCGACAACCGCAATAGACCGACCGGTATCCGCCCCATGCAACGGAGGCGCTATCCGGTCAGCGGCAACCTGATCCACCGCAAACTTTTTAATACCCCTGATATTGAGCGGAGCATCGATGAGGGTCCTACGGCAGCGAGTCTCACACGGATGTTCGCACACGAACGCGCAGGCGGTCGGAAAGGGATTGTCCTTGCGCACCATATTGACAGCACCAGCATAATCACCCTTCTGAACCAGCGCGATATATGCGGGAACATCGACATGTGCCGGACATAAGGTTTCGCAGGGGACTGTCTGCCCGACGCCCTGTCGACAAGAATGAATCTCTACATGGTTTCGGTATTCATCATCGAATACATCCAATCCCTCAAGCACGGCATTCGCTGCCTCGTAGCCGATGGCACAATCCGATGTGGCACAAATCATCTCAGCAAGCGTTTTGAGAGAAGTCAGCACCGATTCATCGGCATCACACGCCACCACGCGCTCGAGCAAGGCGGCCAACTGCGGCAAACCGTCGCGACAGGGCACGCATTTCCCGCAGGTCTGCGCAGCGCCCTCCCGCAAAAGCGATAGCTGGACGACGAGCGGACAAATCCCCGGAGGCGTTGTTTCAACACGCCGCGCATACTTACCTACATACTCGATGATTCGCGCATCAGCATCTGCTTTCGGCGCAATCGATAACTTTGTCAATGCTTCCTCCGGTATTCAACGCAGACCCAAACGCTTCACTTATCACACCGAACTGCAGACCCTTCTCGGCTATTTTCCATTATCCCTTGAAAGCACCGAAAGAAAGCGGAAAAACAGCGAGCATCCATAGACGGAAGGTGATGAGCGCGCGCTGGGCGAGAAAAGGCATTGATTACCCGAGACCCCCCTTCCTCCCGAAACTCGTCTCGGGCACAAACAAGCGCTACCTCACCCGGCATACCACCCAAAACCGATCTTTACACCAGAAACCTCACCAAACCCGTCATCTACTTGATTTATGGTTTTTTTCCTGCATAATAAAATCACTAGATTTACAACCCAGGAGGTATCACCATGAAACAAAGTAGCGCTCAAAAGTCGTTAAAGGTTCTTTCAATTATTCTTATTGTGCTGTCCGTTCTCTCTATTCTCGCTGGATTGTTTATGCTCATAAGCGGCAGTGTCGTGGGAGCTAGCATGATCGATACTGCAAGCGATGAAGATGCTTTTGTCATCGGCCTGACGCTCGCGGGCGGAATCATGCTGCTGGTAAATGGACTCGTCGATTTGGTTGTTGGTATTTTCGGTCTGCGCGGCGCTAAAAACCCCAAAAAGATTGGCGTCTTCTTCGTCTTGGCTATCATTGGTGTCGTATTTGCAGCATTCGGACTGATTAGCACCTTGATGAGTGGCTCGTTTGATGCCGGCAGCATCGTCAGCGGCTTGCTCAGCCTTGTCTTTCCCGCTTTGGGGCTCTACTTCGCTTCTAAGATTAAAAAAGAGAACAACCTCTAGGCAACGCTCAATAACTTTTTTTGAAAAGGAAGGGCACCTGCGACGTGATTTGTTGCGGGCGCCCTTCCTTTCGCCTTGCCCGCCAGCTCAATCCCAGCCCAACTTCCTTGTCTCATTTCGGCAGCCATTAAAGCCAATCCGGGCCGCTGAGCGAACGCAATAAAACCCCTCTCGCAAACAAAGCGCATACATGCGACAATAGAGGCTTCGTTAATAACCCCAGAAACAGGACTTATATATGGCAGAATTCATTTACCAGATGTATGCGGCGCGCAAGGCTCATGGCGACAAAGTTATCCTTGACGACGTTTCACTCAGTTTTTACCCCGGTGCCAAGATTGGCGTTGTCGGCCCCAACGGCATGGGAAAATCGACCCTGCTCAAAATCATGGCGGGTCTCGAGGATGTTTCCGGTGGCGAAGCGCACCTTTCCCCCGGCTACACGGTTGGCATCCTCCAGCAGGAACCGCCCCTCGACGAAGACGAGACCGTCCTCTACAACGTCAAGCAAGCATTCGGCGACATCATCACAAAACTTGATCGATTCAACGAGATCGGTGAGGAAATGACTTCTCCTGACGCCGATTTTGAAGCGCTGATGGAAGAGATGGGGCAGCTCCAAACCGAAATCGACGCAGCTGACGCGTGGGATCTTGATAGCCAGTTTTCGCAGGCCATGGACGCGATGCAGTGTCCCGATCCCGACATGATCGTCTCCCAGCTTTCCGGGGGCGAACGTCGCCGCGTGGCGCTTTGCCGCCTCTTGCTCGAAGCTCCCGACTTGCTGCTGCTCGACGAACCCACCAACCACCTCGACGCAGAATCGGTTTTGTGGCTCGAGCAATTCCTGCACAACTACCCGGGTGCCGTACTGGCGGTCACCCATGACCGTTATTTTCTCGACAACGTAGCCGAATGGATTTGCGAAGTCGACCGCGGCCATCTCTATCCCTATAAGGGCAACTACTCAACCTATCTGGAAACGAAGGCCGATCGCCTGAGCGCACAGGGTCAGCGTGAGGCGAAGCTGGCTAAGCG
The DNA here is from genome assembly GCA_036650075.1 of Raoultibacter sp. Classification (GTDB taxonomy): domain Bacteria; phylum Actinomycetota; class Coriobacteriia; order Coriobacteriales; family Eggerthellaceae; genus JAVWGW01. The sequence continues at coordinate 27,265 of JAVWAI010000013.1, forward strand.
CATGAAAGCCGAACTCGAATGGGTTCGCAGCTCACCCAAAGCGCGACAAGCCAAAAGCAAGGCACGTCTCGAACGCTACGAGCAGATGGAATCTGAGGCTTTGGCATCAAAGAAACTCGACTTCACTGAAATCCAGATTCCCGTCGCTCCCCGACTCGGCTCAAAGGTTATCGTGGCCGAGCACATCCATAAAGAATTCGGCGACCGCGTGCTGATTAATGACCTTTCCTTCACCCTGCCCCGCAATGGTATCGTCGGGGTAATCGGACCCAATGGCGTCGGCAAAAGTACGCTATTCAAGGCAATCATGGGCACCGAACCGCTCACCAGCGGCAGCCTTCAGGTAGGTGAAACCGTTAAGATTTCCTACGTTGACCAAAACCGCGAGGGTATCGACCCCAAGAAGAACCTTTGGGAAGTCGTATCCGACGGCAACGACTACATGCGAGTCGGCGAAACCGAAATTCCTAGTCGCGCCTATGTTGCAAGCTTCGGATTTAAAGGTTCCGACCAGCAGAAACCTTCAGGTGTGCTTTCGGGTGGCGAACGCAACCGCCTTAACTTGGCGCTGACGCTCAAACAGGGCGGAAACCTGCTCCTACTTGACGAGCCCACCAACGACCTCGATGTTGAAACGCTCGGATGTCTTGAAGAAGCGCTCCTCTCCTTCTCGGGTTGCGCGGTCGTCGTCAGTCACGACCGCTGGTTCCTCGACCGCATTGCCACCCATATGCTGGCATGGGAGGGTACCGATGAGGATCCGGGCAATTGGTACTGGTTTGAAGGCAACTTCGAAGCCTACCAAGAAAACAGGATTTCCCGTATGGGACCGGATGCCGCAACACCCCATCGTCTCCACCGCAAGCTTACCCGCGGCTAAACGAACAACGCAAAATTTTTAACAATACCAAAACGACCGCTTCGGTGGTCGTTTTGGTATTGTTGCGCAGCAATTTGCATGATTGCATCGCAAATTCCAGCATAATGGTTTTATCGACAAAACTTCCCCGAGGATTATCGGTGATGGGTCATCGCGAAGTTCGCCCAGAGGCCAGCCCCAACAAATAACTCCTCAGCCGGCTCATCGCTAGCGGTTTTCGATACTTCCGATGTTTTTGAGCTCGATGGAAAGAAGGCCATCGGAGCCACTGACAAATTGTATGAAATCGGGATTTTTACCGTATTCGGCGGGAAACGAAATATCAATGCCGGTATCGGTACGAATCTTGTGAGTCTTGGCCACCCGCTTGGCTACCGCTTTTTCCACCACGACACGATTGGGAAGCTCTTCTTCGGCTACGGCTTCGGAAAAACGCTTCTGTAAATCAGCATCATCGCCAAAAACCTCACGACCCAACTCTTCCGGGTAAACATCGTCGGATTCGTCTGCATTTTCAGACACATACGCCTTCGCCTTTGAAACCGCCATGGCAGCATTGGCGCCATATTGCCCCGCCACTTCCCCAACGATACGAGTCACGGCATCGATGTTTTCCTTACCCGAAGCACCCATTGAGCACTGCAGCAGACCGTCAGGAATGAGCCAGCGCTGATCGCCAGCAATCGTCCGTTCTTTGTCGCAGAACAACACATTGAGCGTGCGCGATTCGATAACCGCATACGATTGCACTTTTTGTGAAGGATTGGGCAATATAGCATGATGGCGAGCGATACCGTTGCGCACCGCGCCGCTTTCCCCGTGCCCGACCTCGTGCATAAACGCCTGGCGGCTTTCCAGGAGGAGGAAGGCGAAATAGCGCTTTCCGCGCGCCTCATAGGCCGCTGCAGCCTCTTCTTCGTTCATGTCGCGAACGGTCGATTCCGCATCTCCTTCAAAATCGATGACCAGCAGATCAGTCGATTCCGTCTTTTCCATACGAGAAAGCTCTCCGACGATATATTCCGCAACCTGAACTGACAAATCAGCAAACTCTCGCTGTCCGCGGAAGTATTTACGAAGCTCTTCGGCGAACAGGCTGTCCGAAGCGAATTCTCCTCGCTTATTGTCGATGTTATTCAATGCTCGACGCGCTTGCTTGGTCACGTATCCCTTGGTGTTCTTGTTGGAGAGGTCAAGTTCTTCCTGCGCAAACGCGTTGACGCAGGAAACGAAATCAAAAACATGCAGGATGGCATTATTGATTTTCATAATAGGGTGGCCGCCGCTCTGATAATAGGATTCTCTTGGTGAACGACCAGGATACCCGAGCGATACCCCTTCCCCCCGAAAGTCCCGACAATCACCAAAGCATCGGTCCTAAAAGGCGATGCTTTGGTGATTAAAAGACCTTATTCAAGCTCGGCGAACTTCGCGGCCATAGTGGGATTGCCGCGCGTGAGCTTTTTGATAGTAAGGTCATCGGCCTTATTATTGGCGAGGCGCAGGTTGTTTTCCGACGACAGCAGAGCGTCCCTGGTTTTCTGCAGATGAAGAATTGTCTTGTCGATTTCATCGATGGCCGTCTTGAACTTCCGGCTTGCAAGATCGTAATTGCGCGCAAAACCTTCCTTGAATGCATTCATGTTGTCTTCGAAATCGGTGATATCGATGTTCTGGCTTTTCATCAAGGCCAACTCGGACTTGTACTGCAAGGAATTCATGGCCGCATTGCGCAAAATGGTGATGATCGGGATGAAGAACTGAGGACGAATGACATACATCTTGTCATAACGATGCGACTTATCGACGATGCCCGAATTGTAAAGCTCGTTATCTGACTCCAGCAGCGATACTAAGATTGCATATTCGCATTTCTTTTCCGTACGATCCTTGTCGAGTTCCTTAAGAAAATCTTCGTTCTTTTTCTTCGTTGCCGTTTCATCTTGCTCGTTCTTCATTTCAAACATGATAGAAATAATTTCGTTGCCGTCCTCATCGCTTTCGCGATAAATGTAGTCGCCCTTACTACCCGATGAAGCGTCGTTGTCTTTCTCGAAGTACGCATGGCGAAATCCTGTTGCTCGCAGCGTATTGAACTCCGTCTCACAGTGCTGTTCAAGTGTTTCACCGACCATTTTCGTTGAAAGCTTGGCTTTCATATCTTTGTAGCGCAGGATTTCCTCTTCTTTGTAAGCAATTATTTCATCCTTTGATTTAAGGGCCTCCGCCAGCTGCGCCCGGGAAGCAATTGCAAGCTGGTTTTTCTCCGCTTCCTTCAGCTTTACCTCCGCAGCCAGTGCGTCACGTTGCTTTTCAGCCTCAACAACGGCCTGAGTCACCGCCAATTGCTTTTCCGTGGCAACCGCCATGAGCTTTGCTTTCAGTTTGGTGATTTCCGTTTCCTTGACAGCAATATCTCCCTGCAGAGCCGTTGTGGTATCGGCTTTCGCAAGCTCGATCGCCTGCTGCTTGTTGGTTTCGAAAAGCTTCTCACGTGCCTGCAGTTCCTGTGCGAATTCAGCATCCCGCACTTGCTTTACGATATCGGCGAAGCCCGATTCATCAACCTTAAATACCTGGCCACAATTCGGACACTTTATTTCATTCATAAACGATTCCTTCGATAACACGCATTGCCCATCACAATACCGACGCTAGCGTCTCGTACGGGCAATAAACGATTTTCTGTACATGCCACCCAAAAAAAAATCCCAAAACCGAGCAATCCGCCCACCTCGCTTGGCCTGCATTGCCGGTGAACATCGAGCGTTCGAACCGCCCACAACCTGGCTGGCGTTATCTTTTTTCACTCGCAAGCGGCCTGCGCACGTATTCGATGCAACCCACTTCGCAAGCACCGAACGCCCGGTAGTTTTCGCGGGCCTGATTGAGGGAGACAGCGTTTGATCCACCCGCCAACGCCGGATCCTTAAACTGCGCAGCATCATCTTCCCAGTAGCATACGGGACAGACAGCAAACGTACCGGGAGGCTCCTCAGTTAAAGTCACGTTACCGCAGCAAGGGCAAAAAAACTTTTTCTTGTTGTGGGTCATTTCGTCTACACCACCAATCTATTGACGATTGAAATAATCGATGCCGTCATTGGGACGGAAAAACGTGCGTATCACACCTTTTTTATTGAGCACCAAAAATTCATTGGTAGCAGTGTCGTAATAACAGGTATCCCCGTCGTCTTTTTCCCTCTTTGTTTTGACCGTCGACGATGTCGAGGCGATAAGATCATTCGCCTTTTGCAGGTATTCATCCTGACTGATTTCACCGAACTCGCGCCCATGTTTTTTATAATGCTGGTCGAATTTTTCCTGACTAGCGAAACGATACGGTTGTTCCTTCGCGGGAATGACGGCGCCCTCCGTCGACAACACATCTCCCGAATTCTCCGAGGAAAACGACGAACACCCGCTCGCGCCCGTGAGTGCTGTAAAAATCAGCAGCACCACGAGCGCCAACACAGCAAAACGCTTCTGTTGTAGCCTATCGAAAGACATCAGAATCACCCCTTTGCTGAAACCGCCAACGAGCCTTATGCCGCCAAACGCCGGGCGACCGCCAAAATGAAGTCATGCGTATTGAGCTTAACCGGGTTTTTCAGCGATGTGATAAGTGCCAGGTCGCCCGTCATCTCGCCCGCCTCAATGGTATCGAGCGTGGCGTGCTCTAAGCGGTCAGCAAAATCAACCAGATCGGACAAACCGTCAAGTTCGCCGCGTTTGCGCAAAGCACCGGACCAGGCAAAGATAGTAGCCACCGAGTTGGTGGAGGTTTCTTCGCCTTTCAGGTGCTTGTAATAGTGACGCTGCACGGTACCGTGTGCGGCCTCGTATTCGTAGAAGCCCTGCGGAGACACCAGTACCGACGTCATCATGGCCAGCGACCCGAATGCGGAGGACACCATGTCGCTCATAACATCCCCGTCATAGTTTTTGCAGGCCCAGATAAATCCACCACTCGCCTTCATAACGCGCGCTACCGCATCATCAATCAGGGTATAGAAGTACTCGATACCCGCAGCCTCGAAGCGCTCTACATATCCGGCATCGTAAATTTCTTGGAAGATATCCTTGAAGCGATGATCGTACTTCTTGGAAATGGTGTCCTTGGTGGCAAACCAAAGATCCTGTTTGACATCAAGTGCAAACTCGAAGCAGCTGCGCGCAAAGCTTTCAATGGAGCTATCCAGGTTATGCATGCCCTGAGCCACGCCAGGCCCGGAGAAATCGTGCACCAGTTCGCGGATTTCGGAACCATCCACCCCCGTGTAGACCAATTCAACCTTGCCGGCACCCGGCACGCGGATTTCGGCATTTTTATACACATCGCCATACGCATGACGAGCAATCGTGATGGGTTTTACCCAATTGCGCACGCACGGTTCAATACCCTTAACCGTAATAGGAGTGCGGAACACCGTGCCATCAAGAATCGCGCGAATGGTGCCGTTGGGGCTTTTCCACATCTGCTTCAGATCATACTCGCCCATACGAGCGCCGTTAGGCGTGATGGTGGCACATTTCACGGCCACGCCCAAACGTTTGGTGGCCTCGGCCGAATCGATAGTTACCTGGTCATCAGTAGCATTTCGGTGCTCTAGACCCAGGTCGTAGTACTCCGTCTTGAGGTCAACGTGCGGTAGAAGAAGTTCGTCTTTGATCATCTGCCAAATGATGCGCGTCATCTCATCGCCGTCCATTTCCACCAACGGCGTGGTCATCTCGATTTTTGCCATAATCAACCTTTCATCGTTATGTGGCCCTCGCCCTCAAGCACAACGCCTCGGCGCGCCCTTTTTTATCTATAACCATAATAGCGTCGGAATTTGTCAATGCGACGCAGATGCCGTCACATTCTGCACAAGGCACACCGAGCCACGCGAATGTTATCTCTAAGGTCAAAACCGTTAGTCGCTCCCCAAAAACGCACCACTCTGGCGATTCCAGAGGTCAGCGTATTCGCCGCCCCGTTCTACCAGCTGGTCATGGGTGCCGTCTTCCACTATCGCCCCCTGGGAAAGCACCACAATGCGATCGAGACTGGCCACCGTTGAAAGCCGATGAGCGATGACGATGGAGGTGCGACCCTCCATGAGGTTGCCCAGGGCATCCTGTATCAATTTTTCGCTTTCGGAATCCAACGCCGACGTCGCTTCATCAAGCACCAAGATAGGAGCTTGCGCCAAAATAGCGCGCGCGATGGCAATGCGCTGGCGCTGCCCACCCGATAACTTCACCCCACGTTCTCCCGTAATCGTATCGAAACCTTCGGGGAGACGCTCAATGAATTCTAGGGCATTGGCGCGCACCGCCGCCTGACGAATCTCTTCCTCTGCAGCATCGGGGCGCCCGTAGGCAATATTTTCTCGAACACTTCGATGGAACAGCAGCGGTTCCTGTGGCACATAGGCGATATGTCGGCGCAAACTCGCTTGCGCAATCCGAGACACATCCTGACCATCGACTTCAACGCAACCCTGCTGCATGTCGGTAAGGCGCAACAGTAGTTTCGTTAGGGTCGTTTTGCCGCTGCCGCTTCGACCAACCAAGCCGACGCGCTGCCCTGCGGGAATGTGAAGCGAAAAATCGGCAAAGATATTATCGTTTTCCTTCGCGTCGTCATAGCGAAAAGTTATATCCTTAAAATCGATGGCGCCCTGATCGACCCGCAAGTCTTGGGCTTGAGGAATATCGGCTACCAACCGCGGTTCATCCAGCACGACAACCATGTCATGAGCATCCCCGAATGCACGATTGATCTGTTGGAATGTCTGGTTCAACCGATTGAACTGCATCGTCAGCGAATAGGTGTAGGTAAACATCATCACTAAGGTGCCCGCACTGATGCCAAACCAGGCGTTGCCCCCGGTGACAAATATCACCACCACAATCATGATCACTACGGTAAGGCTCGCCGTCGCTGCACCACGCAGGATGGAAGCTCTCATACGCCGCGAATCTGCATGCACCACTTCGCGATTAGCATCATCGAACAAGCCGCGCTCGTACGTCTCACGCGCATACGTCTTCACCGCTAAAATATTGGTGATGGAATCGGAAAGTTCTCCCGAAAGGCGGTTTTGAGCCGCAGACGCCGCGCCGTTCAGCGGCAGTATGCGCCGGTAGAGTTTGTACGACACCAGCACATACACCACCAGTAAGCAGGCAAGAGGAACCACGTAAAGCGGAACCCGCGGCGCCAGCAGCACGATAGTGAAAAGAGCCGAACACATGATGGGGATAACGGCATAGACAAAGCTTTCGATAAGGGTCGTGTACCCCGAGAGAAATTTACTGGTTTGGCTTACCAAAGACCCGCCGAAACGGTTCGAATGAAAAGTCATCGATTGGTTGGAAAGAATGTCGAACACCTTAGTCGCCAGCTCATAGTTGGCGCGGATTTCCAGCTTCCATATGCTGTAATCCTGCAGCTTGCTGCATAGCTGCCCGAGAACATTGGTTAGAACAAGCGCGGCAATATAGGGGCCGAAAGCGGTAAATACCTGGTCAGGGGCAACGCCGCCGATATTTACCCGGTCGATCACCATGCCGACGATATAGGGGTTGCCGTACGAAAGGAAAAATACGAATCCCGAGGTGGAAAGCACCGCGAGTAGAAACATCGGCCACTGCAGCGCAGTGACGCCCCAATACCGATGGAGCGTACGACGGACCGTTGATGTCTTCTGAGCAGCCATATCTTCAGTTTAGCGCAATTCACTCCGGACAGCGCGATATTAGCCGACAAACATACTGGGTTTTCGCTTATGCCGATGAAGTTTTCAAGCAGATTGACAGCGGGTCGGCTACTTCCCGATTCCCAACAATCCTCGAATAACTTCACTCGCCATCATCTGACCCATGATTGGCGGCAGGTAAGACATGGTTCCGATATTCGCCCGCTCTTCACGAGCGCTTCCCTCCCGAATAGGTACATCAGCAGGCTTTTCTCGCGAATACAACACGCGCAGCCTCTCAATGCCGCGCGCCCGCGCTTCCTTACGCACAATTTTACAGAGCGGGCACACCGCAGTGTCGTAGATGTCGGCAAACTCCAACTGCTCAGGGTGGAACTTATTGCCCGCCCCCATACTGCTTACCAGGGCGATTTTCCGAGCGTCGGCAAACTGCGCGAGAGCGAGTTTCGTCGCTACCGCATCAAGAGCATCGACCACATAATCGGGGGTTTTGGCAAAAAATTTCGCCAGGTTTTCGGGGAGGACAAAAACATCGTGGGCGACAACCGTTGCTTGCGGATTGATGTCGGCTATCATCTCGCCCATGACTTCGGTCTTGCGACGACCGAGCGTGCTCATGAAGGCAATTGCCTGCCGATTGAGGTTACTCTTTCGAACGGGAGCGGCATCGATGATAGTCAGCGTACCGACGCCGCTTCGCGCAAGCGCCTCGACGCAGCTCGACCCCACGCCCCCAAGCCCAAATATCATCACGCTCGAACCGGCGAGCTTTGTTAAGCCACCCTGACCCACAAGCAACTCCGACTTCTCGAGACTATCGTGATTATCCATCCGCAAACCCCCTCCAAAGCAAAGCTTCGCGGCGCCATGGCGCCGCGAAGCGGAAGACTCAATCGTGGTAAATAAACATTACCCCATCATACTCAAACATCTTCGCACACAACTCGTCGATAAAATACGAAAACCGCCGGCACGAGGGCGCGTAATCAACAACGGCGCGATACAATAAGCAAATCGCACAGAGAACCAACACGAAGGAGACATCCATGCAGCAGGACATGATAGCCATTATCGATTTAGGCAGCGACCACAACACGCTCGTCGCTCGCGATATTCGAGCTCTCGGCGTCTACACTGAAATTCATAATTTCGATATCACCGCTGATGAATTGGCCTCACTGTCCAACGTTCGAGGCATCATCTTGAACGGCGGACCGAATCGCATGGTTGATGGTGCCGCCATCGATGCGTCCGATGCCGTCTACCAAAGCGGAATCCCCCTGTTCGTCGTCGACCACACAGGCAAAACGGCACAGGATTTTTCCGATTGGCCCGAAGGAGAAGCTGAGCGTCGTGCCGTCCTGGACGCTTTCGTTTTCGACACCTGCAAAGCAGAGGCCAATTGGAACATGGAAAACTTCATAGCTGACCAGGTAGAACTGCTCCGCAAACAAATCGGTGACAAGCGCGTGCTTTTAGCGCTTTCGG
>JAVWAI010000014.1:0-36143 GCA_036650075.1 Raoultibacter sp.
CAGCGCCAGGGCTAGGAAGAAGAGGAGAGTATTTTTATGGCACGTCTTGTTGGTGTCGACCTTCCTCGCGATAAACGCATTGAAGTCGGCTTGACCTATATTTACGGTATCGGAACTACTACAGCTCAGAAAATCATTGCCGAAACCGGCGTCGATCCCGACGTTCGCGTGAAGGATTTGAGCGAAGATGATTTGAGTAAGCTTCGCGACTATATTCAGGAACACATCAAGGTGGAAGGCGACTTGCACCGCGAGGTTTCTCAGAATATCAAGCGCCTCATGGAAATCGGTTGCTATCGTGGTCTGCGTCATCGTCGCGGCCTGCCCGTTCGCGGTCAGCGCACGCACACGAATGCCCGCACGCGCAAGGGCCCCAGAAAGCAAATCGGCGGAAAGAAGAAGTGAGGTAGTTAAGTGGCAGCTAAGAAAAACGTGCGTACCCGCCTCAAGCGTTCTGAACGCAAGAACATTGCAGTGGGTGCAGCGCATATCAAATCAACGTTTAATAATACTATCGTGAGCATCACCGATCCTCAGGGCAATGTGATCTCGTGGCAGTCTGCAGGCACCGTCGGCTTCAAGGGCTCTCGCAAGTCCACGCCGTTTGCTGCGCAGATGGCCGCAGAAGCAGCAGCTAAGGCCGCTATGGAGCATGGTCTTCGCAAGGTTTCGGTTTTCGTTAAGGGCCCGGGCTCGGGTCGCGAAACCGCAATTCGCTCTTTGCAGGCTGCAGGGCTCGAAGTAGCCAGTATTCAAGATTGCACACCCATTCCGCACAACGGTTGCCGCCAGTGCAAGCGTCGTCGTGTTTAACTGAAAGGATCCCATTATGGCTCGATATACGGGGGCGGACTGCAGATTGTGCCGCCGCGAAGGAACAAAGATGTTCCTTAAGGGCGATCGCTGTTACACGGACAAATGTGCCTTGGAGCGTCGCAACTATGCGCCGGGTGAAGCCGGCCAAAAACGCGTAAAAGAAAGCGAATACCGTCTTCAGTTACGTGAAAAACAAAAAACTAAACGTATCTACGGTTTGCTCGAAAAGCAATTCCGCGGCTACTACGATGTGGCCAACCGCCAGCAGGGTGTTACCGGCGAGAACTTGCTTCGCATCCTCGAAAGTCGTTTGGACAACGTCGTGTACCGTCTGGGCTTTTCGAAGTCTCGCGCCGAGGCTCGCCAGCAGGTGCGCCACGGTCACATTACCGTAAACGGCAAGCGCGTGGACATTCCGTCCTTCCGCGTACGTCCTGGTGACGTGGTAGCTGTTGCTCCCAAGGCTAAGGATATGTTGGTTATCAAGAGTGCGCTCATTTCCAACGAACGCGTGCAGGTTCCTGCATGGTTGGAAGTTGACATCGAGAAACTGCAGGGTAGCGTCCTTGCCCTTCCGCAGCGCGATCAAATCGATCTCGATATTCGCGAACAGCTTATTATCGAACTTTACTCGAAATAACAGACATTGCGGCTTTGTAAGGAGGCTTATACGATATGACAGAGTTCATGAGGCCGACGGTTACAACGGAAGAAGTCAACGATACGGTTGCTCGCTACGTTGTTGAGCCGCTTGAGCGTGGCTATGGTTATACGCTCGGCAACTGCATGCGTCGTGTTTTGCTGTCTTCCTTGGATGGTTCCAAGGCGACCGCCATTCAGATTGATGGTGTGCAGCACGAATTCACGACTGCCGAGGGTGTTATCGAAGACATTACCGATATTGTTTTGAACGTGAAAGGACTCGTCTTTTCTGCGTTAAACGATTCGGTGACAGAAGCAACCGCGCATGTTTCAGCGGAAGGTCCCTGCATGGTTACCGGTGCAGACCTTGATGTTCCGACCGAGTTCGAACTGATTAATCCCGAACATGTCATCGCTACGGTGGCTGACGGTGGACAGCTTGACATGACCATTCGTATCGGCGTTGGCCGTGGCTATGTTTCAGCCGAGCGCAATAAGCGTACTGAAGACCCGATCGGCGTTATTCACGTCGACTCGCTGTTCTCGCCAGTCCGTCGTTGTACGTTGGATGTTACCGACACTCGTGTCGGTCAGCGTACCGACTACGACAAGTTGGTGCTTGAGGTTGAAACCGACGGTTCTGTCGATCCGACCGAATCGGTGTGCCGCGCAGCGAATATCATCAATCAGTATATGGGTGCGTTCTTGAGCTTAAGCGAGCCCGAAGAGACCGAAGAGGAAGTGGAAGCTCCCTCGATTTTCGCTCCTGAAGGTCAGGAATCCAATGCTGAGCTCGATAAGCAGATCGAAGATCTCGATCTCTCGGTTCGCTCATACAACTGCCTGAAGCGTGCCGGCATCCATGCCGTCCGTGCGTTGGTTGAGTATTCCGAAAACGACCTGCTGAACATTAGGAACTTTGGTGCGAAGTCCATTGAAGAAGTGAAAGATAAGCTCATTTCAATGGATCTCAATTTGAAGCAATAGGAGACAAGACACTATGAGACACAACAAGAAGGGTCGCAAGCTCGGCACTGATGCCAGCCATACCAAGGCTATGAAAAAAAGCCTGGTCGGCGCATTGCTGATGAACGACCGCATCAAGACGGTTGAGGAACGCGCCAAGGAAATCCGTCCTGACGTTGACAAGATTATCACGTGGGCAAAGAAGGGCGACTTGCATTCCCGTCGTCTGGCTATCGCCGCGTTGGGCGATAAAGAATTGGTCCGCGAGGTCTTTGAAAAGGTCGAGCAGGGCATGTTCAAGGATCGCCAGGGTGGTTACACCCGCATTATGAAGCTGGGCAACCGCAAGGGCGACAACGCTTCCATGGTCATTATGGAACTGGTCACCGAGCCGGTAGCCAAGAAGGCTGAAGCGAAACCTGCCGCGAAAAAGGCCACCAAAAAGGTTGAAGCTGCTGCCGAGACGGAAACCGCTGCGGTAGAAACTACAGAAACCGTTGTCGAGGCTAAAGAAGCTGAAGAGAAAAAGGCTGAATAGTCGATTTCACTTGGTTTTCAAACAGGCATTTAAAACGGGGGCTTCGGCCCTCGTTTTTTTATGACATACTGCTTTTATGCAAATCAACGTAAGTACATACATTCCGGGAACCACGCCCATTCACACGTGCGACGCACGTGTCAAACTCGTGCTGCTTCTTGCGTATTCAATCACGCTCTTCTTTGTCCATACGTGGGCGGGTCTTGGTATCTGCGGCGCGCTGTTCGCGCTTGCGGTTGTTGTTGCCCGCCTGCCTTTTGGCCGTCTTCTCAAGCTGCTGGTCCCTGTTTATTTTATTCTTGCCTTCACCTTGCTCTTTAACAGTTTTGCCTTCGATGCGACCAGTGTCGGGCAAAGCTATGGGTTGGGCTCGGTTTCTGCGGGCTTTCTTGAAGGCGCAGAGCCCACCCTGCTTTTCGGTACTTTCTGCTTTGTGCCTGCCGGTCTTGCGCGGGGGTGTTTCTATTCGTTGCGCATAATCTTATTGGTGCTGGCAAGCCTTGTGGTCACCTATACCACAACTTCGAATGCTCTCATCGATGCTCTCCAATCCTTTCTTCGTCCGCTACGGGCCTTTCACGTGCCAACCGACGATATTGCCACGATGTTTTCCATTGCCCTTCGCTTTATTCCGGTGACAGCAGAAGAATTTACCCGCATACACGCGGCTCAATGGGCGCGTGGATCGGCCTTTGATGGGGGGAGCCTTTGGCGGCGGCTTCGCGCGTGGCAGACGGTGTTGATCCCTTTGTTCGTGGGGTTGTTTCGTCGGGCTGACAACCTTGCTATTGCTATGGAATCGCGCTGCTATGGAGCTGAACCTGTGCGTACGCACCTGCACCCTCGGGTTTTCTCGCTGTGCAGTGCCGCCGTGCTTGTCGGCGGTGTCGCTGCCTGCACGGTAATTGCTGTGGCGCTGTAGCTGGCGCAGAAAGCTGCGGTATTTTTGCGTGCCTGCGTTTCGGAGCCGCTTCCGTACCTCATATCTGCGAAATCAGTGATTATGTCGCGTGGGTAAGCGTGCTTTAGTATCATGGAGCAGTTGCAAAAGACAAGCTTTCAAGGAGGCATTACATGGGCATCATCATTGATGTGTACGGGCGTGAGGTTTTGGATTCACGCGGCAATCCGACCGTTGAAGTCGAAGTAGTCTTAGACGACGGCTCCTTTGGTCGCGCAATTGTTCCTTCGGGTGCTTCGACCGGTGCGTTTGAAGCGGTTGAACTGCGCGATGGAGATAAGGATCGTTATTTCGGCAAGGGCACGCTCAACGCCGTTGCTCATGTTAACGAGGAAATCGCCGATGCCCTGATTGGCATGGAAGCAGAAGATCAGCGTACAATCGATGCGGAAATGCTCGAAGTTGATGGCACGGAAAATAAGGGTAACTTGGGTGCTAACGCGGTGCTTGGTGTTTCTTTGGCCGTGGCGCGCGCTGCTGCTGAAGCGGCAGAACTGCCCCTCTATAAATACGTTGGCGGCGTCAACGCGAATTTGCTGCCGACTCCGATGATGAACATTTTGAACGGCGGCGTGCATGCCGACAACAACGTGGATTTCCAGGAGTTCATGGTCATGCCCGTCGGTGCTCCGACCTTTGCTGAATCGGTGCGCTGGTGTGCCGAAATCTACCACACTCTGAAAACCGTTCTGCATGATGCGGGCCTCGGTGGCGGCGTGGGAGACGAGGGTGGATTCGCCCCCAACTTTAAAACGAATGAAGAACCGCTCGAATACATCATGCGCGCGTGTGAAGCGGCCGGATACAAACCGGGCACCGACATCATGTTCGCCATGGATCCGGCTTCGACCGAATTCTATAATGCCGAAACCGGCAAGTACGTGCTTGCCGGCGAAGGTCGCGAACTGACCAGCGCTGAAATGGTTGATTACTGGGAGGCCTTGGTTGCCAAGTATCCCATTATTTCGCTCGAAGACGGCATGGCCGAAGAAGACTGGGACGGCTGGAAAGCCCTGACCGAGCGCATCGGTGATCGCGTGCAGCTGGTGGGCGACGATCTGTTTGTCACCAATTCTAAGCGACTTGCCAAGGGTATTGAAATGGGTTGTGCCAATGCCATTCTGGTCAAGGTGAACCAAATCGGTACCTTGACCGAAACTCTCGAGGCGATCCAAATGGCCAAGCAGGCGGGTTATGCGTGCGTCATGAGCCATCGCTCCGGTGAAACTGAAGACACCACCATCGCCGACCTGGCAGTTGCCACCAACGCCGGTCAAATTAAGACGGGTGCACCCTGTCGTTCTGACCGTGTGGCGAAATACAACCAGTTGATTCGTATCGAAGAAGAGCTTGATACCGCCGGCAAGTATGCCGGTATGGGGGCATTCTACAACATCGCACGCTAGCGCGATTTCGCGAACCGATGAATTTGGCGACCCGATCTCTCTTGAGACCGGGTCGCTTACTATCGTAAGGAGATGCACCTATGAAATATCGGCAACTGGGAGCAACGGGGCTGCGCGTCAGCGAAATCGGCATGGGCTGTGAAGGCTATGTCGACGATCCTCGAGCGCGGGTGGTGTCGCTGACCGAGGCGGCGCTGCGGCAGGGAATCAACTTCTTCGACCTGTACACCCCGTGCCCGCAAGTGCATACGCTTTTAGGTGCCGCTCTTGAAGAAGTGCGCTCCGACGTGGTCATTCAAGGACATATTTGTTCGGCTTGGATCGACGGTCAGTACAAACGTACACGCGATATCACCGAAACTAAAATCGCATTTGAGGCACAACTTGCCCACCTCGGCACCGATTACCTCGATATCGGTATGATTCATTTTGTGGATGCCGACGCCGATTTTGACGAAGTGTTCAACGGGCCGATAATCGAATACGCGCGACAACTTAAAGCCGAGGGGCGCATCCGCCACATCGGACTTAGCTCTCACAACCCGGTTGTGGCAAAGCGCGCCGTTGAGACCGGCTTGATCGAAGTGCTTATGTTCAGCATCAACCCCGCTTACGATTTGCAGCCGGCAACGGAGAACATCGACGATTTGTTCAACCTCGAAAACTACGAGCACCCGCTCTACAACATTGACGCCGACCGCGACACGCTCTACAAGCTGTGCGAGCGCAGGGGGGTGGGCATCACCGTCATGAAGGCGTTTGCCGGAGGGCGCTTGCTCGATGCGGCCCGCTCGCAGTTCAAAGTGGCGATGACGCCGGTGCAGTGCGTACATTATGCTCTCACGCGGCCCGCCGTCGCTTCGGTTTTTGCGGGCTTTCACACCCTCGATCAGTTCGGAGAAACGTGCGCCTATTCGGAGGCCGCCGATGAAGCGCGCGATTTCAGTGAGGTGCTTTCCGATCTTCCTACGCATACGTTTTCCGGCGAATGTATGTATTGCGGTCATTGCGCACCCTGTTCTGCGGCTATCGACATCGCTGCGGTCAATAAATATCTTGACCTGGTTGCCGCTGCCGGGAGTATGCCCGAAACGGTGCGCGAGCACTACGCTTCCCTGGACCACCATGCCGGCGAGTGCATCGAGTGTGCCCTTTGCGAACCACGGTGTCCCTTTGATGTTTCGATCGTCGGGAAGATGAGGCGAGCGGCCGTTACGTTCGGGGAATAATTCTCTCCGACTTGCAAAACGGGGTGAGTTTTCCCTTGTTGGCAGAGTGCTTTGTTCCGCTCTCTGTTTTATCCTGCGCGCGCTATAATAGGCAGAGTTTAGAACAGGATTTGAGGAGACATATGCCAGAAATGATCTCGCTCGAGGAAGCTCGAGCTCTTGTTTTGTCAAAAGTCGGCGTTCTCGCTGCTGAAACGGTGCCGTTGCTTGATTGTGTCGGTCGAGTTTGTGCGGTCGACCAGAAAAGCGATATCGACGTTTCTCCTTTTGCCCATTCGGCCATGGATGGATTTGCGGTTTTTGCCGACGATATCGTTTTGGCGTGCGAGGAAAACCCCGTTGAACTTGACGTGGTTGCCGAAATCGCGGCGGGGGATAGCTATGAGGGACCGGTCGAGCACGGTCAATGTGTGCGCATCATGACGGGTGCGCCGGTCCCCGCCCTGCTTGAAGCGGTGGTTAAGTACGAAATTGTGGGGGTGGTTTCCGGAGATGGTAGGCGGGGTGGCCGCGTTTCGTTCACCGAGCCGGCATCGATGCGTGCCAATATCCGCGAAGCGGGCGAAGAAGCTCATGCGGGTGATGTTGTGGTGGCATCCGGGGAAGTAATCGGTAGTGCCGGAGTCGGTTTTCTGGCAGGATGTGGCGTGGTGACCGTACCGGTGCATCGCCGCCCTCGCGTTGCCGTTATTTCCATCGGTTCTGAATTGGTTGAACCGACCGAAATCCCCCAAGCAGGTAAGATTCGCAATTCGAACAGCTATGCGCTTGCGGCAAGTGTCAAGGCGGCCGGTGGTAGCCCCGTTATTTTACCTATTGTGGAAGACACGCTCGAAGCGCTGGAGGCGGTTCTGGAATCCGCCGTTGCTGAGTACGATTTCATCATTACAAGTGGTGGTGCCTCCAATGGGGATTTTGACTTCATCAAGCCCGCTGTCGAACGAACGGGCGAACTTTTCATGACGTTGGTGAACATGCGTCCAGGTAAGGCTCAGACGTTCGGGGTAATCGACGGTGTGCCGGTGTTCGGTCTGCCGGGAAATCCCGCCGCAGCCTATGTCGGCTTTGAGCTGATCATTCGTCCCGCGCTGCGCAAGATGCAGGGGTTCACGCATTTCGATCGCCCCGTGATCATGGCGCAGCTTACTCACGATGTGAAGAAAAAAGATCCGCGCCGCATTTTCCTACGTTCGACGCTCCATAAAGATGAGCGGGGTGTCTACGTGGTCGATCCGGCCAAAAATCAAAGCTCGGGCCTGTTCGGGGTGCTGCAGCGCAGTAACTGTTTGGCCATTATGCCCGAGGGGTTGCAATCGAGAACGAAAGGTACGCCGGTTGAGTGTATTCTGCTCGATGTTTCCGAGGAGTTGAGCATCTAATGACCAATCAGGCACCGCGTTTCGCAATCATCACCTGTTCTGACACCCGAGGCATGAGGCAGGATAGTGCGGGAGCTGCCCTCGAGGCGCTCATTGCCGAACAGGACTGGGTTTGTGCCTCCCATGTTGTTGTGAAAGACGAACGTGCGGAAATTTCGGCTGCTATCGTTTATGCCGCCGATGAATTGAAAGTCGATGTTGTTCTAACGTGTGGCGGCAGCGGGCTTTCTCTGCGTGATGTAACGCCGGAGGCAACCGAGGATGCCTGTGAGCGTAAGGTGCCCGGTATCGCCGAGGCTATGCGGGCGCACAGCCTTGCCATCACGCCCTACGCCATGCTCTCGCGCGCGCTTTGCATGCAGCGGGGGCGTTGTCTTGTCATCAATTTACCCGGTAGTGAAAAGGCTGCTCGCGAGAATTGGGACGGGGTTTTACCGGCGCTACCCCACGCCATTTCCATGATGGCCGGCGACGGCCACTAAGTCTGCCTGTCGGCACGGTCGTCGGGAAGATGGGTAGGCAACGGGCGCACTTCTCAAAAGCTCGCTATACGCCAAGCGACAAGATTTGCTCGACCTGTCGAAGAAGCTTTCGTGGAGAACGGAAATGGTATACTGGGTGTCACGAAAAGAAAGGCGCGGCAGTGAGCGATATTCCAAACGGTTTTACCGGTTTTTCCCAAAAAAACAACTACCAATATTCGCGTGGTTCGACGTCGCGCACGGTGCCGAGTCAAGCCAATTTCAACGAAGAGACGCTCGATGAAATTCCCGAGCTCGACCGACGCTGGGCGTGGGTTGAGATAGATTTGGGCGCTTTGCGCCACAACGCAATGGCAGTGAAACATCGCTTGGGGCCAGGATGCAAGTTGATGGCGGTCGTCAAAGCTGATGCCTACGGGCATGGCGCGTTGCGCTGCGCCCGTATTGCGCTCAATTCAGGGGCGGAATACCTGGGGGTCGCCACGGTTGATGAAGGCATCGCTTTGCGCAAAGACGGCATGAGCGCACCGATACTGATTCTGGTTGAACCGCCGATGACGGCCATCCCATTGCTGTTACACTACCAGATTATGCCGTCGGTTTATACGCCTGAATTCGCGATTGCCTATGCCGAAACCGCTGACGCTCACGGCTTGCGCGCGCCGTATCACTTGGCGGTCAATACCGGCATGAACCGCATCGGCGTTCGCTTTGACGAAGTGATGCAGTTCATCATGCAAGTCAGCTTCCATCGGGCGCTTGATCTGGTGGGTACGTTTACCCATTTTGCGACGGCCGACTGCTCCGAAAATCTCGATTTCCATATGCAGGCCAAACGCTTCATTGAGGCGCTAACCGCCATGAATACGGCGGGGGTCGATGCCGGCATCATCCATTGCGACAATTCGGCGGCGCTTTTGCGTTATCCCGACACAAACTTCGACATGGTTCGTCTGGGTATTGCCCTTTACGGTTTCCAGCCCTGCCCGGAAACGCGACGCATTATAGATTTGCGCCCGGTCATGAGTATCCACGCTCGCATCACCGATGTCAAAACGGTGCCGATGAGCGAGGGTGTCAGCTACGGTTTGAATTACCGAAGTCCCGGGTCAGTGAAGATATGCACGCTGCCAATAGGCTATGCCGACGGGCTGTCCCGTTCGCTTTCAGGTCGTATTTCTGTGCTGCTCGACGGGCAACGCTGTCCGCAGGTGGGTAATATTTGCATGGATCAATGCATGTTTGAGGTCGATT
Organism: Raoultibacter sp.; assembly: GCA_036650075.1. Classification (GTDB taxonomy): domain Bacteria; phylum Actinomycetota; class Coriobacteriia; order Coriobacteriales; family Eggerthellaceae; genus JAVWGW01. The sequence goes on from JAVWAI010000014.1 coordinate 9,674, forward strand.
TGCGCGTGTACGGTAATAAGAAAAGACTCAATCCGCAGATTGGCGACGAAGTCGTCATCGTCGGGTGTCAAGGTAATGAATGGCTCACCATCGATGACATGGCGGTCACTGCTGGTACGATTCCCCACGAGGTCACTATCGGGTTTGCCAACAGAATGCCTCGTTTGTACGTTTAGAGAGATGGTCTCACATGCATAAGCCGCACATTGCTTTGGAAGAATTACGTTCTCAGGTCGAGGGTTGCCATCGATGCCCTCTTGCCGAGGGTCGCACGCAGACGGTCTTCGGCGCAGGCAATCCGAATGCACGCGTTTTGATTATAGGGGAGGCCCCGGGCAAAAACGAAGACCTACAGGGAGAGCCTTTTGTGGGGGCGGCGGGAAAATATCTCAACGAACTCTTGGGATATGCGGGTCTGGCGCGTGATGACGTTTTTATCGCTAACGTTTTAAAATGCCGCCCGCCCGACAATCGCAACCCGCAGCCGTCAGAAATCGAAGTCTGCACGCCGTTTCTGCGTGAACAAACGCGCACAATTGATCCGGACATCATCGTGACTTTGGGTAATTTTGCCACTAAATTCGTCCTGAAAACAGACCGGGGTATCACCGGATTACACGGAAAGTTGTATCAAGCCGGCAAATTCAAGGTGTTTCCCATTTTCCACCCGGCTGCGGCAATCTACGATCGCGGCAAGCGGGACGCCTTGGAAACCGATTTCCGCACTCTGGGGGAAATGCTGAAAGAGTTTGCTCACGAAAGTGACATGCCCACGATCGAGACTTCAGAGTCTTCGCTTTCGTGATCAGAGCCACTTTTTCTTTTTGAAATAGACGAGCTCGACAATGACGAGCACGATGGAGAGGCCGATTATGACGAAGTAGGCTTCGGGGCGATGAAGCTCAGGCATGTTCTCGAAGTTCATGCCGTACCAGCTGGTTATCAGAGTTAGCGGCACAAAAATGGTCGTAATCACCGTGAGCCACTGAATCGTTTTGTTTTGCTGGACGTTGATCTGCGTTTGGTACAGTTCGTAGAGCTGAAGGCTGTAATCCTTAATGGTGCAGGTGCGGTCAAAAAGGCGGTCAGCCCGGCGGGCGAACATGGCGAAGAGGCGGCAGTCGTCGGCTCCGAGTATGCCGTTTTCGTTCTGGTCGAAAATTATGCCCATGTCGACCAGCTGCTGGTAGTAGTAATCGAGGCATGAAAGTTGGCGGCGGATATTGAGTATTTGCCGGTTTCCGATGCCTATTTTTTGGTTGAGAATGTCTTCTTCGAGTGTTTCCATGTCGTCTTCAAAGGCTTCTAGAAATCCTGCATCGTCTTTTATGAGATACCCCATAAACTCAAAGAGAACACGACCAACGCTGGGGCTCTGGTGGTTTTGCGCTGCCACGAGATGGTCGAGTATGGTGGTGGCAAGGTCTGTTTCGTCGATGAAGATGAGGCGGTCGGCCCGCATGAAGAACTTGAGGGCTACCGGTTTGAGCAGTAAGTTATCTTTATTGGGAACGAAGATGTCTCCGACGAAACCGGCCTCAAAGGCATCGACGTGGCAACTGGCAATTCGGGAAAAAGAGCTTAGGGTGAGGGGCTTTTTAAGCTTGGGGTTGATTTCGGTTTCGAATTCCTCAGAGGTTAGCACCATCACGAAAGGTTTTTCGGGTGGCATTTCGTTTGAGGCGGTTGAGCTCTCAAGAAAATTCTCGATAAGATAGCGGGTCGCCATAGTCGTCTCCTGTGATACTGCTCGACACCTGAATGTCGCATCAGTGTTCACCATTCAAGTTCTGCGATTTATCCAGTGTTCAGTATAGTCGGTTTTCGGTTTTTGGGTATCCGGGTGGCAAGGGGCGGGTATCGGGCGCGCACATTAAGGGAAGACCGATGTCGGGTTTTTGCCGCCATGGAGAACTATGGCCCCGATGGCCAAAATGTTGCGCGCAGTCGGTGCTTCCTTGTCGTACTATCAGGACTTTCCCTCTATTGGTGAATCGGTTTCTCATAAAGGAGTTGCACCGCTATGCACAAAAAGTCCTTCACAGATTTTTTACGCCGCAAAGACATCGAGGTGTCCATGCAGCGTTATGCCATTGACGCGATGTCGGCTATGGCTCAGGGTTTGTTTGCCTCCCTCTTGATTGGTACTATTTTGTCGACGATTGGCGATTTGACCGGTATCGCATTTTTCGGGGAGGTCGGCGCGTTTGCGAAGAGCGCCGCCGGGCCCGCGATGGCGGTTGCTATCGGGTATGCGTTACGCGCTCCGGCACTCGTGCTGTTCTCTTTGGCGGCGGTGGGTTATGCCGCGAACACCCTTGGAGGCGCCGGTGGTCCGCTCGCTGTGCTGGTTGTTGCAATTTGTGCGGCCGAGCTGGGAAAATTGGTCTCGAAAGAGACGAAGGTCGATATCATCGTTACGCCTGCCGTTGTTGTGGCTGGGGGTTGCGGTCTTGCGTTGGCTTCCGCCCCTCTGATCGGCGCAATCGCTTCTTCGGTGGGAGGCTTCATCATGTGGGCAACGGAACTTCAGCCGTTTTTCATGGGTGTCATCGTCGCGGTCGTCATCGGAATAGCCCTGACGCTGCCCATTTCCTCTGCTGCCATTTGCGCAGCTTTGGGACTGACCGGCTTGGCTGGTGGCGCTGCCCTGGCGGGCTGCTGCGCGCAGATGGTGGGATTTGCGGTCATGAGCTTTAAAGAAAATGGTTGGGGAGGTCTGTTTTCCCAGGGTATCGGTACGTCGATGCTGCAAATGGGCAACATAGTGAAAAAACCGACCATCTGGATTCCCCCCATTGTCGCCTCCGCGATTGGTGGTCCGCTGGCAACCTGCGTTTTCCAGCTTAGCCAGGATGGTCCCGCCATCGCTTCGGGCATGGGTACCTGCGGTCTTGTCGGGCCCATAGGGGTCTATACCGGCTGGGTTGCAAACGGCACGGTGCCTGGAGTGTTCGAGTGGGCCGGTCTTGTGGTTGTCTGCCTGGTCGTTCCGGCCTTGGTAAGCTGGCTCGTCTGTGAAGGCATGCGCAAGTTGGGGATGGTAAAAAACGACGACCTGCTTCTGAGCGACTGCTCCTAACTGCACGAAACGCGCCGAGAAGAGGCGCGTTTCGTGGGGAGGGGAGAAGCTTGGGAAAAGCGGGATATGAGCTTAGAGATTGGCGGGATCGAATATTTTAAAGAAAGCCTTCAGGTCGTCCTTGCTGCCAACGACCTCGACCTTCCCTTCTTCGATAGCCTTGTCCATGGTGGTACCGAGCGAGGCGATGCCGACCATGACAGGGAAAGGCATTTTCAGTTCGAAATCAACCTTCGCAGGTTTTCCGGCAGATACAGCACCAATGCAGTTGCGGACGGTAATGGTGTTGGTGACGTTTTCGTCGGTGAAGGTGAGTGCCATGGACTTTTCGACACCCATGGCTTTTTCGGGATCGAGCCCGACGCGCATGATGTTGAGATATGAAGCGCGATCGGCTGCGGCGGCTTGCGTGGGTGAGGATGGCATGAGGGCGGGAACCTCGAGGGTGCCTTCGAGCTCTTTGACGTTGGTCATGAGGTAGTGGCGAGTATTCGTTGAATAGGTGACGTAAGCCATTTGGCGCATAGCTTCAGCTTTGAGTTTTTTGGCATCGGCGTTTTCGGGATTGACGGTATATACGTAGTTGGCAAGGGTGGCGGCCCAGGAGTACTGCTTGTCGTTGAGTGCCTTCTGGGCAGCTACGGTGATATTGTCGGGTCCACCAGCTAGGTCGATGATCCTCTGGTATTCGAACTTCTTGGAAACCGGGTGCAGCTCGAGTGGGTCCACGCCAAACCAACCGACAACACCCGTGTAGACCGAACGATAATAGTGCTCCACGTCTCCATAAATGGGCTTTGTTGAAAAACCTTCGATCATGAAGCTGGGAATCTTGATTTTTTCGACGATTTCGTCAGGACCGTAGTTCATGTTCATGTAGCGAAGCGTCTGGTCGTAGACGAACTGGATACAATCACGATAGAGGGTGACGTTTTTTGCGACTTCTTCTTTACCCACCATAGGCAAGCCTTGCGTGCCTGCATGGTATTCGGCGTTCCACGACAAAATGGTGTCGAGGTTCTTGACGAGGATTTGCGGGTCGCGGTATTTGGCACCACGAAGCGTGTAGAGATTGAAAAATACGCCCCAGACCGAATTCGTTACGGCGGTTTTAAGCTCGGGGAAGTAGAAGTTCACGCTTGTCGAGGTGTCGGCGGTCATGGGCCAGCATTCGATGGTGAGCCCATCGACGACCATCGTTGTGGTCTTGTCGTTAGAGGGGATCAGCGTGTTCGGGGGAATGAACCCGACGGTGCTGCTTTTGAGCGAAGGATTAACCATGTACGGACCATCGCCGCCGCCAACGCTTCCGTCGGGGCCTTGCATGCCGAGCAGCATGCCGAACATGCGCATCGATCGGGCTCCATACATGCGATACTCAGGAGAAGATCCTTCGGCGAAGTTTGCATTGGCTATGAGAGGGATGTTGTGGGGGTTGCCTTTGCCGACAACGGCTTCGGTGCCGTTGGAGAAGTGGTCATGAGTAAAGAGAACCGCAACGACCGGTTTGTCGGTCACGGTTCGAAACATGTCCATGTTCAGTTGCATTTCCTCATTCGAGGAACCCGTATCGATGACGATGATACCGGTGTTTCCTATGACCATCGTTGCGTTCGACATGCCATTGCCGCCGGCGCAGTAGACGCGATCGTTGAGTTTGTGTAGTTTGGGTTCGTATTCGACATGCTTATCAATCATAGCTTGATTGGCAATCTGCCCGTTTTTGCCCGTGCCCATGACGAGCTTTTGTCCGGATGCGTTAACCTGCGCACCCATATAAATTGGGTCGCTGATGGCGCTTGATCGTTGTTCGTCAGTGAGCGGAGCGGCCAGCGTGTCGCTGGCGCTCGAGGTGCCCGTGTTCGAAGAACACCCGGCGAGAGCGCCGGCTCCCACGAGGCCTAAAGCCCCCATCCCGCCTGCCTTTAAAAGATCTCGACGACTGATACCCATGTCATTTCCTCCCTGTGGACTGGTGATGCGCAAACAAGATTACTGCTTCGTTGAGGGGCATGATAACAAATTATCCTATGACAATCAAGGATTATCATAGGATAATTCTTCGGCAGGGAATGGCGCTTGCCTTTGTATAAGGCTATGCACTACAATCCTGCAATCGAGGTGTATGCTGAGAGCCTGAGGGTATGATGAAATGCGAAGGAGAGGGTAGGCATGCTGAGTGACTTAGTAGTATGCTACCTTTTTCTCGGTGGAGCCGGAGCTGGAGCGGCAGGGATTCTTATCGTTCTCGATTTACTCACACCTGATGCGGTTGCGCAGGGAAGTGTGCGCGGACGTCTGCGAGCTCGTCCCGATTGCGCTTACCGCCAGTTTTTCGGTCCGGGTTTCGTGATGGCTTTTGCGGCTCTGGTTTTAGGGGTCGTGTTTCTTGCGGGGGATGTCGGACGAGTGGATCGTCTGTTGTTCTTGCTGCTGAGACCTTCGGTGTCATATCTTTCGCTGGGGGCAGCGGCGCTTACGGCGCTGATAGCGTTGAGTGGGTTTTTGACGTGGGTGTGGTACGCGGATACGGCATTCGTGCCGTATCGTTTATTCCGCTGGGCAGAAGTGGTCGGCCTTGCTCTTTCGCTGATTGTTGTTGTCTACACGGGGCTGCTCTTACAGAGCGTTCGGGCGATCACTCTTTGGTCCTCGCCTTTCGTTCCGGTATTGTTCGTGCTTTCGTCGCTGTCGACCGGAAGCGCGTTGATTATGGCGACGATGTGCCTGACGGGTTCGGCGCGTCGGTACGCAACGACGTTGAGGGGCCTTATGCGAATCGACAGGGCGGTGGTAGCACTTGAATTTGTGTTCCTCGCGATGTTTGTGGCGGTGATTTTTGGCGATGAGCTGACGGGTCCGTCCGCCCAGATTTTGCTTTTCGGGAAGTATGCGACCGTTTTTTGGTTTGGTCTGGTGGTGTTCGGGCTTGTCGTCCCCTTTGCTGCGGAAGCGCTGCCGGGGCATAAGGGGCCGGGGCGTCTTATGCTGGCTTCGTTGCTGGTTCTGATAGGAGGGTTTTGCCTTCGTTGGTGCATTGCGAATGCAGGCGCTGCCCCCGATGTCGTAGCTTCGGCTATGGTAGGATTAGGAATATAAGCATGCTTTTGGTGAAACGCGACGCGGGGTAGAGTGATGTTTGCATTTGAAGTGGATGAGTCAAGCGATTTGCCCCTCTGGGTGCAGCTTCGTAATCGTTTGATATACCTCATCACCGAAGGTTTCTACAAACCGGGCGATCAGCTTCCGACTGTTCGGGGCCTCGCTTCCGATATATCCATCAACTACAACACGGTCAACAAGGCGTATCTCAGCCTTATGAGCGAGGGGTATATCGTGTCGACACGTGGTCGGGGTGCGTTTGTCTGCGACCTCGACGAGGAGGAGGGCGGGGATGCCCATGCAGCGGATAAATTGTTGCAGGATTGCATCAATGCCTGTCTCGAACTGGGCCTTACCTATGACGAAATAGGAAAGCGTCTACCCAAGGTGTTGCGTAACATGGAAAAGAACGGCAAAGCCACGAAGAGCGTGATCGGAGACCGATGAAATCGACGAAAGAACTCAATCACTCAAAAGATTCCGATCAGAAAAAGCGGGGTGTTGTGGTCGATGCGGATGCTTCTGCCCCCGATCAGCTGGCTTCCTCGAACGGGGCTCTTCTCTTTGCGGTGACGGTGTTCGTTGTGGTGTTCGGCGTAGTATTGGGTGTTCCGTGGCTTATCTTCGGTGTACCGAGCGTTATTTTGGTAGTGGTCGCCGCTGTGCTTGCGTGGCTCGCCACTTCGGCTGTCCATATAGTCCATCAATGGGAAAAGGTTGTGGTGTTGCGTTTCGGGCGCTTCAACCGCGTGTCAGGTCCTGGTTTGGTGTTTACTATTCCCGTCATGGAATACTGCACGCTTCGTATCGATCAGCGGGTGCGCGCTACGGCATTCGGCGCAAAGGAAACGCTGACTGCCGATCTCGTTCCCCTCGATGTCGATGCGGTGTTGTTCTGGATGGTTTGGGATGCCGAAAAGGCGTGTACCGAAGTGGGGGATTTCAACCTCGCCGTCGAGCTTTCGGCTCAGACAGCTTTGCGTGATGCGATTGGGCGAGGCGCTGTCGCTGAAATCGCCCTTCGTCGCAACCAGCTCGATAAAGAGCTTAAGCGGATCCTGGAAGAAAAAGTCGCTCCCTGGGGTGTCACGATTCTTTCGGTTGAAATCCGCGATATCTTAGTTCCTGCCGAGTTACAAGATGCTCTGTCGCTCGAGGCTCAGGCCGAACAGCGCAAGAAGGCGCGCATCATCCTCATGGAGGCGGAAGAGGATATTTGCGAGATGATGGAGCGGATAAGCACCGTGTACCAGGGTAACGAAAGCGCCCTACAACTACGAACCATGCATCTTCTTTATGAAAGCGTGCGCGAAACGGGTGGGACCGTGGTCATTCCGAGTGCGTTTGCCGAAGGGTTTGGGAAAGTTTCAATCGACGACCTGAGCAGTTTTTTAGGAAAATAAATATTTAGAACATCTCATCCCCGAAAATCGTAAGTTAAAAAAATTGTCCTAGGATAATCATTGATTGTCATAGGATAATTTGCTATGGTGGAGCTATCGCGCTTCCTCGGCACATGCAAAGCCCCGGAATTTAAAGCGAGAAGCTTCGGGGGACCGATACGCGGCGGTTCTTTCGGGCATCGATAGGAAGTCATCCTAGACAACTTTAAGGAGGAGAGATGTCTAAAACGAAAAGCCCGCAGACCGGGTTCACTCGCAGAACTTTTCTCAAAACAACCGGCGTTCTTGCTGGTGCCGCAGCCGTTGGCTCGGCAGTTACACCGAATCTTCAGGCTCTCGCCGTCAATTACGGTGCCGGTCAATTGGCGGGCAGCGACGAAAAGATATGTTCGGGCGTGTGTCGTCCCAACTGCTTTGCCTACTGTCATCTGAACATCCACGTGCGTGACGGCAATATCACGAAGGTTTCGATGGCCGACTTCGGCGATAAATACCTGAACAGAATTTGTCTGCGTGGCCTGAGCCACGTGCAGCGTACCTACGACCCTCAGCGCATCAAATATCCCATGCGTCGCGTCGGTGAACGGGGTAGCAACGAATGGGAGCGTCTTAGCTGGGATGAAGCTTTGGCGGAAGTCGCCGAAAAGTTTTCGAGCGTTCAAAAGACCTATGGTCCTCAGGCCCTTTCCTTTTACACAGTTTCGGGCAATATGGGCCTGCTGCACGGGGGTTCCCTGGGCATTTATTCTCTTCTGAAAAACGCGCTGGGCGCAACGCTAATCGGCGCCTGCATCGATAATGCAAGTACGGTCGGTGTCAATCGTGTTGCGGGAAATATGGGACCGTGGGTGTGCACCGAGCCCAAGCAGATGAGTAAGGCTAAATCGGTTGTCATCTGGGGAAACAATCTGACTGAAGCTCAGCTTCAGGAATGGCATGCGGTGGCTGAGGCGAAAGAGGCAGGTGTGAAGATCGTCGTCATCGATCCAACCTTCACTCATATTGCCGCCAAGGCTGACCTGTGGGTACCGATTCGTCCGGCGACCGACACCGCCCTCGCGCTTTCAATCATGAATGTCATTTTGAGCGAAAACGGGCAAGATGAAGACTTCCTCAAGAAGCATACCTGCGCCCCGTTTTTGGTTCGTGCTGATAACGGCAAGTTTATCCATATGAGCGACCTGGGCACGCCGGCCACGACCGGCCCGCTTAATCCCATGACCGGTCAACCGACGGTGATCGATCCTTGCGCTGCCTGGGACCCGGTGACGGGCGCACCGGCTTTGGCGGAGACGGTTGTTAATCCTGCGCTTACGGGTACCTTCCAGGTAGCGGGTGTGTCGTGTCGTACCGCGTTCGATTTATTGAAAGACGAAATAGCGAAGTATCCTGCCAGCGAGGGCGAACGCCTGACGGAAGTTCCCGCAGACACCATTCGTGAGTTGGCGAAGATTTGCATGAACGGTCCGGTTTACCACCGCGTCGGTTATGGACCGCAGGCTTATGATAACGGGGTGCATACCGCGCATGCTGGCATGACGCTGTGTGCGCTTACGGGTAACCTCGGCAAGGAAGGCGCAAGCTGGGGTTCGAACTGGAATATGTCGCCCGGCATCAACTTCATGGCCGGGTTCCCCATCGGAGACGACGGCATGCCCGTTATTTCTATGACGCCAACCATCGCTACCATGCAGCTGCGCGAAACCATGCGGAGCGGTAAGTTCATGGGAATGGAATACCCGATTAAAGCTATGCTTATCTATTCTGGCAACCCGCTTTCCACCGCGGTCGATGCCAACGAATTCAAGCGTGATGTATTCGATAAACTCGAATACATCTGCACGATCGATAGCGTTCCAACCGACACGGTTCGTTATTCCGATATGGTGCTTCCCTGTGCGGACTGGTTTGAAGTCGAAGAGGTTATCCCCGGTGGGCAGTCGCACTACATCCAGTATTCTGAGAAGGCTATCGATCCGCTGTACGAATCGAGGCCCGATGCCGATATCGTACGCGAACTTGCCGAAAGGATGGGCGTGGGCAAGTACTTTAACTTCACCGATGAAGAGTGGTTCGATAACATACTCGCGAGCGATTACCATAAAATGTTCCACATCGATTTCCCCACGCTTAAAAAGATGCAGGCTATGCGTTACTTCCAGGATCCCTTTATCGCGTGGGAGGGGGGCAAGTTCCTCACACCCTCAGGACGCCTTGAGTTCTATCTCGAAGACCCGCAGCCGTCTTCGCCGCAAGGTGTTGACTTGGACTACGAACGCGAGCGTTTGCCTCGCTTCTTCCCGCCTAACGAAGCATGGCCGGAAAACCCGCTTTACGAAAAATATCCGTTTGTTTGCATGTCTGAGCGTCCGCGTTATCGCGTGCACTCGCAGTGGTTTAGTAACCCCTGGTTGCGGGAACTCGATCCCGAGCCGCTTGTGAAGTTGAACCCGGCCGATGCAGAGGGCAAGGGCTTGAAGACGGGCGATTACGTCGAATGTTTCAACGATCGAGGACACTGCGTGGCTAAGTTGGTCATCAGCGACGCCGTTCGTCCCAAAACGATTGTGTATCCGAAGAACTGGCAGTCGTACCAGCATAAAGCCGGCTCTTGGTCGGAGTTATCCTCATCGTCCTACGATGGATTCGGGGTCAATCAGAGCTTCATGGATGTTCTGGCGGATGTGCGTGCCTGGAAAGGGGTTGAATAACCATGACGAAGCAAAGACTGGGCATGGTGGTGGACACCAAGCGGTGCGTCGGTTGTAATACGTGTGCCGTTGCCTGCAAAGGAGAGAACAACCTCCCCAACACCGTGTGGTGGAACCGGATTCTTACGGTGGGGGGTAAAGAGCGCGATACGCCTTCGGGAACTTATCCGAATCTTTCGATGTCGAGCATTACGCTTGCCTGCCAGCACTGCGAAAACCCGGCATGCGTGAAGGTGTGTCCGGTAGGTGCTACCTACAAAGACGCCGAGACCGGTATTGTCCGGCAGGATTATGACAAGTGTATCGGCTGCCGCATGTGTATGTCGGCTTGTCCCTACACCGGGGTTCGCTCCTTTAATTGGGAAGAGCCTCAGTACAACGTTGATTTCACGGCGGGCGACGCAGCGGTTCCGAAGCACCAGAAGCATACGGTCGAGAAATGCACATTTTGCAACCATCGTCTTGCTAAGGGCCTGCAGCCTGCGTGCGTCGAAGTGTGCCCGGGACGTGCGCGAACTTTCGGTGATCTAAACGATCCCAACTCCGAAGTATCGCGTTTGATCCGCGAGCGTGAGTACATGCAGCTTTTGCCCGAACAGGGAACGCATCCTTCCGTTTACTTTCTTGTCTAACTAGGCTGATAAGGAGAATATTATGTCTGAGAACGTAACGGCGACAACGTCGCCCAAGACCCTTACTGCCCGGTTCGGCGGGAAAGGCCTTAATATCGGTATCGGTGTAGCCGCCGTGGTCACGGTTGTCGGTCTTGCTCTATGGATATGGCAGCTATCAAGCGGTCTTGTTATGACCAATATGCGCAACCTCGATTCGTGGGGTCTCTACATCACTTCATTTATGTTTTTGGTCGGTCTATCGGCCGGTGGTCTTATCATATCTTCGGTACCGCGTGCCTTTGGCATCAAGGGCTTCGGCGGCATCTCGAAGATTGCCGTGTGGACATCGATTTGCTGCACGGTGCTGGCCATCGCCTTTGTGGTAATAGACCTTGGACAACCGCTTCGTCTCTGGGAACTGTTCGCGTCTTCGAACTTGGGATCGCCGCTCATGTGGGACATCATTGTGTTGGGTACCTATCTTATCCTCTCGATCGTGTATCTGTGGGCAACCCTGCGCTTCGAGGCTGGGAAAGGCTCCGAATCGTCCCTCCGTATCGTGTCGGTTATAGCGCTGGTGTGCGCGATTCTCGTACACTCGGTGACGGCGTGGATCTTCGGTTTGCAGGCGGGCCGTGCGATGTGGCATACGGCTTTGCTGGCTCCTTGGTTTGTGTCTTCTGCGCTCGTATGCGGTGTCGCACTTGTTTTGGCGGTCGTGATCGGGCTTCGTAAAGTTGGCTATCTGAAGCTTGGGCAAGAAAACGTGATTAAAATGCTCAAGCTTTTGGGTGTATTTGTTATGGTCGACCTGTACTTTTTCGGCTGCGATCTTCTGACCGAGGGTTTTCCGGGTGGGCAGGGTGCCGATGTGGTTGCCATGCTGACGACCGGGCCTCTCGCTCTTTTCTTCTGGGCTGAGATCATCCTCTGCATTTTCACCGCTCTGGTGGCTTTCGTACCGAAGTTGCGCACCAACCCCTTAATCGTGGCTGCTTCGATAGCTGCGATCGTCGGTATCTTCTGCAAGCGCGTTCAGCTTCTTGTTGGGGGATTCCAATTGCCGAACCTCGAATATCCCGCCATCGTGTCCGGTCCAGCTCTTACCGATGCGGGAGCTGCTTTCCATATGGCCGGCGGCGCTCTGGTCTACTTCCCCTCGCCTATCGAGTTTGGCATCATGCTGGGCGTGTTCGGTCTGGGTGTGTTGGCCTTCCTTCTTGGCATTAAATACCTTCCCCTGAAACCGCTTGAATCCCAGCATTAGTCGATAGAGAGGTGGGGCGCTCGAGTAAGTTTTATATCGAGCGCCTCTTTTTTGGTGAGGCTATGATTAAGAAATCCATCATCACTGCTCTTATTTTTTTGCTTGTTGGATTGTGTGTCTTCGGCGTAGGGTTTGTCATCGATCCTTCTGTCGGAGCACCTCGGGCTATCGTGCCGGATTCCCCTTGTCCGGCCGTTGGTTGTGCGAGTGGTTCTTGCCATGGTTTCGATAACGTGCCGCAACCCGATGGTCTTCACGAGATGGCGTGTCCGGAAGCGACGTGTGCGTCGGTTGAGTGCCACGCATGGGAGACGCTTTCCACGCGCTATTATCAAGCGTCGGATGCAAGTTTGAATCTGTGGGTGCTCGCCCCGGTCGCTTTAGTGCTTGTCCTCGTGTTGGTTGTGCGGAAGCTTTAGGGGGGGGGAGTTATGGGTGCGAAAAAAAACGTTATCTTCGATGTGGTGGCGTTAGTCTTTTATCTTGTGGTTGCGACCCCCGCTCTCACCGGTATTGCCATTCATGAGTGGCTGGGGCTCGGCGTTGCTGCCGTGTTCTTTATCCACTGTGTCATGCACTACGATTGGCTTTCCGAAACTATTAAGGACGGGTTGCGCAACTTTTCTTTTGTGCGGCATGGTAATCTGGCAATCGATGTCATGGTCCTTATTGCGTTTGTGGTCGTGGCGGTATCGGGAATTTTGATTTCGGGCGCGGTGTTGCCTGCGCTGGGGTTGTATGCTGATGGTTATTTTTTCTGGGATTCGCTCCATGCGGTTTCTGCGAAGGTGTTGTTGGCGCTCCTGGTCGTGCATGTTGTGGCACACGGAAAATGGCTTGTGAGTATGGTTGGCAAAGGAAAGGAAAAAGGTGATCGTCGATGATGTCGGAAACTTCGGTTGATCGATCGGTTTGGCGAGCTCGAGCGGTGGCTTGGGAATTGCTCGGCCTGTCGCTGCGGTATCCCGATGCTGTGTTGGTCAATGCGGTGATTGGCGGAGGATGGGCAGATGCTGCTGAGGAAATTATCGCGGCGCTTTCGCTGAAGCTTCCTTCGGATTGGAGTAAGGGTGTCGACGAGCCTCGGGATACCGAAGCTCTGCTTTTCACCCTTCGTGCGGAAGCAACGCATTTGTTTGTGGGTGCACCGACGCCAGCGTGCTCTCCTTACGAGGGTGTGTGGCGAGCGGAGGCCGACGGGGTGCAGGCACTTATGTTTGTAAGCCCCTATTCTCTGGAGGTTGAGCAGTTCGCTGGCGCATGTGGATTGGGCCGCCCTGAAGGCACGAACGAGCCGTTGGATCACGTTTCTACCGAGTGCGAACTCTTGCAGTATTTAGCCTCGCTCTGCGCAGGAGAGCTTCCTTCCGAAGGAACGCCTGCTGTTGAGAACCTGCCGGGTGGTTCGCCGGAGGCCGCCTATAGCTCTTTCTTTAACGAGCACGCTGAAACCTGGTTGCCCCATTTTGTCGAATCGCTTGCCATCGAAGCTCGTCATCCGTTCTATTATGCAGCGGCAATGTTGCTCGGTGCGATGATGAAAGCTTAGCAGTTATCGCTGAAAGGCGGTTGTTTTTCTATCAAAATAGGTCTTTACGCCGCAGTCTTCGGGCTGCGGCGTTGCATTTTCTTTTTCTCGAAAATGAAGTAGGTTTTGTGCGTGTACTATCCAGCCGGGCAGTATTGCAGAGCAGACGGAAGCGCGAAACCTTGTGGCTCCTATGAACATTTGCGCTAAACATGTCCGTTCAAAGGAATCTGGACGCCATTACCTGCTCTGCGGGAAGCGCAGCGGGCCAATGCTATAAAATGGCGCCACAGAATACGTACGTTGCACTGCAGCACCGAAAGCTTAACGGTGCTGTTCGCATCTTGAGGTGAAAAGGACAAAACCCCGTGTATCCGATTCTTGAAGTTGAAGCACTTAATCCAGAAGTCACGCGCATGGTCATCAGCGCTCCGGAAATTGCTGCGAAGATCAAACCCGGTCAATTCATCATGTTGCGCATCGACGAAGTGGGCGAACGCATTCCGCTGACCATGAATGATTGCGACCCTGAAGCGGGCACGATCACCCTCGTCTTTCAGGCGGTAGGCGCGACAACGCTGCAACTGGCCCATATGAAGGTGGGCGAATCTCTGCTCGACTTTGCGGGTCCGCTGGGCAATCCGACCGAACTTGCGGGTGCTCGACGCGCCTGTGTCATCGGCGGCGGTCTTGGTACGGCGATTGCGTACCCGCAGGCCAAGTGGTTATTTGAAAACGGATGCGAAGTTGATGTCGTTACGGGTTTTCGCAATATTGATCTTGTTTTGCTTGAAGATGACATCGCCGCACATTCTACGCGTCAGATTATCATGACCGATGATGGCTCAAACGGCAATAAAGGTCTGGTGACGCAGGCGTTGCAGGCGCGCATCGATGAAGGCGCCGACTACGATTTGGTTTTGGCGGTCGGGCCGGTCATCATGATGAAATTCGTTGCGGCAACGACGAGGCCTTACAATATCAAGACGTTTGTTTCCATGAATCCGCTGATGATTGACGGTACTGGTATGTGCGGGGGCTGCCGCGTTAAGGTGGGCGACGAATACTTGCACGCCTGTGTCGATGGTCCCGATTTCGACGGTCATCTGGTTGATTTCGATGACGCTATGCGTCGGGGAGTGCAATATCGTTCATTTGAAACGCAGGCGAAGCAGGCTGCCGAAGAGCATTTCTGTACCGCAGAGAAGGGGGAATAATCATGGCGAAGGCGAACATGCAAAAGGTTAAAACCCCGATGACCACCCTTGACCCTCTGTTGCGCTCCACGAATTTCGAGGAAGTGTCGTGCGGTTACACCGCTGAAGAGGCAATCAACGAAGCGAAGCGCTGCATTCATTGCCCCGATACACCCTGCATATCAGGCTGTCCTGTCGGTGTGCCCATTTCTGACTTCATTCGGGCGGTTGGCGAAGGCGAATTCGCACGCGCCTATGCCATCGTGAAGAACACCAACACGCTGCCTGCTATCTGCGGCCGCGTATGCCCCCAGGAACATCAGTGCGAGGGCCAATGCACGCGGGGTAGAAATGGAGAACCGGTCGGCATCGGCTATCTTGAGCGATTCGTCGCAGACTGGGCGTTCGAGCATCCCGAAGAGGCAGCTGCTGCGTTGGCGGCGGTGCAGGATGCCGACGAAAGCATGACTGCGGTCGAGGGGCTCAAGGGTAAACGTGTCGCGGTGGTCGGTTCGGGTCCTGCATCGCTGACCTGCGCAGGAGAGCTGGCGAAGCGTGGCGTTTCCGTCACGGTATTCGAAGCGCTTCATAAAGTCGGCGGTGTGCTGACTTACGGCATTCCTGAATTCCGTCTTCCAAAAGATCTGGTGGCGCGCGAAGTGGCCGCCATCGAAGATCTGGGCGTGGAATTCAAAGTAAACGCGCTGATCGGCAAGCTGTTCAGCATTGCCGAATTAAAAGAAGAACAGGGCTTCGATGCCGTTTTCGTGGGTGCAGGTGCCGGCCTTCCGGGCTATCTTGGTATCGAAGGCGAAGGCCTTAATGGGGCTATGGTTGCCAGTGAGCTTTTGACGCGCGTGAATCTGATGAAGGCGTATCGCTTCCCTGAATACGCGACACCGGTTTATGCTGGAAAGCATTGCGTCGTCGTCGGCGGCGGTAACGTTGCCATGGATTCGGCGCGTACCGCGCGTCGTCTCGGTGCGGATGTGACGGTTGTGTACCGTCGCAGCAAGGAAGAGATGCCGGCTCGCGTGGAAGAAGTTTGCCATGCCGAAGAAGAGGGTATCCACTTCCAATTGCTGACCAACCCGAAGCGCGCTTTAGGTGATGACGAGGGATGGATTTCAGGCCTGGAATGCGTTCGGATGGAATTGGGAGAACCCGATGCTAGCGGTCGTCGCCGTCCTATCGAAATTCCCGGAAGCGAATTCATCATCGACATCGACATGCTGGTGGTCTCGGTGGGGTCGAAAACCAACCCACTTGTTGCGAACACGACGCCCGGCTTGGAAACGACTTCCCGTAATTTGATTAAGGCCGATGACGAAACCTGCGCGACCTCTGTTCCCGGTGTATATGCGGGCGGCGATGTGGTAATCGGTGCGGCGACGGTGATTCTCGCCATGGGTGCCGGTAAACGTGCCGCAGCGGGTATTGTGGATTATCTGAAGGCACTGTAATGCCCGCCGGCTCCGATGCGCCCGCGTTCGATCCGATTGCCTACATCAACGAACCTCGTTGGATGGATTCACGGTTGGGGCTTGAGCGAATTTGCGAGTTGATGGCGCGCCTGGGCAACCCGCAAGATCGTTTGCGATTCGTACATGTGGCGGGAACGAACGGCAAGGGTTCGACCTGTGCTTTTCTTGCCCAGATACTGCAGTGCGCGGGGTATAGAACGGGGCTGTTCACCAGCCCTTATATCATTGAATTTACGGAACGTATCCGCGTCGACGGGGCGAATGTATCCCTATCCGACCTGGCGGATGTCACCCTGGGTGTCAAACAAGCTGCCGACACCATGGAGGATCACCCCACCGAATTCGAGCTTATGACTGCGGTTGCCCTGCTTCATTTTGCGCGGCAGGAATGCGATATCGTCGTGCTCGAGGTCGGACTGGGCGGAAGGCTCGATTCTACCAACGTGATTGCCGCACCCGAAGTGTGCGCAATCGCTTCGATTGCACTTGATCACACGGCGTATCTCGGCAAAACGCTCGCGGCGATTGCGGGTGAAAAGGCGGGAATCATCAAGCGTGGCGTTCCCGTGGTGTCGTGGCCGCAGGAAGCACCGGCTTTGGCGGTGGTCGAGCAGGTTGCTGCAGCCCATGAAACAACGGTGCGCACCCCTGATTTTTCCCAGCTAACCGTTACGTCGGTTGCAACGCTTACCCATCCGCGGTATCGGTTTTCCTATAAGGGATATACCGATTTGGAAATTGGGCTCATGGGCAGCTACCAGCCTTTTAATGCGACGCTTGCGCTTGAGGTTGTTGAAACGCTCCGCGAAAAAGGATGGAATATCACCGATGCCGCCTTGCGCGATGGGCTTGCGCAGACGAAGTGGCCCGGCCGCTTTGAGGTCGTTGCGCACGATCCGATCTTCGTCGTCGACGGAGGTCATAATATCCAAGGTGCGCAGGCGTTGGTTGATTCGCTGCGCGCAAGTTTTCCAGACGTGCACCCCGTCTTTATCATCGGTGTCCTCAAAGATAAAGACTATCCCGAGATGCTCGAAATCGTCATGCCGCTCGGCGCTGCATTCATAACTATCACTCCGGACAATCCGCGCGCTCTTCCTGCCGATAAACTGGCAAGTGCGATTCGGTGGACCTGCCAGGATATGCTGGGGTGCACTGCCAGTAAACGTACTTTCGTCGCACGCGACATCCCCGATGCGATTGCCCGCGCGAAAGAAATCGCCGGCCCTGAAGGTCTTGTGTGTGCGTTCGGAAGCTTGTACTCCATCGCAGACATCAAAGCCGCCCTTGATGGTGACGCGCGGGACGCCACGGTGTAATCACGGTGCTCGACGGTCTTTTGCGGGCTTGCCGGCAAAGCCAAATGTTCACTTCGACCAATGACAAACACCCCTCGGATTTCGGTCCGAGGGGTGTTTTGAAATGCGGGTGAGAGCGGGGAACGCTCACCCTCCAAAAAGTTGCTTTTACGGCAGCAGGTTCAGTGACTGCATCTGCTGCTTGACATCGTCCATTTCGCCCAAGGAATCGAGGCAAGCTGCGGTCGGGCATCCCTTTTCGGAATCCCAGCCGAAGCGAGAGTACACCATGGTCAGCGCGGTTTTATAATCCTCGCGGTCCATTTTGTCGGTGCCTTTGGTGAAGGGCTTGAGGTCGGGGTCTTTCTCAAACGCCCATTCGGTGATGACGTCGTGCTGAGCGCGCAAATCGTTGGTGCCCATGCCGCGTACGGTGTTGCAGCGCTGCAGGGTCATGATGCGGGCGCCGGCGTTGTAGAGATCGTCGGTAGACATATCGACGCCGGTGACGGCTTTGAAGAACTTCGATTCAAGGTCGAGGTCGCCACGGTAGTCGCGAGCCTTGGTCGGGCTCATGGTCATCGGCCATACCCAGTTGCACAAGGTTAAGCTATCGTGCAGCACGTCGGTTACGATGGACCACCAGCAGAAGTTAGCCTTATGCTCGTTCATCGGGGTGTAATCTTTGTCGGCCGTGATGGCATCTTCGCCACCCCATACTTCAGCGGCAATCTGCTTCTTGATATCAAGCGGCAAACCGCAACCCTGGAAGTTGACGGCGGAATGAATCATGTCGTCGCGGTTGAACATCTGGTTGTAGACGGCGCCGACCTGACCGAAGCATTCGATGGAGTGATGTACGGGCCAGCCGCGATAGTTGACCAAGGTCGAAGCCTTGTTGTCGAACCACTTCTGTTCGCCCCAGCGTTCGCACCATACCAGGGGGCCGTGGGCGAGGTAGGAGATTTCGGCGTTATTGGAAGCGATCTTCGTCAGAATCTCAATCATGACGGTGGGGTCGCGACGGGTGGGGTCGAACTTACCCCAATCAATGGAGGCATATTCGTCGGCGGGCAGCACGCGCTTGAAAACGCCGGTGGTATGACAGTAGGCGATATCGCGATAGAGCTGTGCGTAATTACACCACAAGCCCAGTTCGTCCATCGTGTTGGCTGTGGTGGTATCCCAAACCACAGAAAGATCGCCGTCTTCTTTGAGGCCCATCTTGAGGAAGGGCTCCATGTAGACGCTGACGGGGAAGTTGGCGGCGCAGGTGTTGCCGGCGATTTCGAAGCCGGTATTCTTGCCGGTTGCCTCGACACGCAGGTCGGAATAGCAGTGAATCGGGCAGCTGTGGCAGCCGTCCATCTTGATGGTGTATTTTTCTGCGGCAGGTCCCAAATCCTTGGTGGCCTTCATGCAGCGGTAGCCGACGGTGTTGAGTTCGCCCGGTTTCGGTTCGCCGGTTTCGATCGGCTCCCCTTCGGCGGCAGCCCAGAACAGACCCTTGCGTGCGGTCCAGCGAGAACCCTTGTCGTAATATTCGGCCCATTCCTGCTGGGTGGAAGGTACGACGTGGTTGTTGTTGGAGCCAATGACTTCGCGAAGCATGTAGTCGGAAAGCTCTGCTACCGCCTGCGGATCCTTCACATTGACGGAACCGTCGCCTTCGACGACGAGCGCTTTGCACATCTTCGAACCCATGACAGCGCCAACGCCGGCACCGGCTGAGTGATTGCGTGAATTGATGATAATCGCATAGGGAGTCAGTTTTTCACCGGCGGGCCCGATGGTCGCTACGCAGGCTTTAACGCTTTCCCTGCGGCAAAGCGCTTCGGTTGCTTCGCGAGTGCCCAAGCCCCAAATACCCTTGGCATCCTTGATTTCGACTTCGTCATTTTTGATGTTGATGTATACCGGATGATCGGATTTACCTTCGACAACGACGGCGTCGTGGCCGGAAAGCTTTATTTTGGCACCGATCATGCCACCGCAGTGAGCGTCGATAACCAGGTGGTCTTTGGTGAACGTGGAAAGGCTGCAGATGGTGGTGCGACCCGCTAGGGGTGTACCCGAAGCGGTCAACGGACCAACTGCGAAGATGACCTTGTTTTCCGGTGATAGCGGATCGGTTCCGGCGGGAACTTCGTCATACATAATCTTATTCGCCAGACCCATGCCGCCGATATATGCTTTATATGGTTCGGTTGGCTCGGTGGTAATCGCCCCGGTCGTCAAATTGACGCGGAGGATCTTACCGGCCCAGCCGTACGACTTTTCGTCAGCCATGTTCTCTTCTCCCAATCTCCTAAGTCTTTATCTGTTGTGTGAGACTTCGGTGAATACGAGAGATGTACGGGTGACCATTTCGTCTGTTCGAGTATGCAAAAAGTCAGGCCGCCCCCATACCCTCTTTAAGGGTAATTCGTTCAATTTTGCCTTTTATCCCGAAAGAGGGGAGGGTGTTATGAGGAATTCCCCCAGCATGATAAAAGTTGTGTGAGATGGGGATATGAGAAGTGTCGGCTATACCCGTGCGGTTTCGGAAAAGGCCACACGCGGGATTTTCAAACGAATATAAGACTCACGGATGAGAAAGTGAGGGGGGAGTACCAGGATGACAGATAATAATCTGCAAGAGAACACTTCCGAAAAGGAACAGGGTCGAAAGACCGCTACGGAAGCATCCAATACTGATTCCACCAAGACCGGTTCCACCAAGAAGACCGTAACGCGTCGTCAAGTTCTGGCGATGGCTGGATGCGGTGTTGGCGGTTTGGTCGTTGGTGGCGTACTGGCGAAGTGGGGCGTAATCGAAGATTCGATCGCTTCGGGTCGTATCGCAATCCGCACAACGCCTACTAAGATGATCGTTACCGACCGCGCCCGCTGCTCGGGTTGTCAGCGTTGCGAGATGATGTGTACGCTGAAAAATGACGGTCGTGTTTGCCAGTCTATCGCGCGTGTGCGCGTCTGGCCGAACTATCAATATGGACATAGCGTCGATACGATGGATGGCATCTATAGCAATTGCGAATTCACGATTGAAAGCTGCAAGCAGTGTGAAGACCCGCAATGTATGAAATATTGCCCGGTGCACGCAATTCATGCCGACGAAGAAACTGGCGCTCGTGTGGTTGACGCCGACAAGTGCATCGGCTGCGGCATGTGTCACATGGCCTGCCCCTGGAATATGCCGGTTGTCGATACGCTCACTAATGTATCGACCAAGTGCATCGCTTGCGGCCGCTGTGCCGAACAATGCCCCAACGGCGCCATCAAATTCATCGACTGGAAAGACATCGCGGATGAAGTGATTGCATTGGGTCTCGTTTCGACAGTGAACGCCCCAGCGCTCGGATAGTTTCGAAGGAATTATGATGACTTTATCTGATGCGGCAAGGAAGGAGGGACGACAATGGAAGACGAAGCAATATTTTCTGTGATGGCGCAATGCTTTGCTCCGGTTGAAAAAGCCGAATGGGAGCAGCTTGTGAAACCTGTGATGTGGGGTAGCTTTCTCGATGCAATCCGTCGTGCGGTGCAAGACGATAAGACGTTTGGAAAGCAAGTTTCGGTGATGTCCCGTATCGGCAGACGCTGCCCGCTGCAGGAATTTCTTTCTACGGGAGAAGTTGATGCGCTTTATGCACCGCCGACGTTTGAGGAAAAGCGGGCTTTTGCGGCGCAGCATTTCGTGGGTGGCTTGCCCGATTCCGTCATGCCGGTTGAATCCCTCTATGCCACTTGGACGCAGTGCCCCTCGGTTCAGACGCCTTTCTCAGCGCAGAAAGGACTCTATCTGGGGGATTCCGCCCTGTATATGAAAGAGCTTATCGAGCGAATGGGGATGAGCGTGCCGCCTGAATTTGCTGCGTGCCCCGATCACCTTTCACTTGAGCTCGATCTTGTCGCTGTCATGCTGCGTTCGGGCATGTTGGATCAGGCCAGACAGTTTCTTATGGAACGATTTGAATGGTTGACTGCATTGAGGATGGACCTTCTGCGTTTGGGGGAAGGTGCCAGTTTTTACATCGGGCTTATCGACGTGCTCGTGGGGATACGCGCACAGCAGGGCTTGATGGAAACAAGTGCGTAACATGGTCAACCGTCTAACAGAACTCATGCGCATGTATATAGAGAGGAAAACGTTATGTCAGAAAACGCAATAACCAGGCGAAGCTTTCTGGCTGGCAGCGCGGGGGTTGCAACCCTTGCCGCAACGGCCGGCTATTTCAGCTTCAGCTCCTGGGAACAAGCGCATGCTGGCGATACCGTTACTGGTGGAGAAACCAAGACGGTTCATACGCTTTGCAACGCCTGTTCTACTAAATGCGGGTTCACGGCTTACCTCGTAAACGGGAGACTCACCAAGCTCATCGGTGATCAAGATCACCCGTTTTCCAAGGGTAAGCTTTGCGCTCGTGGTTATGGCTATTCGCAGATTGCCTATTCCAAAGATCGCCTGACCGACCCTTTGAAGAAAAATGATAAGGGAAAATTTGAAGTGATTAGCTGGGATCAGGCTTATAGCGAAATCGCCGAAAAGGTGAAATCGATCATTGCTTCCGACGGTCCCCAGGCCCTGGCAATGGTGCAAGACCCCCGCCCTTCCGGTAAGTATTATACGAAGCGATTCATGCAGGCTCTCGGTTCGCCGAACACCTACACGCATGGTGCTGCGTGCAATCTTTCCAAGGAAAGCGGATTTACCCAGGTAATCGGCGCAAGTAATTATTCTAGCGACTTTGCTAATACGAAGATGGTCATGTTTATCGGTCGCAGCTATGCCGACGCGATTCGTCCGTCTTCCGTGGCTGCTCTACAAGAAGCGCATGAACGCGGTGCGCATATCGTGCTCGTTGATCCGCGTTGCAACAACACGATTACCCTCGCCGATGAATGGGTGCCAATCAATCCCGGTACCGATTTGGCTCTGATCTTAGCAATGGCGAACGTCCTTGTGACTGAAGGTCTTTACAACAAGGATTACGTTGCAGCCAATACGGTCGGGTTCGACGAATGGGCTGCGAAAATCGTGGAATGTACTCCGCATTGGGCACAGGGCGTGACGGGTATCGAAGCGTCGGTCATCAAGCGATTGGCCGTTGAATTCGCCCAGGCAGCTCCTGCGGCTTCGATTGAATCCGGTTGGCGTGGAGCTTTCGGTTGCGCCTATAAGAATTCTGGCGAAACCGCTCGTGCCATCTGCATGTTCAACACGTTGCTCGGTTGCTGGAACCAAAGAGGCGGTGCTCTGTTCTTGCCGAGTGTTGCTGCGGGTGAAGTCGATAAGACGAAGTTCCCCCCGGTTCCCAAGGTGGAATCAAAAATCACTGGCTCCACCGAATATCCGCTGGCTCTTTCGAGCATGGGGACGAATCTCTACGCGGCGCAGATGGCCAAAGAGGGCAAGATGAAGGGCATGTTCTTCTATAACTCGAACATGGCTGCCGGGTATTCCAATACGGCCTACCTTGCCGAAGCTTTGAACAACCTTGAACTGTGCGTCGTTATCGACGTTCACATGACCGAGACTGCGCAAGTGGCCGATTATGTTCTGCCTGATACCAGCTACCTTGAACGCCTTGAGCTCCCCGAGTTTATCGGCGACACGGTTCCTTGTGTGGCCTTACGTGACCAGGTGCTTGAGAAGATTCATCCCAACACCCGCCCCGTTGACCAGATTTTCTGTGAATTGGCCGAGGCGTGCGGCGTTGGCCAATACTTTGATTTTAGCGTCGAAGAACTTGCCGATGCCCAGCTCAAAAGCGTGGGGTTGTCCCTGGATACCCTCAAGCAGGTCGGCGTGGCACACTTCGAAGAAAAAGGCTTCAAATACGGCAATACGCCCAAATGGAAGACTACGACCGGGAAAATACAATTCACCAGCGAAGCGTGTGTGAAGGCTGGTTTGCCGGCATCCGCTGAATGGCTTGAGCCCCTTACTATGCCGATGGGCCGTGAGCTGCGTTTGATCGGCGGCAAGCAGGCGATCCATAGCCACACCCAGACCGCCAACATTGAAGATTTGATGCAAATCACGAAGGATTACGATCTGACCCGTGTTTGGCTTAACGCTGCTGTTGCTGCTCAGCTCGGCATCGCCGATGGCGATGAGGTGGAAATTACCTCCGACTCGCATGTGGGCAAGGCGCGCGTCAAGGTAACCCAGCGCATGAATCCGACGGCTTTGTTCATGCCGAGCCACTACGGCTGCTCAGTGCCTGAACAGCACATTGCCTACAATGTCGGCCCGCGCCAAATGGACTTCGTGCCCTTCCATATTGAACCGGCTTACGGTTCAGCTATGACGCAAGAAGTCATGGTAACGGTGAAGAAAGTGGGTGCATAATGGCCCGTTACGGAATGTTGATTAACACCAAGAAATGCATCGGTTGCTATGCGTGTCGCGTGGCCTGTCAGCGCCAAAACGACTTGCTTCCCAACGAGGCGTTCATCAAGTACCACGAACGCGAGATCGGGATTTATCCCAATGTGCGCATTGAGACGATTCCGACGCAGTGTATGCATTGCGAAGATGCGCCCTGTGCCGCCGTATGCCCGACAGGGGCGACGTTCATCAGCCCTGAAGGTGTGGTCGGCGTCGATCAGGGACGCTGTATCGGTTGTAAATACTGCATGGCTGCGTGCCCTTACCAGGCCCGCGTCGTGAACGAAGAAAAGGGTATCGTCGACAAGTGCCGTTTCTGCACCGTCTCTGCGCTCGATGGCACGAAGACGTGTTCCTGTGTCGAAGCTTGCCTGACGGGTGCGCGCATCTTTGGCGACCTCGATGATCCGGATAGTGAAATCGCTCAGGCTATCATCGAGTACAACGCGAAGCCGATTGCGGGCGATTTAACCAAATCCAAGATCTATTACGTGAGGTGATGAATATGTCTTTTGAACCTATCTGGGGGGCCAGCATCGCCTGGTACCTGTTCCTCGCCGGTCTTGGTGGCGGAGCGTTTGTGACATCAGCTTTTCTGGGGTGGAGACATCCCGAGGCGGTCAACATGCGCAAGATCGGGCACCTGGTTGCTCCGATCGCAATCATCATCGGCCTTGTGCTGCTCATGTTCGACGCCGAAGGCGGCCTGCATAATCCGTTGCGTTTCGCGCTCCTGCTGCACAATCCTCACTCGGTTATGACCTGGGGTGTTGTGTTCCTGGCCATCTTCGCAATCGTTTCGATTGTCGTAGTGATTCTCGATCGTCTCAAGAAGACTGTTCCGACATGGCTCGATATCGTCGGGGTGGTATTTGGGTTGTGTGTCGCTATTTACACCGGCGTACTGCTTGGTGTGGCGAAGACGTTCCCGTTGTGGAACAACGCGCTTCTGCCGATTTTGTTTTTGGTGTCGGCCATCTCGGCCGGTGCCGCTGTCGTGTTGCTGATTTCGGTGTTCCGCCATGCAGACGAATTCGACAAGGTTGGTGTTTTGAAGAAGTTCCACTTCTGTTTGCCAATTATTGAGCTTTTGCTGCTGACATCGCTCATGTTTATCACGAGCTATGTGAACTCTGCGGGATTCGCTTCGGTCATGAGCCTGCTTGCCGGTTCGTGGGCACCACTGTTCTGGATCGGCCTCGTGCTGATCGGTTTGGTGATCCCGACCGGCTTGGAAGTTTGGTTGCTGTTCTTCTCCTCCAAAGAGTTTGAAGAAAGCAAGAAGGCCCATTATTTGAGCGCAGCATCCGATGCCGGCGTGCTCGTCGGCGGGTTTCTGCTGCGCTTTTTGATTGTAGTTTCGGCGCTGCCTTTGGTTATTTGTTCTTAAGACCAACGGCGCGCTGTGGCGACCGGCTCTTCGGCTGCCGCAGTGTTCGACTCTGTTGTCGTGTGTAAAAAAACTACCCCGTCCAGATTGTTGGGCGGGGTAGTTTTGTGAGCAGAGCGGGTATTCCTGTCCGTTTCGATTAGGCGATCTGGGCTGCTTTTTTTGCTACGATCTTTTTGAACATAAGGACCAAAAGGACCAGGCCGACGCCGATACAGATGTGGCCAAGACCGGCAATGCCAGAAATCGCCGCGTCGGGCATCGGGAGCGTGATGTTGAGGATTTCGGTGGTTCCGCGGACGAGAAACATGATTTCAGTCACGATGAGACCGATGTTGTAGATGATCATGAAGGGCTTAAACAATTTGTCGCCGGTGAAGTCTTCTTGCATGCAGAACAGGGTAGCAACCAAAAAGACAAGGAAGCCGAGCGCCAGCAGGTGGGGATGCATAAAGCCGAGCATGCTGTAGCCCTCGAAGCCGTTGAACTTGGTGAATTCGCGGAAGAAGACACCGGCGGCGGCACCTGCGATCAGGTAGATGAAGGAAATGTTTAAAAGCTTTTTCATGAGAGAACTCCTTTGCTTGATTGATGTCATGGGGCCGCTGGGAAGAGGTAATTTTGGCCGCAATTCTTTCAAGCGATCCCATGACATTCTTCGTTTACTGAACACCGTTCACTATATTACAACCAAATCGGTTTACCGGTGGGGAATGCGTATATTTTCTTTAAAATTTCTTGAACTACTTTGCGATACACTAACGCATAGCAGTAGGGAAGCTGACATAAGACGAAGGGGTACTCATGGGAATCGATAATCTGCCGCGAACGATCGAGTGGGTTTCTTCGTGCGGCAACGCTCCGGTTGTCCGCATTGTCGATCAGCGGCTACTTCCCTTCGAATGCGTCATGCGCGACATCCACACGGCAAAAGCCATGATTGAAGCCGTTCAGACGATGGCGGTGCGCGGGGCGCCCGCGTTGGGGGTGGCCGGAGCGGT
>JAVWAI010000015.1:0-34293 GCA_036650075.1 Raoultibacter sp.
ATCATGAGCAAGGGCCTGGGCGCGCGAGGCGGAATATTCACATCTCCACTTATAGCTACAGTGGTAGCGACGAAGCTTGCATCCGTTACACACTCCTGGCCACACTTCAAGCTTCGGACAGATCTTCTCTCCTTCAGGGATAGCATCAACGCGTTCACCTTTTCCTGGGCCTTTGCATACCGTACGGTTGCGTTTGATCTCTTCTGTGACCGCAGAAGGCGCACGGCCGAGGTCTTTGGCCATGCTGCGTGCACTCGATTCACTATCGAGCTTCCTCTCAATTGAGGCACGTTCTGCCTTCGTCATACGGAAGTACTTCTTTTGGCTTTCTTTCGACATGCTCGTTCCTTTCTCTTGGCCAGGCCCCCCTTATGGGCCTGGCTTCCAAAAAGGAATTCTCATACTTAACTGGTCATGTACAGCTCAGTATGAAAGAAAAACCAAAGTGTACAGTTCAACTTGCGAATCAACTAAATCCATAAAACACGGGGCTGACTGTGTGCCTTTTGCACTCGGGTGGTGCAAAGACGCCTTTCTTGCTATCATTTCCTATACGGCTTAAACCGTAAGAGAAAGGTGCATATGCTCAACACAAATACACTACGCACTCGGTCTTCACTTATTTCCGCATTGATTCTGTGCGTCCTATCGGTTGCTCTCGTCTTCCTTGGCACCCCGGTTTCTTCGGCCTACGCAGTGACATCTGCCGAAAAGCAGGCTGAAGCGAATGCGGTTATGCAGAAGATCGATGCTTTGCAAACTGATCTCAATAAGGCGAATGCCGATTACGAGAAAGCGCTTTCCGAGCACGACGCGGCTCAAGCAGCTATGGAAGATGCCCAGAAGCGTATTAAGGCTTCCGAAGAGCGCATCGCCGAATTGCAGGTTCGGTTGGGAAATAGAGCCAACAACATGTACAAGAACGGCTCTGCGTCTTTTCTCGATGTTTTGCTCGGTGCTTCTTCTTTTGATGAATTCTTGACTGCTTGGGACATGATGGAAAAAATCTCCAGTCAGGATGCCGCCCTGGTGCAGGAAAGCAAGGATTTGCGTGCCGCGGCTGAACTTGCGCGACAGGAATATTCTACCCAGAAAGATAAGGCTGCCGCAGAAATGGCCAAGAGCCAGCAGCTTAAGGATCAGATTGGTGCAACGCAGACAAGCCTGCGTGAAGAAGTTGCGAAGATCACCGCGGAAGCGGCTGCTCTTCAGGCTCAGGAAGAAGCTGCCGCCGAGGCGGCTCTTACTGCGAAGGCTGCTGCCGAGGCGGCGGCGAAAGCCCAACAGCAACAGTCGAGTAGCGGCGGCTTTGGTGGCGGGTCTATTCCTGGCGGTGGCGGTTCGAGCGTTATTTCCGGCAGCGGTCAGTTTGCTCATCCCTGCCCGGGAGCAACGCTTTCGAGTGACTTCGGCTGGCGCAGCTTCGACAATTCATTCCATAACGGCATTGACCTTGCTGCAGGCGAAGGCACGCCCTACTATGCCGCCGCGGACGGTACGGTTATCATTGCGGGATTCAGCGCCTCTGCGGGTAACTGGATCGTTATTTCCCATGGTGGTGGACTTATAACTAAATACATGCATTCATCTGCTATTTACGTATCTGCGGGCCAGCAGGTTACCAAGGGCCAAAATATCGGCGCAGTTGGCAATACCGGTAATTCGTTCGGTGCCCACTTGCACTTCCAGGTTGATACCGGTGCTTCTTCGTGGTCGGGTACCCCGGTCAATCCCTTCTTCTATCTGTAGCTGGATGCCTGTGTCGTCAGAACCGTATGCGATGATCGTCGACGTGGCGCAAGGAAGCCCTGCAGATGATGCGGGCTTCAGCGCAGGTTGCGTTCTGCTCGCGGTAAACGGAAAGCCCCTGCGTGACATTATTGATTGGCGTTGGCTTTCCGCTGAAGAGTTCATTGAGGTTTCCTATATTGACACTGACGGCGATCGCGGTGTCGTCTGTCTTGAGCGTGATTTTGGCGAAGACTGGGGCTTTTCTTTTGAGGGGGCCATCTTTGACTCGCTGAAACTCTGCCGTAACGCCTGTACGTTTTGCTTCATGCGCCAGCTTCCCGATGATGTACGCTCTTCCTTGGTTTTGCGCGATGATGATTTTCGATTGAGCTTTTTGCAGGGTACGTTTGTCACACTGACGAATCTTACCGAGGAAGACGAAGCGCGCATAATCGAACAGCACATCTCGCCTTTACGGGTGTCGCTTCACGCTGTCACTCCCGAGGTACGACGAGGTCTCATCGGCAAGCACGCAGCGCATGGCATTGCCGCCTGTGAGCGTTTGCTCGAGGCCGGCATCGAGATGCATGCCCAGATTGTATTGCTGCCGGGCATCAACGATGGGGAAGAGCTTAATCATACTTTGACATGGGCTTATCGGTATCCGGGTATCGTAAATATCGGTATCGTTCCGGTGGGGTTCACCAAACATCAAACCACTTTCTCGAAGAGTTTCAACGACGTGAGCGATGCTCGTGCCGTGGTAGAGTGTATTGGGGCATTCCAGGATCGGGCGCAGGCTGAGCGGGGATGTGCCTGGGTATATGCGGCTGATGAGTTCTACCGAAATGCCTATCCCCGCGACCTGCTCGATCATGTGCCTCCGACACGGCACTATGGCGATTTTTCAATGTTTGAGGACGGTATCGGCATTATCCGTTCGTTCATCGACGATTGGAATCGTTCTTCGGATTTGATTGCGGAGACCGCTTGCGCACTCGGGCGCACTGCGACCCGTATTCATTTTGTTATTGGATATGCACAGCGAGAGTTCTTCATTCCCCTGATAGAGGCGAGTCCCCTCAAGGGGAAAATCATTCCGTTTCCTGTGAAAAATGATTACTTCGGAGGAAACGTTGATGTTACCGGTTTGTTGTGCGGGTGCGATATCGCAGCCGCTCTCCATGATGCTTCCTCAGAAATAACCCATGCCGTCATTCCTGAGGTGGTGTTCAATGATGATAATATGACGCTTGACGACATGACGTTGACAGATATTATCCGCGGTTCCAGTGTGCCGATAAGCGTGGTATCCTGTAACCCATCAGAATTCTTGAAAGATGTAAACTCGCTGATGTGAGAATGAAGGAAGAGCTATGCCCTTACCTATAGTTGCTGTTGTGGGCCGTCCTAATGTTGGTAAATCCACGTTTGTCAATCGTCTAGCCGAAGACGACGAAGCTATTGTCCATGCGATGCGTGGGGTCACCCGTGACCGCTCCTACCATGAAGCCGACTGGAACGGTGTGCATTTCACCCTGATTGACACCGGCGGCATTGAAATGAACGATAACGATGCTTTCCAGGGTTCGATTCGTAGTCAGGCTTTCGCGGCCACCCAGGAAGCCGATTTGATATTGTTTCTTGTTGATGGAAAAACGGGTATCAATGTCGATGACGAAGAGGTTGCGCGTATTTTGTTGCGCAGCGACAAGCCCGTTATGCTTATTGTCAATAAGATGGACACTCCCAACAACAATGACGACATGTGGGAATTTTGTCGTTTGGGTTTGGGTGATCCCTGGCCGGTTTCCGCCACTCATGGTACCGGCAGCGGTGATCTGCTTGACGCGGTGGTGGAAGAGCTGAAGTCTTTACCGACACCTGCGGAAGAGGAAGCGATTGATTCTATCAGTGTTGCCATCATCGGTCGTCCGAATGCCGGCAAATCATCACTTACCAACATCCTGGCCGAGAACACGCGTTCCATTGTTTCCGATGTTGCCGGAACGACGCGCGATGCGATTGACACAACTATAGTGCACGACGGTCAGTCGTACACGCTTATCGACACCGCCGGTCTCCGTCGTAAAAGCCAGATTGACGAAGATGTTGAGTACTATGGTTTTGTGCGTGCTATGCGTGCTATCGATCGCGCTCAGGTAGCGTTGTTGGTGATCGATTCCACCCTCGGTTTGACCGACCAGGACCAGCGTGTTGCTGGTTTTGCGGCAGAGCGGGGGTGTGCCATGGTTGTTGTTTTGAATAAGTGGGATTTGATTGAAGGGCCTGAAGCGAAAGCTGAAATTCGCGATCTCATCGAAGATCGACTCGGATTCGTGGGTTATGCTCCCGTAATCGCCATCTCTGCCCTAACCGGCAAAAGCGTGCAGCGCATCTGGGGTGCTATCAATGAATCTTTTGCCAATTATTCGCAGTCGGTCTCGACGAGTCGTCTCAACTCGTGGTTGCAAGAGATACGCGATTTTGGCCACAGCATCAGTCGAGGCAAAAAGTTGTTGCGTGTGAAATATGTCACACAGACGTCTACCCAGCCGCCGCAATTCACCTTCTTTGCCAATCATCCTGAAATTGTCGATGACAACTATGAGCGTTATCTTGAAAACAGGATGCGCAAAGCTTTCAATTTCTCGGGTACTCCGATTCATATTAAATTCAAACGCAAGGACTAGCGAATTACATGATGCAAGAAATTCTTATGGTCGTCATTGTTTTTCTCACGACCTTTCTTTTGGGTTCGATTCCCTTTGGGCTTATCATCTCGAAAGTATTCTTCAAGACCGATATCCGCGATCATGGGTCGGGTAATATCGGGACCACAAACGCTATTCGCACCATGGGTAAAGTGGGCGGCGGCTCGGTCTTTCTCCTCGACTTCGGTAAAGGCATTCTCTCGGGCGTTATCGCCCTTTTGGTCTATCGGTTCTTTGTGGCGGATCCTGGCGTGGTTTCAGTTCTTACGGCCAACGACATGCTGGCGCTTTCGTTTCTTGGCTGCGTGTGGGGCCACATTTTTTCGCCTTGGCTTAAATTTCATGGCGGAAAGGGCATCGCGGTCGCCGTCGGATGTGCTTTCATTGCGTTCGGCGTGATTGGCGCCTGTCTCGAACTGGCGATTTTCATCGTGTTGGTCTTGGCCACCCGTTACGTTTCGGTTGGTTCCATTGCGGCGGCCGCTGCTTCGCCATTCTTTTCCCTCTATTTTTTCTGGGGCGATTGGCCGGCGATTGTTCTTTGCAGCGTTGCCGGATTGACTGTCGTGTGGGCGCACCGTGAGAATATCAAGCGTCTGTTGGCTCATAACGAGCATCGGGTGGGCGAAAAGAAAGAATCATTATGAAGGTAGCGGTTATCGGAGCTGGTTCATGGGGTACCGCCTTGGCGCAGGTCTTGGCAGGAAACGGGTATAACGTCGGCCTCTGGGCTCGTAAGCCCGAAGTGGTTGCGGCAATCAATACCGAGCACAGGAATCCACGCTATTTAAGCAGTGTCGAACTTTCTCCTCTGATTGTTGCGACGACTTCGTATCAGGATGCGCTTTTCAATGCCCACGCGGTCGTTGTGGTGACGCCGTCAAACCTTATGCGAGGTGTTGCCTGCGCCTTTGCCGATTGCGTCGACAACGTGCTCCCCATCATCATTTGCTCGAAGGGTGTTGAGGAGGGAAGCGGTCTGCTTCCAATCGAGGTGTTTGAAGCTGAATTGGGCTCGGCTGATCGTCTTGCGGTTCTGTCGGGACCCAATCATGCGGAAGAAGTTATCAAGGGTATTCCTTCGGCAACGGTTATCGCTTCTCAAAGTGAGGAAACGGCTGCATTCTTCCAAAATCTGTTTGCAGCGGAAACCTTCCGTACGTATGTGAGCGATGATGTGTGCGGAGTGGAGCTGTGCGCTGCCTTTAAGAACATCATAGCAATCGCCGTCGGGCTTTCCTACGGTCTCGGGTATGGGGATAATACTGCCGCACTGCTGATGACGAGAGGTATAGCGGAAATGAGTCGACTGGTTCAGGCTATCGGGGGACAGGCTATCACGTGTATGGGGCTTGCTGGAACGGGTGACCTGATTGCCACCTGCACCTCCGAGCATTCCCGTAACCGTCGTTTTGGTGAGACGCTTGCAAAGGGCAAGACCCTTGACGATTTCAGCACCGAAACCCATATGGTGGTCGAGGGTGCGCTTGCCTGCAGGACCATCCAGACCCTTGCAGATCAGTACCGGGTAGAACTCCCCATCACCGAAGTGGTTCGCAGTGTTGTGTGGGAAGGCGCCGATATGAAAGAAGCGGCAAACGCTCTCTCGAGCCGTCCTTTGACTACTGAATTCCATGGATTATAGGACAGGCTGCACCTGTCTGCCTTAGAGCTTGCGCCGTCCGATGTCGATGATCACCCATGTCGAGAGAATCGCAGCTCCCAGATAGCCGAGGAAGGCAAGTAGCGGTACCCCGAAAAACCGTGGTTCCATATTCGATAGGCTTAGCATACTCGAACCGATGAATAAACCGGCGATGATGATGCCGATGGTGAGTCGGTTGATGATCTTCGAGAGCTTTGAGAGAGGGGCATCCGAGCCCATCATTTCCATATTGACTTTAAGCTGTCCGCGCGTGAGCATCTTGAAGGCTTCGCCGGAATATTCCAGAGCGGCGAGGGACCCCTTGCTCGATGAGCGCACGGAAAGAAGCAGCTCTTGAAGTGTTTCCTCCAGCACCTCGCCATGGTTTTGCGAAGTGACGATATGCTGGTGGATTATGTCGATGATGTTCGAGTTGGGAATGAAGTCTCCTATGGTGCCCTCGAGGGTGACGATACCCCGCGATACGCTGGTGATTGCGGGAGGGAGGGTGACCTTGCACTGACGGGTCAACGAGATGATTTCGTTGAGGAATGCGCCGATATCGATATCCTGCATATTGCAGGATCCGTAATCTTCCAGCAGCAGGTCGAGTTCGGCAAGGAGGCGAGCATGATCGATTTCAGCCGTGTTTTTGCTGACGGCGAAACGAAGTAGTGCTTCTTTGAGGTCAGAGCTGCTCTGCGTGCCGACAGCGCTGATGATGGCGCCGAAGCCGATTCGGTCACGGGGGGATAGGCGTCCCATTATGCCCAAATCGATGTAGACGATCTTGCCGTCATGAATCAGAATATTGCCCGGATGTGGATCGGCGTGGAAGAATCCGAAATCGAGGATTTGAGAAGCGTAATTATCGAGAATCTTCTCTCCGATTTCGGCCAGGTCATATCCGGCTTCAACCAGTGAGCCTGTTTCTTGAATGGGAATCCCGTCAATGTAATCCATGACGAGAATGTATTCGCTCGAAAGTTCAGGATAGACGTGCGGGCACGAAATGAATGCAACCCCTTTGTTGAGGCGGGCAAATTCTTGCAGGTTGTCCGCCTCTTTTCTGAAGTCGGTTTCTTCGAGGAAGGTGGACCATAGCTCTTCGACCACATCGCACAAATCAACCATTTGGTCGCCCGTTATGAAACGTGAAACATGATGGGCTCCCGTGCGCATAATATCGATATCTTGCGCCATCGTTTCCTGCACTCCGGGGCGTTGTATTTTTACCGCAACGACCTCCCCGGTCGCAAGAATTGCTTTGTGCACCTGCGCAAGTGATGCGCTTCCGAGGGGAGTAGGGTCGATTTCGGTAAAGATTTTCCGGCGTTTGTGTCCGTATTCGCGGTCAAGAGTTTCGAGAACCGTTTCAAAGGGAAGGGGGTCGCATTCGGTTTGAAGTTTCGCGAGTTCGTCGCAGTATGCTTCAGGTAAAATTTCGGATCTTGTTGAAAGAGTTTGTCCGATTTTAACAAAGCTTGGACCGAGGTTTTCAAGCATACTGCGAAATTCTTCGGGCGTTAATCCTTTTGAAAGCGCATGCATCGGTAAGAGACGATAGATTTCACGAAGACGCCGCGAGCGAGCCTTGCGGCTTAAGTGAAACCGCTCTTCAGGATCGACATCGGCACCACTACTGAAGAAGTGCCGGAGAAGGGTATTGTTTGCCATAATCGGTGAGGCGTAGGATTCGAGGTGTTCTCTCGAGTCCTATTTTGCCGGGGTTTCTGCGGGTGCTTCGGTTTTTTCGGGGGTTGCTGCCAAATCAGCGACGCGTGCCGCAAATGCTGCGCGATCTTCCGGTGTTAGGGATTCCATATGTTGCACGAGGGCGTCCTCGCGGATTTTTGTTACGGTTTCCGTAGCTTTGTGCTGCAGTTCTTGGTTGATTTCGCGACCTTGTTCAACGGAAAGCTCGCCTTTGGCGATGAGTTGATCGATCAGTTCTTTCGATTTTTCTCCCGTAATGGCCATAGCACCGACGCCAGCGAGGAAAATGTCTTTCAAACTATCACTAATGTTGGTCATGAGAATCTCCTTTTCTGAGACTTATAAGGTGCCCGCTTAAGCTAACGGGATGTTATAACTATAATGCACCGAAAAGTGAAAAAGGGCAACTAAGCAGCTGCTTTATGGTCCAATCTCACGGCTGGATTGCGGGGCGGTCCCGGTGGGAAGGATGCTTGGCACATGCCGTCCAAAAAGGCGACGTTAATAATTCGATAACATTTGAGTAAGGAAGAATGCAGATAAGGAGCATGGAGGTTCTCGGAGTGGTTTTCTAAACTGAATATAGTTGTTGATTCCATCAGGGAATGAAGGAAAGGGGATGCAATGCAGGAAAATACTCATGAAGCGTCTGTGCCGAAACTTGGTATCAGTCGCCGTTCGTTTCTCGCTTGGTCAGGTCTTTTAGGGACGGGTGTCGCCTTGAGCGGCTGTGCCCCCGCTGCA
The DNA here is from genome assembly GCA_036650075.1 of Raoultibacter sp. Classification (GTDB taxonomy): domain Bacteria; phylum Actinomycetota; class Coriobacteriia; order Coriobacteriales; family Eggerthellaceae; genus JAVWGW01. The sequence goes on from JAVWAI010000015.1 coordinate 8,551, forward strand.
AAGAAAACCGACGATAAGAAGTCTGACCAAAAATCAGACCCTATTGTGATGGGACCTCTCGATTACGATTCGGTTCTGTGGTCTGGTTGTCACGTGAATTGTGGTAGTCGTTGTCCACTGAAAGCCTATGTTAAAGACGGTACGGTTGTTCGTATCGGCAACGACAACGAAGGTACCGACGATTTTGGTCCCGGGCAGATTTACCAGATGCGTTCCTGTGTTCGTGGACGCACGAATCGTCAGCGTATCTATAATGAGACGCGAGTGCAAAAACCTCTTCGTCGTGTTAAGGGTACGATGCGTGGTGAAGGAAAGTACGAAGAAATCACGTGGGAAGAAGCTATTAAGACCATCGCTGACACGATGAAGGAAATCAAAGAAGAATACGGAAACGACGCCTTCTATATCCAGTACGGAACCGGTCAGCTCGGTGGCACCGTTGCCAAGTCTTGGCATCCCGATAATACGATGTTTGCTCGCATGATGAATTTATGGGGTGGTTATCTTCGTCACTACTGCGACTATTCAACCGGGCAGATCAACTGGGAACTTCCTCTGTTTAACGGCGATGCGTATGCAAACAACGAAGTTACTGACCTGGTAAACTCGAAGAACATTATCCTGTTCGGTAACAATCCGGCAAACACCCGCATGAGCGGTTCTGCCATGCAGTACCTTATAACGCAGGTTCGCTTGCGGAATCCCGCAGCAAAAATCGTTGTGATCGACCCCCATCTTTCCGACACAGCAGTCGGCGTGGCGAACCAATGGGTGCCGATTCGGCCTGGCACCGATATGGCTCTTGTTTCAGGCTTGATCCATTACCTCTTCACCGCTGGAAAGCTTGATGAAGGTTTCATTCGTGAAAAATTCATCGGTTTTTACAGCGATACTTTCGTCGATGACATAAAGCAGGGTGAACCAAAAGATAACAAGTTCATGGGATTCGATCAGTCGGGTAAACTCGCTCTCACCGAAGATATGTCTTATGAGGCATATCTCATGGGCAAAGGTGCCTATGCGGGAACCGGCGAAAAAACACCTGAATGGGCCGCCGCGATAACCGGTATCCCTGCGGATACGATTCGCCAACTGGCTGAAATGTTTGTTGATGGACCGACTGCTACTATCCAGGGATGGGGTCCTCAGCGTCACAGCAACGGTGGTAACTCGGCCCGTTCAATCGGTCTGATTGCTGCTATCACGAAAAACGTCGGTATTTCCGGTGGAGGAACCGGTGCTCGTGAAGGTACTGGTGGTGTTCGTTATAAGGTTGCCAGTTCGATTAAGACCTTCCCTGAAAAAAACGGAGTCAACGTCTGCGTGTCCTTCTTCGATTGGTACCATGCCATTGAAGATTATAAGTCGATGTCGGACTCCACCTGGGGCCTGCGCTACATCGACGAAGAAGGCGAGACGACGTATGCGAAGGTTCCGGGCGAAATCAAGCTCAAGGCTCCCATCAAGTTTATTTGGAACTACGCTTCGAACGTTATGATGGGCCAGCACGCTGACATCAACGATTCGCTGCGCATCTACAACTTACCCGACGAAAAAGATAGCGGCTTGCGCATGGTAGTTACCGTCGACTGCTACATGACACCGACCGCTATGGCTTCCGATATCATCTTGCCGGGAACCACTGCCTTCGAAGAGGACGATATTGTTACCGGAGGTTCGGCGTGGACTGGATTCGTCTGTTGTGAAAGTGCAGCAATAGATCCTCTGTTCGAAGCCAAGCCGGTATACGAAATCTGTACCCTTTTGGCCGAACAGCTCGGAGTGAAAGACGATTTCACTGAAGGAAAATCGCAACTTGATTGGGTGAAATGGTGCTATGAGCAAGGCATCGAAAAGGGTGCTGCTCTTCCGGCCACCTTCGAGGAATTTCGCAAGCAGGGGCTCTTCAAGCAAACCGATGATCACGCGCCGAAAATCGCGAAGGATGACAAAATCGCGACACCCTCGGGCAAATACGAGGTGTTTTCAAAGCAGGCTTACAACATTTCAAAACAGTGGGATTTGACGGGTGCCGGATATATTCCCAAGGACGGGCGTGACCAAATTACCGGTCTTCCCATTTACTACGACAATTTCGAAGGCTTCGGTGACACCGAAACGAAAAAGGAATATCCGTTCCAGCTGATTGGTCATCATACCAAGACCCGCACGCACTCATCTTACGGTAATGTTGCCTGGATGAACTCTGTTGCTCCTCAGCAGTGTTGGATTAATTCGCAAGATGCCAAAAAGCTTGGCATCGCCGATGGTGACAGCGTTATTGTTTCCACCCAGCGTGGGCGCACGCAGCTTCCCGCTCGCGTGACTCCCCGTATTGTTCCTGGGGTCGCTTCGATACCGCAGGGCGCATGGTACGACCCCGAAAGCCGTGATCCTAAGACGATCGGCAGCAAAGACGTACTTGATAAGGGCGGGTGCATATCCGTACTTACCTCGACAAGACCCACGCCTATCTCAAAGGGTAATGGCGTGCATTCCAACCTCTGTAAAATAGAGAAAGCATAAGGGGGCATCAACTATGGAACAGTACGGATTTTTCGTCAACACCGATATCTGCACCGGCTGCAAGGCGTGTATGACAGCATGTTTTGATCGCAACAACCTTGAGGTTCCCCAAAAGTTCCGCAAGGTTTACGAGTTCGGCGGAGGGGATTGGCAAACTGATGCCAACGGCGGATATGCGACAACGGCGTTTACCTACTATGCCTCAATCACCTGCAATCACTGTGATAAGCCGGCGTGCGTCGCCAATTGCCCGACCGGTTCGATGAAGAAAGACCCAGAAACGGGCATTGTTAACAATGACAAGGAAACCTGTATCGGGTGTATGACTTGCGAGAAAACCTGTCCCTACCATCATCCCACACAGATGAAGGATGGTCTTTCACATAAGTGCATCCTCTGCAGCGACGAAACCGCCGATGGAATTCCTGACCCCGCTTGTGCTCGCGCCTGCCCGGTTCGCGCGTTGGAATTTGGCAAGATTGCCGATATACGCGCGGTGCATGGCGATAATTGCGTCATTGGAGAATTGGGGAATACGACTTCTCCCAACGTGGTTATCGGTCTTCACCGCGATGCCGGCAAGGGCGGTACACTTCTGAACCCGACCGAGATCAGCCACTAAGGTATCATGGCGGTAACGTTTGAACCGCCTGATAAAACAATGCTATCCGGTTCTGTGAAAACTCTCTCGTTGCGGGTACCGACGCAGCGAGAGAGTTACCTTAGGGAGCTGGTTTTTTTCGAGAGGAATAACTATGGATACTGATCAGCGTTTCCCCCTGGAGACCCTCCAGGCGTATCAGGTGCTCTGCGAATTCTGCTCGCGCATGTTCTATGCAAGCCCCGCCTCCGAACAAATCGAGCAGTTGATTGAGCGGAGGGATCTGTTTTTGGAGGAGCCTTTTTTCGATATTGCTCCTGAGGAATCACGACTCTTGCATGATCTTCTTGAAAATGCGCAGGATGAATCCTTGAAAACGGAATTCTTTACGGCATTGCGTCAAGATTATACTTACTTATTCTATATGGTTGGTGCGAGCCACACTTCGCCTTACGAGTCGGTGTATCGCACCGATGACCGTACCATGTTCGGGCCCACGACCCTCGAAGTTCGTGCTCTTTACCGTTCGTTTGAGATGCAATTGGCTCAAGCTGAAAGTCAACCGGATGACCATATCGGTCTTGAGCTCGCATTTCTTGCCCATCTTTTCAATCTGCTTCAGAACCAATTCGGGTCCCAGGAAGATGCCGAAGCGGAGCGAACCTTGCAGGTGTTGAAGGATTTTCTCAGTGAACATCTTTTGGTTTTTGCGCCCACCTACCTTGCGAATGTGCAAACGAGAGCGAACACCGGTTTTTATCGTGCGATTGCCTCTATTGCCTATCAAACACTTGCGTGCATGGCGAAAGCTTTTAAAATCGAAGCGGCAACAACTATTGATGTTGGTGCTTATTTGCTTTTAGACTAAGATAGACAATCGAGTTCCTCTGAGGGATAGCGGGTTTTGTGATAGCGATTAGAAAGAACCGACACGTCAGTATCGGTCTCAAGACCAAGATACTTGGTCTCTTAGCTGTTATGTTCTGTTTGCTTTTGGCGGTCGATGTCATATGGACCTTTCAGGTGCAAAAAGAGAAAACCAAAACAGAGCTTCTTGAACAATCGCGGGTTCTCGTAACGGAGATGGATGCGGTTTGGCAATTCATCTCCATCAACCAAGATCGCATCAATTACACTTCCGATGGAAAATTCGATTACAAGAGTCTGCACTGCGCTATCGTCGGCAAATCGGTTGCTTCCTTGTTTTCGTTGAACTCGGATTATTCGATACGCTTCGCGAACCTCACGCCGCGAAACATCAGCAACAGTCCCGATGAGTACGAAGCAAAAGCGCTTAATGCTTTTTATGCGGATTCGGCTCAGACGGAACAATACGGCTTCGAGGAAGAAGACGGAGAATCGGTGTTTCGCTACGTTTCGGCTATGAAGGTTTCGGAAAACTGCATCCAGTGCCACGGGAAGCCAGCCGGCCAGACGGATGTGACGGGGTATCCGAAGGAGGGCTGGGAGCTGGGGGATGTTGCTGGTGCGGTCAGTGTCGTCGTGCCGACCCGTCTCTATTTCGACAACCTGGTGAACACGGTAGCCAACAACGCCCTGTTCTTCCTTATCCTCATGGTCTTCATGATGATAATCATCTACTTTGTGCTCAGTCGCTTGATTATCAACCCCCTAACAAATCTACGTGATTCTCTCGAGCACGTGGGCGGTCGCGAGCTTGTTTTACTTGATAAACGCCCCGTGATTTACGATTCGCGGGAAATTGAAGAACTTTTCTCTCGATTCAACGAAATGGCAAAGAAATTGTCCACTCTCTACGACGGCCTGGAATCTCTGGTTGGCGAACGAACGACGCAACTTTCAGAGGCTAATAGGGAGCTTGAGTGGCAGAGGCGGAAAGTTGAACTGATAAATGATAAGCTCAAAAAAGAGAATCAGTATAAATCCGACTTTTTAGCAATCGTCAGTCATGAACTGCGGACGCCGTTGACATCTATCCTCGCCTTTACAGAACTCATGGAAAACAATATAGCTTCCGACAACAAGCTTGCCCGCAAACAGCTCGACGAAATAGACAAGAACGGTCGTATCTTACTCGAGATGGTCAATAATGTTCTTGAATCTGCCCGCATACAGTCGGGGTCGGAACGCTTGAATCTCGAACTTGTCGATTTGAGCGATGTTGTTGGTATGGTTGAGGCCTCGAACGGTTCGTTGGCGCTGAAAAAAGATATCGAGATTATCACCCATGTTGATTCGGATGTCCCTTTGATTGTCAGCGATTGGGAGAAAGTAAGACGAATCCTCGTGAATTTGATGAGCAATGCAATCAAGTTTACCTCCACCGGTGGCCGGGTGGAAATAATGGTTTCTTATCTCGTTCCCGATGAGCTGGTTCGTATCGATGTGACGGATAATGGTATCGGTATTCCTCGCGATAAGCAGGAGCTTATCTTTGACCGCTTTACCCAGGAGAACATGTCAACGGTGCGCAGGTATGGCGGTAGCGGTCTTGGTCTTTCTTTGGTGAAAGATTTTTCTACGATGCTCGGCGGGGAAGTTCTGGTGGTAAGTGATGTGGGCGAGGGGAGCACGTTCTCGGTGATACTGCCGACTAACCTGCGGATGGAGGATAGTGATGACTAAAATCATGCTTATTGATGACGACGAAAGCCTTCAGGTTTTGATTGAGCAAATTGTGCAGCGTGACGGCCACGATTTCTGTTGTGCTGCGAACGGCGCGGATGGTCTGACGATGTTGCGCAACGAGCGTCCCGATTTTCTCATACTCGATGTAATGCTTCCTGATATCAATGGATTTGAGATTTGCGAGAAGATTCGTCAAGAGGGGCGAAGGGTTCCCGTCATGTTTCTTTCAGCTAAAGGAGATATCGTCGATAAGAGCATCGGCTTCAAGGCGGGTGCAGATGATTACCTTGTTAAGCCGTTTCAGTCCGAAGAGCTCTCTTTGCGCATTAAGGCGCATCTGCGCCGGAGGAGAAAGGGAGTTTTGCCTCCGGAAGGTGGGGGTCAAAAGAAGAGCGAATCTTTTCGTGTCGGTGACCTGGAGCTCTTTTTCGGCAAGTACGAGGTGCGTTTGCGGGGAGAAAAAATTTATCTATCGTCGCGAGAATTCGAACTGCTTGAACTTTTGGCTTCTGATCCGGGAAGTGTTTTCACCCGCACGCAGATACTGGAACACGTTTGGGGGGATAGGGACGTTGCCGACCCCAATTCCATCACGGTTTTTATGCGGAAGATAAGGGAAAAAATTGAAGATGATCCTTCTAAGCCAAGATATCTCATCACGGTTTGGCGCGTTGGCTACAAGCTTGCCGACAAGCTCGGCTAAGAGGGAACGCCCTTTGTTGGAATGATTAAATCGCGGGTATGGTGGTAACGAGGTCGAGGCGTTTAAGATAGGGTTTGATGTCGACGATATGCCCCAAAGAAAGCACTCCGCAGAAGCCCTCGGCTTCCTCAATGAGAAGGCCGGGTTTGTAGGCGAGCATGGTTACGGTGTAATCTGCCTCGATGCAGGGGATAGCCGCCTTTCCTGTTTGCGCAGAAAGACCGCTGGGTACGTCGATGGCGATGGTTCGCTGACTGGAATTTTCCTTGTGCGCTTCATTGATAAGACGGATCCAAGTATCAAGGGGGGATCGAAGTGATCCCCCTGAAAAACCCGTTCCCAGCAGAGCGTCGATTACGATATCGCTCTTCTTCAAAAGCGCGGCGATATCTTTTTCGTCGGGGTCAATCAGAACGCGCAGCGGTTCGTTGGATGAAGCAGCCTGTCTAAACTGTTCAAGCGCACAGCTTCGCGCGGGCTCGGCGGTAACATTCTCGGCGATGAGAGGGCTTATAAGGGTCACCGGGTACCCCAGGGCAGCTAATTCCCCCGCACATACCCATCCGTCGCCTCCGTTGTTTCCCGTGCCGCAAAAGACGGTAACCGGGGAAGGATCGGGATAGATGCGGCGAACGGTTTCCGTGATGGTGTGGCCGGCGCGCTTCATGAGAATCAGGAGAGAGGTGCCGTCTTCGGCAATCATGCGTTCGAGTCGAGCGATCTCCGAAACGTCGAGCACCGCTTCTCGGTTGAGGGCATCGGCGATGGCTGAGTCGGTCATGATGCGCGTATTACTCATAACGCCATTGAGCATCGTGAAGGGATGTTCCGGGGAGGACCGAAAGGCGCGAAAGGCGATGGTGACGAGCCAGAGTACTCCCAGTGCGCCGAAAAGAGCCGCAAACGTAATGCGATGGTCGACGAAAAATACTAAGACGCTTCCGGCTTCAAGGGAGGCATCTTCGGCTGAATTGCCGGTCCAGAGCATAAACCAAAGCGGTATTGTGAGAAATAGGTAAAGCAACCCGTAGCGCACGAAGTATTGGTAAAAATGTGCGGGAGAGCCATCGGGGTGCGTGATGTGAAGCTTCACGATTTTTTGTCCGAGTGTTTGGCCGCGCGTGAGGCAGGGGGCAAGCATGAAAAAGATAAGATAGCCGGCGCTCATCAGGCCCGTCAAGGTAGAAAGCGATACGGCGTTTTCGCTCTCAAGCGGTGAGATTGGGGCGAATCTGCAGAATTGGACGATGAAGAGGGTGCCGACGGCAAAGACGATGATGAAAATCGCATCAAAGAAAAAGGCAAGCATGCGGCGGGGAAAGCTCGCGTAGGTTCCCTCGAGACGCGCTTTCTCGTTGAGGTGGTTGATGTCGGGCAGGAAATTCAAAAGCGGCCCCGTTATCCAAAAGCCGAGCATGGTGCCGAAAGTATTCAACAGCAGGTCGTCGACATCAAAAAGACGGTAGGGATGTTCGTATGTCCCGAATAATCCGGTAATCTGCGATATCTCGAAGAAGAGCGTTGTGGCTAATCCGATTAAGAAGCATTGCCACCAGCGGCAGTGAAAGTAGTAGCGAAGGAACATGCCAAGGGGGACGGTGAGGAGGATGTTGAAAGCCGCTTCGTAGACGGTGGGGTTCCGTAAGACGCCGAGCCAGGTTGCGGGGTCGGTAAAGATAAATGAGGTGTGAGTCGCAAATACGGATACGAAATGGAAGGGCATAAGCTGCGGCGTTGCCGCATAGGCGACAAAGGTGTTATGGTCGGGAGGTAAAGGAAGGATGACTAAGTAATAAGCGCATAGCAGATAAAAGATGAGCGCGTATATCACGGCGCTGCGCAGCCAGGGAATAGATCCGTATTTTCTGTATTGGTATACGAGATAGGGCAGGGTGAAAAGGCCCGCTAAAACCGGGAACCAAAAAACCGCTTGCTGGATATCGTAAAGATATACATTCATGGGTTGTTAGTATAGAGAATCTGACGCTAAGAAGCATCCCGATTCTTTTGGTTTTGTTCAAGGGCCAGCAGGAATTCTTTGGTTTTCAGGCCGCCGGCATAACCAACGGGCTTTCCGTTTGCGCCGATAACGCGATGGCAGGGTATGACGATGGCGAGCGGATTTTTATTGTTGGCGCCTCCGACGGCGCGGCAGGCGTTCGGTTTACCGATTGCTACGGCGATGTCGCTGTAGCTGCGCGTCTGCCCGTAGGGTATGGTCTGTAATTCCATCCATACCTGTTTCTGGAAGTTGGTTCCTGCGGCGGCAAGAGGAAGATCGAAGGCAAATCGTTTTCCCGCGAGATATTCTTGGATTTGATTTGCGGCATCGTTGGTGAGTTTGGTGGCTTTTTTTTCGCCGGGAAGTACGCGAATTCCGAAGACGATGTGGGTGAGAGCGGCCCCATTCGATCCGATGGTAATGTGTCCGACCGGTGTGTTGTAGGTGAAATACGTGCGGGTTTCTGTAGCCATACCGCCTTCTCCCTCCGACGCTTAATGCCAGTATAAAGGGGACGTTTGTCCCTAAGAAGAGATTTGATAGAAAGATACCGAAAGAGCATCCTTTGGCAAGTATGGCGTTCTCTTTGCGGTAGAATCGGCTCAAAGACTCAGAAAGGGCGTAATCGTGTTTGAACCAATTCAGATTGCACCGTCGATTCTGTCGGCGGATTTCATGAACATGGAGCGTGATATACACATGCTTGAGGCGGGTGGCGCCGGATACATCCACGTTGATGTAATGGACGGGCATTTCGTTCCCAACTTGACGCTCGGAGTGCCTTTTGTTTCCCAGCTCAAGAAGATTACCGATCTTCCGCTCGACGTGCATCTCATGATTTCAAATCCGCTTACCCAGGTGCCTTGGTTTCTTGATGCCGGTGCCGATATCGTGACGGTGCATCTAGAGGTTCTCGATGCGCAGGCGGGTGAAGTTGACCAGGTTATCGATATGATCCACGAAGCCGGTGTTAAAGCAGCCTTGTCGCTCAACCCGGATACTGATACCGAGAAGCTGCGTCCCTATCTTGGTAAGCTTGATATGGTGCTGCTCATGAGTGTGTTTCCGGGATTTTCGGGCCAGTCGTTCATCGAGGGAACCGAAGATCGTGTTGCGCACGTTGCTGCAATGGCGCGTGAGGCGGGGGTGTCGCCGCTGATTCAGGTCGATGGTGGTATCGGGGTCGCCACGGTTGCGCGCGTTGCGCGCGAGGGGGCTGATGTCTTTGTGTGCGGTAACGCGGTTTTAAAAGCACCCGATTCTTGCGCGGCGATACAAGAAATCACGGGCATAGCTAATGCGGCGGCAGCCGAGAGGATGGCGTAGGGTGGAGCGCTTTACGTATCTTGATTGGGCGGCGACCACGCCGCTTTGCGAAGAGGCCGCAGAGGCCATGAGACCTTATCTGATTTCCGGGTGTGACAACCTCGTTTTAGGGGGTAACGCAAATTCTCTCCATACCTCCGGTCGTTCTGCTTTTCGTGCTCTCGAAGAGGCGCGTGCGCGGATAGCCCGCGCGCTCCAGGTGCGCCGTCCTGATGAGATTGTTTTTACTTCGGGCGCGACGGAAGCGGACAATGCGGTGCTTTTTGGCGTTGTTTCCGCTTGTTCGAAGAGGGCGAAACAAAAAGGGATGCGGGATTTCGTTCCGCACGTTATCACGACTACGTTCGAGCACGATGCTATTTTGGCACCTTTGAGGGTGCTGGAAGCGCGCGGGGTTGCAGTGACGCGTCTTGCGCCGACACGCCAGGGCTTTATCGAAGGGGAAGCCTTGGCGCAGGCGATGCGAGATAATACGGTGCTTGTTTCTGTCATGGCGGTGAACAATGAGATAGGGACCGTCCAGCCGATTGAGCAGCTTGCTCGCATAGCCCATGATCACGGGGCGTTTTTCCACAGCGATATGGTGCAAGCTCTTGGCAAGCTTCCTCTCAATGTGGGTAAGCTTGATATCGATGCTGCTTCGTTTTCGGCCCATAAGATTTGCGGACCGAAAGGTGTGGGAGCGCTCTATCTGCGCACCAAAACTCCCTTCGATCCCTTTCTGCTCGGTGGTGGGCAGGAAGCGGGACGCCGTTCGGGCACGCAAAATGTATGTGGTGCGGTCGGTTTTGCGGCCGCATGTGATGTCGCCTGTGCTGGTGTGGAGACCGAGGCTTCCCGTTTGCGCCAATTGCGCGATTATCTCTACGAGCAGCTCTGTGCGCTGCCGGGGGTGCGCGCAAGTGTCGCGGTGGCGCCGGGAAGCACACGCCACGCTCCCCATGTCGTCAATGTGCTCGTTTCGGGATTCGAGAGTGAAACGCTGATTCTGCGGCTCGATTTCTCGGGGTATTGCGTATCGGGTGGTTCGGCTTGTTCTTCGCATTCACTTGAGCCGAGTCACGTGCTTCATGCCCTCGGAATAACTGCCGATGAAGCGTTGGGGTCTTTGCGCGTTTCGATGGGTCGCTACACAACACGTGATGACGTTGAGGGCTTTCTCGCTGCGTTCAATAAAGCACTCAATTGGGAATAGGCTTATTATTCCGTCGGTCGATACGGTATTGGATATAAAGGAGATTTTGATGGAACTCGTCACTACGCACGTGCATACCAATTTTTGCGGTCATGCGGTCGGTTCGGTTGAAGAAATGGTTGCTGCAGCAAGCGCGGCAGGTATCTCAACGATGGCAATCACCGAGCATTACTATCTCTCTTCCGCTTTTGATGGTCGGGACTATCTTTCCATGCACGCCGATCGCGTAGATGAGTACTGCGCTGCCGTCGAAGCCGCCCGGGCGGCTCATCCCGAGGTTGAGGTCCTTCTCGGTACCGAGCTTGATTGGCTTGGAGAAGACGAAGACCGAACGATAACCGATGCTGAGCTCGAACGATTCGATGTTGTTTTGGGATCGGTGCACTTTGTCGATAGGTGGCCCTTCGATGATCCCGCTCAACGAGGGCATTGGGAAGAAGTGGGTGCCGACGACATTTGGAGGCGTTATTTCGAGCTGTGGTGCAACGCGGTTTTATCCACGAGGCCCTTCACGATCATGTCTCATCCCGACTTGGTGAAAAAGTTCGATTATCGTCCGAGCTTCGATCCTCAATCTCTGTATCAGGAAGCAGCGGAAGCCGCGCATGAAGCGGGACGCCTGGTCGAGGTGAATACGTCGGGATCCTATTACGCATGCAAGGAGATGTTTCCCGCTCAGGATCTGCTCCGCGAATTTTGTCGTGCGGGTATTCCCTGCACGGTGGGAACCGATGCTCACGATCCTGCGTTCGTGGCGCGCGATATAGAGGCGGGATATCGCTGGATGTACGATGCAGGATACCGTTACGTGACGGTTCCGACTCGCGATGGCGATCGTCGTCAAATCGCGATATCATGAGAAGAGTAACCGAGAATTAGTTTCCGTTTTTAGGAGGTTTTCAATGGTAAAGGAAAACAAAACGGACAAGGAAACCAAAGGTCTTGCCTCGCGTCGATCGGGAACGCTTTCTCGTCGCGTACCCCTTGCCAGCATCGGTATGCTCGAGCAGGCGCTTCTTAAGAAATTCCCCGCCGCAACAGCTGAGGAATGGGATAGGACCGGCCTTACGGTGGGCGATCCTGCGCAGCCAATAAAGGGAATTGCAGTGGCCCTTGACCCGACCGTCGCCGCTATCGAAGCGGCTGCTCAAGGAGGGGCGAACGTCCTCGTCACGCATCACCCCGCCTATCTCGCTGCTCCGCAGAAATTCTCTCCGGCGCAATCAGTCGCTCAGGTTGATGGAGCTCTCGTTTGGGCCGCTATACGCCAGGGTGTTGCGGTGATGTCGTTTCATACGGCACTCGATGTTTCCCGTGCGGCGCAGCGCATGCTTCCTGGTCTGCTGAATCTGCAATTCAAGTCCATCGTCGATCCGATTCCTTCGTCTCGACTCCTCGGCTACGGACAGCTCTGCACGCCGAAGCAGACCGAAACACCCTTGACGCTTGAGCATTTGGCAGCCCGTTGCACATCGGTCTTCGGACGAGCTCCTCGCGTGTGGGGAGATTTTTCAAATGAGCTTTCTCAGGTGGTGACCACGACGGGTTCTGCGGGAGATATGGCCGCAAAATGTTTGGAAGCGGGATATGGCTGTCTGGTGTGTGGAGAAATCAAATATCACGATGCGCTCGCCGCAAGCGAGGCCGGGTTGTGTATTATCGACTTAGGACACGATACCAGCGAATTGCCCCTGTGCGCCGTTCTGGTCGATGCTCTTGAATCACTGGGAGTTGCGCCGAACGTTATTGCTGTACTCGATCAGGGCGAGAACTGGACTTATCCGGAAGCTACGCGACGCTGATATACAAGATAAGGAAAAATATGCACCCTAACTTCGAAGACGTAAAACCATTGTTGGTACTCCAGCAGCTTGATTTAATGATCATCCAGAATCAGAAGAAACTCGATGCCTTACCGCAGCGTCAGCAAATTATCGACGTCCGCAAGAAGCATCAGGCCGTCGGGGCGAAACGGAATCAGCTGGCCGCTATGAAAACCGATGCAACCCAGGAAATGTCGCGTGTTTCGTTTGAGGATGAGCAGCTCGCCGCAAAGCAAAAGGTCACGCAGGAGAAAATTGACACTTCGAAGGGTGATTATCGTTCGGTGGAATCCTTCACGAAAGAATTGAATGGTTTCGTGAAGCGTCGTAGCGCGCTGGAGGAGACAATGGTCGCAATCGACGCACGTATTACTCAAATTGAAGGGGTTCAAAAACAAATCACCGATGCACTCTCTCAGCTTGAGGCCGAAGAGGCGCAGGCAATCGAGAGTTTTAGAAGTGAAGGCGGTGGCCTCAATGACGGTATTGCTCACGCGAAGTCCGATCGCGCTCGCATTGCTGCTGAAGTCGATGCAGATCTGCTCAATCGTTACGAAAAGATAGCTCTGCGTTCTGGTGGGGTCGCTATCGCTCGCTTGAAAGAGGATCAGTGCTCGGCATGTCGTAACCACATCGACCCGAACCGACTGCTGCAGATACGTGCCGAAGCTCCGCTTTCTACCTGTCCGAGCTGCAAGCGTCTTCTGGTCGTCGAATAATGCTATCCGCCGTTCTCCATACCGACGGCGGTAGCCGCGGCAATCCCGGTCCTGCTGGATGCGGGTTTGAACTGCTTGATGCCGAGGGTGTTCTTCTGGCTTCTGGAGGAAGTTTTCTCGGTGTGACAACGAACAACGTCGCAGAATATACCGCGTTGGTCTGGGGGTTGCAAAACGCCATAGCAGCGGGGGTGACCGAGCTTGCGGCGTTTGCCGATAGCGAGCTGATGGTCAAGCAGATGCTGGGAGCTTACAAGGTCAAAAGCGAAGATCTCAAGCCGCTTTTTTTGCAGGCGCGTTCGCTTGCGGCTCACTTCTCGCGTTTCTCGATTGCTCACGTATATCGCAGCGATAACAAAGAGGCCGATGCTTTGGCGAACGAGGCGATGGATGAGATCGCATCCGTGGGGTCATATCTCGTCGATTGCGAAGCGCAGTCTCTCTCGCTTTTCGATTCCCCTGAATTCGACTCCTCCATCAAGTCCGCCGCTTCGGAAGCGGCGTCCGTGTCGACGAAAGGAAATCCCATGTATGAATTGATGGTAAAAGATCATTTTGATGCTGCGCACGCCCTGCCGGGCTACGATGGCCCGTGTCGGTATCTTCATGGGCACACCTGGGATGTCGAAGTGGTTATCGCCGGTGAAAAGCTTGATGACGTTGGTCTTTTGTATGACTTCAAGGCGATAAAGACTGACTTGCACACCATCCTCGACGCCTACGACCATCACTACATCAACGATATTGCACCTTTCGACACCATTAACCCCACTGCCGAGCACCTTTCCCGGGTAATCTATGAACGGCTGGCAACCACGCTGCCAGCGCATATCACTCTCAAGGAAGTTGCCGTATGGGAAAGTCCGATCGCGAAAGTTACCTATCGACTTGGTTAGGTTACAAGGGGGGGGCACGCTATGCAGATTGTGAAACGAGAAGACCGGGAAATGCTCGAGCATACGATACTTTCCGATGATGCAACCTTTGCCGACGAAAGCGAGGGACGTGCCTCCTCTGCGGCTTTTGATTTGCTTCGAACCGATTTTCAGCGCGATCGCGACAAGATTATTCACGCAAAATCGTTTCGGCGCCTTTCCCATAAAACGCAGGTTTTTTTGGCGGTTGAAGGAGACCACTATCGCACTCGCCTGACGCATACGCTTGAGGTCGCGCAGATAGCCCGCACTATCGCACGCGCTTTGGGCCTCAACGAGGATTTGACCGAGGCAATCGCTCTTGGTCATGATTTGGGTCATACCCCTTTTGGCCACACCGGTGAAGAAGCTCTTTCGCGGTGTCTCGCAAAATATCGGGGCATCGATCCGTGCTCGCAGGAGGGGTTGACGCTGTATTGCCACAACGTGCAGAGCTTGCGCGTTGTCGAGGTGATAGAAAACGACGGTAAGGGCTTGAATCTTACTGCCGAAGTTCGTGACGGCATCGTGTGTCACACAGGATCGCAGCGTGCCGAAACATTGGAGGGTCGCATCGTTGCGACCGCTGACCGGATCGCCTACGTGAACCACGATATTGACGACGCTATTCGTGCGGGGGTTTTAACCGAGCGTGATCTTCCTGAAACCACCCATCGCGTCTTGGGCACCGATCATTCTTCGCGGATTGAGACTTTGGTGACCGATATGGTGGAAACGTCATTTGCGCGCGACGATATCGCGCTGAGTCCCTGTGTTTGGAATGCGATGCTCGAACTGCGTACGTTTTTGTTTGAGCGGGTGTATTCGGCACCGGTGGTCATGCGCGAAGTGCATAAGGCGCTTCATCTTCTCGGAGATATTTTCGATCACTTTATGGACCACATTGACGAGGTACCTAAAGAATACCGTGTCGTTTCAGGGGGCGATGACCTGCGAGCAGTGACCGATTATGTGGCGGGCATGACTGATCGCTACGCGAAAAGCATCTACGAGGATCTTTTTGTCCCCAACTCATGGCGTCATGTCGGCAATGATATTTGGCTGAAATAGCGCTCAGTTTCATTCTTTCTCAAATAGGGTCTTACAACGGGCATCAAGACTCGCTATAATAGCGCGGTTGTGCCAAACACCGAACACATAAAACAGTCCTTCACCGCAGCCTTTCCCATCATGTTGGGTTATGTTGCTATCGGATTGCCCTGTGGCATCCTCAGCTCATCGATAGGGCTCGGTCCGTTGCAGGTTTTTTTGCTTTCGCTTTTGTTCTATTCGGGCGCCGGTCAGTTTATGATTCCGAATATGTTTCTGGCGGGTGCACCGCTCGTTTCTATCATCGCGAGTGTTTCCCTTGTCAATACGCGCCAGATGCTCTATAGCGCCTCTTTTGCTCAGTTCTGCCAAAAGGCTCGCAAGCGGGTTTCGTTTTTGTTTGCCGCCACGGTGACCGACGAAAGTTACGGCGTGAATATGGCGAAGTTCCAGGAGGGGGAGTGGTCGGTGGGCCGTGCCACGATGGTGAATATCTTCTCGCAATCGTCTTGGGCGGTATCAAATGTGATTGGCGTTCTGATCGGCAATGCCTTAAGTGTGCCCTTGGCGATTGCCTCCTTCGCGATGACTGCGATATTCATCTGTCTTTTGTGCACCCAGAAGGTTTCGGGCGCCAATGCGGTGGCGGTATTCGTGGCAATGCTCGGGGTGTTCACCTGCAAGACCATCGGTCTTTCAGGTCCCGCTATTTTGATTGGGGCGTTGGTCGGCGTTATGGGCGCGATGCTGTTTACGTGGGCGAGGCAGCGATGAGCTGGGGCGATTTTCTTTTTATATTCATTTCCTGTGCGGTCACCATGCTTTTGTGCCGTGTTGTGCCCCTGTTTCTGCTCAAGGGCAAGGAAATGCCGGAGAACATCAGCCAGGCACTCGGTTTCATCCCTCCAGCGGCTTTCGCAGCACTGGTTGCGAACGATCTGCTTTCGCCAACGATGTTCGATGCAGGACTTTGGCCAGCATCGATGCCGCTGGTGGCCGCTCTCGTCGTTGCAATCATTGCGATGAAGACAAAATCGCTGCTTTGGTGTGCGCTTGCCGGTGTTATATCCTATTCGCTTCTGATGCTGATTTAGGGCTGTGCGTGGCCTTGTACGAGGTTGTTTTTAGGGGGATTCATGGGCATTCTGTGTGAGCAATTAGCTTGTCGCCAAAAAGGTACTTGCAGGAGAGGCAAAGAGAACGTATAATCATCAATCGCGTCTTTAACGGACATTTTTGCAATTGTGTAATTGAACATATAGAAGGACAAGGGATAATGGATATCATTCGCGCTATTGAACAACAGCAGATCAACAAAGACGTTGCACCCTTCAATGTGGGTGACAACGTGAAGGTTCACTACCGCATCACCGAAGGTAACCGCGAGCGTATCCAGGTTTTCCAGGGTGATGTCATTCGTCGTCACGGTGCATCCAACCGCGAAACGTTCACTGTTCGCAAGATTAGCTTCTCAATCGGCGTCGAGCGTACCTTCCCGGTTAACTCCCCGAAGATTGATAAAATCGAAGTCACCCGCCAAGGCGACGTGGCTCGCGCCAAGCTGTATTACCTTCGCAACAAGGTTGGTAAATCCGCCAAAATTAAGGAAAAAGCATTCTAAGCTTTATTTCTTTTTTCTTTGTTATGCTGAAGGGCCCCTCCGCGGGTCCTTTTTGCTTTGAGAGGGTGCAAGGCGCGGAGTAGGTTTCGATTCTTCTTGCGTCGATTGCTCTCGGCACACGCCTTGAGGTGTTTTCTTTTGTATACTAAAAAAATGAACAATCCAACCACACCCACAACCGTTGTCGACATCAAATCTCGGCTTCAGAATGCAGACGCAGCAGAATTCTCTGTGCTCGAACGGTCTCTCAAGGCGGATACGCGCAAGGGTGTTCGCGATGCCGTTGAGGTCGCCCGCCGCCGTCTTCAGGCGGAGCTTGCCGAGAGTAATCGTCTTGCTTCGCTGTATGAGTATCAAGAGGGTTTGGCGGGCTGCAGGCTCGTTGTGGGCCTCGATGAGGTGGGAAGAGGGCCCGTTGCTGGTCCCTTGACGGTGGGCGCGGTTGTCTTACCTCCTAAACCTCGTCTTGCGGGATTGAATGACTCCAAGCAGGTTGCGCCGCAGTGTCGCGAAGGGCTGAGCGCGCGAATAAAGGCCGTCGCGATTGCTTGGGCTATAGAGCATATCGAAGCCGATGAGATCGATGCGGCCGGTATGAGCGCAAGTCTCCGTGTTGCATTTTCGAGGGCGGTTCGTGCTATCGAGGCACAGGGCATTTCTCCTGAGGTGATTCTCCTCGATGGTAACCCTTTGCACCTTGACGACCGAGAAATCAATGTGGTTAAGGGTGATGCTCGCTGTGCCAGTATCGCAGCAGCTTCGCTGATCGCGAAGGTTGAACGCGATCGCATCATGTGTGCTTATGCCGAAAGCTACCCCGAATATGCTTTTGAGAAGAGTAAAGGGTATGCCAGTGCTGAGCACATCGAGGCCATCAAGAAATATGGTCTGACGCCACTGCATCGCAAAAGCTTCTGCACGGCATTCACGCAGGAGAGTCTTTTTTAAGGTGTTGTTTGATTGCTGCTGACTATCGTTTGATTCAGGGGACGCCGACTCGAATATTTGCAAGGGATAAAGTAATCTTCACCCAAAATCTGGCGACTTTTCGTAAAACTTGCTCCGTACACTTGAAATACAGTGAAAGGGGTACGTCATGGGTAAAGTGGTACAAGAAGACAAATGTCCCGAGAAACAAAAGGCTGTACCGGCCAAAAATACACACAACAAAAAATTGGGCTTGAAAGGCGAAAATGCCGCTGTTCTTTTTTTGGAACGAAGAGGCTATGAAATAATCGATCGAAACTGGACGTGCCCCGGAGGTGAGGCGGATATCATCGTGCGTGACGACGAGGGAACGCTCGTTTTTGTTGAAGTAAAAACCCGCTCTGATGTCGATAAGGGGTTTCCTTCCGAAGCGGTTACCGCTGCCAAGCGGAAACGATATGAAAAAATTGCCGCTTACTATCTCAACGATAATCCTCTGGCCGATATCTGCGTCCGCTTCGATGTCATTTCTATTGTAGTGGTGGCGCCTGAGCGGGCGTTCATCCGTCATCATATCAACGCCTTCGGCGTCGGCGCATGAAATGCTGTTGATGCGCTATGTATGCACAGTGCGTCGTTAGAAGCGCCACCCTCTTCGGTGTGGAAGCGATTCCTGTTGAAGTGGAAGTTGTCATATCGAATGGCCTGCCCGGGTTTTCCATCGTTGGGATGCCCGATGCCGCTATTCAGGAAGCGCGTGAACGGGTGCGAGCAGCTATTCGGGCCTGCGGTTTTTCTATGCCCGTAGAAAAAGTTGTGGTCAATCTTGCTCCGGGTGCTTTAAGGAAAACCGGTTCAGGTTTTGACTTGCCGATTGCTCTCGGAATTTTGGCGGCCACTAAACAGATAGCTCCCGAACTCATCGAAAAGCATCTGTTCGTAGGAGAGCTTTCTTTGGACGGGAAGGTGCGGGGAGTCTGCGGTCTGCTCGCGCACGAGATGTGCGCACAAGCACTTGGCATTGGCATTGTGTGTGCCGAGACTTCTGAGGGTTTTGTCGATATTGCAGGAGTGGAAAACCTTACCTGCGCTTCTCTTGCTGATTTCAGACAAGGGAATTTCAAATCGGCTCAAGTCGTTTCGGTTAACCGAAAGAATTCATCTCTTGATTTTGCGGAGGTTGCCGGTCATGAAGTAGCAAAGCGAGCCATGCAGATTGCAGCAGCGGGACGCCACGGCATTTTGATGATGGGACCTCCCGGTTCCGGCAAAACAATGCTCGCTTCCCGACTCTCTTCGATTTTACCGCCCCTAACCGAAGCCGAGGCTCTAGAGACTGCTCTGGTCTATTCGATAGTGGGGGATGATACGTCTTCGCTTCTGGCAAGGGTGCGACCCTTCCGAAAGCCTCACCATAGCGCCACGCTTGCCGGCCTAATCGGAGGGGGAAGGCCTTTGAGGCCAGGGGAGGTTTCGCTGGCTCACAATGGGGTGCTTTTTCTCGATGAATTGGCTGAATTCAAACCGGCTGTTCTCCAGGGTATTCGCCAGCCGATGGAATCGGGGGAGGTTTCTTTGATTCGGGCTGATAACAAGGTGGTCTTTCCGGCAAAATTTATGATGATTGCCGCAACGAATCCTTGTCCCTGCGGGTATTACGGAGACAGGGAAATAACCTGCACCTGTTCGTTGCCGCAGATTCGTTCCTATCAAAATCGTATCGGGGGTCCTCTTATGGATCGTATCGATATCCACATCGATATCTGGAGGACCGATCCCAACCAAATACTTCATCCCTGTAAAGGAAAAAGTTCGGCTGAGCTTCGGGAGGGTGTTCTGCGCGCGCGGGAATATGCGGATTACCGACGCTCTTGTAAAGGGGAGGTGGAGTCGCTCGATGCGACCAGTGCCCTTCTTCGATCCTGTGCTTTGAGCTCTGAAAACCAAGCATTTCTCGAAAGCATGGCGCGCATGAACTATATGAGTGGTCGAGGTATCATGCGTGTTCTCGCAATTGCGCGCACCGTTGCCGATATCGACGAACAGTCACGGGTACTCAAAGAACACCTCTGTGAAGCGCTGAGCTTCCGTCTACGGGAAGGAATTGGTGGAAATGTCTGATGATTTAACACTGAAGCAATCTGAGAAGATGCACCAGAAAGAGGGATTCTCTCGGTATCGAGGACCGAAGCTCAAAGGAGTGCGCACCGAATTAACCTGGGAAGAAAAAGAATTCCCTGAACCCTTGATGCATATCCCGCAACCCCCGAAACATCTGTATGTCATCGGAAATACCGAGGCACTCACCGAAGGCCTGGCGGTGGTTGGTGCGCGTAAAGCCACGCCCTATGGTAAAGCGTGCGCAGAAAAGTTTGCCGGTATCGCTGCGGCGCGAGGTATCGTTATCATCTCGGGCGGCGCTCGGGGATGCGATGCTCGGGCACATCGTGCAGCGCTCGATAGCGGGGGAAAGACGGTTGTCATTCTCGGTGGAGGGTGCGATGAGATCTATCCAGCGGAAAACTTCGGCCTATTTCAGGATGTAATCGAGGGGGGCGGCGCAATCGTTTCTGAGCAGCCTTGGGAATTCCCGCCTTTGCGTCATACGTTTCGTGCGCGGAATCGTCTGATTGCCGGCTTGTCGCGTGCTACTCTGATCGTTGAGGCCGGTTTGCCTTCGGGTACTTTCTCTACAGCTGACGAGGCCTTGGCGGCCAGTAAAGAGGTTTTAGTGGTGCCCGGTTCGATTATTTCGCCGACTTCACGTGGTGCGAATCGTTTGCTTTATCAGGGGGCAACTCCTGTGGTGGACACCGAAAGTTTTGAGGATATTTTATCGGGTCTATTCGGATGCCTGAAGCAGGAAGAATATATTCAAGGCGGCCACGATGTCGATGATGATCTGTTGTGTATGGTGTATGCAATGCCTATGAATCAAGAGGAAATATTAACTGCCCTCAAGACATCATCGAAGATGTCGAAAACTTCTTCTCTGGTTGAGGTCACCGTGCGCTTGGCTACTCTGCAGCAGGAGGGGAAAATCACGCGGTTTCCTGATGGGCGTTTCGGTCCTGCGCGGGTGTGAACGGCAAACGCTTCATGTTTTCGATTTGCCGGCTGCAGCGCTTCGTCGCTGCGAGGGATGCTATCAGTATTCAATGGGCGCCGGATGCGTATCTCTTCTGGTGTTTATCGATGCCGCAGGGGCGGGGTGTGGGATTTTGATAAGCTGTTCGTATGGAAAAATTAATTGATATAGTAGGCGGCGGGTTGGCGGGCAGCGAAGCCGCCCTGCAACTTGCCGCGCGCGGTATTCGTGTCCGGTTGATTGAAATGCGACCTGAAGTGCAGACTCCGGTTCACACCGGTGGTGGTCTTTCTGAGCTGGTTTGTTCAAACTCTCTTAAAAGCATGAAAACAGATAGTGCGGCCGGCATGCTGAAGACCGAGCTCGCCATGATGGGGTCAAAGGTATTTGCTGCAGCGCAGCAGTGCTCGGTACCTGCGGGTGGCGCTCTGGCGGTTGATCGCGATCGCTTCAGTGCTTGCGTTACCGGGGCGATCGAGGCTCATGCTTTAATCGAGATCGTTCGGGCTGAAGCGGTGGGAATCGCTGCGACTGGTAAGGTTCTTGTTCGCCCCGCAAACCAAGGCGATATCATTGAGCTTCCCGGTACTCCCCGCGCAATCATCTTGGCATCAGGCCCCCTGACTTCCGACGCACTTGCGGAAAGCTTGCAGGATTTGACGGGGATGGAGCATCTCGCATTTTATGATGCGGCGGCTCCTATCGTCATGACCGATTCCCTCGATTTCGACAAGCTTTTCACCCAAAGTCGTTACGAGGATGAGGGAACGGGGGATTATCTCAATGCTCCTTTCACGAAAGATGAGTACGATTTGTTCATCGAAGCTCTCCTGTCTGCCGAACGGGTAATCGCGAAGGATTTTGAAACGAAAGATCTTTTCCAGGCCTGTCAGCCGATTGAGGAAATCGCTCGCAAAGGTCACGACGCACCGCGTTTCGGGACCCTGAAACCGGTGGGTCTTACCGATCCCGTAACGGGAAAACGCCCCTGGGCAGCTTTGCAGCTTCGTGCTGAAAATGCGAGTAAAACCAGTTATAACCTGGTTGGGTTTCAGACAAATCTAACATTTCCGGAACAGCGTCGGGTCTTCGGTATGATTCCCGGTCTCGAGAAGGCTGAATTTGCCCGATACGGGGTCATGCATCGCAATACCTTCATCGATGCGCCGCATGTTCTCGACTCCTCTTTGCAATTGATCGGCAAACCGGTTGATCGATTGCCGGTACCCGTATTCGTCGCAGGACAGCTTGGGGGAACGGAGGGCTATTGTGAGGCGATTGCGTCGGGCCTCTTCGTGTCGCTGGCTGTTTATGCGCAGCTTGAGGAGAAAGAACTTCCTTTGCTGCCGGATACGACTGCGTTCGGGGCGCTACTCGCTTATGTCCGGGATGCAACGGTGAAAGATTACCAACCTCTGCACGTGAATTTCGGCATCATGGTGCCGCTTGACCCGCCGGTTAAAAAGAAAAGAGATCGGTATGCCGCCTATGCCCAGCGGGGAAGTGATGATCTGGTGTCGTATTGTGATCGATTGCGTTTAGTGGGCATTCTCGTTGACGAGGAATCTTCTTATGAAAAATGATTCTGAATTTTCTTCAGCAATCGAATCCGATGTTGATGATGACGAACGGAGCGGCGAGGGGACGATCTGCTCGGATATTGAATGCAATCCTCGAATGGAGACGCTTGTTGAAGATTTCGGAGAGTCTTTACGGATTGAGCGCAATGCATCACCTCATACGGTACGTGCCTATCGGGTCGATTTACATGATTTCATTCGCTGGACCTATCGAGAAAAACTCGACCCCCTTTGCATGAACCATCGGCAGCTTCGTGCGTACCTCGCAGAACTTGACCGCGCTCAGTATTCTCGCAAAACAATCAATCGACGGTTGAGTGCTTTGAGAGCTTTTTATCGGTGGCTCAACATAACCGGTCAGACACAGGGCGATCCTGCAAGCATTTTACAGGGCCCCAAACTTTCGCGCACCTTACCCCATCAAATTTCTTCGACCGATATGGCGAAAATACTCAGCGTTCACGGGAAACGTGGTGAGAACAGGAAACAGCGCAATCAGACCTATTCCGACTACCGCGACCAGGCTCTTCTCGAATTCCTTTATGCCTGTGGGGCGCGTATCTCAGAGGCCTCAAGCCTTAAGGTAATAGATGTCGACTTTACCGAAAGCCAAGTGAGGGTTTTCGGTAAAGGCAGTAAGGAGCGTATCATCCCTCTACACTTCATGGCGGCGGAATCGATGAGGGGTTATTTTCAGGTTGCTCGCCCAAACTTACTCGAGGGTAAGGAAAGTCCCTATTTCTTCGTGTCGACGCGGGGCAATAAGATGGGCACCGACGCGATGCGTAAGATGTTCAAGGCGACCCTCCGCGCGGCCGGTGTTGACGAATCGCTTTCTCCCCACGATATGCGTCATACGTTTGCGAGCGACCTACTTGAAGGGGGGGCTGACTTGCGCAGCGTGCAGGAGATGCTCGGTCATGCAAGTTTATCCACGACGCAGATATATACCCACCTTTCCCCCGAACGCCTTATGGAAGTGCATCACCGGGCACATCCGCGCGGATAGCTATCCTTTATTCCTTCCCGAAACAAGATGGCAACCCTTTCGTGCGCAGTATGTGAACAATGTTCATTATTGCTTGCCAATCAGAAAATACCCCTTATTATGAACCATGTTCAGTAAATGAATCTCGATCGCAGCAAGGGTAAGTCTTAAAGCTATCGGTCGTGAATCTGGCAAACAGCGGAAGGGAAGGCGTATTATTTATGAGCATTACTTTACTTGCAGCAACTACGGCTATTTCACTTGCACTTGTTCTGTATACCTTTGGCGTGTTTGACGAACGTCGCCGAGGTACTTTGACGAAAAAGAATGTCGGTTTATTTTGGGCAGGTTTTTTGTTTGATACTACCGGCACCACAATTATGACCGCGATGGCTCTTTCTGGTGGAACGAGTGCTCTTGGCATGCATGCTTTATCAGGTGTTTTTGCTATTGCTTTGATGGCTATTCATGCCACCTGGGCAACGGTGACCTACGTGCGGAAAAACGAAAAGGCGATGAAGCAGTTTCATACTTTCAGTATTGTGGTTTGGCTGTTTTGGCTCATGCCTTATACGCTCGGAGTACTGCAGGGTGTTCCGATGCTTCACATGGCGAACCTGCAGGCAGGCATTGTTGCTCTTATCGTTGTCGTCGTTATCGGCTTGGCTGTTTTCGTCGGCGGTCGTAATCACAGCCACCACGGAGATCGAGCGGCGTAAGATCACCGCTTGAAGATGGAATGACTTTGAAGATGGGGTTGGTTCTTTGTCGAAAGGACTACAGTGGTTGTAGGTAACTGAACCGTGTTCGTGGTTGGGAAACGGAGGGTGAGATGGCACCGCGGCAAATCATTGATAAGCAGGTTATTCAAGACGCTGCCTACGATATCGCTGAAAGCGAAGGCTTGAACGCATTGAGTATTCGGAGTGTTGCCACCGCGTGTGGGGTTTCGGTTGGGTCTATCTATAATTACTATCCGACTAAAGACGACCTACTGATCGATATCATCGCGCGTTTTTGGGGAACGGCTTTTCGAAACGATATGTGCCGGCCCAAGCCGGGAGAAAATTTTGTCAGCTACGTTGAACGTGCTTTCGTGGCGATGAAAGAAGCGCTTGCTGATTTTAGGACTGACTGGCTTCCGCAGATATCATCGCTTTCTCTCGGAGGGATAACGGCGGGAAAAAAGCGCGAATCGATGGCTTTCGATCATATAAGTAATGGCTTTGTGCGGGTCTTCGAAGCTGACTCCGCAGTTTTACCGGGAAGGCTTAAAGGAATCGATTCTGAGCGTCTCTGCTATTTTGTCACTAGAGCCATGCTTGCAGCTTTACGCGATGGTCGCCAGAATTGCGATGTGCTGCTTGCTTTGTTGCGAGCAGCACTATATGAATAGAAGGAGTCAGGGTGGAAACACTAAAAATTTCGACCGATAAATTATTGCTTGTTGCCGGTATCGTTTGGGCTATTGCGGGTGTCAATATCGCCAATATTGGCATTGGCGCATACATACACAATTGGAATATGTGGATTATCATCCTGCTGGTGGGTACGTTGGTTATCTTCGTCTTGTTTCATGTTCTCATTTTCACCAAGATGGTGAAAAAGCACACGGAACGCATCCGGGGCTACGAAGAAGATCGTACCCATATCTTTAAATTCTTCGATAAAAAAGGGTACATCATGATGGCTATCATGATGGGGGGCGGTATTGCATTGCGCATGTCTGGCTTGGTGCCCGAATGGTTCATCGCTTTTTTCTATACGGGATTAGGTGTTGCGCTTATTGTGGCCGGAATAAGCTTTATTATTCGCTATTTCAAAAGCAACGACCCATCGTGTCCGGTTCTGCCCAAGAAAAAAAGCGACGAAACCGCGAAATAATAGATGCGGTATCCTTGTTCGCGTGGTGTGGTGACGAAACGGAAACGTCTGGGGTGATTCTCCGACGTTTCGTCCTATCATGGGCAAAACGTCGGAAGGATAAGCGTGTCCAAGATATTTGTAGTCGAAGATGATGTCGTCTTGCGCGAAGAGCTGTGCCATATGCTTGACTTGCAGGGATTTGCG
>JAVWAI010000016.1:0-30917 GCA_036650075.1 Raoultibacter sp.
TTTTTTGAACTTAGTATACAAATGCCAGATTTACCGAGTTTTTGAGCCTCGCTTATGCAATAGCCAAGGAGTTTCTTTGCGTATCCTTTTCCTTTGCATGAACCAGATACCCATAAGCAATAGATGTAGAGATAGTTTTCTCCAATAATGGGAACCCATGCAGTTTCTAAAGGAGAGTATTCGATAAAAACTTTTCCCCTTGTGTTTAGTTTTCTGAATACATGGCCTTCAGGAATTCTATCTTTCAACCATGCTCTTTTGGAAGCAACGCCATCTTGATGCTTTTTATCAGAGATTGCACAGCAGAGGTGTTCGCTATCAATGTTGTCTGCGCAAAGAGTAATGAATTGTTCTTCCATGATAGTAATTGCCCCCAGTTTATGCGCACGGTTGTTCGAAGCGACCCCAGTGGTTGATTTTGATTTATTCCCACTCTATCGTGCTCGGCGGTTTGCTGGTGATGTCGTAGGCTACGCGGTTTACGCCGGGGACTTCGGCTACGATGCGGCTTGAGATTTTGCCCAGCACTTCGTAGGGTAGGCGCGCCCAGTCGGCGGTCATGGCGTCGCTGCTTTCGACGGCGCGCAAGATGATGGGGTGGGCGTAGGTGCGCTCATCGCCCATGACGCCGACGCTGCGGATGTCGGGCAGCACGGCGAAATACTGCCAGATGCTGCGGCTGGAATTGCGCACGCCGGTCTCTTCTGCCAGGCGCGCGTTGTAGGCGTCAAGCTCTTCGCGCACCACCGCATCGGCATTTTTGAGAATCGTCAGCTTTTCGGGCGAAACGGCGCCGATGATGCGGATGGCCAATCCCGGGCCGGGGAAGGGCTGGCGAAACACGATTTCGTCGGGCAGTCCCAGCGCGGTGCCCAGTGCGCGCACTTCGTCTTTGAAGAAGTGGTCAAGCGGTTCGATCAAATCGAAATGCACGCCTTCGGGAAACGGAATCAGATTGTGGTGGCTTTTGATGGTCGAGGCTTTGCCGCCGGTCTTGCGCGCACCGCTTTCGATGATGTCGGGGTAAATGGTGCCCTGGGCCAGCCACTTCACGCCGCCGATCTTTTCCGCTTCGTCGAAAAACACCTTCCAAAATTCGGTGCCGATGATGGCACGCTTTTGCTCGGGGTCCACCACGCCATCTAACAGGCGGCCGTAGCGCTCTTCGGCGTGCACGTGCACAAGCGGAATCTTGAACTGGCGGGTGAACACTTCCTCAACGCTTTCGGGTTCATCTTTGCGCATGAGGCCGTGGTTCACAAACACGCAGGTCAGCTGGTCGCCGATGGCGCGGTGCACCAAGGCTGCGGTCACGGCGGAATCGACGCCGCCCGAAAGAGCCAAAATCACGCGGTCGCCACCCACGCGCTGGCGGATTGCGGCAATGTGCGCCTCGACGATGTTGTCCATGGTCCAGGTCGCTTCAAGCTTGCAGATGGTGAACAGGAAGTTTTCCAGCATAGTGCTGCCGCATTCGGTGTGATTCACCTCGGGGTGAAACTGTGTGGCGTACAAGTTGCGCCCGGCGTCTTCCATAGAAGCGATGGGGCACACGTCGGTGGCCGAAGTTATGGTGAAGCCGGCAGGCACGGCGCTGACGGCATCGCGGTGGCTCATCCACACGGTCTGCGCCGCGGGCGTGCCGTCAAGCAGCGCGGAAGCTCCCGTGCGCGTCAAGGGCGCCGCCCCGTATTCGCCCACTTCGGTGTGGCCCACGCTGCCGCCCAGCGCCACGGCCATGGCCTGTTGTCCGTAGCAAAAACCCAGCACCGGGATGCCCAGCTCGAAGATGCCCGCGTCGATTGACGGCGCGTCTTCGGCATACACGCTGGCCGGTCCCCCCGACAAGATGAGGGCGGCCGGGTTTTCTGCGCGCAGCTCTTCGGCGGTGATGTCGCAGGGAACGATTTCGGAATACACGCCTAAATCGCGCACGCGGCGGGCAATCAGCTGACCGTACTGTGCACCAAAATCGACGACGATAACTTTTTGTGAGGGGAGGGTACTTGTGCTCAACAAAGGCTCCTTGCATCCCGGTGCATATCCCTTGAAGGTTTGCGACATTTCGGGGTGTGTGCACACTAGTTTTTTGTGGGCAATATCTTACTCGAAAAACGGGGGCAATTACGATTCTTATACGGAGGGAACACATTTTGTTTTAAGGGTGCTCGAAGCGTCGTGTACAATACGAGCCATGAGTAAACATGAGAAAATACGGGTTGAAGAAGACGAGCGCGACCAGCTTGCTCGCACGTTCAATGCGCGTATTTCGACCGTTTGTAAATTTGGCGCACTGATCATCAGTGTGGTGACGTTCGTGACAACGATACTCAATCGATCCAATACATACTTCGTGGTGCTGGGTTTAAGCTTAGCGGTTGCACTTTTGGCGCTTGCCCTGCTCGAAGATTCCCGCAGCAAAAAAGGATAAGGTTATCTGCTTATGATACTTGAAGCACTGAAGGCTCTCCTCATCGGTGTGGTGGAAGGCGTTACTGAGTGGTTGCCCATTTCCTCCACTGGTCACATGATCTTGGTGGATGAATTCGTCAAACTGCAGGTCAGTCCAGAATTTCTTGAACTATTCCTCGTGGTAATCCAGCTGGGCGCCATCATGGCGGTGCTCATCTTGTACTTTCATAAACTCAACCCGTTCTCGTCGCGAAAGGCTCCTGCGGAAAAGAAGAGCACGTGGCGGCTGTGGGGGATGGTCATTATCGGGTGTATTCCCGCCGCGATTATCGGCCTGACGCTTGATGATTGGTTTCATCAGTATTTCTATAATGCCATCACCGTATCGATTGCCCTTATCGCTTACGGTATTGTATTCATCGTCATCGAGCGACACAACCGCACAAAAGCCGCGTTGGCGATGGCTCCGGTGGGCAAACATGCTCGAACACTCAACGGCGGGCAGGGTCAGCTGTTTAAGATTGAAACGGTTGACGACATCGACATCAAGACAGCGCTCAAAATCGGTGCGTTTCAGATGCTTGCCATTATTCCTGGCACCTCGCGTTCCGGCTCCACCATCATCGGTGGCATGCTGACCGGGTGCTCGCGCATCGCGGCATCGGAATTCTCGTTCTTTTTGGCTATCCCTGTCATGTTCGGCTGGGGCTTACTCAAAACGGTAAAGTACATCATGGTTATCGGCACGTCCATGAGCTCGACGGAATTACTCGTGCTCGGCATTGGCCTCGTGACCGCCTTTGTCACCTCGGTCGTCTCCATCAAGTTCCTCATGGGCTACATCAAGAAAAACGATTTCACGGCATTCGGCTGGTATCGCATCATTGTCGGCATCGTGGTTTTGGGCTACTTCGGCCTCAAAGCTGCCGGCATCTTCTAGCCTTCGGGCGTTCGGGCTGTATACGCTATGATGGTTGCTCGCATACGGGCCCTTTCGGGGTCGGGGCAAAATAAACTCTTCGGCCACCTTGCCGTTGCTGTTGCTGTGCTGGTGTGGGGGTCGACGTTTGCTGCTTCGAAATACGTCATGGAAGCAGGCATCTCTCCGCTCGAAATGCTTATCGTACGCTTCGCTCTTGCCTGGCTCATCCTGCAGCTGATTCCTGCGACTAAACTGGGCTTCCATGGTTGGCGCCATGAACTTCCCTTCGTAGCCGCAGCGCTCGGTGGGGTCACGTTTTATTTCGCGCTCGAAAATATCGCTGTTTCCCTGACGTATGCGTCTGATGTCGGATTGATCACGGGCATCAATCCGCTCTTTACGGCGGCGGTGTTCTGGTTGTTTTACCGCGAACGGCCGAGCAAGTGGTTCTTTGTCGGCGGTGTGCTCGCGGTGTTCGGTGTGGTGTGCGTGGCGAAAAACGGTGCTCAGCTGCAAGGGGATATCCACGGCGATTTCCTGGCTGTACTCGCCTGTCTGTCCTGGTCGTTTTACACGCTTGCAATGCGTAAGATCAAGACACTACCTTACGAGAAAGACGATATCGCCGTTACTCGTCGCATTTTTTTCTGGGGAGTTATCACTTCGTGCTGCCTGATTCCGTTTTCGGGAACCTTTGATTTCCTGCGGGTGGGTTCTGACCTTTCGGTGTGGCTGTCTGCGCGGGTCATTTTTCCCCTGCTTTATTTGGCCGCCTTCGCATCGTGTTTGTGTTTCGTGGCCAATAATTACGGCATGCGCGTGATCGGCGAGGTTGCGGCAACTACCTATATCTATCTATTGCCCGCTGTCTCGCTTGTAGCATCGCATGTGATCTTAGGCGAAGTCATCACGCCGCTTGCTGTGTTTGGCATGGGAGCCATCACGATTGGTCTTTTAATTTCCGAGGAGTTTTGGAAATGGCGGTCGAAAAGCACGTAAGCACCCGCGCGCTTTTGCTATGATGGTGAGCACACGAGTGACGCCTTTGCTCTTCTCTTTCCGCCAATTGTCACGCTTCCTGCAACGTCGATGGGTATTCGACCCGTTTTGCTGTGCGGATGTCTGCTGTTCGCCTAAAGAAAAGGCCTGCTCGTTACCGATGATCAGTTGAAAGGAAAAGCGATGTCTGAAGAAAACTCTGCGTTCGCGCAAATCCAGAAGCATCGTGAACAGATTGACGAGATCGACAAGCAGTTGGTGGCGCTTTTGAATGCGCGCACTAAACATTCGCTTGCTATCCGCGCTCTGAAGCCCGATGCCCACATGGGTCTTTATGACCCCCGACGGGAGGAAGAGATCTTCGAACGGGTTTACGGATTTAATGAAGGTCCTCTCTATAACGATAACTTACGCGCAATTTACGAAGGTATCCTCAAGGTCATGAAGGAGGCCCCCTCCTTATGAGCGAAGTAAAATCTTGCGGAAAACTGCCCGATTACGGTACGCGCGGTGATGCGATCACGCTTTTTGCGGGACCGTGCTCCATCGAAAACGAAGATCAATTTAACCAGGTAGCCGAATGCGTCGCTTCTTTAGGGCTTACCTGGATTCGCGGCGGTGCCTTCAAGCCCCGCACGAACCCCCACTCATTTCAGGGTCTCGGCGAAGAGGGTCTGCAAATCATGCAGGCTGCCGGTAGGCGCTATGGTCTCAAAACTCTGACGGAAGTGGTTGACTCGGCCCATTGCGATTTGGTTCACTCCTACGTTGACGGCCTGCAGATCGGCACGCGCAACATGGCCAACTTCTCGCTCCTGAAAAACGTCGGGGATGTCACGGCTCAATCGCATAAGATGGTGCTCTTCAAGCGAGGCATGGCGGCGACGATTTCTGAATGGTTGGCGGCGACGGAATACATTACCATGAACGGTAACGACAACGTCGTGCTGTGCGAGCGCGGCTTGCGCACCTTTGAAACGGCGACGCGATTCACGCTTGATATTTCGGCGGTACCCGTCGTTCACAAGCAAAGCTTATTTCCCATCTGCGTCGACGTGTCCCATCCTGCGGGTGCCCGTGATTTGGTTCCCGCTCTGGCAAAAGCGGCGGTTGCGGTTGGCTGCGACTCGATTATGATTGAAGTGCATCCCAATCCTTCAGCGGCGCTTTCCGACGGCCCGCAGCAGCTGACGCCCGATCAGTTCGTCGATCTGGTGGGACAGCTGCGTGAGATCGCGGCAGTATTCGGTAAGAAAATCATTTAAGAAAGAGTACCTGCATGCCAATTGATATCGATTCTTTGAACGATCCGCAACGCGAAGCGGTTCTCTGTACCGACGGACCGCTTCTGGTGCTTGCGGGCGCCGGTTCCGGTAAGACTCGCGTGCTCACCTACCGTATCGCTCATCTGATCGACGATTTGGGGGTGGCGCCATGGGAAATTCTCGCCATCACCTTTACGAATAAGGCCGCCGCCGAAATGCGCGAGCGCTTGGGTGCTCTTGTGGGCCCGCGCTCGCGCGGCATGTGGGTTTCAACGTTTCACAGTATGTGCGTACGCATGTTGCGTTCAGATGCCGAGCGCCTGGGTTTTACGAAGAACTTCACCATCTACGATGACGATGATTCAAAACGCCTCGTGAAGGAAATCATGGCCGAGTTCGACATCGACCCGAAGCGTTGGCCTATTCAAACCCTGCGCGGGCGCATTTCCACGGCGAAAAATGAATTGATCGTTCCCGGTAATTTTGAGGAACAGGCAATCGACCCGGTCGGCAAGGTGGCGGTGCGCATCTACACTCGGTTACAGGAGCGCTTGAAGGCGGCGAACGCCTTCGACTTCGACGACCTGCTGCTTTACGCCTACCTGTTGCTACACAATCACCCCGATGTACTTGAAGCCTACCAGAAGCGTTTCCGCTATCTTATGGTGGACGAATACCAGGACACAAACCACGCGCAGTATACGATTACGAGTCTCTTATCCGCGTCACACAAAAATATTATGGTCGTGGGCGACGACGACCAGAGCATTTATTCATGGCGCGGTGCCGACATCCGCAATATCCTCGAATTCGAAAGTGATTACCCGCAGGCGCACGTGGTCAAGCTTGAGCAGAACTATCGCAGCTGTGGCAATATTTTGGCGGCGGCGAACGCGGTTATCGTTAATAACCAGCATCGCAAGGCGAAAAAACTCTTCACGGATTCTGAAGCGGGTGCGCAGATTTCCGTTTACATGGCAAGCGACGAACGCGACGAGGGCCGCTGGATTGCCGGCGAAATCGAACGACAACGCGACGCGGGTATGTCGCATGATCAGATGGCCGTTTTCTACCGCACCAACGCGCAAAGCCGCATGCTTGAAGATATGTTTTTGCGTGCGGGTGTTCCCTATAAAATTGTTGGTGGCACGCGCTTTTTCGATCGCGCCGAAATCAGGGATGTCATGGCGTATTTGACGCTGGTGGTCAATCCGGCCGACGATATTGCCGCAAAGCGCGTGATCAATGTGCCGCGTCGAGGTGTCGGCAAATCCAGCATCGAAAAGCTTGAAATCGTGGCGCGCAACGAAAATCTGACCTTTTTGCAGGCTGCCGAACGAGGGGTTGTCGATGAAGCTCTGCGACCGGCATCGCGCAAGGCGATTGGCGAATTTGTCGCATTGATCAAAGAGGCGAGCACGTACGGGGGCGATCTGCGTCGCGTGATCGAGGCGATTATCGACAAGAGCGGTATTATCAGAGCATATGAAGCGGAAGATACCGATGAAGCTCGAAGTCGTGTCGAAAACATCAGGGAACTTATGGGCGTCGTCGATGAATACACGCAAACCCACGAAGAGCAGGATGCTCAGTATGCGGCTCCGGTGGTGGGCGAAACCGGGCTCGGCCTAGCCGATGCACCAGCTGATAGTCTGTTCGCTCAGGCGGCAAACGGAGAACCTCCGGCGCGTGAACTCTTCGCCGATTCGCTGGCCGATTTCATCGAATGGGTCACCCTGCGTACCGATCTTGATTCGGTCGACGAAGGAGGTGCGGCGGTGACCATGATGACGGTCCACTCGTCGAAGGGTCTGGAATTCGATTGCGTGTTCGTGGCGGGTATGGAAGAAAGCCTGTTTCCACATGGAAACTCTATCAGCGACGCGGCGGGAATCGAGGAGGAACGCCGCTTGGCGTACGTGGCCATCACGCGTGCTCGCAAGCGCCTTTACCTGACCTGCGCATCAACCCGTCAGATATTTGGACAGACGTCAGCCAATCCAGTGTCGCGCTTCATTATGGAAATTCCCGCAGAATTACGACGGACGACCGGGGTTGGCAGCGCTGGCTTTTCGGGTACGGGTTGGGAAAAGAGGGGCAGTCGTAAGGGGATTGCGGGCTCCGGCACCGAAGCGGGCGGCGGTCGCGTCTTTGGGAAGTCGAGTGCTTCGGGTGGTGTCTCGCGCAGCTTCGAGCCGATCGTTCGACCCGAAGTGGGTAAGAAAGCTGCTGCGAAGATGTCGTTTGCGGTGGGCGACACGGTCGATCACAAAATATTTGGCCGCGGCAAGGTGGCTAAAATCGATGGCGATACCCTTCATATTCGTTTTTCCAAGACCGGCCAGACCAAGAAGTTGCTCAAAGATTACGCGCCTATCATCAAATTAGATTAGCGAAAGCTTGGTCGCGATCTCAGCGACCCCTGTTCTAGCGACAGCTCTCACAGAAGGCGCAAGCTGCAGGGGTTGCGGCCAAACCGCCGAGAGCAGTCTCGCGCAGCTCAAAGGGAATCGCGCGACCGACGGCGTAGAGGGCATCGACGCTCTGATCGAAATCGACGAGATTGTCTATGCCGGCAAGTGCCAATTGAGCGCTGACCAGTGCGGTTGCTGCCCCGGAGGCGTTGCGCTTCTGACAGGGTGCCTCAACCAAGCCGGCGATGGGATCGCATACAAGGCCAAGCATGTTGGCGATTGCGTTGCTCGCAGCCGCCAAACACTGTGCGGGAGTTCCCCCTGCCATTTCGGTTGCGGCGCTGGCTGCCATGGCTGCTGCTGCGCCAATTTCCGCCTGACACCCGCCTTCTGCTCCAGATACCGTCGCGTTGCGGGCGATTAAGTGGCCGATGGCGGCGGCATTGGTCAGGGCCTTTTTCAGCGTTTCGTCGCTGAATCGATGCGCTTCCTGTAGCGAGAAGAGCACGGCAGGAATTACTCCCGACGAACCGGCGGTTGGTGCGGCAACGATACGCCCCATCGAAGCGTTCGTCTCCAAAACTGCGACTGCAAAGATGGTCGCGCGGGCAAGCTGTGGGTCGCAGAGCGTTGTCCCGGATTCCTCCAATTCGGTTAATCGCTTCGCTTCGCCCCCGATAAGACCTCCCATGGAGGGTTCTGGGTGGGTGATGGGGTCGGTGGCCGCCTCGTGCATGACGGTGAGTACGCGTGAAAGATAGACATCGATATCGGCGGGCGTGCCGTGACTTTCTTGCAGCGCGATTTCCCTCTGGTGGAAGAGGTGGGAAATGGAGCAATGCTGTTCGGTGCAGCGCTGCAAAAGTTGCGTACCATTCGTGAAATCAAGCTTCTCGAAAGCGGCTTGAGCGCAGTCGGGGCTTGCGAAGGCGTGAAGCTTCAAAGGGCCCGCCTCCGCCCCCTCGTTTCCCGATCGTGTGTGGTCGGCGGGAATGATGCGAATGCTGTTGATCGCTGGATTTTTCTTGATTGCTTCACGCAGGTCCTCGCCGATAGCTTCGTCGGTTTCCAACACGATGTAGGCGCGGTCACCCTTGCGCTCGCGATACATGCGGGCTGTGGCGATATTGACGTCAAAATCCCTGATACAGCTGGTGATGTGGGCAAGAACGCCCTTTTCGTCGTGGTTTTGGATCACGATGGAATTATGGGCACCGGTAATGGATACATCAACATTGTCGATTCGGTCGATGATTGCGGCACCCCCGCCAATGCTGATGCCGCGGACGACCATGGTTACCCCCTTGGCGTCGACAATGGTGATTTCGACCGTGTTGGGATGATCGTGGGGGGCCTTGGGCAGGGGAGAAAAGACAAAGCGCATGCCAGCTTGTCGAGCGAGGTCGAAAGAGTCGCGAATGCGCAGATCGTCGGCGGCTAAGCCGAGCATACCGCCCACGAGGGCTTTATCGGTACCGTGTCCGACGTAGGTGTGGGCGAATGATCCGTAGAGTGTAAAGGTGACGAGCGCAGGAGCAGCTTTGCAGAGAGTGCGTGCCATGGCTGCGATGCGGAGGGCGCCGGCTGTATGTGAACTGGAGGGACCGACCATAATCGGTCCGATGATATTGCGGATACCTGTCGTTTCCATAAGACCTCCTCGGGCCTTGAAATTTGTTACATCGGTATCCTACTGTAAAAAATCGCCCGCATGCAGACATTATGCTGATGTACACATTCAAGCAAGTGATTGGGACGCTCCACGATACAATACTGACAAATCGTTACCCGATATGCGAAACTATACGGGTGATATACGAACCGTAAAGAATCATACCCGCTCAAGGAGTTGCGAACATGGATGCATCTATTCTCGTCGTCGGCCATAAAAACCCAGACAACGATTCTATCGCGTCGGCGGTAGCGTATGCCCACCTCAAAAATGAGTTGAATCGTCGTGAGGTGGCGGAAGGAAAACAGGTTGAAGCGCTCACTTATAAGCCGGTTTGTCTCGGTCCCCTGCCTCAAGAAAGCGCCTGGGTTCTCGAGCAGAATGGCATCGAAGCGCCCGAACTGATTGACCACGTCGAAGCGGGCCAGAAAGTTGCCCTCGTCGACCACAATGAAGCGCAGCAAGCGGTCGATGGCCTCCAGGATGCCGACTTGCTCGAAATAGTCGATCATCACCGCATCGGCAGCATAACCACAAACAATCCTATTCAGTTTATCAACCTGCCGTGGGGTTCGACGGCTACTATCGTTACCGTGATGCACCGCATGCTTTCGGTGCCCGTACCCCGTGAAATCGCCGCAGTGTTGCTTTCGGCTATCTTAACCGACACCGTTATCACGAAATCACCGACAACTACCGCGGTCGATCGCGAACAGATTGCTTTCCTCAGCGAAATTCTCGGAGTGGACGCCACCGAATACGGTCTGCGCATCTTTGAATGCCGCGGCGGCGAAGACGACATGGATATCAACACGCTTGTGTGTGCCGACTCCAAAGAATTCCAGGTAGGAGACTCCACGGTGCTCATCGCCCAGCGCGAAACGGTGAATCTGGCGGGCGTCATGAAGCGCGAGGATGAAATGCGCGCCCACATGCGTTCCCTCGTTGAAGCCAACGACTACGAATTCGCCCTGCTGCTGGTGACCGATATCATCGCGGAAGGCAGCCAATTCCTCGTCGAGGGCAATCCTGAAATCGTTGAGCGAGTTTTTGGCATCACCTGTGTGCCGGGGGGTACATGGATGCCGGGTGTCTTGAGTCGTAAGAAGCAGGTTGCGGCCCCTATTTTAGGAGCTTAAGAATTCCAAAGCGTTTCCAAAAATGCTACGAAGAATCGAAAGAAGGTGTCCGCTTCGGTGGGTGCCTTCTTTTTGTTGAGGGATACGACGATTGTGCGTTCGAAATTCACTTCCTGTAGACGCACGAGACGAGCGTTTCTTTCCTCGAGGTCGCTCCAGCTGTGTTCGGGCCAAAACCCTACGCCCAATCCAAGACCGATCATCTTCGTAACGACCGAGGGATTGTCGCTTTCAAAGGTGATGTGCTGGTTAAATCCCTGCCGCGCGCAGAGCGTGTCGCAGATTTCTCGAAAGCGATGAGACCCGGCTAAGCAGATGAAGTTTTCGTCGGCAAGTTTCGAGAGAGGGACGCCTGTTGTGGGGTAGGGTGAATTTTGAGGAACGGCGAGATAGATCAACTCTTTATAGGCGTAGGTGTTCTCGTCGATCTGACGAACACGGGGAATCGTGGGATCGTGATCTTCGCCTGTGGGAAAAATGGTCTTCACGTCGATGTCGTAGGTTTCCTCTGTGTCACTTTGGACGATTTGGAAGTGGGCATCGGGTCGTTGCGCGCTGTATGCGGTGATGGCATCGATTACCACGCCCGAAGCTGCTCTGATGTTGATGCGAATAGTCCGGTTTCCCTGTTCGGAAAAAGTGACGAGCTCTTTGGCAATGCCGTCGAGTGTTGCGAGAGCCGGTTTGATTCGTTCTTTGAGATAGGAACCGGCAGGGGAGAGACGAATGTTGCGTCCGGTATGCTCAAAGAGCTTAACACCGAGTTCGTCTTCGAGGCGATGAATCGATTGCGTAAGCGCTGGCTGGGCGATATGGAGTTTTTTCGCACTGTTGGTAACATGTTCGGTTTCGGCAACCTCAGAGAAATATTTTAGTTGCAGCAATTCCATGGTAAGCTCCCGTCTTGTTTGATATTGATAATATATACATTATGCTTATTATAAAATCAATATATTAGACGCTATCTTTTAGTGGGAGTACTCTAGGGAGGTCGCCTGAAGGTGACATGAAGCAAGCAAGTAAAGCGTAAGGGAGATGGCGTTTAGTGGCAGCACTGTTAGAAGCGATCATGCTGATTTGTTTTGGTCTTTCGTGGCCAATCAATGCTTACAAAAGTTATAAATCGGGTACGGCAGTCGGTTCGAGTTGGCAATTTCTCGCGTTAATCACCTTCGGCTATCTTGTCGGTATTGCCGCGAAGTTCGTGGGAGATTCCATCAATTGGGTGCTTATCGTGTACGTTATCAACCTTTTATGTCTTTCCGTGAATTGGGCGGTGTACTTCAGAAACCGCAAACGCGATGCAGAGACAGAACTTATCGTTACTTCTGAAGCGCTTAAGCAGAGAACAGCAGCTCGACGTCGTGCCGTTGTTGCTGCGGAAGAAGGTTACCTCGAGGGCGTGAAGTCTGTCGCCCGTTCATAATAAGGCCCCCTCGCACTCATCTGTGCGTGCCTGTACTTGTTCTTT
Source organism: Raoultibacter sp. (assembly GCA_036650075.1). GTDB lineage: Bacteria > Actinomycetota > Coriobacteriia > Coriobacteriales > Eggerthellaceae > JAVWGW01. Next base: position 12,295 of record JAVWAI010000016.1, read on the forward strand.
CCCCCGATTGAGCAAGTGCTCTCCTCACCGTGATGGACCCGCCATCACGGTGATTTTTTTAACCTGCGACAGGCGCGTGATGCGGCCTCGCTCATCACGGCGCTGCGGGGTCGAGTTCGCCTGGGAGAGAGGGAATGGTCGGTGCGGGGAGACGCTCAAAGGCGTTCAAGAAATTTCGAGAAAGTTGATTTTGTGAATGCGAGTGGTCACAATGTACCCATGAACTGCTAAAACTACTTGTGGAGAAGTGGATACTCCCGGATGCGTGGCGTTTGACAGGTTTTTATGGCGATGATAAAGTTTGCCCTCGTGTCCCAGAAGGGATGTTCGTTCCGCGTGCGCAACAGCTGAACGCACTCGGGAAAGAGCAAGATTCGTTTCTCGATGGTACGATTCGAGCAGCGTCAAGAGAAGATAGATAGGAGAATGACTTGCCTACAATCAACCAGTTGGTCCGTAAGGGCCGCCAAAAGTCGGTCGATAAGAAAAAGACACCGGCACTGAAGGGCAACCCGCAAAAGCGTGGCGTGTGTACCCGTGTGTACACCACTACGCCGAAGAAACCGAACTCGGCACTCCGCAAGGTTTGTCGTGTCCGCTTGGTAAACGGCATGGAAGTGACTGCCTATATCCCCGGCATCGGTCACAACCTGCAAGAGCACTCCATGGTGCTTATCCGCGGCGGTCGTGTTAAGGACCTCCCCGGTGTTCGTTACAAGGTTATTCGCGCCGCACTCGACTGTGCCGCCGTCGATAATCGCGCTCAGGCTCGTAGCCGTTATGGTGCAAAAAAGCCTAAAAAGTAAGTAAGAATAAGTCGCACGGGTTTGAGCGGAAAAGCCGCCAAAGCCTAATGGGTTGATACCCCGAAGTGCGCACAATGTTAAGGAGATAATTTATGCCGCGTCGTGCAGCAGCAGTCCGCCGTGAAGTAGCGCCGGACGCAACGTACAGCAATCGCTTGGTCACTCAGCTGATCAACAAAGTTTTACTCGACGGTAAGAAATCCGTTGCTGAAGCCATCGTATATGGTGCTTTCGACATCGTTGCCGCAAAAACCGAACAGGATGCCCTGACCGTCTTCAAGAAGGCCATGGACAACGTCCGCCCCACGCTCGAGGTTAAGCCCAAGCGTGTCGGTGGTGCTACCTATCAGGTGCCGATGGAGGTTAACTCTCGTCGTGCCACCACGCTCGCTATCCGCTGGATGGTTGATTATTCCCGTGGTCGCAAAGAACACACCATGAAAGAACGCCTCGCAGGCGAAATCATGGATGCCGCCGAAAACACCGGCGCTTCCGTGAAAAAGCGTGAGGATCTTTACAAGATGGCCGAATCAAACCGTGCGTTCTCGCACTATCGCTGGTAAGCGGGGGGTGGTTATAACATATGTCTAATACACCCTTAACCAATACGCGCAACATCGGCATCATGGCCCACATCGATGCGGGCAAGACGACGACGACTGAACGTATTCTTTACTACACCGGCAAGACACACAAAATCGGCGAAGTCCATGACGGTGCAGCCACCATGGACTGGATGGTTCAGGAACAGGAACGCGGTGTAACCATTACGTCCGCTGCTACCACCTGCTTCTGGGACAAAGATGGCGCGAACTATCGCATTCAGATCATCGACACCCCCGGCCACGTTGACTTCACTGCAGAAGTAGAGCGTTCCCTGCGTGTTCTCGATGGCACCGTTGCCGTATTCGATGCCGTTGCGGGCGTGCAGCCTCAGTCTGAAACCGTTTGGCGTCAGGCTCATCGCTACAACGTTCCCCGTATCGCTTATATCAATAAATATGACCGCGTTGGTGCAGATTTCTTCTACGCCATCGACACCATGAAGGATCGTTTGGGAGCTCCCGCGATCGCCGCTCAGCTGCCTATGGGTGCTGAAGACAACTTCTGGGGTCTCGTTGACCTCGTTACCATGACTGCATGGGACTTCAAGGCCGACGACAAGGGCATGACCTACCCTGAGGCAATGGATGCCATTCCGGCGGAATTTGCTGAAGAGGCAGCCCTGCGTCATCAAGAACTCCTGGAAGCTGCCGCCGATAGCGACGAAGCTTTGATGGACAAAGTTCTCATGGAAGAAGAAGTAAGCGTTGAAGAACTCAAGGCTGCAATTCGTAAGGGCACCATCGCTTGCGAACTCAACCCGGTCTTCTGCGGGTCTTCTTACAAGAACAAGGGCGTGCAAGAACTTCTCGACGCTGTTGTCGATTACCTTCCGAGCCCGCTTGAGGTTCCCGCTATCCAGGGTGTCAACCCCGATACCGGCGAAACCGAAGATCGTCCTTCCGATGCGAAGAAGCCGTTTGCTGCACTGGCATTCAAAATCATGACCGACCCGTTCGTCGGTAAGTTGACCTACTTCCGTGTTTACTCGGGCAAGCTTGATGCCGGTTCTTACGTCATCAACGCGACGAAGGGCAAAAAAGAGCGCATCGGCCGTTTGCTGGAAATGCATTCCAACAATCGTGTAGACATCGACACCTGCTCTGCAGGCGACATCTGCGCTGCGGTTGGTTTGAAGGCAACCACGACGGGCGACACGCTTTGCGACGAAAAAGCACCGATCATCCTCGAATCCATGAACTTCCCCGATCCGGTTATCGATATCGCGATCGAACCGAAGACCAAGGCTGAACAGGAAAAACTCGGCGTCGCTTTGCAGAAATTGGCTGAAGAGGATCCGACGTTCCGTGTTACCACGAACCAGGAAACCGGTCAGACCATCATCGCAGGCATGGGCGAATTGCACCTCGAAATCATCGTCGATCGTCTGCTCCGCGAATTCAAGGTTGAAGCAAACGTTGGCAAGCCGCAGGTTGCTTATCGTGAAACCGCTACCAAAATGGTCAGCGATGTTGAGGGTAAGTTCGTGCGCCAGTCCGGCGGCCGTGGCCAGTATGGTCACTGCGTTATCAACCTCGAACCGATGGAGCCGGGTCACGGCTACGAGTTCGTCAACGAAACTGTTGGCGGTTCGATTCCGAAGGAATTCATCAACCCAATCGACAAGGGCATCCAAGAAGCAATCGGTTCCGGTGTTTTGGCTGGCTACCCCGTTGTAGACATCAAGGTGCACCTGGTCGATGGTTCTTATCATGATGTTGACTCTTCAGAAATGGCGTTTAAGGTGGCCGGTTCCATGGCTATCAAGTCGGCACTGAAGAAGGCTTCTCCCGTTATCCTCGAACCGATGATGGCTGTTGAAGTTGAAACTCCTGAAGAGTACATGGGCGATGTTATGGGCAACCTGAGCAGTCGTCGTGGCCAGATTCAGGGCATGGGCGATCGCGGCAATGCCAAGATCATCAATGCTCGTGTTCCGCTGAGCGAAATGTTCGGTTACGCAACCGATTTGCGCAGTGGTACGCAGGGTCGTGCATCCTACACGATGCAGTTCGATTCCTACGAAGCAGTTCCCAAGAACGTAGCAGAAGAGATTGTCAGTAAGGCTGGCGGTAACGCGTAAGCCGCAAGGCTCACGTGAGACGCTTAAGCATAATGGAGGTAATATAAGTGGCTAATCAAAAGATTCGCATCCGCTTGAAGGGGTATGACCATGAGATCGTGGATCAGTCCACCAAGCTCATCGTCGATACCGCTCAAAAGACGGGTGCCAAGGTTTCCGGACCTATTCCGCTGCCGACTGAGCGCAATCTGTATTGCGTGGTGCGTTCTCCGCACGTCGACAAAGACTCTCGTGAACAATTCGAAATGCGCACCCACAAGCGTCTGATCGACATCCTCGAACCGACCCCGAACACGGTCGATTCCCTGATGCGTTTAGACCTGCCGGCTGGTGTCGATATCGAAATCAAGCTGTAAGGGGTGTGACCAAAGAATGATTAACACCATATTCGGTACTAAACTGGGCATGACCCAGGTGTTCTCCGAAGATGACCGTTTGTTGCCCGTAACCGTTATCCAGGCTAAACCGAACACGGTTTGCCAGGTCAAAACGGCGAAGACCGACGGCTACGAAGCAGTTCAGTTGGGCTTCGGCTTCATCAAGGAAACCAAAGTAAACAAGCCTATGGCGGGTCACTTCGCCAAGCAGGGCGCTACGCCCGTACGTCATCTCCGCGAAGTTCGCGTAGACAACGCTGCTGAATTCAGCGTCGGTGATGAAGTGACGGTTGCTTCTTTTGCGGATGCCGCAAAAGTTGATGTGACCAGCACCTCGAAGGGCAAGGGTTTCGCGGGCGTTATGAAGCGATACAACTTCAAAGGTGGTCCCGGCGGCCACGGCTCGCACTTCCATCGCGCTCCCGGCTCTGTCGGCCAGTGCGCAACGCCTTCCCGCGTGTTCAAGGGCTTGCATATGCCCGGCCACATGGGTTGTGAAACCGTAACCACCAAGAACCTCGAAGTTGTTAAAATCGACGAAGAGCAGAACCTGATCCTGGTAAAGGGCGCCGTTCCTGGCGGTAAAAATGCCACGGTCCGCGTTCGCTTGGCGTAAGAGATACCAAGGAGTAAAGTCATTATGGCAAGTATTGAAATGAAAGACGTCAGCGGGAAAAAGGTTAAGGAATGTGACCTTTCCGCCGCTGTGTTCGGCATCGAGCCGAACATGCATGCCATGCACGAAGTGGTGCGCTCACAGCGCGCTGCTTGGCGTGGTGGTAATTCAAATACGCTGACCCGCGGCAAAGTAAGCGGCGGCGGCAAGAAGCCTTGGAAGCAGAAGGGAACCGGTCGCGCTCGTCAGGGTACGATTCGCGCACCTCAATGGGCAGGTGGCGGTGTCGTATTCGGCCCCCATCCTCGCTCCTATGCCTTCAAGGTACCGGGTAAGGTCGTCAAATTGGCTATGCGTTCTGCGCTGTCTGCCAAGTTGGCCGACAAGCAGCTTATCGTGGTCGAGAGCTTCGGATTCGACAAGCCTTCCACCAAGGAAGCTGTCGCCTGCCTGAAAGCACTCGGATGCGATCGTCGTACCACGATTGTCATCGCCGATGACGACGTGCACGCTTATCTGTCGTTCCGCAACATTGCAAAGGTGAACATCATTCCGGTTTCGGAGTCGAACACCTATGAACTCATCGACAACAAGGCGCTGATCTTCACGTCCGCCGCTCTCGCTCGCCTCGAGGAGGTGCTCGCATAATGAAGGATCCTCGCGAAGTAATCATTCGTCCGATCATTTCTGAACACAGCTATGATCTGATCAATAAAGGTTGTTACACCTTCGAAGTAGCGAAAGAATCGAATAAGATTGAAATCGCTCAGGCCGTTGAAGCTATTTTCAACGTGAAGGTTGTCAAGGTCAACACCTTGAACGTCAAAGCTAAGCCGAAACGCGTCCGCGTTCAGCTTGGTAAGACTCGCACCTGGAAAAAAGCCATGGTCACCCTGGCTGCCGGCGAAAGCATCGAGCTGTTTGCTGCCAACTAAGAAGTTGGTTCATATCGCTTAAATCAGAGCGCTCCGATTTCGGGGCGCTCTTTTGTGTTCTCATGTTTATTATTTCATTTGTTTTTAGGGATTCGCGTTTGCCGGTGCCTATAATGGACTGAAATAAGCACGATACTGAAGAGGTGTGTATGAAATCGCAGCGATTGCTTGATACGTTTTTTAATCTGGTCACCATCGACAGCCCCTCCCGATTCGAGGCGGATGTTGCCTCTTATTGCGAAAAGGCACTGACCGATCTTGGCGCACAGGTCTCTTTCGATCACGCTGATGAGGCTACCGGGTCGAATACGGGCAATCTCATAGCGCATCTTCCGGGAAACACCCCGGGGCATATCGCATTTTCGGCACACATGGATTGCGTCAATCCTTGCCGTTCGGTTAAGCCCGTTGTCGCCGAAGGGGTCATCCGCTCGGCGGGCGACACCATCTTGGGTGCTGATGATAAGGCCGGCATTGCTGCGGTGCTCGAGGCTCTTTCCTGTGTCGTGGCCGACGATCGTCCCCGTCCGGATATCACTATCGTGTTGACAGTCTGCGAGGAATTAAGCTTGCTCGGTGCGAGTGCTTTGGCCGACGATCTATTCTCGGGCGAAGTGCCCTGTTTCGTGCTCGATGCCGATGGCGCGCCGGGGAGTATTATCGTGGGAGCTCCCTTCCATTACACGCTCAAAGCGGCGTTTTCCGGCAAGGCATCTCATGCAGGTGTCGTTCCTGAGCAGGGTATATCAACGATACAGATGGCTTCTGCCGCAATCGACGCCATGTGTTTGGGGCGCATCGATGAATATACGACGGCGAATATTGGCGTTATCGAGGGCGGTCGCGAGGTCAACATCATTCCCGATACCTGCGTGATTGCGGGGGAGTGCCGCTCGCTTTACGAAGATCGCGTGATTGCGCAGCGCGATGCGATGACCGAAGCATTGCAGTGGGGAGCCGCTCGTTTTAAGGGGTCGGTTGATGTTTCGTGGCGCCTTGATTATCCGGGCATTCTCTTTGATGCAGGTGATCCGCTCATTGAAAAGCTGAGTGAAGCGGCGCGCGCTGCCGCCCTTGCGCCGCACTGCTCGATTTCTGGTGGAGGAGCTGACGCGAATGTTCTCGGAACAAAGGGGGCTCGTGCCATTACGCTCGGAATCGGTATGACCTCATTCCATTCGTGCGATGAGCACATTTCGATAGCCGATCTTGAAGGATCTGCTCGCTTCGTCGAAGCCATCATTGCGGTCTTTGCCGAATAGGGTTTTCTTCGTTTTGGGGAACCTGCGGTGTTCAGTGGTCAGGGGGGCATCGGTATCGTGAAGGGAAAAGCGGGGCGTACCTGGCGCATATCATCGTTCGGCTTTGTTCGCTAGCGGGTATGCGCCGGTTTTTTACCCCAGTAAAAATGCATGAAGTGCTTTTTGCGATCGGTGTGCATTTCTGATTTCTCTAAGGCGGTCAGGTTGAATGCCGCTTGCGCGATGTCGGGGGCCGCGTTGGGGCGGCGCACGATATTGCTGTTAATGAGAAGGGCTTTCATGATCTCGGGCTTTTCGGAGAAGTTGCGCAATGCGTCGATCAGCTCGCGAGCGGTGGTGACATGCATGGCGGCACCGAGGGAGGTGAGCATAAGGACGTTAGCTTTTTCCTGGCCGTAGGCCTGTCCCATCAAGATCATCGGCGTTTGCGAGCAGAGGCATTCCGTTACCGTGAGCCCGCCCGATTTGCAGATTGCCAAATCGCTTGCAGCCATGAGCGCCGCCATTTCGTTGACATAATCCAAGACGGTCACGTTGGTCACCCCCAAGTCGTCAATCGTTCTTCTCAGGTGGTCTGCGTATTCGCCGTCGTTGCCCGAAATAATGACAAGGTGCATGTCGTCAAAGCGATGCATACAGGGAAGAACCTGATCGAGAGCTTGGCGGAAATGAATATAGGGACGGGGCAGATAAGCTCCTGCCAAGGCGAGAATAACCTTTTTGTCCTGGGGTAGCCCCAGTTTTTCGCGAACTTCCTGACGGTCGTAGGTTTGTCTGAAGTCTTTTCGCGTCGGAATGCCGGTCAGCAGGATATTGCGTTCAGGGATAAGCCGCGGTCGGAGCGTTTCCGCCATTGCTTCGGTTGCCACGCAGAAGGCGTCGGTCTGCTTGTGGGGCCACATGCCTTCTGTTTCGTAATCGGTCGGCACGCTGAGAATCGGGTAGTTTTGCCCGGTAAGCATACGGGCCCCTGCGGCAACATTGGCCCCGACGATATGCGTGCACACGATGGCAATCGGTTGCTTTTCGCGAACGTAATCGGTGAACTTGGGGTACATGATGCGCGACCAGCAGGTTCCGCCACCCCAGAGCAATCTACCGGTTAAGGTAAAACGCCAGGTCAAATCATATATTGGTCGGGTGAACCCGGTAAACATCGATGCCGTTTTATCTCCATCGAACACGACGCGCCCAAAATCGAGGATGTCGATCACTTCAACGTCCAAATCGGCCGGGACAAGGGTTTGAGAGGTTCCGATGCGCGCACCCGAATCGCGCAGCTCTTCAAAGGCTTGCCCGACAGCGATGGCTGCGCTGCGATGCCCCGAGCCGACCGATGCGTGCACTACGAAGACGCAGGGGCGTGCGGGCAAGGGGTTTTCTGTGTCGTCCAGCGCTTCGATAATAGGTTCGCTATCGAGAGTATCGTTGATCGTTTTGGCTGATATGGTGTCAATTGAATTATCCATGCCGGTATCATAACCCATGCGAGTGATAGAATAGAGACAAGATGTTCGCCTGTTATCGAGTCGACATTGAAGCGTCGCTAGCAATGAAGCGAGCCTCGGGTGCGAAGGATTTTCGGATGAAAGGTGAGGGGCCGACATGGCTTTCGTTGAATTTCGGGATGTTCGTAAAGTTTATAAGATGGGTGAAGTCGAGGTTGCCGCCGTCGATGGTATGACCTTTGATATCGAGCACGGTGAATTCGTGGTTATCGTAGGTCCGTCAGGTGCCGGAAAAACCACTGTTCTCAATATGCTCGGAGGCATGGATTCCTGCACGTCTGGTACAATTTCTCTCGATGGGCGGCTTGTGAGTAAATTTTCCGCAAAAGAGCTAACGATGTATCGTCGTTACGACATCGGGTTCGTATTCCAGTTTTACAATCTTGTCCAAAACCTTACCTCGTTGGAAAACGTCGAACTTGCTTCTCAGATATGCAAAGATCCTCTCGATGCCGCCGAAGTGCTCGAGCAGGTAGGATTGGGCGAACGCCTCGACAACTTTCCCGCGCAACTTTCTGGCGGCGAACAGCAGCGGGTTGCCATTGCCCGCGCCTTGGCGAAAAACCCCAAACTGCTGTTGTGCGACGAACCGACAGGCGCGCTTGACTATCATACCGGCAAGGCGATTTTGAAACTGCTGCAGGACACCTGCCACGATACGGGACGCACCGTTGTTTTGATCACGCACAACCTGGCATTTACCGCCATCGCCGACCGGGTTATTCACATACACGAAGGTCGGGTTGGCGCAACGGAAATCAACGAACACCCCGAATCCGCTGAAACCCTCGAGTGGTAATGCGAAGAAGCGATGAAACACGTGAAGCGGACATTCAATAAGGAAATCATTCGATCGATCACCCATTCGTGGGGGCGCTTTTTAGCAATCGCCGCCATCGTTGCACTGGGCACCGGTTTTTATGCGGGTTTGCGCATGACGGCACCCGACATGCGCATTGCTGCTGATATCTTCTACGATGGCACTGAATTATCCGATCTGCGCGTCTTGTCGACCTTTGGTTTATCCGATGCTGATATCGATGCGCTGCGTGCTGTCGAAGGTGTCGAAGCGGTTATGCCGGCGTACGAAACCGATGTGATGGCAACGCTCGACGGCGAACAGTATGCCATCAGAGCACACTCCCTCGATGTCGCTGCCGCTACGGCAAGCGACACCAGCGACGGGGTGCATGCGATATCGAACGACCCTCATTACCTGAATCGTCCTATTCTCGTCGAAGGGTCATGGCCCGCCCACGAGGGTGAATGCGTTATTTCCGGCGATCGCGTCATGAATTCGCCGACGGCAATCGGCGACAAGATTGAAATAACCGAAGGCGCCCAGAATATCGACGAGGTGCTTACCACGCGCACCTATACCATCGTAGGATACGTGCAAGCGCCCTATTACGCTTCTTCTTCAAACATGGGGCCGACGACGCTCGGCAGCGGTGTGCTGCAGCAGTTCATGTATATTCCCTCGACCGATTTTTCGCGGGATTTGCCTTACACGGAAGCGTTTTTAACCGTGGAGGGGGCGGCGGATGAAGCTTCCGCAAGCCAGGCCTATAAAGACACGGTTGCGGTGGTCGAGCAGCGGCTCAACGATAAGGCTCCCGAGCGAGAGCTGGCGCGCCAGGCCGAAATAAAGCAAAAGGCGCAAGACGAACTCGACGATAAGCGTAAGGATTTCGAGCGCGAAAGAGGCGACGCTCAGAAGAAACTCGATGACGCCAAGGCGAAGCTTGACGACGCGAAGGCAAAACTCGCCGATGCCTCATCGACGATTGCGTCGAGCGAGGGTGAGCTCGCTTCGGGGCAGGCTGCATACAACAACGGTTCGGCAGAACTTGCCGAACGGGGTGCTTCGGCGCGGGAGCAGCTGACGGACGCGTACCGTCTCCTTGCGGAAAAACAGACGCAGATCGACGACGCCGATGCGCAATTGGCCGCCGGCGTGGCGCAGCTGCAAGGGGGATGGGCCTTATGGCAGGCAGGTGTCGATCAGGTGCAGGCGGGATACGCTCAGCTGGCTCACCTGGATCCGGCATCATCCGAATATGCTGCCACCAAAGCTCAGCTCGATGGGCAGCAAGCCGCTCTCGATGCGACCAAGCAGCAACTTGACAGCACGCAAGCCGCTCTTGATGCGCAAAAAGTGCAGCTTGCCGACGCCCACGCTCAGCTCTCTGCTGGCTGGACGCACTATGACGCACAGAAGCAACAGGCCGACAATCAGCTCGGGGGTGCCCGGGCGCAGCTCGACGGTGCGGCGGCGCAGCTGGCGAATGGCCGCAGTGAACTTGAAAACGGCCGGGGCGAACTAGCGAGTGCCGAAAAAGAATACGCCGATGGCTTGGCCGAGTATGAGCGCAATAAGACTGAAGCGAATCAAAAGTTCGCCGATGCCGAAAAGAAACTTTCCGATGCGCAGAAAAAGATTGACGACATCGACGAGCCTACCTGGTACGTGATGGATCGCACGAAAAATTACGGCGCTGAAAGCTTCAACGCCGATGCGGGTCGTGTCGACAGTATCGCACAGGTGTTTCCCTTCATCTTCTTCCTCGTCGCCGCTTTGGTGGCTTTGACGACGATGACCCGTATGGTCGAAGAAGAACGTGGTCTTATCGGCACCTATAAAGCTCTCGGGTACAGCAGAGGCCGAATCACCTCGAAATATCTCATCTATGCAGCTGTTGCGAGCACGATTGGGAGCATTATCGGCATCGTTGCGTTCTCTCAGATTTTGCCTGCCGTTATCTTCAAAGCGTACGTGATCATCTATGCGATACCGGCGGGTCCCCATCCTGTCGATCTGGCGCTTGCCGGTCTTGCCTTCGGCTTAGGTGTCGGCGTAACGCTTATCGCCACCTGGGCAGCGGCGGGTACCACCCTGCGCGAGCAACCAGCGGCTCTTATGCTGCCGCGCGCGCCTAAAGCGGGCAAACGTATCCTGCTCGAACGGATACGTCCCCTGTGGCGTCGTATGTCCTTCTCGTGGAAGGTCACGTTCCGTAATATCTTCCGCTATAAGAAGCGTTTCATCATGACGGTGATTGGTATCGCCGGCTGCACGGCATTGCTTTTGACGGGACTGGGGCTCCATGACGCCATCAACGATATCATCATCAAGCAGTACGGAGAAATCATAAAGTACAACGTAGCAATCAGTCTGAATGACGATATCTCGAAGGAGTCAACTGACAGGGTCGACGCCGTCATTGCCGATGAAGATATGATTTCGTCGTACACGCGGGCAACGCGAGAAAGCATGCTAGCCTCAACTTTCGACCATACTGAAGAGGGTCTGCAGGTAATCGCTCCGCAAAATGGGGAAGAGTTTGCTCAGTTTGTCACGATGAGAAATCGCATAAGTCAAGAGACGCTTTCTTTGGAAGACGATGAAGTTATCTTAACCGAGAAGCTTGCGACGAAATTGAATGTATCGGTCGGCGATACGTTCCAGTTATTCGAGCAAGACGAAATCGGCAACGCGAAGGGGAAGGGCTACACTTTTACCGTCACCGCCATTGCCGAAAACTATATCAACAACTATATCTACACGACTCCTCAGCACTATGAAGCCGTGGCGGGAAAGCCGCTTTCTGATTCGGTTATTTTTGCTAACTGTTCAGAAGATCATGCGAAACGTACCAAATTCAGCGATGATCTTCGGGATATCGAAGGCGTGAATACCGTTGCCTACAACGACGAAGCCATCGAGTCGTACCAGAAGATGCTTTCGAGTGTGAATATGATCGTCGTCGTGTTGGTGGTTGCCGCCGCCGCGCTTGCCTTTATCGTGCTGTACAATCTGACCAACATCAACATCACGGAACGGCAGCGGGAAATCGCAACGATCAAGGTGCTTGGGTTCACTCCCCATGAAGTCAATGCGTATATCTATCGTGAAACCATCCTACTCACGCTGATTGGTTGTGCGGTGGGGTTGGTGTTCGGGGTGTTTATGGAGGGCTTTGTCGTCGTCACGGCCGAGGTTGACCAGGCTATGTTCGGGCGCGTTATCCATGTACTCAGTTTTGTGGGTGCCTTCGTGTTGACCCTGCTGTTCTCAATTCTGGTCACCGTCTTCATGCGGGGGAAGCTTGCGAAAATCGACATGGTGGAAAGCTTGAAGGCGAACGAGTAAAGGTCGGTCAGAAAGCCTGATTTCTGCCGATCAGTTGTGTGCAAACCGTGTGGGGCTTGTGCGAGGGTGCATGCCGAAAGATATTTCTTGCGCTTACCCGAATATCCCTTTATAATTCTCGGTTGCGTCTCGTGTTGTATGGATACACCCGGGCGCGTGGAAACTCGGAGTCGTAAATGCCCAGCCTCCCAAAGTGCATTAAGCGGCGATCGAGACCACACAAAGGTAAAGGGTTTTTCGGGTGTGTTGAATAGATTTGAAGCGCTTCGATTTGAACGGGTGGGGTTTTCCTCGCCGGAACGAAGAAGGAAGCATGAAATCTTGACGGTGCACAGGAAAAAACCGGAGAAAGGAAAGAAATGGGAGTAAAACAGTACAAGCCGACAAGTCCCGGTAGGCGTTTTCAGACGGTTTCGGATTTTGCCGAAATCACGCGCTCTACCCCGGAAAAGTCGCTGTTGGCGCCTCTGCCGCAAAAGGCTGGCCGCAACAACAATGGACGCATCACTACCCGTCACCAGGGTGGCGGCAACAAGCGTCGTTATCGTATCATCGATTTCAAGCGCAATAAAGACGGTATCCCCGCCAAGGTTGCGACGATCGAATACGATCCGAACCGCTCTTCTCGCATCGCGCTGCTTCATTATGCCGATGGCGAAAAGCGCTACATCCTGCATCCTAAGGGTCTCAAGGTTGGCGATACGGTCATGAGCGGCAAAGAAGCCGACATCAAACCGGGTAACACGCTTCCTCTTTCATCCATTCCCGTTGGTACGCTTGTTCACGCAGTCGAATTGCAGCCCGGTCGCGGCGCTGCAATTGCTCGTTCTGCTGGCACGAGCATCCAGCTCATGGGCAAGGAAGGCGACTACGCAATCCTGCGCATGCCTTCTTCCGAAATGCGTCGCGTGCTTGTTGCGTGTCGCGCAACCATCGGTGAAGTCGGTAATTCCGAACACGGCAACATCAAGGTCGGCAAAGCCGGTCGTAACCGCTGGAAGGGCATTCGTCCCTCCGTTCGCGGTACTGTTATGAACCCGGTTGACCACCCGCACGGCGGCGGCGAAGGCAAAAACAAGTCCGCTGGTCGTCACCCGGTCACTCCGTGGGGCGTGCCTACCAAGGGCCACCGCACCCGCAATGCCAAGAAGGCTTCGGGCCGCTTGATTATCCGCCGTCGCAAGAAGTAGCGCATAAGCGTTAAGGAGTAGAAGTGAGTAGAAGTTTAAAAAAAGGTCCTTTCGTTGAACCGCGTCTTCTCGAACGTATTGAAAAGATGAATGCGGCTGGCGAAAAGAACGTTATCAAGACCTGGTCTCGCGCGAGCACCATCTTCCCGGAAATGGTGGGACACACCATTGCCGTGCATGATGGCCGTAAGCACGTACCGGTATATGTAACCGAATCAATGGTTGGTCACAAGCTTGGGGAATTTGCGCCTTCGCGCACGTTCCGTGGGCACACGGCCGCCTCGAAGAAATAGGAGGGGTGACACATGGAAGCTAAAGCATCTGCACGTTATGTGCGCGTTTCGCCCCGCAAAGCACGCATCGTCATCGATCTCGTTCGCGGTAAATCCGTCGGACGTGCTCGTGAGATTCTGCAATTTTGCGATCGCGATGTTGCTGAAGTCGTCTTGAAGACTCTGAATTCCGCTATTGCCAATGCAGAAAGTCTGCATCACGTAAACCCGGAAGCACTGGTCATTAAAGCAACCTACGCTGATGAAGGCCCGACCATGAAGCGCATGCGTCCTCGCGCCAAGGGTTCTGCGTCTCGCATCCGCAAACGTACCTGTCATATTACCGTTATCGTCGCAACGCGAGAGGAGGCATAGCAACTCATGGGTCAGAAAGTAAATCCTACCGGGTTCCGTCTCGGCATTACCGAAGATTGGCGTAGCCGTTGGTACGCCGACAAAGACTATGCGAAACATCTTGAGAACGACCTTGCTATTCGTAAGTTTTTGAAGAGCTACCTTGTCCGAGCTGCCGTCTCCAAAGTGGAAATTGAGCGTGCGGGCGACAAGATCAAGGTCATCATCACCACGGCTCGTCCGGGTGTTGTTATCGGCAAGAAAGGCGCTGAAATCGATACGCTTCGCAAGAAGCTTACCGGGGTCGCTAATGGCGTCGTTTCCGTCGAAGTAATCGAGGTTAAGCGTCCTGAACTCGACGCCAACCTGATTGCGCAAAGCGTTGCAGAGCAGCTTGAAGGTCGCGTGGCTTTCCGTCGCGCCATGCGTAAAGCTGTTCAGTCTGCACGCAAGAGCGGTGCTCAGGGTATTCGTATCCAGTGTGCCGGCCGTCTCGGTGGCGCTGAAATGAGCCGCCGTGAATGGTATCGCGAAGGCCGTGTGCCGCTGCACACCCTGCGCGCTAAAATTGATTACGGCTTCTGCACCGCCGCCACCACGATGGGTTCCATCGGTGTGCAGGTTTGGGTGTACCACGGTGAAGTTCTTCCCGGGCAGAAGGCTCCGCAGCCCGCTCTGGAAGGCAACTCTCGCCCCAGCCGTCCCCGCCGCAACGATCGCAATGAGAGGGGGGCAAAGTAAATGTTAAGTCCTAAGCGCGTTAAGCATCGTAAGGTGCAGCGTGGTTCTATGAAGGGCTCCGCTAAAGGTGGTACTCGTTTGAACCACGGCACGTACGGCATTCAGGCTTTGCAGCCTGCTTGGATTACCAACCGCCAAATTGAAGCCGCTCGTATCGCTATGACTCGTTTCATGAAGCGTGACGGTAAAGTTTGGATCACGATCTTCCCTGATAAGCCGATTACCCAGAAACCTGCTGAAACTCGCATGGGTTCCGGTAAAGGTAACCCCGAGTCTTGGGTTGCCGTAGTTAAGCCCGGTCGTATCATGTTTGAGATCGACGGCGTCGACGAAGCTACCGCAAAGGAAGCTTTGCGCTTGGCAGTCAACAAATTGCCCATCAAGTGCAAGATTGTTTCTCGCGAAACGGAAGGGCAGGAATAAATGAAGGCAGCAGAAATCCGCGAACTTTCGGCTGATGATTTGCAGTCGAAGTTGAAAGAAGCCCGCGCAGAGCTTTTCAACCTGCGTTTCCAGATGGCTACGAGCCAGCTTGATAACACCGCTCGTGTCAATCAGGTAAAAAAAGATATCGCCCGTGTCCAAACTGAGATGCGCGCTCGCGAACTAAGCGCCAAATAGCGAACTGTTAGGAAGGTTGAGAATAAATGAGTGAGATCCGTAATTCTCGCAAGGTTCGTCAAGGCGTCGTGGTAAGCGCGGCTGGCGATAAGACCTGCGTAGTACAAATCAAAGAACGTAAGCCGCACCCTGTGTACGGCAAAATGATGACGAGCACTGAAAAACTCCATGCTCATGATGAGAACAATGAAGCTGGTGTCGGTGATACCGTACGCATCATGGAGACCCGTCCGCTGTCAAAAATGAAGCGCTGGCGTCTTGTTCAGATCATCGAAAAGGCCAAATAGTTTGCTTTCGCAGACTATTCTGAAGAGTAAAGAGAGGTTCAGGCAATGATTCAGATGCAATCCCAGCTCGCAGTGGCCGACAACTCTGGCGCTCGCAAGGTGCAATGCATCAAGGTCCTCGGCGGCTCTAAGCGCCGTTATGCGGGCCTCGGTGACGTCATCATTTGCAGCGTTAAAGAAGCGGCACCGAACGCCAACGTTAAAAAAGGCGAGGTCGTGCGCTGCGTAGTCGTTCGTGTGAAAAAAGAACTCCGTCGCAATGACGGCAGCTACATCAAGTTCGATCAGAACGCTTGCGTGCTTATCGACAACGCTGGAGCTCCCCGCGGCACCCGTATCTTCGGGCCCGTCGCTCGTGAACTGCGTGACAAGAAATATATGAAGATCGTGTCTCTGGCACCGGAAACTTTGTAGGGGGTGTAACAGATGGCAAAGATGAACATCAAAACCGGCGATAAGGTAAAAGTTCTCACCGGTAAAGATAAGGGTAAAGAATCCGTAGTATTACGCGCTTTTCCTGAACAGCAGCGCTTGCTCGTGGAAAAGGTGAATGTTGCGAAGAAGGCTCTTCGCCCGACTCAGCAAAATCCGCAAGGTGGCATTGCGAGCATTGAAGCTCCTATTCATGTCTCCAACGTTGCGATTATTTGCCCGAGCTGCAAAAAGGCCACCCGCATCGGTATTAATCGTGAAAGTGGCAAAAAAGTTCGCGTTTGCAAGAAGTGTGGCAAGTCTATCGACTAAAGTGTATCAAGGTGCTTCGCGGCACCTTGTTGCGCGTTAAGTGTCAACTATGACCCTCGCTAAAGATGGCGGGGGACGCAGGGTCAGAAATCCTGTGTTTAATTCATCGGAGAGAGGAAATAAGATACATGGCTATCCCTCGTTTGAAAGAAAAGTACCTCAACGAGATCGTTCCGGCTTTGAAGGAAAATCTTGCACTCGAAAATATTAACAAGGCGCCTCGCCTTGAGAAGATTGTCGTGAATATGGGTGTCGGCGGAGCTGCTTCCGATGCTAAAATGCTCGATGCCGCCATCAAGGATATGCGTATCATCACCGGTCAACAGCCGGCCACGACGCGCGCTAAGAAGTCTATCGCTGGCTTCCATATCCGTGAAGGTCAGGCTATCGGTTGTAAGGTTACCCTGCGCGGAGACCGTATGTGGGAATTTCTCGATCGTCTGCTAGCAACCGCTCTTCCCCGAGTCCGCGACTTCCGCGGTATCCCGGCAACGAGCTTCGACGGTCGTGGCAATTATACGTTGGGCGTTACCGAGCAGCTTATTTTCTCGGAAATCGAATATGACAAAATCGACCGCAACCGCGGTATGGACATTACCTTCGTAACCACCGCTGACAACAACGCGGAAGCAAAGGCCCTTTTGGACCTGCTCGGCTTCCCGTTCAAGAATTAAGCAACTCCACTCAATTGAGTGAGTTATAAGAAAGAAGGATTTGAATGGCTAAAAAATCGATGATCGCCAAAGCTAAGCGCGAGCCGAAGTTTTCTACGCGCCAGCACAGCCGCTGCACTCGCTGTGGACGCCCTCATGCGTTTTACCGCAAGTTCGGTCTGTGCCGTATCTGCCTTCGCGAATTAGCGAACAGAGGCGAACTTCCCGGCGTGACCAAGTCTTCCTGGTAAGCCGACCCGGAATCTGTTTGATCACGTTAGGTGTGTCGTTAATCAAGGCGTCGATGCTAAGGGCATCGATCGAACCAGCTTTTCGGCTCATCACGATCCAAAGGAGAAACAATGAGCATGAACGACCCCATTGCAGATATGCTTACGCGTGTGCGTAATGCTAACTCTGCAGGCAAGGCGACGGTTTCTATGCCGTCGAGCAAGAAACTTGTCGAGATCGCCCGCATCATGTTAGAAGAGGGCTATATCACAAGCTATGAAACCATTGCGTCTGACCCGCGTGATACGCTTGAACTCGTTTTGAAGTATGGCGAGAAAAAAGATCGTACCATTCGCGGAATCAAGCGTATTTCCAAACCCGGTCTGCGTATCTACGCCGGCAAGGACGAACTTCCCCGTGTTTTGGGTGGTTTGGGTACCGCAATCGTCTCTACAAGCCGCGGCGTTATGACTGATCGCGATGCCCGCAAAGCCGGCATCGGCGGCGAAGTCATCGCTTACATTTGGTAGGAAAGGAAGGGATTTAATATGTCACGTATTGGCAAACAACCCATCGCCATTCCTGCTGGTGTCGATGTCACCATCGACGGCAATACCGTTACCGTCAAAGGAGCAAAAGGTCAACTGACCCGCAGCCTTCCCGAAATGATGACGATTAAGCAAGAAGGCGAAGAGATCATTGTCGAGCGTCCGGACGATAGCCGCGAAGCGAAGAGCTTCCACGGCCTCACCCGTACGTTGATCAGCAACATGGTTGAAGGCGTTTCCAGCGGTTATGCTAAAAAGCTTCAGTTGGTAGGCGTCGGTTATCGTGCTGCTCTCAAAGGCAAAGACTTAGAGCTACAGCTTGGCTTCTCCCACCCTGTTTTGGTGGAAGCCTCTGATTCCATTACATTTGAAGTGCCGACGCAGACGGAAATCATCGTCAACGGCATTAGCAAAGAAGAAGTCGGTCAGGTAGCTGCCAACATCCGGAAATGGCGTAAGCCCGAACCCTACAAGGGTAAAGGTATCCGCTATGAAGGCGAAATGGTTCGTCGTAAGCTCGGTAAGGCTGCGAAGTCCGACTAGGCTAAGGCGCATATCTGATTTGAGACTGAAGGGATAGAAGATGAAGAAACTTCAAGCAAAACAAGCTGGCTTGCGCCGTCGCCACACTCGTGTTCG
>JAVWAI010000017.1:0-5567 GCA_036650075.1 Raoultibacter sp.
TCCCATTCGTCTCGATTATGCCAGCCCCGCTTTATGCGAGATGATCGGCTACTCACAAGAAGAACTTCGAGACAACCTGCACGATCGATACACCGCACTTCTTCACGAAGACGATGCCGAGTCTTTCAGAAAATTCGTGCTCGAGCTTTCGAAGGAGAAAAAAACACTCACATTACGTTACCGAATGGTGCACAAAGACGGGCACATCTTACACGTCAGCGACACGATGTCGTCAAGGATTATGACCGAAGCGGAAGCAGACGGCCACATCTTGCTTATGAATAAACATTTTCTAAAAATGCTCGGCGCGGCAGAAGTCGCTGCCATGAGCTGCGAAGAAGTAAAATACATGGCGACGCTCACCTCGCTTCGTTCGATTCGAGCTCTTGCGGAAGATGCCACCGGACCCGATCCCGACACCCCGGGCCTGAAGAATCGACAGGGTTTCCTTCGCAAGTTTGACGGAGTATTTACGGAGGTCGCAGGGTGGTCATCAGCTTTCCGCACCGAAGAGGGCACCGTGCTTTGCCGCTTGGTGTGCACGGAGCTGCCGGGGCAAGACAACCTTGAGCGCAAACAAGGCATCGAAACATTCATCGAAACGGCACGCCACGCTTTTGATGCGATTTTTATTTTCGATAAACCTTTAGGATCCCTCCGCTGTATTCAGAATTCGTCGCTACCGGAAGTGCAGGGTTTAGGCTCGGTTTCCGCAATGATGCCTTCAGCTCTTGACTTCCTTCTTGATAGCCTCGTTGCCGGCAAAGACCAGCAAAACGTGCGGGCGCTCTTTGAAGAAGTGCTCGATCAACGAAAGGCATTCGGCGACGGAGCGGTATCTCGCATATGCTTCGAACTTGCGCGCAGTCGAGGAGCTCAGAAATGCGACGGTTTGTTGATGGGGTTCGGCGATAAGATTTTGTTTCTCTGCAAAAAGATTGCCGTTGATCTCACGCCGGCGCAGCCCCGTGGCAGCGCACCATGCTTTCTGGATAAAGATATCTACATCCAAACGTTCGGGCATTTTAGAGTACTCGTTGACGGTCGGCCCGTGGCGTTTAATCACGCAAAATCAGAAGAGCTGCTTGCCCTGCTTGTCGACAATCGGGGAGGCTATGTGTCCTCGGCGGAAGCCGTTTCTTTTCTCTGGGAAGGTGAGACGGCCAACAAGGTCACCTTGTCCCGTTTTCGCAAAATAGCAATGCGCCTTGGTGAGATTTTGGAAGAGTACGGCATTGCTGATATCGTTGAAAAAAGCGGCAGGTCGCGCAGGATAGAAACAGACCTGGTTCGATGCGACCTTTTCGATTATCTTTCGGGCGACGAGAAAAGTAAAAACCTGTTTAAGGGTTCTTACCTGCGCGAATATAGCTGGGGAGAAGTCACACTCGCAGAATTGTCATTTAGGGCAATGGATTTCGAATAAGATTTTTTCGCAGCGATTACCCGGCAGACGACACCCCGCGTGGCGTCTGCTTTTTTTGGTGACACCGCGGCTTTTAACCCCATACCCCAGACCCACCACCACGCCATCTCGAAGCACCACCAATTAATTATTAATGAATTTTAGCAGCTATTCAACGGGGAAATCACAGCTGTACTCTTTCAGCACGAAGCGGGAACGCTTTTGCAACGAACGCGAACAAGGCCCCTTGTAAGGTGATCAGTAGACGTCGTCGACAAGACTGCACGTGACGAGCACATTATCGAGGATGGTTGCCATGAATACTGCAATTCAAGAAAATAGAGGGAAAGAAGGACTGAGAATTCACTTGGTGCACCTTCGTTTTTTGAGCATTTTTCTTTGCGCGATGGCGTTTTTTACTTTGCAGGGAGCAAGCCCTGCGTTGGCGGAAATCGCAGAGCCTTCGACAGCAGCAGTGACACAGTCTGAGAAAAGAGAAGCAGCGCAACCCTCACCAGAAGAACAACCAGCACTCCCCGAGTCACTACAACCTTCTTCGATGGCGACAGCTTATCTGCCGAAAGCAGAAACCGCCGGGGACGCGCTTGCCTTATCTGCCGCAAACGACTGGCAGATCGTGTCGGGGCAATTCAGGGGAAACGCCAAAGAAAACAAAGTACTTTCCCCCGATAAATCCGTACGCATACAAAAAAACGTTGTTCCGACAGAGAGAGAAAACGAATTTCTCATCTACCTTTCCGTTGACCGCAAAACATCCTTGGAAAAATACCTCGACGACTCGAAATTTCTCATAACGACCTCGGGAAAATACAAAGAAGAAGATCTTGGTACCTATTACGAGAGTATTGTCGGCAATTCCGGTGCGGTTAACGAAAAAAATAACGCTACCGGAAATCAAACATACAACGTCATCATCAACGTATACGACAAGAAAGGCGGCTCTCTTCTCTACACCTACCACGACACCCGCCGCGGTACGGTACCCAATTGCAGCAATGCCAGCGTATTTATCCAACTGCCCGGCATAACGGGCGGCATTTTATCGAGCTTCGGGGTCAACCTGCACACCGAGGGTCAAGGCAGTGGAACCATGCTAGAAATGAACGTTTACCTCGACAAGGTTCCTATCGAAGGTCAATACGAGACAAGTCTTACTCACCTGACCGACAGCATGGGTCCCACCATCGAATACCTCGGGCTCGAGCAGGTCGACGGAACTTTTACCGAAGATGGCTTCGATACACAGGGAAACGAAAGGTTCATCTGGAATATCACAGAAAAAACCACGTTCGATAAGGAAGCCTCAACGGACCATCCCTACGAAGAATGGCTTCTGAACGTGGCCGAGTGCGTCTATCGGGTACGCCTCGATGTTGCTGCGCCGCAATTCACCAGTTCTGGACACCCCGCCACGTTTCCTTCAGGAAGCCTGACAGAAGGGCAAAAAAACGCTACCAATACCTCGGCCACGTTATCGTACCAAGTCACCGACCTGTTTACGCAAAATCCTCCGGCGACACCGGAAGTCCGCACGGTCACCCCAAAGAGCCCCTTTGTCCGAGGTCTTCTCTACAGCGCCGAAATCATGAAAACCGACGACGCAAGCATCCCCCGACCTCTCGAAGGAGCCGTATTCGGTTTATGTGATGCTGCGGGCTCTCCTATTTTAAGCAACGCCACGCAGGTTACCGCGACTTCAGGAAAAGACGGTGTGGCGAAGTTCCGGGGTCTTTCTTGGGGGCAGTATACGGTGACCGAACTGCAAGCACCCGTTGGTTATTGCTTAGACAAAACGAATGCAGGCCCCTCCTATACGCTTTGCTACACCACCCACCGCGACCTGCTTGGCACCGACCACGAAGGCGACCACGCCGTCGACGCACCGGGAGATTCCCTGTTTGCCCTGCCGAAAAAATCCATGCCCACGCTGAAAAATTCTCGCGCAATCGCTTTGAGAATCACCAAGCAAGAAAGCGTTTCGAAAGCACCTCTTGCGAAAGCGTCTTTTGAACTTCGGGCAGACAACGGCAATGGCGTATTCGATAGCGAAGACAAGCTTGCGGCCGTGTTTTCGGATGAACCCCTCTTACGCCCTCTTGAGGGTGCACTCGACACGGACGAGAACGGAAAGGCCGCCTTCTACGGTGTCAGAAAGGGAGTGTACTGGATCGTAGAAACCAGGGCGCCCGCAGGCTACCAACTGCTGAAAAATCCGGTGAAATTTGCCCTATCGGAAGACGGGGTAGCATCGTTTCACGAACCGGGGGTCGTTGTGCCTCTTGAAAACGGCATCGTCGACATCACGATCGAGAACAATAAAATTGCCGTACTTCCCCATACCGGAGGCGCGGGCACGGGGCCACTTTATCTGTTTGGAGCAATAGCGCTCTGCACTTCGACGGCGCTTTTTCTTGCCCGTATAAGAATCAAAGCTCAGGAATAAGAAACGTTCAACCTGGCATGTGCCAGTTGAAGATAGCTCATGAATGCTGCGCAGGCGGCAAACACAATGAAAGGGGTTTTTATGAGAACGATAGTACAAAAATCGTATCGAAAGGCTTTCGCAATCCTGCTCGCCGTCTTCGTCGCACTCGCGATGGTTCCCGGCACGGCACAGGCGGCAAACTACACACCCGTGCAGCCAGGCACGACAGGAGCCATTGCCATCACCGGCATAAGCGCAGGCGACACCGTCAAGGCCTACCGTATCGTCGAAACCACGTACGACAAAACAGCCAACACCCTCACGAGCGCGTTTCCCGCGGGAAGCAATTTTGGAATAACCTTTACCGACTATTCTAAACTTGCGAGCGACAGTACTGGAATGAAAGCGGCCGCCGACAAAATTGCGGCAGTCGCCACGGGCGTCGGCGGACTCACACCAACTACGATTACAGCCACCAGCGCAGAAGCGACATTTGCCAACCTAGCCATGGGCCAGTACCTCATCACAGTAAGCCCCCAAGCGAGTAGCGGAGTCGTCTTTCAAAATACGATCGTATCGCTGGTTCCTGCAGCAAACGTCGACAACACCTACACGCTGACCGACGCAACCATCGAGATCAAGAGCAGCAAGGTGACTATCGACAAGAAAGCCGACGGAAAAGACCAGGTCGATGAATACGCCATTGGCGATATTATTCCCTTCACCATCACCGCAACTGTTCCAAGCTACC
This sequence comes from Raoultibacter sp., assembly GCA_036650075.1. GTDB lineage: Bacteria > Actinomycetota > Coriobacteriia > Coriobacteriales > Eggerthellaceae > JAVWGW01. The sequence continues at coordinate 4,603 of JAVWAI010000017.1, forward strand.
CCGAAAACGCCACGAATACGAAATTCATGATTGGCGACACCTTATCAAGCGGCCTTACCTTCAAAAAGGACGTAACGGTAAAAATCGGAACTGGCAACGAAACGCTTCCCGCCAATGCGTTTACTCTGACGCAAAACGATGATGGATTTATCTACACGCTCAACGATTACAGCCTGATCAAGCAGTATGCGGGTCAAAACATCACCCTCACCTACAGCGCAACGGTAAACGAGGCAGCAAACGTCACCAACCCTGAAACGAACACTGCAAAGATCGAGTTTGCAAACAACCCTTACGACAACAATTCAAGCGACACCATAACCGATAAGGTTATCGTTACCACCTACGGAGTTTATCTTCTGAAAGTAGACGGTTCAAACCAGGCGAAGCTATCCGGTGCCGAGTTCACCCTCTATAAAGAGGACGCCAACGGCACGGCAGTTGCAGGCATAGCACCAACAGTACGCGCGGTGAAAGTGATGGCAACCGGCGCCGACGGCATAGCTCAATGCGACGATTTGGGGATTGGTACGTACTATCTCAAAGAAACTAAAGCTCCCGCAGGATACCTCCTTTCCGATACGATCACCACAGTTACCTTCACCGCAAACACCGTAGAAAGCACAGGGCCTTTGGCAAAATACTACAATGCAGGAACAATCACCAACGCCAAAACCCCCCTTCTGCCGCAAACCGGCGGAGAGGGCACCCTTGCCTTAACGCTCTCGGGGTTGGTTCTGATAACCACAGCAACAGGTCTTGCCGTATGGTCGCACCGCAAGCGCAAGGGGCTTTAGGAGCTTTTACGCATACACGGGCCAGCCAGCACAATTCGGTAAGCACCCAACGCTCCCCCAATACCGCTCTTGCTGCAAGGGTGTCGGGGGAGCTTTTCATTTTCTCAATCCCTCGATAGATAAAGGATGCCGCTGATGAGTAACGCAGCAAACAAAAAACGTAGGTAT
>JAVWAI010000017.1:5577-30359 GCA_036650075.1 Raoultibacter sp.
TATATTCAAAAACACCTTCTCAACGTGCTCGCCCTCCTTATCCTTCTCGTGGGGGCGGCTTGCCTCGCGTATCCTACCGTAAGCAACTGGATGCTCCATCAGGCACAAGAACAGGTAACCGTACAGCAAATGGAAGCAGTCGAAAAGGCCGACCCGCAAAATCTCGATGCGGAATTCCAAAACGCGCAGCACTATAACGAAGCAGTTTTCGCAGGACGCACGGTGGTCATCGACCCGTTTGACCCCTCCCAGCCAACCACGAAGCCTGATGACTACCTGCGCATTCTCAATATCGCAAACGATGGCGTCATGGGATCTATCCACATTCCAAAGCTTGCGCTGTCCTTTCCCCTCTATCACGGCACAAACGAAGACGAGCTGACTCACGGCGTCGGACATCTTGTCAATACCTCGCTGCCCATAGGAGGCCCATCGACCCACTGCGTACTGGCGGGACACACCGGACTTCCCTCGGTAAAAATATTCGATTCACTCGACAAGTTGTCGACAGGAGATATTTTTATCATCGAAGTATTCAAGGTAGAACGTGCCTACGAGATTTACGATACGGAAATCGTACTCCCCCATGAAACCGACTCCCTTACCATACAACCGGAAAGCGATCTGGTAACCTTGGTAACCTGCACGCCCTACGGCGTAAACGACCACCGCCTGCTCGTACATGCCAAGCGCTGCGAAATACCCGCAGAACAAACTGGAGCGGTAACCGAGACGAAAACAAACACTTCCCTTTGGATGCTTGACCTCGAAAAACCGACGCTAATAGCGATTGGTATCTTTGTGGTTATTATCGCTACCGCAGTAGCTTTGATCGCTCACCGAAGGCGCACGCGAAAGGGCCGCCACGCTCAGTAGTAGCCGGCATCCGCCAACCTTACTTACAGGCGGTCTCAATCATGGTACGCAGCTTTTCGATACCCATACCGTTTTCAGCGGAGGTGACTACCAGGGGAAACTCGGGAGCGATCTTGAGCTGTTGGCGCATGGCGGCCATTTTACTGTTCGCCTGAGATTTACTCATCTTGTCAGCTTTGGTCAGCGCGATCATAAAGGGAAGCTCGCACCCGGTCAAAAACTCGATCATCTGCTCATCGAGTTTTGCGGCGGGATGGCGCAGGTCGATCAACACGACAACCAGCGCATAGAAGCGATACTGGTCGAAATAGCTGCTGATCAGTTCTGACCAACGCCCTTTTTCTGCGACGGCAACCTTCGCAAAACCGTAACCAGGCAAATCGACAAAATCGATCTCCTCCGTACCGAAAAAGTTGATCGTCGTTGTTTTGCCGGGGACCGAAGATACTTTCACCAAACCTTTACGGTTGAATATCTTGTTCAGCAACGACGATTTGCCAACGTTCGATCGCCCGACAAAAGAGACTTCGGGGCGCTTCGATTCGGGCAGCTGCGCCGAGGTGCCATATGATCCTTTAAATTCCACCTGGTTGTAATTCATAAAAGTTCCCTGCTCCAAGCATCGAGTGTGCGCCCATCTTATCCGATTTACCCGGCAAGAAGGAGCAAGTCCCTCATCCTCTATGGTAAAACTGGAATTGACCAACGCTTCACTATGCCCTGTTTTCCAGATAACTTTTCATCGAGTATTGGGTAATATCGGAGCGATTGATCATGCCGACGATGCGTTTGCCTTCCATAACGGGAACTTTCTTGAGATGATTTTCGCCCAAAACGCGGCATATTTCTTCAAGTCCCGCATGCACGCCAACACCAATCGCTCCCTTCGTTGCGATGGCGCGAACACTCATATCCATAAGATCACCGAGCTTCTGTCCAAAGTCGGCACCATCGGCTTCAGTCTGCATGATCATGACAACGGGATCCATATAAGTCTTCCCTCTTTTCGAAAGAGAGCGCATCACGTCGCCGTCGGAAACGAAACCGACCGCTTCGCCGGCGGCGTTAACAATAGGAGCCGCGCTGATTCCCTTCTCGACGAACAGCGCCATGGTCTCACATACCGTAGCCGTTTCGGGTACGGTAAACACATCGCGCTTCATGATGGTTTCGATGATGCCGCGGCGAACGTTATCGGGATCGGCCTCAGCTGCATCTCCGGACTTTTCTTTCACCAGGAAAAACACCATGATCAAACCAGCTAGACAGAGCGCGCCGGAAATTCCGAAAGCAACGTTGATGCCGAGAACATTTGCCTGGATTGCACCCATCGTGCTGGTGTTCGCATTCGTCACCATCGTGGTAACCGACACAATGATGGCGGTACCCAAAGAACCGGAAACTTGCCGCAGCGTGTTATTCACCGAGGTGCCGTGGTTGATGACCTTGTTATCGAGCGCGTTCATGGCCCAGGTGGTAATGGGCATGTTGATCAGGGAAAGCGAGAAGAGGCGAACCGTATACAGCACCGTGATATACGCGATACTCGTTTCGGTGGTCAGGAAAGTGAACCCGAATGTCGTGAGGGTCAAAACCGACATGCCCACGAGACTCAAAACACGGGGGCCATATTTGTCAAAAAGCTTACCCGCGATTGGACCCATAGCCCCCATAATGATGGCCCCGGGCAAAAGGATCAAGCCCGAAACCGTTGCCGGATAACCACACAACGACTGCACGTAGATCGGCACGAGGATAGTCGCTGCAAGCAAGGCCGCCTGAACGAGCACGCCAATGATAGTGCCCACCAAAAACGTCCGGTTGGCCAAGACGCGAACCTGCAGCATCGGCGTTTCCATGGTGAGCTGACGCCGAAAGAAAAAGATGAGTGCAACTAATCCGATAATGGTCACCAGCAGAGCCCCAATGCTGATTCCGTACGAGCCGATGGTACTGAAACCATACAAAAGGCAACCAAAACCAACGCTGGAAAGCAGCACGGAAGGTTTATCGAGTACGACATCCTTGTTTAACGCCGGAGTCTTTTCGAGCGCGAAAAGAGCAAACACGATAACCGCCGCAGAAAGCACGGCGATGATAAAGAACATGATGTGCCAGTTTGCCTGGTCGATGATAACGCCGGCAACGGTAGGCCCGATGGCGGGAGCAAACGCGATAACGATACCGAAAAGCCCCATAGCCGTACCGCGCCGTTCCACCGGGAACAGCAACATGAGCACAACCATGACCATCGGCATCAAAACACCCGCACCTACCGCCTGCACCAGACGACCTAGCAAAAGCACGGCAAACGACGGCCCCCACCCGGCTAAAAGGCTACCAACCATAAAGATAGCCATCGATGCCAAGAAAATATTGCGCGTCGAAAACCGGTCGGTGAAATAAGCGGTGATGGGGATCATAATGGCGTTGACCAGAGTGAACCCCGTGGTAAGCCATTGCGCCGTAGCGGCATCAACCCCCATGTCGCTCATGACAGATGGCAGTGCCGGTGCCACGATGGTCTGGTTCAAGATGGTCACGAACGTCCCGAAAATCAAAACACTCAACATCATAATCTGCTTGCGCGATAAACCCATAGTTCTCCCTCTCGATTTTCGTCGAAACAAAAATCAGCAAAAATAGCGCTTGTGCGCCTTGGTGTGTAATATTGGCATCGTGTGGGAAGGTTCGTGCGGAAGACTTGCCCCCGGAACGAATCATCGGCCATGGATACATCCATGGCCGATACTTGCGGACAGAACCGAAGCCCGTGTCCGTAATCGGTGCTCATCAATAATACTATGCGCACTGATAATTGTTTAGTATATAAACAAAATCACGACAAAACCTACGACCTGGGGAGGATTAATCAAGAGACGGCTACGAAACCATCTCTTGATTAAGATTTTCAGCAGTTTGGGATTGTACCCAGCGCGCCAAGGCGCAAACTACTTCAAAATAGAAATCGTTCTCAGTTGAATCCATGATGGTAACCACCTTACCCAGCCAGCCCCCTAAGTGGGCAGCAAGAAATTGCTGTGCAAAACAATTCCACCGAGATGCGTCCTCCCCGGAAGCAGACTGCGCTTCATGCTGCCTTAAGTAGGCCATGAACGTAACCTCGACAACCAAGGCATCGGCCCGCACCGATTCAACCAGCGGAGCAAAACCCCGCAACGCCCGAAAATCAAAATGCGCAGCGTGATAGCACTCAAGGACATGCAACGAATCAGGACCGGTCGTCGGCCCGAAAACCCATCCCGCGTCAGTGAGACAAGCACGCTTGACACTGTTTTCCGAAAGGGGAATATACCACTTCGATGACGGCACCAGGAACCGATCGTAATAACGCTGCTGCAGGGCCGCCCCCTCCAAAGCGTCTTCTGTCGCTCGCTCGCTCGAGAGAGGATCATCTTCCTGGAACATCCTTAGAAAAGCACGGGCTTGACCGATCGATTCATCCGTTGGCTCGTTAAGAAATATTTTGGCGAACTCTTCGTAGACACCAGCGCAATCTTGGATGGTTAAGCCATCGCAAACAACCATTGAGCACCCGCTTTCTTCCTGCTTTGTTCCACACAAGAGGCAGGTACCGAAACCAGCATCCTGCCCCTTGTTCCCGCTTAGCGACGGAATTGTAATACCGTCTGCTGCGATGAAACTAACAGATTGGAATAGCCGCAAGCACAATCAGATAGCGCAGTAAAAAACCACCAACGAGGACAGCTGCCTCCGAGGCGATTGCCATCGCTGGCACCCCGACGGCCACCGGTGCATCACCGGACTGTTTTTTGCCGAAAAGCGAATAGCCCTGCAATACCGTCGGCAGAACCAAACCAACAACAATCAACCCAACCCAAAACGGAAGGGCATAGGAACCCGAAATCAAATTCGCCACCGAGGCAAGTGCCGCTACGGCAACCACTGAACCCTCTTGAGCACCCATGCTGTTCGTCATGAAAAGCAAAACAACCAGCAAGACCAACTCGATAACCGGTAATCCGAAATGGACCTTTTCTATCACGTCCATGCCCTGCAGTTCGTCGCGACACACCAACAGGCCGACGAGAAACACAGCCGCAATGCCCGAAGAAGCGGCCGACACTACGAACAAAATCGGCAGGATGGCCAAGTTCCAAAGCGGGAATGCCGGAGAAACCCCGAGCAGCACCCCCGTATAGGTCGCGACGGCCAAAGCGGCAATCACGCCAAGAAGATCAAGCCAACGAGGAACTTCTTTCTTAAGCAAATTGAGCACTACTGCCACCATCGCAATGACCATAAAAATCGACAGGATAACGACACCCCAGGTCATTACGGAACTAAAGTTTGACAGCAGCAAGAAAAAACGCGTTGGGTTCAAAAAACCAGCAGTCGCATCGACCATGAGCAGAACAAGACCGATTCCCACCGCTATAGGCGCAATAATCCGTCCGATTTTCGGCAGAGTTTTCGCCTTCGGGTATTTCCAGGAAATCCACGCAGACACGGCAAACGCACCAGCTCCGAGGCCTGCCAGGAAAAGATACCATGCAATTTCAGCTCCCCACACCATGCCAATCACCTTCCTCTCTTGTTATTTCGCTGCCGCAACAAGCTTGTTGCCGCCCTTGTGGACAACCGATGTTTGAGCTAAATCTTGCGTGGCGGAAAGACCGACATAGTACACCGCAGTATCAAGACCAAGTTCTTCGTGAAGTTTTTCAGCATCGACTTCTGCCAAGCGTTGAGAAATATCACTCTCAGGATCATTGAGATCGCCGAAAATACGCGCGTGGGTAATGCAGGTGGAAACACACGCCGGAAGCATGCCTTGAGAAGTGCGATGGTAGCAAAACGTACATTTATCGACATGGCCCTTATCGGGCTCCTGCCAACGAACCTGGTAGGGGCACGCAGCCAAACAATACTTGCAACCGATGCACCGACTTTCATCAACCAGCACAACTCCTTCGTCGGTCACGTAGCTAGCCGCCGTCGGACAAACACGAACGCAAGGCGCGTCTTTGCAGTGATTACATAGCTTCGGCATGTTCGCGCGGAACACATTGGGGTATTCCCCCGCGTCCCAACTTTCGATCCAGGTATTAAAGAAAGTCAGCGGCACGTCATTTTCCATTTTGCACGCGACCACGCAGGCGTTACACCCAACGCACAAAGATAGATCGATGAGCATCCCGAAGCGCTTTTCGTCCTTTTTCGCTGTATCAGCCATAATTGCTCCCCCTTACGCTTTCACGATTTTGAAGAACCCACCGCAGCGGCCCGGGGTCCCGGCTTCAGGATCGGCAATCGGGAAGATTGCGTCTTTAACCGTTGGGTCGAGTTGGTTCTGCAGATGGATGCCGGCCCCGATAGCAGGGTTACCCGCCGTCTTCTTGCCGTCAATTTCGAGGTCTTGGGCACCGTATGCGATATGTCCATATCCGAAAGCAACCGCAAACGTGTTTTTCGCGATACCAGCACGAACCATCGCTTTGCCGCGCATAACGTCTCCTGTCGGATTGCTAATTTCGATGGTGTCGCCATCTTTTATGTCCAGGGCGGCAGCGTCGTCGCAATTAATCTCAAGATAGTTCTCCGCGCAGATATCGCGCATGATGGGGCTGTTTGCCAGCATGGAAATCGAACGGAATCGCGGCTTGTAGTTGGTTGATTTCAGCGGCCATTCTTCCTTTTTGTAGATCTCTTCCATGGGGGTGAGATCGTTGAAGAGCTCGGGTGTCCAGCGCATCGTTCCGCTTGAGTGATCGTACGTTGTCGAATTGGTATTCAGAGCGCGTTTTTCAAAGTAAATATTGTCCATGAACTCTTGCGCGTAGGCGCTTCGGCCCTTTTCGTCAAAAGCTTCCTCAATCGGCCAGAAACGGCCGCCACGAGAAAGAACACGTAAAACCTTCGGCCATTCTTCTTTCGACACCGATTTCTGCCAGGATTCAGGCAGTTTGTCCAACGCCTGCATCTTAATCTCTTCATCGGTAATATCAGGCACCGGAGGATTGGTGTAGGCGAGATTGGCGACGCCTTTCAAAAAGAAGTCGCACGCGTCGTTGAAGGGGTACGTCGTCCCGTCCTTCGCGGAAAATGCCGCATCACCAAAACCGGGCAACTGGCATATGCGACCAACATCGGCGATGAACGCTTCCCAGCTGGCATGACGGCCATCGGCTAAAAGCTCGGTTGGCGGTTCAGTAACGGGCCAGCGTACGGTATTGCCCTTGCCAGCCCAATAGCCTTCCTGCGTGACAACGCCCCAGCTTTCATACGGAGTCGTGTCGGGAACGAAATAATCAGCCAGGTTGGCATGTTCGCCCATAACCACATCGCAGGCGATATGCAGCGGAACGACTTTGGTGTCTTTCAGGCGATCAATCAGTTCGTCTCGCATGGCACCCGGTGTTGCTTGCAGGGTGTTTACCATCCAACTTATCAGAATCTTAGCGCGATAGGGATATTCATTGGCAATTGAAACCAGCGCTTGATTGTCGGAACTTCCGGGAAGAGAATACCACGGCAAACGCGGCGTCGGGTTTTTCGTGCCTGCGGCCACTGCCTTCTTATATTCGGAAGTCGATTCAAACAAGCGACCGGTACGGGAAATGTAAGTCGCATTGTCGGGAGTTTTCACTTTAGGTTTACCTTTGATGGTGCTGAGCAAGTATTGAGACCCATCCGCAAGCGTAACGCCGCTCACGCGACGCGCGGTCATGCCGCCCATCATCTGGTCAGAACCGACCATAGCATTGAGCACATGATACATGCAGGCAGAATCAAGCCCGTTGATGGTTGCGGTAGAGCCCATTCCCGTTGCGGAAACCTTTGTACCGTGCGACGTAAATTCCTTCGCAATCCGTTCGATTTCCTTTACCGGAACTTCGCAGATACTGCTCCATTCTTCTATGGATTTTTCCATTGCCGAATCTTTGAGGAACAAGAAGGCCGAACGAACCTTGACTCCGTTGACTTCACCTTCGAAGTCAATCGCACCGGCTGATGAGGCCGCGTGTATCGCCGGCTGCCCGGTCGCTCCATCCATGACCACATAATAGGTAGGCTTGGTTTTGGCCTGAGGGTCTGGCGTGGGCTCTTCGAGTCCCGCATCAGCCGCGCGCATAAGCTTGCGGTAATTCTTGTGCGCCTCATCGACAATGACCAGATGGCTTGCATCGGAAAACGAAGCATACCCGGCAGCGAAAGCGGCTTTGTAGTTGGGGAAGGCGAGGAACTGCGCGTTATACGCTTTGTTTTCAATCATCCAACGGATCAGCCCAAGCGCAAACGCCGTGTTCGTGGCGCTTTTAATGGGAAGCCACCGGACGTTTTTCTGCGAAGGGGTTACGCATCCATTACCCAGCGCAGGATCAACCACATCCATGATGGCCTTTCCGCGAGACAGCGTATCGGCTACGCGGCGCGCGATACCCTGCATACTCTTCCCGTTTGACCCGGGAAAACAGCCATTCCAGAGAATGTATTCGCAGTTTTCGCAGTCGGGACGCAGGTCGAGCTTACTGGTTTTATAGACGTTCACGTTCTTCGCACCGCCGCACGACGAACCGTGTCCATGTGCGTTAATTGAGCCGAAGTTGCTTATGAAGCGTCCGCCTACGGCCGTACGACCATCACCACGGCCCCCCAGCATGACCAACTGGTTGGAAACCGGACCCAGTTCAGGAGCGTCGGGATCCAAGGGTGTATTGGGGTCGTGCAGCGCTACAAACCCTTCGATTTCCTGATCTTCACCTAAATCGCTGAATAGTTTGCCGCCTTCGGTAACTTCTTTAATAAGTTGTTCCCACGTAATCGGCTTCCACTTGCCCTCGCCACGAGCTCCGGCGCGTTTGAGCGGAACGGTGATACGATCGGGCTGCGAGTAGGCATCAAACGTTGCCTGGCCTCGGCCGCAGACCGTACCACGAGTCGTGTTTCCCTTCTTGCCCACATAGCTCATGGAAAGATAAGCTTCGGTTAGGGGTTCGTCAAAATTAAGGTATGGATAGGCACAATTGGGATTATAGGGGTTACCCCCTACGGTGATAATCTGTTGAGTAGCGCGGTCGAGCCTTACCCGATTTCCGCAAGAGCTGTAACACCCAACGCATCCCGAATACCTCACCAGGACGTCTTCGTTGATTGTCAGCTCCTTCGTCTTTAGATCAACGCTCGCCTCAAGCGGCTTACCCGTTTTCTGCTCAGGAAAACCTGCGGGTGGCTCACCGTAGGCCGTATCCGAGTACACGGACAAACCCATCCCGCTTGCAGCAAGCACGCTCGCACCACCGAGAACCTTTGCGAAGGTGCGACGATCGATATTGAGCGGCATCATCTCAGGCATATCCCCCTCCTTCTCCCTCGTCTATGCATCCCATTGACGCACAGCTCTACCTATCAGCTATAATCAGGGAGCACACGCGGGGAAACAATCGTGCAATGAGGGGAACTCGCGGCATTTTGAGCAAATCCCTCTCATACGAATCAGGGGAGATGCCTTATATACGCAGCTCATAAGGGGTAGCATGAATTTCAGTCACACGTTGAAAGAAAACGGCGCGCTACGAAAGCTGCTGCAAGCTTACGCTCAGGGACCGATCGGCTTCTCTTGCTTTCTCGCCTGGCTCTATGTTTCGTTTTATTCATGTGCTCTCCTCCCCGTTATTTCAACCACGCGTACCTCAGAGCGTTTCTGGGGCATCATGGCCGGTGCCGGCGTTATAGGCGCTCTCGTGGCCCTCTTTCTTTTGAGACGCAATGTTGATATTGCTGGAAATCCTCGGATACATTACGCCGCCGCTCTCTGCTGCGGTGTCGGATCGTTGTTTATCTATCTATCCTGTTCACAAGCACCCGTTCAGTGGTGCTTCACCATTACCGGATCGATTTTCTCCGGTGTCGGTTTTGTCTTTCTTGCCTTTATGTGGCGCAGTGTCTTAGGGAAATACGACGAAAGCCTCATCGAACTCAGTGTGCCCCTTTCGTTTTTCATCTCGGTTCTCCTTTATTTTCTCCTGGTCGCAATCAAGAACATGGCAACCATGGTAATCATCGCCCTTCTCCCCTTGGTGTCTGTTCTCTTTGCTCTTCGGGGCATAAGCCTCCTGACGGGACAAGCCTCCGACGATGCGGCGCAGACGAAAGAGTTTCGACGCAAACAGAATCATTTAACAGGAGCTGCCTGTTTTAAGAATATCTTCAGTCGAGAGAAGCTAAAAGCACAGGGAGGCCATCCTTTCCCGACGGCGATTATGTTTTTCGTTATCTGGGCAAACTTTGCTTTCTTCCGTGCGTTTTGGTCTCCAACCTATATAACCAACCGCTTCACCCACTATATTCCTCCTTTCACTGCCGCAGCGCTTCTTGCTCTTTTCGTTCTTGTAATCACAATTTTCCGGGCAAAATCAGTGAACTATCGCAACGCTTATCGATGGGTCCTACCCATAACCTGTCTCGGATACGCACTGCTCTATGTATTAAACGGTCGCTATATCGAAATTGCCTATGCGCTAAACTTCACCGGGCTCATCGTCATGCAGCTTTATTTTTGGATTGTTTCGGCCAAACGAATGCGGCGCGGAGGCGGTGAAGCCTCACAGATTCTTTTCGGCATCTTCCTGCTCTTCTTTCTCGCGGGAACCACCTTCGGCATCTCCGTCGGGCTTTGGACCCTCGAACACGTGGATACGGAGACGCTTTACAAGGTGCTTCCCTTCATCATGACCGGACTCACCGCCATCGTGATGCTGCTCGGTGTCAAAAGCGAACACTACACCCCCGATCAAAAACAAACGCTCAGCTTCGGCGAAGTCGTTCACGCCCAAGCAAGCGCAATCGCGGAACAATTCAATCTCACCTCGCGCGAACAGGAGATTCTCATTTACCTCCTCGCAGGACGTAGTCGACCTTTCATCCGGGATGAATTGGTAATTTCCCTCTCGACCGTCAATTCGCACGTTAAGAATATTTACATGAAAACAGCAGTGCACTCCTACCAGGAACTGCTTGACCTCGCACAACAAGAAATTAAGGTTTAGCCGAAGGAGGTGCGCTGCAAGCGTATTTCGTTAATTTACAAATGGTGGCATTGCGACTTTCAAAAGTGACGATTGCGTAAAAGATAAGGCGCTTTCCGCCGATTTATGGCAAGATAGACTATTACAACGCACGCGAATCACAGCAGAAACATGAAGGAGTATCGATGGGTTTTTTCTCGAGGTTCGAAGGGCGTGTCGAAGACACGTTCGAAGGTGCCGCCGACAGGATGTTCGATTCCCCCATCTCACCTGTTCAAATTGCTAAAAAGGCTGAGAAGCAAATGCGGCGCGAAAAGATTGTCGGCGCGGGCAAACAGTATGCTCCCACCCTCTACACCGTGTTGGTCAACCCGGAAGACGACCAACGGTTGTTCGGTTACTACCCCACGCTCGCCGGTGAAACAGAAACGTATCTGCTTGGCAAAGCGGGTGAACAGGGCTTCGTCATGGACGGACAGCCCCTCGTTCGCTTTATCGTCGACGAAGGTCTCAAGCATGGTAAGTTTGACATCATAGCTGAAATGGTATCGGCACCCATCGTGGCACAGCTGCGTGACGAAGAAATGCAACGCTACGGCATCGGTGGTGAAGCTTCCCCGCCACAAGGCTATGCACAACCGCAGAACTACGCCGCACCGGCACCGAACTACGCAGTCGCAAACTTCAACAACGACCCCTATGCCGGACCCGCGCAAGATTACGCACCTCTGGACTTCGATCAACCCCTCGACTACGGTGGCGATTTCCGTGCGGAAGGCGACTTTGCCCCCAACAACGATTTCGCACAACCTCTGCCCGATGAAAAACCGGTTCTGCCCTACATCCCCGAAAACGAGCTGGATTACTCGATCGATTACGGCGAATACACTTTCGACAGCCAGAACTTCAGTGATGCGAGGCAGGGCAACCCTGCTTCCTTTGCGGCACCAGTCAATAGCCCCGCGCCGCTTCATGCACCCAACACCACCGTGTTCGCAGCCGGTGCAGCGAACGTCAACCCCCTACCCAATCAGCGGGCCATCCGTGCGCGCCTGATCAACACCACCGAAAACCGATCCTACGATCTGGCTGCTGCACGCCTGATCATCGGCCGCGAATCCTCGAGCGACATCGTCATCAACGACCTCAACGCGAGCCGCTCCCATGCCGAAATTCGCTTCGAACCTCAGGGTATCTGGGTCATCACCGATCTTGGCTCCACCAATGGTACGAAGGTCAATGACCGTTTCGTCACATCGCAGCCGCTTTACGAAGGCGATCGGATAACGATTGGGGTAACTACTCTTGTATTCAGCCAAGCGTAAGCGTGCCGTATTGCACCCCGCCTCCCCCGTGGTGCGCACAGGACACCGAAAGTATCAAAGGAATCTCACGTGATAGACATCGCATTACTCGTCGGCCGACTTTTGTTCGTTGCGCTGCTTTATCTCTTTTTATTTGCCATCATGAAAACCGGCATCGGTCTCGTGCGCGGTCAGCGGAAGAAAGAAAAATCTTGGACCGTTGCCGTCGAACGTGGACCGAAGGAATTGCGCGGCGTACAACTTGCCGTGCGCGGACCCGTCATCATCGGCCGCAGCCCTGGTTCTGATATCGTCATCGGCGCCGAATACGTTTCGGGACGCCATGCGCGCTTCACCTTGATGGGGCAAAACCTTTTCATCGAAGACTTGGGTTCAACCAACGGCACTGCCGTAAACGGACAACCTATCACCGAACCGACCGCGCTGAAAAACAATGATGTCGTGAACGTCGGCGACGTTGCTATTCGAGTAAGGTACGCCTGATGGCTCGCAATTCAATACATCATATTCGCTCGCGTAAACCCACGGCAACCTTCGGCAGCCGCACCGACGTCGGCTGCTTGCGCGACCACAACGAAGATAGCCTCATCGTCGCCCCACCCCTCTTCGTCGTCGCCGACGGGATGGGCGGACATGCCGCAGGTGAAGTTGCTTCAGAAATTGCCGTCTCAACCATGGCCGAAAAAGCACCCCGACACACCGATGCCGAAGCGTTGGGCAGGGCTGTCGAAGATGCCAATCGAGCTGTCATTCTCGCTGCGGGCGAGAACAAGGCACGCACCGGCATGGGCACCACCGTAACCGCTGCCGTGCTTGAGGGCGAACGCCTCGTTATCGCCCATGTTGGCGATTCGCGAGCATACTTGCTGCATCAGGGGAAACTGCAACAACTTACCCGGGATCACAGCCTTATGGCCGACATGATCGAATCGGGACAACTGACCCCCGAAGAGGCACGGGTACACCCGAACCGCTCGGTGATAACCCGCGCACTCGGAAGCGATCCCCGCATGGTGGCCGATCTTTACGAAATCAACGTGGAGGCAGGCGATCGTCTCCTTTTGTGCTCCGACGGTCTTTCCTCCATGCTCGAAGATCCGCAGATAGAAGCAGTGCTCTCGCGCGCCCGCGACCCCCAACGATGCGCGAGCATGCTCGTCAATGAAGCAATCGCTTTGGGTGGTCACGACAACATCACCGTCATCGTCGTCGACGTGACGGGCCACAGCGAAAAGCGACAGAAGCGCTACACACGCAAGTCTCGCATGTTGATGGGATTCATTGCGCTCATGCTCTTTGTTGTTTTGGCGGCAGCCTGCGGAGGCATGTACGCCTACGTGACAAACTCTGCTTACCTCATAGCCGAAAACGGAACGGTGAACGTATATCAAGGCGTTCCCGCGAACCTATTCGGCATGCCCCTTTCTCGCCTCGACCACACAACTGCCGTTAAAGTCGATCAACTCCAACCCGGAGTTGCCAACCGGCTCAACGGCGGGATTCGCGTCGACAACCTCGATGCTGCAAATAATCTCGTAGACGAATACCGCACCGAAATAGAGAAGGCCGCACACCCGACACCGCCCGGCGAAGATACACCGAAGGCGACACCGCCCACCTCCTCAACACCCGCATCAACGGTAAGCTAGGGGCATTCAGTGAATCGACGCAATATAGAGCTCGCACTTCTCTGCGTAGCAGCCCCGATTGTCATTTTGCTTTTCGCGATGATCAGCCTCAACCAGGGCCTCGCACTCAACATGAATACCCTCGGTGTCCCGCTCGGTATTTTCGGCAGCTTCGTTGTGGCGCATTTGGCCATCAGGAAGTTTTCTCCGGGGGCGGATCCCGCTATTTTGCCGATTGTCTTCGCGCTTTCCGGCATTGGCATTGCTTTCGTGACCCGCCTGCGCCCCGAACTTGCTTTCGGGCAGGTAAGCTGGCTGTTCGTGGGTGTTGTGTTCATGATTTTGGTACTGATGATCATCACCAATCTCGACAAGATCGCCAATTACAAATACACCCTCATGATCATCGGTGTCGCCCTGCTGCTTTCACCTCTCGTCCCCGGACTCGGCCAGGAAATATACGGCAGTCGTATCTGGCTTTCGTTGGGGCCTTTTTCATTCCAGCCCGGAGAAATCGCAAAGATATTTATCGTCTTGTTTCTCGCCGGCTACCTTGCCGAAAACCGCGAGATGCTTTCGGTCTTCACGCATCGCAGAGGACCTTTCAACCTGCCCGACATCCGCACGTTATTACCACTGTTGCTTATGTGGATCATCGCGCTTTTGATTGTCGTGTTCGAAAAGGATCTCGGCTCGGCACTCGTGTTCTTCTTCGTGTTTCTCACCATGCTTTACGCTGCGACGGGCAAGAAATTTTACATGGTTGTCGGTCTGGCGCTTGCTGCTATCGGCGGTGTTGCTGCCTGGATGCTTTTCGGCCACGTTCAAATTCGTGTTGAAACCTGGCTCGACCCCTTCGCAACCGCAGCCAATCAAGGCTTCCAGTTGGTGCAATCCATCTATTCCATGGCCGATGGTGATCTGTTCGGCGTCGGTATCGGTCGCGGCATGGCCGCCGACACCATTCCCGTCGTCGAAAGTGACTTCATCTTTGCGGCAATAGCCGAAGAAGCGGGGTTGCTGGGTGCCGCGGGTGTTTTATTGCTGTACCTCGGCCTTGCCATTCGCGGCCTCGTCACCGCCGCCCGGGCCAAGAGCGACGTCAGCTCGTTCATCGCGGTTGGCCTCACCGCCACCATCGTGCTGCAAGCGTTCATCATCGTCGGCGGCGTTACGCGCCTCATCCCCCTAACCGGTCTGACCCTTCCCTTCGTCAGCCAGGGCGGTTCATCCCTTTTATCAAGCTTCATCGCTATCGGTTTTCTTTTGAAATGCGGCGATGAAGGAACCGGCGTCGGCTCGGAGATGAAGATGGGTGCCTCCTCCCTGCGCGCCACCGGTGTGCTCGGTCGCGTTTCCCTCGGCAAGCGGCTCACCCACACCATGATCGTGTTCTCGCTCATGTTCGCTTTGCTGGTCGCAAACCTGACCATGATTATGATCGTGCAAGCCGAGTACTATCAAAACATGCCCGGCAACAGTCATACCCTCGCGAAAGAAACCAAGACCGAGCGAGGCACCATCTCGACTTTCGATGGCACGATTTTGGCCCAAAGCATTGCAAACGAAGACGGCACATACCATCGCGTCTACCCCGCGGGAGAACTTGCCAGCCACGTTATCGGATACAGCTCCGAGCAATACGGCACAAGCGGTATTGAAGATAGTTTCAACGACACACTCAAGGGTCAAAAGAATTACGCCACCTGGACCGATGCGCTCAATGCCGCAGCTGGTATCGGCAACCCCGGAAACGATGTCACCCTGACCCTCAACTCGAAGATACAACAGGCAGCCCAAGATGCCCTTGCGGGCTATACGGGGGCATGCGTAGTCCTCGACCCGAACACGGGCGCGGTTTTGGCCATGGCATCTTCACCTACCTATGCAACCAACGATATCGACGCCCTGCTGGCAAACCCTGCCGACTCAAGCATGCTTCTCAATCGCGCGACCCAAGCGCTTTACGCTCCCGGTTCAACGTTTAAAATGCTCACCCTCGCCACCGCCCTGCAGGATAACATCGCCACCGAGCAAACAGTCTACGCATCCCCTGCAACGATGGATATCGGCAACGCGCCGCTTATCAACTACGACAAGACCGACTATGGCGATATCACCCTGGCGCGTGCAACCGAAGTTTCCTCCAATACCGTCTTTGGACAGGTCGGAGCCCAAATCGGCGCTAAGAACCTGGTTGAAGCCGCTTCGAAGTACGGCTTCAACCAGGAAATCGGACTCGAACTTCCGCTGGCGAAATCCCTGATGCCCAACCCCAAGGAAATGACCGAATGGGAAACCGCCTGGGCTGCCGTCGGTCAACCGGTCGGCGAACATGCCAGCCCCAGCGGTCCCCAAGCTACGGTGCTGCAAATGGCAATGGTCGGTGCGGCAATCGCGAACGACGGCGTAATCCAAAAACCTTACTTCGTCGATGCCATCTATAGCGCCAATGGCGAGAAAAGCTACAGCGCCTCTCCCAAACTTTTCAGCCAACCCATAAGCGCCTCCGTCGCGAATCGCACGAAAACGGTTCTCGAAGGGGTTGTCAACTCGGGAAGCGGTACGCAAGCAGCCATCCCCGGCATGCAAGTTGCGGGCAAGACGGGCACCGCTGAACGCATCAAGCCAAAGGACGACAGTTGGTTCGTCGGTATGGCACCAAGCGACAATCCCAGCGTGGTAATTGCGCTTATGATTGAAGAGGGCGCCGGTGGCAACGGAACTGCGACACCAAAAGCGCAAAAAGTGTTAAAAACAGCCTTAGAGGTTCAAGGGCTCTTGTAAATAAGGTATGCTTGCGTTGTTAAAAAAGTATGATGCAGGCTTGCAACCATGTATCCAAAAGGAGCAAAAACGTGGCAGGAAACATGATGGGCAGGGTTTTCAACAACCGTTATAAGATATCGGATCGTATCGGTATTGGCGGCATGGCAGAAGTCTATCGCGCGCAAGACAGCGTGCTGGGACGCGTTGTCGCCGTCAAAGTGATGCTGCCCCAATACGCAGCAGATCCGGCATTCACTCAAAGATTCCGTCAGGAAGCTGCGGCAGCAGCCAACCTGCAGAGTCCCTATATCGTCAATGTTTACGATTGGGGACAAGATCAGGGAATTTACTACATAGTCATGGAATATGTTCGCGGCAGCGATCTAAAAACCGCCATCAAGGAACGGGGCGCCATCAATCAGCGCAAAGTTGCTGAAATCGGTTCGCAGGTCTGCCAGGCGCTTGTGGTCGCTCACAATCTCGACATCATCCATCGCGATATCAAACCGCAAAACCTCATGATTCAACCCGACGGCAATGTGAAGGTCATGGATTTCGGCATTGCTCGCGCGAAGAATTCAGTCATGACCCAAACATCTTCCGTTTTGGGCACGGCACACTACGTTTCACCCGAGCAGGCCCAAGGCAAAGAGTTAACCGCCGCAAGTGACATCTATTCGCTCGGCATCGTGCTCTACGAAGCAGCTACTGGCAAACTTCCCTTCGATGGCCCCGACGCCGTCAGCGTCGCCATGAAACAGGTTAACGATATCCCCGTACTTCCCAGCGAAATCAATCCCGATATCGACATGGCTCTCGAAGATATCATCATGAAGGCTCTCGAAAAAGACCCGACCCGTCGCTTTGCAACCGCAAGCGAAATGAAGCAGACGCTCAACGACTACCTGGCAGGACGCCCTGTTGACTTAGGCGCTGGCTTTGCCAGTTCAAAAACCTCCATCATGGACGGCGCGTCGCCGATACCCAACCCTGTCGCAAATGGAACCGCCGTTATGCCCGCAGTCGGCCCCGGTGGAGCTTCCGCCAAGGCCGCGTCGACCAACTATCGAGCCGATTCCTCCAATGGCAAGAAAAAGAACCGTACGCCGCTCATCATCGGCATTATCGTAGCCATCTTGGCCGTCGTCGGCATCGCCGTCGGATTGACTACCTGCGGAAATGGTCAGGGGATCGCCGTGCCTGATGTAACAGGAATGACGCAGGCCGACGCAACCTCCACGCTTAAGACGGCCGGGTTCGAGGTAAGCACCAGCACCGTCAAAGACGACAAGACCGAAGAAGGAAAAGTCGTCAACCAGAACCCCAAAGGCGGAGAAAAACGAGAAAAGGGCACAAAGGTCAATTTGAATATCTCGGGAGGCGCCAACCAGATATCCGTACCTGATTTAACGAACAAAACAGCCGAAGAAGCGCGTCAAGCGCTTGACGCGGTCGGCCTCAGAGGACAAGCCGGAACCGCCGAATACTCCAGCAGTGTTGCAGTCAATCACATCATCAAGCAAGACAAGACGGCGGGAACGAAAGTTACCAAGGATACGACTATCACCTATATTATCTCGCTCGGTATCGAAACCCTCGATGTTCCCGATGTCACCAACTTTGGTGAAAGCTCTGCCGTTTCCACGATTGAAGGAGCCGGATTCAAGGTCAACATCACCCGAGATTACAACAGCGCCGTTTCCGAAGGACTTGTTATCAGCCAAAATCCCACCGGGAAAGCCGAGAAGGGTGCCACCATCACCATCTCGATCAGCAAGGGGGCAAAGCCCGAGCCGAAGCCTGAACCGAAGCCCGACCCCCTGGTCAACATTCCCTCCGTGGTTGGTATGACCGTCGCTAATGCAACCTCGGCGCTTCAGTCTGCCGGATTCGATGTTTACGTTGCCGGCGACGATAGCCCCACATCCCTTATCACCAAGCAGAATCCCACCGGTACCGCCAAGAAGGGCACTACTATCACCCTGACGGGCGCAGCATCTCCCTCTCCTACTCCCCCCGCACCTGCGGCGTAAGCTTTCATAGCGACAAAAGAAAACCTTCGTTAACGAAGGTTTTCTTTTGTCGCGACTCTGTTCCTTTGCGCAACCTCTCGACCGACTGTAATTTTAAGCCGCGCGCAAGCGTATACTGACGACTTACCATGTCTTCGGCACACCGAACATACTTCCCGCTCCGCCTCGCGCTCGTCGCAATCCTTACGCTGGGATTCCCCGTAACCGCCTTGGCGGAAAACACCGAGAGCGCCCCCCTTACCACCGAGGGCGCAGCCGACCCCCTTGCCGACGAAGAGCCCCTCGATCCTCTCCTCGACGAAGAAGAACTTCTTCCCATCGTCGGGGGCCCTACCGGCACCGCCGCCCTGAGCGGCATCACTGCAGATCGCGTCGCACAAGCTCGCATCATTCCCGCCGCCTTCAGCGCAGCAACCACCCAAGCAATCGACGAATACATCGCCCAGGGACTTGAAGAAGCACATATCCCCGGCGCCGCAGTCACCATCGTCAGCGCCGACGATGTACTGTTTTCGAAAGCGTATGGCGACTGCGCAAGCACCGATACCGCCTTCGTCTTGGCTTCGCTTTCGAAATCCTTCACGGCCCTGTGCCTCATGCAGCTGGTCGAAGCAGGATTGGTGTCGCTCGATGCCTTGGTTTCCACCTACCTCCCCGACTGCCCTGTCGGTGATTCGATAACCGTTCGGCAGCTTGCCAATCAAACAAGCGGTCTCGGATATTTCCAAAATCTCACGAACCTCACCGTAACTGAAAGTGCCGGCACCTTCGAATACTCCAACGCCAATTACGACCTACTCGGCTTAATTATCGAAGCTGCTTCCGGCATGAGCTATGCCGACTATCTAAAAGCGAACGTTTTCGTTCCCCTGAATATGCGACATAGTTTCGCCTCTCTCGCCGACGCCGAAGCCTCCGGCATGGCACCGGGACATCAGTCCTATTTCGGATTCAATATTCCCGTCCTCATCGACGATCCCCACCCGGGCTCATGGGCGCAAATCCCCTCTGGCTACCTCAAATCGAGTGCAGGCGACATGGGCCGCTATCTGCAAATGTACTTGCGCGGCGGCGAGGGCCTCGTTTCCCCTGCCGGTATCAACGCCGTATTTTTTGATGGGTCACCCAATAACATCGACACGAACTATGGCATGGGGTGGTTCTGGTATGGCATCGAAGATGACGACGTTCTCTGCCATAGCGGACTCGTGGAAAACTACCAGAGCTATATGCTCGTACTGCCCGAACGAGGTCTTGCAATGGTTGTTCTAGCCGACACGAATGACCCCGTGGTCGGCAACGCCCTTATGGATGAAATCGAAAATGGCGTTTTTTCCTTCATGCTGGGAGCCGAGCCCGAACCGGTGGAGAGCACCTATTGGAAGATGCACGGCCTCACCACAATGCTGTATTTAGGGGGCATAGCGCTGTGTGCCCTACCCCTTATCTTCTTCAAACGCTATCGCAATCGCCTGCGTTCTCTCGTTGACGACGGCCGCTGGATTCTTGCCATCACCATCCTGCTCGCCCTGCACGTCATGCTCCCTGCCGGATTAGCCTATGTGCCAATCTATTCGGGCTCAACCTGGTTTGAACTGATTGGCTACATGCCCGATGCGGCTCTGGTCCTGATGCTCTGTCTCACCCTGCTTTTAATCGGGGGGCTCATTGCGCTCATTGACCTTCTGCGGCACCGATACGCCCTTTAAGCAACCCGCTTAATCAGTGAGAAGCCTCCCGCTGCTTGGCTTCATTCCAATATCCTTCCCGTTCTGCCGAAGTCAATTCCTCAACACGCATACCGCGCGCCCAGGCGGCTCCTTCGATGAACGACCACCGCGTGCGAAACTTAGCGCAGCTAGCACGCAGCGCACTTTCGGCATCGATACCCATTTTTCTCGCGACATTGACAAGAGCAAACAGGACATCCCCAAATTCCATTTCCCGTTCGGCAGGGGTTGAGGCCTCTCTCAATTCCTCTATTTCCTCGGCAACTTTCGCCCAAACCTCATCGAGGGTATCCCACTCAAAGCCAGCCGAAACCGCTTTGCGAGATATCTTCTGCGCCTGCATCAGGGCAGGGAAACTGGTTGGGGTAGCGTCGAGCAGGCCCTCACGGGCAACTCCTGCACCATCGGCCACGGTATCTGCGGCATCTTTTTCTCCGAGCTTCACGCTATCCCAGATGTCGAGCACTTCGCCGGCATCGGCTGCCGCCATATCTCCGAAAACATGGGGATGACGACGAATCATCTTGGCGTTGACGTCACGGCACACGTCGTCGATAGTAAATTCATCCGCATCGGCCGCTATCTGGCTCTGTAAAACAACCTGCAACAGCACGTCGCCAAGCTCTTCTCGCAAATGCTCGGTATCATCGGATTCAATGGTGTCGACCGCTTCGTAGGCTTCTTCAATCATATTATGCGCGATGCTCAAATGAGTCTGCTCGCGATCCCAGGGGCAACCACCGGGAGCACGCAGCGCCGCAATGGTTGCAACGAACTCGCTGAACTCTTCGTGCAAAATCTCTTTTGTGGCCTGATTTTCACCCTTGGTCATACGCCAGAACATCTCCTTCAAACTTCACCGTGCACCGCATATATTTCCCGTATATCGTAGCGCACCTTACTCGCAACGGCGATTATTTCTTCCTATGAACTTTCGCCCCACAAGGTCTTGAGTGAACCGTCTTGATGCTATGCTTGCTCCAGCAATATAACACTCTCAAAAAAACTGCCCCGAACCGACCGTTCGCCCATCGGCTTGCAGTTTTGCATCACCTCCGCATTCTGAACGAAAGGAACGGGACCGCACCATGCTCGTTGAAATCTCTTCTCTTGATGATCCTCGGCTCGATGTCTATGCGCGCCTGACGGAAGTGCAGCTGCGCTGCAAACTTGAACCCGAAAAAGGTATTTTCATCGCCGAGTCAGCAAAGGTGATTAAACGAGCGCTCGATGCGGGCATGCAGCCTCACTCATTTCTCATGGAAGCACACAAAATCGAAGCGACGAAAGGGCTCCTTGCTCGCGTCGATGACGAAGTACCCGTCTTCGTTGCCCCCCACGAAGAACTGGAGCAACTGACCGGTTTCAGCCTGACGCGAAGTGTTCTCGCCGCTTTTTACCGACCCCCCCTTCCTTGTCTTGAAAAAGTCCTAGAAGGCGCACGCCGCATCGCCGTTCTCGAAAACATCACGAACCACACCAACGTTGGCGCGATTTTCCGTTCAGCGGCAGCACTCGGCATCGATGCCGTACTGGTGACGCCGGAATGCTACGATCCTTGGTATCGCCGTTCGGTACGCGTTTCGATGGGCGCGGTGTTTCAGATTCCCTGGACACGCATTGGCGACGATGACGCTGGCTGGCCCGCAGGAGGCCTCGACCGTCTACGCAAGCTTGGCTTCACCACAGCAGCACTCGCTCTTTCCGACGATTCGATTTCACTTGCAGACCGTCGCATCCATGCGTTCGACAAGCTTGCAATGATATTCGGTACCGAAGGAGACGGTCTTGCGGCAGCCACCATCGCGCAGTGCGACGTAACCGTCCGAATACCCATGCAACACGGCATCGATTCTCTCAATGTCGCCGCAGCTTCCGCCGTCGCTTTTTGGGAGCTCTGCCGCTAAAGCGCGTTGCCGCCCCCTCGCGCACCATGATGCGAACCGGACACAAAGAAGGATGTAGCTATGAAACAGCCTGAAAAGATTGAAGACCTGCGTAGATTGATCGACGCAGCACCCCCGCAAAGCATCGTGTTCTTTGGCGGTGCTGGCGTGTCAACCGAAAGCGGCATTCCCGACTTTCGCAGCCCCGATGGGATATTCGCCCAGAAATACCCTCTTCCGCCCGAAACCATGATCAGCCACACCTTCTTCGAAAAGCATCCTGCTCAGTTTTACGACTTTTACTGCGATGCGATGATTTTTCCCGATGCGCAGCCAAACCAGGCACACCGCAAACTAGCCGAGCTCGAAGCTCAAGGAAAGTTGCGTGCCGTCATCACACAAAACATCGATGGCCTGCATCAAGCAGCGGGCAGTAAGCGCGTTCTCGAACTGCACGGAAGCGTGCTGCGCAACTTTTGCACGCAATGCCACGCTCCCCACCGTCTCGAAGAGATGCTTGCCGCCCGCGACCGAGCGTCTGACGGAATTCCGCGCTGTCTTTTCTGCGAGGGAACCATCAAACCCGATGTCGTACTGTACGAAGAGGCGCTTGACGAGGACACCCTCGTTGCCTCAATTGCCGCAATCGCCGCAAGTGACCTGCTTATCATTGCCGGCACCTCGCTTTCGGTCTACCCGGCCGCAAGCCTCATCGACTATTTCAGGGGAAGCAGTCTTGTCATCATCAACCGAAGCCCCACTTCGCGCGACAAACAGGCCGAGCTTTGCATCACCGATGATGTCGGAGTCGTATTCGACTGGTGAAATTTCCGCGTCGACAAAATGACGGTCGAACCGCATTTTGCGTATCGACCGTCATGAATGATTCTTCCCTTAAAGGCAACCCTACCGCACCCGCAGGCCAGTTGCCTTATTTCGCGATAAGCACCGGGATATCGGCATTATGCAGCACTTTATGGCTAACGCTGCCGAGGTATCCCTTAATACCGCTCAACCCCCTGCTGCCCACAATCACCAAATAGTAATCGTTAACATCGATCAACTTCAGCAATTCAGAAGCGGGATCGGTGCCTTTTACCAGCAAGGTTTCAGAACGCTCCGTTAAATCGCCGAGCAAATCTTGTGCCTGGTATAAAATCTTGCGGCCATCCTCGGCTATCATTTCGATAAGGTCGGCAAGATGTTCCTGGTCGATTTCGGGAAGCATGGGAATCGGCACAACGTAGGCGACATCAAGGTGAATTTCAGGATTGAAGCGAGCATATTCAATCGCCATTTCCAAAGCTTTTACGGACAGATCAGAACCGTCAAACGCTACGAGAATATTCTTCTGGGCCATGATGCCTCCCTTTCGTGATGCCGCTACATTAAAACCCTTGATAGGTTTTTTATTGAGTACGATTATACCGCTTGCCCACGCCACCTTCCCTTGCAGGTTTTCAGCGGGCGAGTTCACACGCTCAGTGATGCCGACCCCCCCCCCGGACCACCATTCGCCCTGCTTAATAATACTATGCGAAAAGTTATGCGGCAGACTGCTACAATTGAGATAATTTTTCGCCTTGGACTTAGCACCCAAAATAGCGGGTTTGCGCTAACCTTGATTTCCAAAATCGCACTCAGGGGAGAGTGGTCAACCATAAACCACCCACTCGGCACCATCCAAAAAGCAAAACGCAGGGGGGCGTGACGCATATGCGGACAATATTTGACTTTTCACTGATGCCGAAAGAGGCCTTGATCGAAGCGCTTGAACACAACGTTGCAATAGGCGTTGAGTTTTGCGAATACGCAGACAGACTTTCCATTCTCTATGCCAACGAGGGCTTCGCCAAACTCGCCGGCTACCAGCCCGATGAACTGACGGGGACCGACAGCACTGACACCATGCTTCCTCTCGGCCGAAGCGACCTCATCAAGGAAATCAAAGCTCAAAGCGATAGCCACGGTTGCTTCGAAGTAATCCATCAGCTCAAAAGAAAAGACGGCACGCTGCTTTGGGTGCTCGACACGGGAATACTGCTGCCCCAAGAAGACGGGACGACACTCGTCCAAAGCGTCACCGTCAACATCACCGCCCAGAAGGAAGCCGAAGAAGCTCTCAGGGCGCAGCGAAAAGAATACGAGATAGCGCTGCGTTCGTCCAATGTCGCCATCTTCGAATACAGCCTTGCTTCGAAAACCGTCTCAACGCAGGATGAGGTTTTCAGCCAATACAAGATGCCCAACACGCACGATAACAACATCGAAGAAGTTATCGGTTCGGGAATCATCTCCAAGAGAAGCGAAGATGATTTTCGTGCTCTGTTCCAGCAAATCGACGGGGGCTCATCTTCAGCATCGACAACGATTTACGCCAACGACACCAACGGCGAAGAACGGATTATCGAGCTCCAACTCATTCGTATGCTCGACGCACGGGGTGTCGCCACCCATGCGCTCGGCGTCCGCAAAGACATTACCGACACGATTCGTTTTCACCGGGAAGAGGCTTACGGCAATCA
>JAVWAI010000018.1:0-29290 GCA_036650075.1 Raoultibacter sp.
AGCTGCAGCGCATCACCGAAGAACAAAACGCGCTGCTCTCACGCGTTATCTGTACCACGCCGACAACGCTGTGGTCCGGCTGGCTTGAAAACGGGCTGCCCCCTTCACGCCTTGTCGAAACGAATTTTGGCAATCTGACCGCCGATGCCTATCGCAGCACAGCTCTCGATTTCATGAAAACAGCTCAGCTTGATGCGATACCCGTGGTCGCCATCGAAAACGGAGGGTCTCTCCGCGAAAAAGTAGCAGTCGGCCCCTTAACCCTTGGCAGCCTGGTAACCACCTTCCCCTACTCAAACACCGTAGAAATGAAAAACATCACCCCTCAGGTTTTATATCAACTTTTGGAAAAATCCCTGTCCCACCTGCAAGGGCAAGATACCCAAACGGGATTGCTGCTGCAAACCAATACGCCGGGTGCTGCAGCTTCAGGATCGTTTTTGCAGATCGGAGGCTTTTCGCTTGTGGCCGATCCCAACGCAGTTGCGGGCAGCCGCGTTGCCAGCATCACACTCGATGGTGACACCGCTCCCCTTTCCCAAACCGATAACACCACGAAAATCGCCCTTACAACAAACAGCTTTGTCATGGATGGCGGCGACGGATACGCCGAACTAGCCGGCTTACCCCTGACAGCAGAACTCGGCGGCGAACTCGAGTCGGTTGAAACGTACCTGAATGCGCTCGCCGATACCACCACCGCGATTCCCGTACAGGCCAACGGAGTAAACCGCATCCACTTTTTGGGTGGATACACCCCCGCACCCTATACGGCAAAACTTACCATCGTCGATGAAGCGGGAACCGCACTCCCCAATAAAGCGCTTTCCTATGCCATCGATGCCGGAGCCCGCGTAAACGGAACAACTGATGCGCACGGCATCTTATCCATAACGGTCGATGACGGTCCGCACGCCATTCGTCTTGGCACAACGCTTACGGAAACTTACGTAAACAACTATCTGGGAGTTGGCGTGCTGGAAGATGAGGCCCACGGCACGTATCCGAAATTAACCTTCCTGGCAAACGGCAGCTGCGACCCCGTAGTCGAGCCCGCACCGACACCCGAACCAGAACCCGTGACTCCCGCAACACCTGCCAGCGCACCAACGCCCGCCGCAGCGCTTGCGAAAACCGAAGACGAAACCGCGCCACTTGTTGCGCTCCTTGCGCTGGGAGCGCTCGCCTCGCTCGCCACTGCGGCAGGTGCCCTCAGGGGTACCCGCCGCGCTGAACGCGAGAAAATGGTGCGCTAAGCCCCGATTCCTCGTACGGGTCGCCGCTGTACCGCCCTACGACGACACGCGAAAGGCGCGGTGGGGGCTAGTTTTCTCCCGCAGCCTGTATGAACTCAAGGTTTTTCTGGACGTAAATCCAGTCTGCAGCGGAAGTCACGGCGGCAATCGCGAGACGACGCTCCAAAGTGAGCGTGTGGGCGTCATCGACGGAAAGCGAGAAAGCCCACCCTTCCGGGTCGCTTAAACGCCAGTCGCCCAAAACATGCTCCTGAAGTTTTCCGCAGAACAGCGCCCGTAAACTTTCCTCAAAACCGATGCAGAAAAAGTCGTAGGCGCGCGACACTTCGTGGGTGTCGATCTGAATCGCAATCAACCGCAAAATTTCGGCGATGGAATACGTCTGCTTCAGCACGCACACCACAATCAAATAAGCCACGTGGCTGCGCGTGTATTTCTTCGCCTGAGGCTGCGGCACCAATTTTTGTTTCACGTAGTTGTTGACCATCGACGACGTCAACAGTTTTTCGCCGTGTGGTGTGATGATTCCCACCTGTTCGTCAATGTAGCCGATCAGCTGATCCATATACAGATCGATTTGGGGGATTTCGTTGTATCGAGGAAGATGGAACGACGCAATCTGCTCGACATACGCAGCTGCCCCGTCAACTACTTCAACGAGGGGGCTCAGTGATGGCTCTCTATCTCTGTTTTCTTCCATGAGGGAAATACTATCATGCCTCTTACGCCATCACATCAACTCCGCAACTTGTTGACATCATGCCTAACATTACTTAATCTAGTTTTTGATACTAGATGAAAGGATCACCGTGGGCACCCAAAAAATCGCACTTATCACCGACTCTTGCACTGATGTTCCCGCCGAACTCTCAGCGCGTTTTCATATCCTCACCGCTCCGCTTACCATCAACTACCAAGACACCACCTACCGCGATCGCGTCGAAATTTCACCCGAAGAAGTTTACGCACGCTTTGACGAGGAAATCCCCAAGACCTCGCTTCCCCTGGTTACCGACATCGACGCCCTGTTCAACCAGGCGCTTGCCGAAGGATGCACCCACGCGCTGGTCGTTACCATATCATCGGGCCTTTCGGGCACCTTCGACATCATGGGACACGTTGCCGCCACCTTCCCCGACCTTAAAACCGCCACCATCGACACGAAAAATATCGGCCTCGGCGCGGGAGCTTCGGTTATTTACGCAGGTGAATTGATTGCCCAGGGGCTTCCCTTCGACTTGATCGTTGAGAAGATGAAAAAGATCGTTGTCAACACCCACGTGTTTTTCTGCGTGGATACGCTTGAATATCTCTACACAGGCGGCCGCATCAACAAGGCCACCTATCAACTCGGCTCCATGCTCAACCTGCGCCCCATCCTCACCTGCAACGAAGAAGGGGTCTATGTGCCCGTCGCCAAAGCGCGCGGCCGCAAGGCATCCCTTAAGAAAACGCTCGATCTTGCCAAGGCATCACTGGATGGCAGTAAACAGTATCGCGTCGCAGTCGTCCACGGCGACGCCGAGGCGGAAGCGAATGAAATCGTGAAGCACATCCGCGACACCTTCCCGCTTGCTACTGAGGTCTTCACCGAACAGGTATCCCCCGTTCTCGTCGTTCACACCGGACCGGGACTCATCGGCATCGGCACGCAAGTACTCGACTAGATTTCACAACGGGAAGTTTCATGCCCACGATATCAAAACGAGCCGAAGGATCCCCTTGGGGAAACACCTTTTGGCTCGTTTTGGTCGTACCTGGTCACGTTCTTGTACCGAAGAAATCTTACCCATCCAAACGGTAGGTAAACCGCGTCGAGGTGATGCTCGCAAGAATGTCTTCGTCGAGCGTGCATCCCAAACCGCATTCGTAGCCCTCTTGGTTAAGCACGACAAAACCTTGCTCCATCGCGAACGGCGGCACCGTTATATCCTGCCCGAAATAGCGCGCCGAATCATTGAGATCCCCGGGGATATCAATACCCGAAAGTGTCTGAAACGCCGCATGAAGGCGCTTCGAAACGCCCGTATCATACATGCCGCCCAGCCACACTTCAATATTGCGCCCCTGCGCCCAGCGGCAAAACGCTAGCGCCAAAGAAACGCCACCCAACTTGGCGATCTTCACCGAGTAGCAGCGCAGCACAGGAAACATAAGGGCCTCGCGCAGATCATCGAGCGTTGCTACCGATTCATCAAGGCAAATCGGTGTTTTCAGCAAACGCTGCAGCCCCGCCAGACGCGCGTACAGCGCCCGCGGACCCGCCACCATTTCCCCTTCATTAGGCCGAAGGGGCTCTTCGATGCAGCGCAACCCCAGTCGGTCGAGTTTGCGCAAAGTATCAATGTCTGCATCGGTGTAGCTTTGATTGGCATCCGCTATCAGCATCAAATCGGGGAACGCCGCGCGCACCGCAGAAAGCACCTCGACATCTTCTCCGGGGCGAATCTTGATCTTTACGCGCGTATAACCGGCATCAACAGCCTGTTGCACTGCAGAAAGCGTCTCTTCGACAGGGGCGATTCCCAAAACCACCCCCCCGGCAACCCTCACGGCACCATCGTGCTCTTTTTCAACAGGAGCAACCGAAGCGTCGACGGCTTCTTCGCAACCGGCGTCGTCGCCCCCAATCAGCTTCCAAAGCGGCTCGTTGATGATCTTGCCATACAGATCCCACAGCGCCGGTTCAAGTGCGCCGCAGGCTAGAGGATAGTCCGTCGTACCTTCGCAATCGATGAACGATGCCGTCACTTCGTCGGGGTGCAGGTAAACGCTCCGCAAGACCTGCGGGATCAACTGCTCTTCAAGCACCCGCAAATCATCTTCAATCGTTTCCGGAAAATACCAATCGCTCGAAAAGGCCGCACACTCGCCCAACCCCGTGCGTCCCTGGTGATCGGTCACCCGAATAATCAACGACTCTCGTTCTTTCAGAACGGTTTTCGCGGTACGAACAGGATGAACGAAAGGTTGCTTGATGCGGAAAACGTCAACCTGGGTCACCTCCAGGCGTTCGTCGTAAAGCTTGCGCAACGCAGCCCGGTCGATTTTGCCGATACCCGTGCGGGGGAAACCTTCCATCGCGCAGATGCACCGAGGGTAATAGAGGCTGGAAAGCGTATCTCCGAGAGCGTATTCCACTGAAGCCTCGAAGGACTGCAGCGAAACCGGTTCTTCAAAACAGCTTCCATCGGCGCCATTTGGCAGCGAACCCTCCACGCGCGTTGACCGCTCGACAAAAGCAACGGGGCGGCGTCCCCAGGTTTCATCGGGAGCACCGAACACGTAGGCATCGGCGACACCGGCCACCTGCAAGAGTTTTTTCTGTATCTCTGCAGGATAGATATTCTCGCCTCCCGACACAAACATATCGTCCGTACGTTCAGCCACCTGCAGACGCCCTTTTGATAGACGCGCCAGGTCGCCGGTAAGAAAAAAACCATCGACGGTGAACGCCGCGCGAGCGTTCAGGTACCCCGCAAAAACTCCGGGACCCTTCACGGCAAGCTGCCCGAAACCGTCCTTTTCCGGGGCGATAATGGTCGCTTCATAACCAGGAAGCAAGGTCAGGTTCCCCGAAAACTCTTTTGTCACCAAGCTTGATGCGATTTGGCTCGACGTTTCGGTCATGCCGTAGCTTGCATACACGCGCGCGCCAAGGGCCAGGGCGTCGTCGAGTGTGTGGGGATTTAGGGCCGCACCACCAAGCAGAATGCACTGATAACGCCTTATCGCCTCTACGCAATCGTGCTCCTGTGCGTAGGCCAACAGGTCGCGCAGGGTCTTATCGACCACCGAAAGATGAGTCGCCTCAAACGATTCTCCGTCGCAGACGATCCATTCCGGATCGAAGCGGCGGTACAGCACGAGGGGAGATCCGTTGCACACCGAACGTACAAAAATCTGAAAGCCGCCAATGTGGTACATCGGCAGGGCAAGCTGCCACACCCCGAGACCGTATTCGTTGAGCGAATCGTTGGAAGACCGCGCTGATCCGATGAGGTTTTCCCACGTCAGAGCCACCGCCTTCGGTTTCCCTGAAGTACCCGAGGTAAACATGACCAGCGCGCGTTCCTTCGCAGAAAACACAGCCGCACAACGCTCAGCATAGTGCGTGAGCGTTCTGCTGGCATCCGGCACGTTCGCTTCCGCCAGCTTCATGACGGCAGCTTCGTCGAGACGCGCGGCAACGTTCACGCTGCCGAAGCGCTCCAGTTCGGTTACCCGTTCGTTCTTCTCGAAATCGGTCAGCCGATGGTTGAGTGTCAAAAGGAAAAACCCCCCATAGGCAGCGGCGGCGGCCAAAAAGATGAACGCCGGGCAGTTTTCCATATCGCACACAACGGCGGATTTCCGCTTCACGCCCTGTCGTTGCAGCGCATGCGCCAACCGGGCCGCATACAAGCGCACCTGGGCATAGGTATAATCGCGACCCTCAAAGGAAAAGCAAAGTCTGCGGGGATATTTCCTCGCTAGGTATTCAAAGTCTGGAATCACAGGACACGCAATCCTTAGGGAAACTTCGGGAATTGATCAAAGTCGGGCATACGCTTTTCTTTGAATGCGTCACGCCCTTCTTTGGCCTCATCGGTGGTGTAGTACAACAGGGTAGCGTCGCCGGCGAACTGCTGCAGACCAGCAAGTCCATCGGTTGCCGCGTTAAATGACGCCTTAAGAAAACGCAGAGCTGTCGGTGAAAATTGCATCATTTCCTCAGCCCATGAAACACATTCGCGCTCAAGCTCATCGAAGGGAACCACGCGGTTCACAAGCCCCATTTCGAGGGCTTCGGCCGCGGTGTACTGGCGGCAGAGATACCAGATTTCGCGTGCCTTCTTCTGCCCGACAATCGAGGCAAGATACCCCGCACCGTAGCCTGCATCAAAACTGCCCACCTTGGGGCCGGTTTGACCGAACTTTGCCGTTTCAGCCGCGATCGAAAGGTCGCACAGGATATGCAGCACGTGGCCACCGCCGATGGCATACCCATTGACCATGGCGATAACCGGTTTGGGCACGATGCGGATCAGCCGCTGCAGGTCGAGTACGTTTAAGCGCGGAATATTATCGGCACCCACATAGCCGCCATTGCCGCGCTTCTTCTGATCGCCGCCCGAGCAAAACGCTTCGTCTTCATGGCGGCCACCGTGATTAACCCCCGTGAGGATAATGACCCCGATGCTCGCGTCGTCGCGGGCAACCGTGAAGGCATCATAGAGCTCGTTGACCGTCAGCGGAGTGAAAGCGTTGCGGCACTCGGGCCGATTGATGGCTATTTTCGCAATACCGTTATAGGTCTCGTAGATGATTTCTTCGTAAACCTTGCCCCTATTCCAGGGAAAAGTTTTAGTTTCACTCATAGGGTTCCTTTCTGGTTTGGTTTGTCGTTCGCGCACAGAAAAGGCTGTACGTGGTCGTAAAATGAATCCGGATTTTCAAAGTGCACATTGTGGCCCGCCGCAAGCAGCGCACACTTCGCGGCACCGCAGGCGGCGAACATCTCTGCGATTTTGGTATATTTCACATCAGAGAGACCGGCAATATACAAAATAGGCATCGGCAAATCGCAGATGGTATCGCCAAACAGCGGCATCGTGTGCTGACCAGCGCAGCGGACACTGCGCGCAAGCGCATCGCAGCTGTTGTCCAAGCGTTCCCGATGCAATCGGTCGCGCATATCCTGCGGAAGATGACGCTGCGATTCGAAGAGGGGATTATTTTCCCAAAACTCCACAAACGATTCGATATCCTCTTTGTCCAAGCGTTCGGCCAGCTGCGCATCGTGCGCGTTGGAAACCGCGCGCTCTTCAGGGGTTTCGGGCCCAAGGGCAGCGCTTTCCAGCACAAGAGACGCCAGCCGCGATGCGTGAGCGCGCACGTAGGCGAGCGCGACACGACCACCCATCGAATAGCCGAGAAGATGAACAGGCGAACCGATCTGGTCGATCAAGAGATCAAGTACGGCAACCCGCGTTTCAAGGCGATACGGATCATCAACCGTCGGTCGATCGCTTTGTCCAAACCCTGCGAAATCGAGCGCATAAACCGGTCGCTCTTTCGCAAACTTCGGTGCTAAGTCGCACCATGTGGCAGAGCTTTGCGCAAAACCATGCAGCAAAACAAGAGGGACGCCGGGTGCCTCTTCGGACCAAGAACGCACGTGACGATTCACGCCTTGATATCGTAATTCTTCCATGAGCACATCCTATTGATAGGGGGCGTAGCGCTGCGACACACCCGCAAGCGGCACTTCGATTTCAATCAGGCTGATTCCTGGTGCAAGCGCCATCTGCGGATAGACATCCACCAAGTCAGACGCCGTCGAAACGCATCGATACGGCAGACCGAAGCCCGCCGCAATAGAAGCGAAATCAACCACGTTCGGCGTAATGAACAGCCGCTCGAAATACTCTTCATCCGATTTCTGAGGCAGCATATCAAAAATGCCCCCACCGTGATTATTGAGTAGCACCACAACAACATGTGGCACATCATATCCCGCTTGCGCTTGATGGACAAGCATTTCCTGCTGTAAGGCAAAAGCGGGCAAATCGTGGAGCAAGGTCAGGTCGCCCGTCAAAAACGTCGCATGTTCAAATATCTGCGCCGCACCCAAGGCCGTGGAAAGCGTACCATCGATGCCATTCAGCCCACGGTTACACAGCACCCTCAGACGCTTATCGCCTTTGACGTAAAAGGTATCAAGGGCGCGCACCGCCATGCTGTTCGCGGAAAATAGCAGCGAATCCCGCGGGACACACTCGAGCAAAGCGTGTACGAAAGCACCCTCAAAGCCATCGGAAACCGCGGCGACCGCTTCGATACGCGCTCGCTCGGCATCGTTGCGGCTTATCCATTGACGTGCGCCAATGCTTTGCTCGGATCCGCACAAAGGAGTGCCCTCAAGCAAAGATCCCACAAAATCACCAGGGGTCATCTGCACGAACAAATCGGTCGCCGCATTGAAATCACGCGTCTGCACCGGATCGACGACAACCTGCACCGAATTCGTCCGCGCCAACGCCATCGTGGTGTTTTTCGAAACCGGATAGCGCCCGAAACGGATTACCAGATTGAATTCGGGGCAATCGACCTTCCCAAAAATATTATCGTAATTATCGATTACGAGAGGGTCATCGACCGACCGCAACCCCGAAAGCGGATCGGCGAGCAGAGGCAGGTTCGCTTTGTGGGCCCAGGCCAACAGCGTACGCTCTTCCTCAAGCGACGCACAACTGCCCTCGCCACACAGAACGATACTGCGGTGAGTGACCAGCAGACCCTCTATCGTGGCAGTTTGGCTACACGATAGCCGCTGGGTCGCCCGCATGATTGCCGGTGCCGTATCGAGCAGGGCGCTGCGTCCTGTGACAAAAAGACCTTCTGCGACCAAATTTGGCTTGAGGGGTTCATCGAACGGAAAATTCAGGTGCACGGGTGCCCCGCCGGCAGAACCGAGCGGCCCCTGCGCCTGGATGTACGCCTCACGCGCCATCTGGCGAGCATAGGCAAGCGAGGCATCATCGGAGGCGGGCAAAGGCATCTGCTGGAAGAAACGAACATGGTCGCCATAAAGTTTTATCTGGTCACAGGTTTGAGGAGCGCCTAAACCCTGCAAGCGCGGAGGGCGATCTCCCGTCAAAAGCACAAGCGGAACCCGCGAAGATTCCGCTTCCAGCACCGCCGGATAATAGTTAGCCGTCGCCGTACCCGACGTGCAAATCAAGCAAACCGGCCGCCCGCTGGCCTTCGCCAAACCCAACGCGAAAAAAGCAGCACCGCGTTCGTCCACGTCGATGAAGAGGCGTACCGGGCAATCGCCGCGACGGCTTGCCTCGAAAGCCACCATGGCAAGAGGAGTCGATCGCGAACCGGGGCTGATCACCACTTCGCGCACGCCGAGACGTGCGAGCTCATCAAAGAATACCGAAAGGAAAAGCGCCGATTCGGTAGAAGTCTTACTTTTAATCATGGTATACCCCCTCACCGTCGAAGGCGGTCAGAATCGTCTTGAGCTTCAGGTCGATTTCGTCGTATTCAGACTGCGCTTCGCTTCCGGCGACAATGCCGCACCCCGCAAAGACCCAACCAATTTCACCATCGAAAACTCCCGAGCGAATAGCAACGGAAAATTCGCCGTCGCCGTTGCCATCGACATATCCGCAGGCACCCCCGAAGAAACCTCGGTTGTAAACCTCGATGCGACGGAGCAGCATAAGCGCCTCACCGACGGGCGCACCGGAAAGCGCAGGTGTCGGATGCAGCTGGCTGCACAAATCTTCCAGCGTGACGCCGTCGAGAACATGAGCCGTGGCCGGCGTATAAAGGTGTTGGATGTGCTGCAGCGGCAAAATACCCGGGGCAGAGGGGATGTCCACGTCGTAGCAGACGCGCGCAAACACCTCGCGCATGAAATCGACCACATGCGCATGTTCGCGAAGGTTTTTCTGGTCACGCAACAACATTTCCGCATTGTCGAGACGTTCCCGTTCGTTCGAACCCGCCGAGCAGGTGCCCGCCAAGCACATGCTTTCCACCCGGTCTCCCCGCTTGCGAACGAGCAATTCGGGGGTGCACCCACAGAAGAACACATCGCCGTAACGGTAGAGTAAGACGGTTCCTCGCGCGGGTCCGTCGATCAGGTTCACCAGGAGGTCTTTAGAGGAAAACGGATGTGCCGAGTGCAGGAATTGACGCCTCGACGGAACGATCTTATTGACCCGGTGCGCCGCAATCGCCGCAAGTGACGTATCGACTACCTGATTCCACGCTTCGAACGAATCGGGTTCGAGAGTGAAGGGGATCGTGACCCGCTGGCGATGCGGCGCATCGGCGACATGCTTCAGGAAGCGCTCGACACGGCCCCGATACACCGGACCCAAGCTATTGATCTGCAGAAAAACTCCCTGCTCGTTTTCCACCAGCACCACTTCAGGCAACATCAACGCAAGGCGGGGAAAAGCCGCAGACAAATCATCGGTCGGCTGAGGGTTGTTCGCATCGAAGCGATTGAACGAAAAAAAGATCGGCGCAAGCGCGCAGGTTCCGGAAACCTCATATTCCACTTCCGCCAAAGAGGGCACGGCGATGCAGCGCCCCAACCCCATGGATCGACAGGCGCGCGCTTTGTCGTAATAGACGAACTGATCGGTAAACCCCTTTTGCAGCACGCAAAACGCATCCACCATATCGGTCGCAATCGGTATTGAATAGGTATAGATCTTGGTCACGCTATTCGCCTCTTCCCGCGTGCGCCCTCGGCCTTACTTGACTAGATTTTGTACATGAACTGAAACACGTCTTCACGCTGAAGGATAATCTGCACGCCCAACTCTTCGCCAACCCCGTCGAGCTTTTCCTGCACGGTGTTGAAGCCGGCTTCGTCGGAGTTCAAGGTCACCAACATCGTCATCGAGAAAATGCTGTCGAGAATCGTTTGGCTGATGTCGTCAATATTAGCCCCACAATCAGCCAAAACTCGAGAAACCGCAGCAACGATTCCACTTCTATCCTTACCTAAAACCGATACAACACAACGCATGGTGGTCCTTTCTCAATTAATTTCGACGCATAAGCATAAGCGACAACGCCTCAGAACGCGTCGCCTGATTTCGTGCAAAAATACCGCGAACGGCACTGGTTGTTGTTTTTGCCCCCGCCTTCTTCACGCCACGCATACTCATACAGAGATGCTCGGCTTCGAGCACGACGAGAGCTCCTTGCGGATGCAGCTGCTCAATGAGGGTGTCGGCAATCTGAGACGTGAGGCGCTCTTGTACCTGGGGGCGTTTCGCATACACGTCGACAAGACGGGCCAGTTTTGACAGACCGCAAATATGACCATCGGTCGCAGGAATATAAGCGATATGGGCCATACCGAAAAACGGCACCAAATGATGTTCGCACATAGAATAAAAGGGGATGTCACGAACGAGAACCATTTCTTCATGGTGTTCATCAAACGTGGTTTCGAAATGGACTGCCGGATCTTGCTGCATGCCCGCGAAGATTTCTTCATACATTTTCGCCACACGAGCGGGGGTCTTTTGCAGGCCTTCGCGATCGGGATCTTCGCCGATCCCTTCCAGAATCATCCGAACTCCCTCTTCGATTTTATTGGTGTCCATACTCCTCTTCCATCCCTCTTCCATCCCTCGTCCGTCCCACCATCATAACATGTTCATTTCACGACCAAAGAAGGCTCACGCGCGAAACTAAGTTCCTACAAATTGATTTCTAAGGACACGGGACAATGGTCGCTTCCAAACACCTCGCTGAGAATGGTCGCTTCTTCGATACGGGGGACCAAAGGCTTGCTGACGAGAAAGTAGTCGATACGCCAACCGGCATTGTTCGCCCGCGCGTTGAAGCGATAGCTCCACCATGAATAGGCATCTTCTGCGTAGGGGTGCACCTCACGAAACGTGTCTGTGAATCCCGAGCGGATTAACTGCGAGAACTTGCCGCGTTCCTGATCGGAAAAGCCGGGATTCCCCTGATTGCGGGCAGGGTTTTTCAGGTCTATTTCGTGATGCGCGACATTGAAATCACCGCACATGATAACCGGCTTCGGCAAGGCCGCATCATACCCATCGGGCACCGTGCCCTTTTCCAGGTCCAAACAAAAATCGCGGAAGGCATCGTCCCAGGCCATACGGTGATCGATGCGGGCGAGTTCGCCCTGTGCGTTGGGAGTGTACACATCGACGAACCAGAATTGCGGAAACTCAAGCGCGCAGATGCGCCCCTCAAGATCGAGCTCGGGAACGCCAACCTCATGGATTACCTGCAACGGCTCGTCGCGCGTGAACACTGCCGTACCCGAATATCCCTTGCGCTGTGCATAGCTCCAAAAGGCATGGTAGCCCGGCAGGTCGAGATCGATCTGCCCCTCCTGCAATTTCGTTTCCTGCAAAGCAACGATATCGGCATCGAAATCCGCAAAGATATCCTCGAAGCCCTTCTTCACCACAGCCCGCAAGCCGTTTACGTTCCAAGACACCAGTTTCATACCCACCCCTTCGCTTTTTTCCGCTGCCCAGTATACCCCACCCAGGCCCCCGCCATGCGTCGTGACCGCGAAGCCTTGTCACGCGCCTGCCCCAGGTCGAACGACTCCGATGCGTCGTGGCCGAGCGCAGCTCCGGACACGCGCCGCCGCAGGTTGAACGACCCCCACTGCGTCGTGACCGCGAAGCCGGTCACGCGCCTGCCCCAGGTCGAATCAAGCACGGGAGAGTCAGGCGCGTTGTGGCGAGTCAGATAGCCCCGAAAAACCGAGGAAGCCTGAGCTAAGCGTACTCCCTGTACGCGTGCGAAGGTTACGAGAGTTTTGAGGCGCTAGCTGGCCGCCACAACGTGCCGTCAGGTTAAAAAAAGTAATCCCCATGGCAAGCCACGGGGATCGTGGGGGTAGCAAAGCGAGCCGAAGCTCGCAATGCGTCGCAGTAACGATGCTTCTTCCGGACGTCAGGCAGGTTTCGCCCTCAGCATACCCAGCATCGTGCTGCCGCAAACAGCGTTCCCGCCGATGCGACCATTTCCGTAGACGCTACCAAAATCTTGATGCGCCCAGGACCAAAACAAACCGACACGTGGCCTGTCCGTAAGTGATAGTTACGTAGCGCTCAAAAGAATAGAGGCTATTTTGCGCCGTTTATACACCCCCAGGGGGCGTATTCCTGGTAAATATGTTCCGGGAGGACGTATTTCAAAAAATAGCTTATAATTCAAACAGCGAAAGGAAGATATGTCTCAAAGACTAATACAAATATGTGCATGTACCGGTATCGCCTGCTTGTTCGGCGGTCTCTGGGCAGGCGATGCCTTGACGCTTTCACTGATAGGCGAAACAAACGTCAGTCTTTACCTGCGCATCATCACCTTTATCCTTTATGGGGTTTTCTTCGCCAGCCTCGTGCTTACCGGAAAACGGGGGCGGCGCAATGATTACCGCTTTATTATCTTTTCCTGCCTTACCTCTCTGATCCTCTATGGCGTCGGTACCGTTTTTTTTCTGACCGGAACCGAATCGTTTTTCGTTATCGCCCTGATTCTCACGAAAACGGTCGGGGCTCCAATCAGCGCCGGGCTGATGTGCCTTTGCGCCACCATTGACCGTGCAAATTTCCCCCGCGTTGCACTCGTCGGTCTTTTGGGCGCTTTTATAACCAAAGCCGTTTTGATTTGGAGCATCGGTAAAGGCTTCACCAGTCCTTCCTTCATCATGATTGTCGCTTGCGCTCTCGTACTGCTCACCTTTCTTTTCTGTGTCGTCCCCTTCGCGCGCACCGTGCCGTCTTTCCATGGAGAAAACAGCCCTTTGCAAAACGACGGCATGCTTTCCCCTATCAAGCGTCCCGTCGAAAAGCTGCTCACGCCGAACCTCGTAATCGGCATGGTCATCGCCAGCATGATGTTGGGGTATCTTCGCAGCGGGATTGCCGGTTCCGACCCGCACGCCCTGCGACTGGTGTTTTTCGCCCTCGTCGTCATAGTCGTCCTCGGATCAAAATTGCCGGTACACGTGACGTGGATATTCAACGGCGCAGTACTGTGCACCGCCGCAGGATTTCTTCTCGGTCCCAGTCTTGCCTTCATCATTTTGGACGCTTCTGCCGCACTCTGCGGCATCGGTTCGACGCTTTTCGAAACGGTGATGCTCGTCTTGGTGGTGTGGGTCACCCGTAACTGCACCGATCCTTTACGTGGAGCTGCCGGGGGGTTACTCGTCGTCATTTCGGGCCACCTCTGCGGAGCTGCGGTTGCTTCTATAGCCCTTTCTCTCTTCGGCCTGGAACTGGCTTTTCATGAAAGCTCACTCATCATTGTCTTCATCTATGTCGTCATGCTGGTTTTCCTGTTCAGAAGCACCTCGCTCCACCTTCCCTTCCTGCCGCAAACCTTTTCCGATCTTGAAGATTCCCAAGAGCCGGAAGACGAAGAAAGCAAGCCGATAGACGAGGTAAAAGGCGAATTCCAGCCTACGGCGGAAGCAATCGACCACCAGCCGGATACCGCTCAAATTCAAGCGGAAGCAATCGACCAGCCGGATGGCGCTCAACCTCCGGCCGAAGAAAACGACATCCGCTATTGGACGCAGCCCTGCCGGTATACCGCGCAGATGTATAAGCTCACGCCGCGCGAAACCGAAGTACTCGAACAGCTGGCGCGCGGACGCGATCTGAGCTCTATGGAAGAGAAGTTCACGTTATCGCGCAATACCGTCAAGATGCACGTCAAGCATATCTACACCAAGCTTGACGTGCATAGCAAACAGGAAGTTATCGACCTCGTCGATGAAGCGCGCAAGATAATAGTGTAACGGCCCCCAGTATCCCGCGGGCGCCTTGGCGAGAAAATAACCCGGACACCCTTTTGCCCGTCGACGACGATTCCCTCTGCATCATACGATCAACCCCCCTTCCCCTATAACGCAGGGAGCCCACCCAAAGGCGAGCTCCCTGCGTTACCGACATGCTTTTGTTCACACGCACGAAGCGCTTCTATCAGTTAAAGCGCCTGGGCGACCTCAAGACCGTCTCGATGCGCTTGCGCCGCATCAGCGAGCGCCACCTGCACCTTGTTTTCGATGGCAATGCCCTCTTCAGCAGCAACTACTTCGCCGATGATCGAATAGGGCACCTTGGCGGCGATAAGACGCTCGATCAGTTCCTGCGCCTGCAAGTTTTCGACGCTGACGATGAAACGCGCCTGCGTTTCCGAGAAGAGGCTTGCCACAGCGGGCAGTTCGTCGTCAAAGGCGACTTCGGCACCAAGACCGCCGGCAATGCAGCATTCAGCCAACGCAACCGCTGCGCCACCCTCGCTGACGTCATGGGCGCTGGCAAGCACGCCATCGCGTACCGCATCGCGTACCAAAGCGCTCGTATCGCGTTCCAACTCCAGATCGCAGGCAGGACACGCTCCCCGTTTTTCGTTATGGAATACGTGGAGGTATTCGCTGCCCCCCATTTCATCAGCGGTTTCGCCGATGAGGAAGATGGTGTCGCCTTCATGCTTGAACGCGGGCGTGACGTACTTCGTGTAATCATCCATTACGCCCACCGTGCCGATTGCCGGCGTGGGATAGATGGCGTTGCCGAAGCTTTCGTTATAGAAGCTGACGTTGCCGGAAACAACGGGAATCGCGAAGAACTTGCACGCTTCGGCCATGCCGTCGATGGCGCGCTCGAAGGTGTAGAACACTTCAGGCTTTTCGGGATTGCCGAAGTTCAGACAATCGGTTGCAGC
The DNA here is from genome assembly GCA_036650075.1 of Raoultibacter sp. GTDB lineage: Bacteria > Actinomycetota > Coriobacteriia > Coriobacteriales > Eggerthellaceae > JAVWGW01. The sequence goes on from JAVWAI010000018.1 coordinate 15,510, forward strand.
CGCAGGAAGGGCCCCGACGCAGGCAAGGTTGCGCACGCTTTCGGCAACCGCGATCTTCGCGCCCATGTACGGATCGAGCCAGCAATAGCGCCCGTTACAATCGGTTGTCATCGCGATACCGCGCTGACTGACATCATCGCGACCCGGCAGACCGACGCGCACAACCGCGGCGTCGCCACCCGGCAAAAGCGCCGTCGAGGCCTGGACCTGATGGTCGTACTGACGCCACACCCATTCGCGCGAGCAAATGTTCGGGCTGCCAAGCAGTGCGATAAGGTTGCGGGAAAGATCGGCCCGATCTTCGGGAAGCCCGAGACCATAGGGATCGAAAGCGGCAACTTCATCCAAATACGCCGGACGCTCGCTGGCGGGATGGTAGAGAGGCGCATCTTCGGCCAGCTGTTCTGCCGGCATATCGGCCACGATCTGATGGCCTTCGGGTAAGTCGGTGTCGCGCACCACGAAGCGACCGGTATCGGTAATCTGCCCGATGATCGAGCACTTCACGCCCCAGCGTTCGCATGCTTCGGCAACGTCGGCCACATTTTCGGGCAGCACAACGGCCAACATGCGCTCCTGGCTTTCAGACACCATGATCTCGAACGGGGTCATCGCGGTTTCGCGCTGCGGTACCTGGCGCACATCGATGTCGATACCCACGCCACCACGGCTTGCCATTTCACTGGCCGAGCTGGTAAGACCAGCTGCCCCCAAATCGCCCAATGCGACAAACTTGCCGCGTTCAAGCAGCTCAAGGCAGACTTCGATCAACAATTTTTCTTCAAAGGGATCGCCCACCTGTACGGCGGGGCGCTTGTTTTCGGCGGCCTCGTCGAATTCCTGGCTGGCCAAAACGCTTGCGCCGCCAATACCGTCGCGGCCGGTCGAATTACCGATCAGGACAACGGGATTGCCCGGACCACTACCGACGGCTCGAGTGAGGTTTTCTTCGCGCATGAGGCCGAGCGAGAAGGCGTTGATGAGGCAGTTGCCTTCGTATGCCTTGTCGAAATAGATTTCGCCACCCACGGTGGGAACACCGAGACAATTGCCGTATCCGCCGATACCGGCAACCGCGCCGTCGAGCAAATAGCGTTGGCGAGGCTTATCGAGCGTGCCGAAGCGCAGGCTATTCATCGAAGCGATTGGACGCGCACCCATGGTGAAGATGTCGCGGATAATGCCACCCACGCCCGTTGCCGCGCCTTCATAGGGCTCGATAGCGGAAGGATGGTTGTGGCTTTCCATCTTAAACGCGACCGCCCAGCCGTCTCCGACCGAAATGACACCAGCATTTTCGCCGGGTCCCTGCAGTACGAATTCACCTTCGCTGGAAAACTTGCGCAGCTGTTCGCGCGAATGCTTGTACGAGCAATGCTCAGACCACATCAGGGAATAAATATAGAGTTCGGTCAGCGAGGGCACGCGGCCCTGCGTCTTGACCACGTTTTCGTATTCGTCGGAAGCAAGACCTAACTCGCCGGCCACTTGCGCGGCAAGCTGGGGGTCGAGCATTTCCACGTTATCGCATACTGGTTTTGCAATATCAGTCATGTTGGTTCCTTCTCGATAGCTTTATTCGAACCGCTTGGCAATGGCTTCAAAAAACGCGCGACCCTGCGTGGTGCCGGAAACTCCGTCGACCACGCGCTCGGGATGCGGCATGAGTCCGAAGACGTTGCCTGCAACGTTGCAAACACCGGCAATATTCTCAAGCGACCCATTGGGTGCGCTGTTGGCGGCCACGATTCCGTCAGCTTCGCAATATTTCAGCACGATTTGATTATTGTCCTGCATACGCTTCAGTTCATCGGCACTGCACGTGTAATTGCCGTCGTGATGAGAAATCGGAATATCGAACAGCGAGCCAGCGGGCACATCAAGCCACTGGCACGCCGAATCCTGCACCTGAACATGCACCGTTTGACACAAAAACTTGAGGTGCGCGTTGCGAATCAAGGCGCCGGGAAGCAAGTGGGCTTCTGTCAGCACCTGGAAACCGTTGCAGATGCCGATGACGGGATGACCGGCATCGGCAAAATGAACCACTTCGTTCATGACGGGAGAAAAACGCGCGATAGCACCGCTGCGTAGATAGTCGCCGTAAGAAAAACCTCCGGGAAGGACAATCGCGTCGAAATCGTCAAGGCTGGATGCTTGATGCCATACGTAATCGGCTTCATACCCCATATGACGGAGGGCGTGCAGCGCATCCTGTTCGCAATTGGTGCCCGGGAATCTGATAACACCGAATTTCATGAGGTCCCCTACTCTTTGATTTCGTAATCTTCGATGACGGGATTGGCGAGCAGCTTTTCGCACATCTCTTCAACCTGAGCCTTGGATACGGAATCCTCGACTTCAACCTGAATAAATTTACCGATGCTCACGTCGGCAACCCCGGTGTAACCCAGGTTTGCGAGAGCTTTTTTCGAAGTTTCACCGGCAGGATCGAAGATACCCTCTTTATTGGTGACAAAAATATCGTAGCGCTTCATCTACTTCCCCTTTTCTTCAGTGGATTCGGCAGCGGTTGCCTTTTCTTCTTCCAGAGCTCCTTCTGAGCTCTTGCTTCCTTTGATGCGGTCGATAATGGAATTCCGCTCGCCTTTCTTGGCGGCTTTTTCAGCAGCCTTCGCTTCGGCCTCCACCTGGGCAGCAGCTTGTTCTGCAGCCAATTTCTTGGCTTCAGCCTTGGCGGCCTTGGTCTTTTTGGATTCCATTTCCGCCTGATAATTACGGCGAATCTTGCGGATTTTCACAAAGTCGACGAAAAGCGCCGCGATAATCATCACGTAAGCGACGGCGAGCGTAATCATGCTGAGGACTTCGATATCGGCAAACCAGAAACGAGCGCCGAAGGAAATACCGGTCATGGCAATAGCGCCGATGAGCAGCACCCACCAGATGCGACGCCAGCGCTTGTATTCAGCGGTGGGAGGATTGTAGTATTCGCCTTGCGAAGAGCCGGAATTGGAAGGCCCACTGCTTTTCTTGGCTTCAGGTTTGGCGCTTGAAGCACCACCTCCTGACAGCTTTGCCATCAAACCCTGTTTCTTGACCGGTTTGGTGCTTTCCACGTGGACGCTCGACGCGGCCTTCGTTTTCGGCTTGGCGGATGCGGCGCTTTTGCGCGTCTGACCTTTCGCCTCGTCAGTTTGATAGCGGTCATTCATGGGGTTACGCTGACTCATGCTTTACTCCTAGCGTGCTTTTCGTTGTCGGTAGCGATTTCCGGATCAGTTCTTCTGAAATGTTTGGCCCGTAATTTTCTCATAGGCCTGAATGTATTTATCGGTCGTTTTCGCGATGACCTCTGCCGGTAAGCGCGGCGGGGTTCCTTGGCGGTCCCAGTTGGCGTCGAGCCAATCGCGAACATACTGCTTATCGAAGCTCGGCTGATCTTGGCCTTCCACGTAATCCTCGACACTCCAGAAACGCGAAGAATCCGGAGTCAAAACCTCATCGGCGATAATTGTAGTAGCGCCCAATCGGCCAAATTCAAATTTCGTGTCAGCGATGATGATACCCTGAGATGCAGCATGGTCGCTTGCCTTCTTGTAGACAGCCAGCGTGAGATCGCGGATGGTCTGCGCGGATTCTTCGCTGATGAGCTGGGCACATCGATCGAAGCTGATGTTCTCGTCGTGTCCGCCAATATCGGCCTTGGTGGAAGGCGTGAAGATAGGTTCGGGCAGTTTCGAGGAATTCTTGAGGCCGGCAGGCAGCTCGATACCGCAAACCGTACCCTGCTTGGCGTATTCCTTTAGGCCGCTACCCGCAAGGTAACCGCGCACAATGCACTCAACCGGGTACATGTCCGCCTTCTTGACCAGCATAAACCGCCCTGCTAAATATTCCGCATAGGGCTTGAACTGCTCGGGCAGATCTTCGACATCGGCCGAAATCAAGTGGTTTTCAACCACATCGGAAAGCAGGTCGAACCAGAAGCACGAAAGCTGCGTGAGCACCTGCCCCTTGTAAGGAATTTCGTCTTCAAGAATATAATCGAACGCCGAGATGCGGTCCGTTGCAACGAGCAAAAGCCGGTCACCCAGGTCGTACAAATCGCGAACTTTTCCCTGCGCATCGGGCTTGATATCGATTCCTGCCATATGAGCTCCTCCTTGATTATCTCCGCACAAAAATCTTCAGCTCGAGCGCAGACAGCACTCGAGCAAAGATTGACTACTAGTTACTTCGCATTATGAAGCATTTTTGTTCTTGGACTTCGCCTTTTCGCGGTTCTTAGTCGTTTCTTCATTATAGAGGGGCACAAACATGGTGAAACAGGCTCCTTCTTCCTTTTTACCCTCGACGCGAACCCATCCGCCATGACGATCGACGATTTCTTTCACGACGGCAAGACCGATGCCCAAACCACCGCTTGCGCGATCGCGGCCCGCATCGGCACGCCAGAAGCGCGAAAACACCATCTTGATTTCTTCGGGAGAAAGGCCGATGCCGGTATCCTGCACCATAATCGACGCCATAAGATCGCCCTTGGCAACCTTCACCGTAATCGTTCCGCCTTCGGGAGTGTAGCGCACCGCATTGGAAACGAGATTGGCCGTTGCCTGCCTCAGCATATCGGCATCGCCGCAAACGAACACATCATCTTCTTTTTCGTAAACCAAGGTAAGGCCCGAATCGGAAACAAACGCTTCATGGGTTGCGATGATGCCCGAAATAAGTTCGCCGACGTTGATGATTTCTTTATTCATGGGCGACGAGCGATTTTCGAGACGCGAAAGCTTTAGCAACGCTTCAACCAGACGACCGAGGCGCTGCACTTCAGAATTGACCGTTTCAAGGCGATCGGCGTTGGGTTCAAACACGCCATCAACCATAGCTTCAACCGTCGACTGGATAGCCATAAGCGGCGTACGCAGTTCGTGGGCCACATCCGTGGTCAGACGACGTTCGAGTTCGCGGTCGTTTTCGATCGATTCAGCCATTTCGTCGAAGGTTTCGCCCAGACGCGCAACTTCATCGTCGCCGGTGAGCCCCGTACGAGCTGAAAGATCACCCTTCTTGATGGCTTTCGCCGTCTTCGTCATACGATTGATGGGATTGACCAGCCCGCGAGCAAACAAGAACCCGATGCCCAAAGCCAAAATAATCGCAAGCACCGCGGCAAATATCATGGCCTGATAGGACTGTTCCCGAAACATCATGTCGCTGCTGCCCAGCATCAGCTCTGAGCCGGGTACCCACATGCGCACCGTGCCGACGGTCTTACCGGCCACGGTGATAGAGGAGGTAACCACGTTTGACCTGCTGGAAGGGGCCAACGAAACGCCACCCTCACCGCCGGCATAGGTATTGTCATATAGGATGGCTTCACTGACAGAATCGAGGCCGACCGCGATAACCTGAATGCCCAAGCCCGGGTTCAGGCTCGAGGCCGATTCGGCGGGAGACAGCGTGCTGTCCTTACGCCAATCCCCTCCGTTGTGTTCGTAGCGCATCGAAATGGATGCTGCGACGTTGTCGGCCTGTTTTTGTAGGTTGTCTCGCGTGTAGGCCTGGAAGTGCTGTTCCCATACAAACGAAAGAACGCCGATTGCCACCAGAGCGGTCATGGCGGCAATCAATGCAAACGATGCGGTTACGCGAGTGGTGTAGGAGAAGTTGAACCAAGAATGTTTTCTCGTTTCAGGTGTTTCTCCGTATACCTCGTTTTCAGTTTCTTTATTTTTCTTCGGACTCACGCAGATCCCCTTCGCCCGGGTGCATACGCACCCGCGTTAATTACTGCTGGACCTTGGTGGGATCTTCGAAGCGATAGCCCACGCCATGCACCGTGTGGAGCCATTTGGGGCTGCGCGGATTGTCGCCAATCTTAGCGCGCAGGTTCTTCACGTGGGAATCTATGGTGCGCTCGTAGCCTTCAAAATCGTAGCCGAGAACTTTCTCGACCAGTTCCATACGCGAATAGACGCGCCCAGGATAGCGAGAGAGCGTGGTCAGCAACTTGAATTCGCTTGCCGTCAAATCGATTTCTTCGCCGTTCACCAGCACCTTATGGCCGGAAACGTCAATGGTCAGTTCGCCGAATTCAAGCACTTCGCGCTGCGGTTCTGAATCGGCATGGACCCGGCGGAGCAGGGCCCGTACGCGCGCAACCAGTTCGCGAGGGCTGAAAGGCTTGACCAAATAATCATCGGCACCGAGTTCGAGGCCAATGATGCGATCTTCCACTTCACCTTTGGCCGTCAACATGATGATGGGTACATCGGAATTGTCGCGGATGGCGCGGCAGACGCGCTCGCCGGGAACGCGAGGCAGCATAAGATCGAGAACAACCAGATCAAAATGATGCTTCGAAAATTCTTCAAGAGCTTCTTGCCCATCGCCCACTGCTGTTACCCAATAATTTTCACGTTCAAGATAAGCAGCCACTGCATCGCGGATAGCCTTCTCATCTTCAACCAATAAGATACGTCGTGTTTCATTGCTCATGGAAATCTCCTCAAGCTTGTCGTGTGCGGAACCCTGACTTTACCGGTCGAACTTCGTTGCTGACCGCGGTAGGGCATCGCGTTTGCGTTTATTGTAACAATTTCCCCTGTAACCCCCGAAATTTGAGGGTGAAATGACACAATAAACGTGCAAAGTAAGCCTTCAAGAGTATTCTTTAGCTCAATCGAGGAACTTACCCTGATAAGATCGACACCAGCGGGGCTTATGCCCCTGACGAATAGAGAGTAACGGTTTGACGGAACGGCGTACACCAAGCAGAAGGACCAACGCAAAAAGAGGCTCGAACGCGCGACCGGCGGTCAGGCGACCGAGCGCCAATGCGAACCCCCTCTTCAATCCGACGGATTTCCGCCGCAGTTCGTCAGCGCCAACAGATAAACAACCGGGCCTTCATATCCCCACCGGCAACGGTGAAATCTTGATCACGCGCCGCCATTTTCTCTACGGAGCCCTCGGCGTAGGAGCTCTTGCTGCAGCGGCAGCGGGCGGCACGGCCATCCAAAATGCCGCGAAGGAACAGAACAACGTTTCCTACCTCGAAGTCCCCCAAGATGCCGTTTTCACTCTCGAAGATTGCACGGAAATCCCCGTCGATCAAAATCTTCGGCTGGTCGGCAGCTACGAATTTCCTTACGGCACGCTGGCTTGGTCGAATAACGACAGCAACGCAGCCTGCCTTCTTCCGACCGAATCGGCGAAACCGCTTACCCAGGTCGGCATCATCGATCTTGCCAGCGGCACAACCACGACAATACTCGAGGGTGCCATCGGTCAAAATGAAGGGTTTGAAATCTATGATGTCCGCGCAAGCGAGGCTGGCCTTATCTGGACGGAAGCCAACATTTTGAAAGGCACCTGGCGCATCTACACCGCGACCTTGCACGAAGTAACCCTCGGCGTTCCCACCTTGGTCGACCAGGATGACAGTCGCTGGGAAACCCCTTCCATCGCCGCGGTCGGAACTTCGGCATTTTGGCAGCGTCTTCCCAAACCGAAGGGGGAAGCCGCCAAGGAAGATTCTCTCCTGCGGCGCGCAATCTTTGGAAGCGCGTCATCTGAAGTTTTGTATTCCTCGAAAGGGCGCATGTCGACCCCGATCTATCCCCTCCAGGATAGCGTGGTTATCACGCCCCGCGTCGAATCCGCCAACATCTACCATCAGCTGACCCGCATCGGCGTTTCGGATGGGCAAACCCTCGATTCGCTGATTCTTCCCGCCGCGATGAAGCCTCTTGAAGCGGGCTATGGTCCTACCGGGTTCACGTTTTCCTTCGATAGCATCTACAATTATGGCGAAGGCATTGCCAACCTGGGGACCTACGTGCCGAAAATTCCCCCTGATGCCGGAAACTACGGGGGGCTACCCTGGTTCCGCTTCGACAAGACACCCTCGGCGGCGCCGGCTTGGTGCGGAAACTTTTTCATGGTGAAATCAACCCGCACAATCTGCGGCATCAACCTGGCAGATAAAACCTATTTTTCGTGCGATGTCGAAAACGGCTGCGAAGACTGGGGAGACTATCTTGCCACGACCGGCACCGGTAAAACCATCGTGACGTTTGCCAATATCGACACCACCACTGCGTCGGGCGAAGTCAAAAAGCACTGCCGTGTGCGCATCTGGTCTTCGATTGCTTAAAAAATGGGCAGCCGTAAGGCCGCCCATGATGATCGATCGAATCGGTTAAAATTCGAGCTTTTCCAGCTTTTCAAACACGATGTCTTTGCGCGAGAGAAAATCCCAGGGATCGAAAATCTTATCGAGCGTTTCCGGGGAAAGATTCGCTTCGGAATCGGCCTCGAGGCGTTCGCGATACGTGGGACCCGCAACGGCGTTCTGGATGTCTTCCCAAACGCTCATCGCGTTGCGCTGCACGATGACGTAGGCATCTTCACGCGAAATTCCCGTATCGACCAAGGCGAGCAGCACCTTCGAGGAAAAGATCAGACCGCGGCAGCGGTTGAGATTGGCCTCCATCTTGGCGGGGTAGGTCTGCAACCCGTCAAGCATCCACTGCATTTTGCCGAACATATAATCAAGCGTGATGAAGCTATCAGCCAGCGCCACGCGCTCTGCTCCGGAATGAGAAATATCGCGCTCGAACCACAGCGCCACATCATCGAGGCCCACCTGGGCGTTCGACTTCACGACGCGCGCCAGACCGCAGACGCGTTCGGCCGTGATGGGATTGCGTTTATGCGGCATGGCCGACGAACCCTTCTGGCCCTTCGCAAACGGCTCTTCGGCCTCGATCACGTCGGACTGCTGTAGCAGTCGCACCTGAAGAGCAATCGATTCCAGCGTGGCCGCACAGACCGCCAGGGCGGTAAAAACCTGCGCGTGACGATCGCGCCCAAGCACCTGCGTCGAAAGCGGATCGGGGGTCAGGCCCAATTTTTCGCACACGTACTGCTCAATGAAGGGATCAATGCTGGAATAGGTTCCCACCGCACCGGAAATAGCACCCGTCGCAGCAACCGCGCGAGCTTCCTGCAGGCGCGTCTGCGCACGCTTGAGTGCCCACGCCCACGAGCCGAATTTCATGCCGAAGGTCATCGGCTCTGCATGGATACCATGGGTGCGTCCCACGCAAAGGGTGTTCTGGAATTCAAACGCACGACGTTTGCAGGTTTCACCAAGCTGCGCCACATCGGCCAAGACGATGTCGAGAGCCTGAGTAATTTGGTAGCTGAGCGCCGTGTCGCCAAGGTCGGATGAAGTCATGCCATAGTGGACCCAGCGCGACGGCGGCTCTTCGCCTGCGGGCACGTCGGCATCGATGAATTCCGCCATGCTGGTCGTAAACGCGATCACGTCGTGGTTCGTCACCTTTTCAATTTCGTCGATACGCTCGACCGTGAAAGCGGCATGGTCGCGAATCCACTGTGCTTCCTCGCGCGTGATTCCCGATTTCCCCAGTTCTGCCTGGGCCTCGCAGGCAAGCACCTCGATCTCTTGCCAAATCGAGAATTTATTCTGCATTTCCCAGATGGCGCCCATAGCTGGACGGGTGTAGCGACTAATCATCTGTTTCCTTCCTCATTTTTTATTAGTGTGTTGCGAAGCTTATCTACAGTCCGCGAAAAACCGCACGGACGCTATCGAGTATATCGGAATCGCTGGCAACGATTGCCGTATCACCTGGCCTCATCCTCGTCTCGGCGCCAATTACCTCGACATCGTGCTTCGTTGAAACAGCCACGAGCATCGCGCCATCAACCATGGGCACGTCGCGCGCGAGCATACCCTCTTTGTTGTCATGAAGGCGCATTTTCGGCACCTTGATTTCCGACAGGGCAACATTGCCGTGCATCAATGACGACACGACGCTGATGGACCCGAGCATGGCTTCCTCTTCGATCAACTTGGCAATCAACGTGGTGGAAGACACGCACTCAATGCCGACTTCACGGAAAATGCGAAGGTTCTTGGGGCTGTTCACGCGGGCGATACAACGCGGCACATTGAACACGCGCTGCGCAATTTCGCAGGAAACGAGGTTATCATCATCCTGTCCGGTCGTAGCCACGAACACATCGGCTTTACGAATTCCGGCATCTTCCTGAAAGCGGGAATTGCAGCCATCGCCGCAGATGACCATATAGCGACCGCCGAGTTCGACGGAAAGGCGATCGGCGGTAACGATATCTTCTTCGATAACGGCAACGTCGTTGTCACTCGCCAAAAGCGTACTGGCGAGATATTCACCGATTTTACCGCCACCTGCAATCACGATATACACGCAAACCCCTTCCTAATCCAACATATATCTTGAAAACGAAGTAATCAGATCATGGCGTACGCAGGCAAGCACCGAATCGCCATGATAGAGAATACTATCGCTTGTGGGGATGGAGCTTGCGCTGCCGTCGGCACGCTCAAACGCCGCAATCCGAATATCGTGGGTGCGCTCAAGATCGGAAACGCGAATGGTTTTTTTCTCGGAAGGATTCAGGTTGAGAGAAAAACGGAGCACTTCAAATTCACCGAAAGTGTCGAGATGGCTTCCGTGACCGGCCATGATTTTCGAGAAAACGTCTTCTGCGACCAGCGAAGTGCCGCACACGTAGTCGAGGCCCAGCTGCATATAGGCGCGTTCGTGCCCGGGATTGTAGAGGCGTGCGATAACGTGGGGAACGCCGAAAAGACGGCTGGCCACTTCAGCCACCATCAGGTTCGTGTTGTCGAGCTGAGTGACCGCTGCGACGACATCGCATTCTTCGATGCCGGCTTTAATCAGTGTTTCTTCGTCGAAGCCCACGCCCTGCAACGTCGAGCCGTTGAAGTCACGACCGAGATTGACGAACGCTTCAGGCCTGCGATCGATAACGCACACGTTGCTATCGTTTTCGGAAAGCATACTCGCCAGCTGCGAACCAACACGCCCGCATCCGACGACAATGACATTGCTCATGGAAGTCCTTTCTCACATGCAGAGAAGTATAGCGCAAGCAAGAACAAGCGCCCAGGACGCACCCGACTCCCAACAACAAATGCGAATGCCGCAGATTACAAAAAACGATAGGAAACGGTGCGGATACCCCACTCGCCCCAAGTGGTCGCACCGAAAGCTTTCCATACACCGCCGGCAAGGTCGAGCGCGCGACCGTACTTTTCAAATCCGCCGGTGTCGGTGATGGTAGCAACTACCACCTTGTCGTTGTAGACGATTTCGACGACGGAACCGAGCAGGTAATCTTGGGATTCAGGGACCGCAACCGTAACGCTTTCGGGCGAGAGTTTGACACCTGTCGCGGTGGCATCCCACCCCTGATTCGTATCGAGGTCGTAAGCCGATGCCACGCCGGTCTTCCAGCCGGGGCCCGAGGTGTCGGGCGCGATGCGCGGCGCGGTCGGCAGAGGGTTGGCCGTACCTATCTTCGTCGCCTGAGCAACGGCTTCGGGGTTGCTTGCATCAACCGCTGCAATGGCGACAACCGGATCGGGGTCTGCCACCACGATGGTCCGTGCCGAAGGATGAGCCAACGCATCAGCCGATGAAGAAGCCCGGGAAAGCTCATCGGTTTCGACAGCAATTTTCGAGCTGGGAGTCACTGCGGCCTGCTTGGTTTGCGTGCTCTGTTCCTGACCGATGCCAACGGTATCGCTCGAGACCGACCCTGAGCCCTGAGCAGAGCCCAAAGCCATGAAGGAGACAACGACGACGACAGCCATGATTACCATGCCTATCTTCAGCGCGACAAAACGCGATGTCTTCTTTGCTGTCCTTTTAGGGGTCACTATTCCTCCGCCGCACGCTGCGGTCGTCATTTTCTCTCTATGCAGTTGAGTGTGTTTGAGGAGGAAGTACTGCAAAAAAGCGATGATATGTCTTCTGATAAGGACGAAGTATAGTCCGAAAAGCAAAAAAAGGCTATCGCTTCAGCGGCAGGGCTAAAGCCGCGGCATAAAAATAGCGGCAAGTACGTACGCCAACAGGCAAAACCACGGAGAAGCAAAAAAGAGGATGACCACAACGACACGAACGATTGTCGTATCGATGCCTAAAAAATGCGCAAGTCCTCCACATACTCCAGCAAAGCGCTTGTCTACCGAACTGCGGCCGAGCGGCGGGTTGAAACGACCCGCAAGCACCCCTTCAAGCCGGCCGGTCCTCCCGACCCATAGCAGATAGACACCGACCACGACCAGCGCAATCGGCCAGGCGTAGTTGAAAAAGGCATGACTCAATTCGATGATTGCATCCCACCAGGTTTCGCCGAATCGTATGATGGCAAAACGCCAGACTCCGAACACGATGCAGCCAATCCCCGTGAGAACGGCAAGCTGCGTACCAGTGGAATACTGTGAGAATTTACCCTTCACGCAATCACATCCAGGGGTTCATGAAAACAAAGCGGCTAAAAGGCAGCTGCAGGGTAATGAATTCCGCCGAACCGGGTACCGCAAACCAGACGATTCCCCCCACGCAAAAAGCGACGAACACACCACCCGCAAGAAAAGTGAGCAGGGGGGATTTCAGGGCAGAGCCCAAAACGAGCAGACCGAGCATGATCAGCAGAAGCGGCCAAAGCCCCTCGAGGGCGAACCCTATACTCCGGAAGCTGATCAGCTGGAGCGAAATCAAAAGCGCGACAACACCGCCGGAAAAAAATAAGAGCCCCCCGAAAAACTGTCGCATGCGGGATTTTTTCTTACCGGGAACCACCATGAAGGCAATACCGACGATAACGAGAAGCAGGGGCCAAAAACGCCACCACGACACTCCCTCGATGAAATTACCAAGCAAGGCTGCCAGACCGAAGAAAAGCAGGAGAAGGCCGATCAAAAGCATGACACGCGCAGACGGCTCAGGCGTGTCGACCGAGGCGCTGTGCTGATTCGGGGCAGAGGGTTGATTAACCATGGTCGCAGCGGGCGGCACACAGGTGTACGTGGCATAGCTTTGCGGCGGAACCGGCGGCGTATGCCCCATGCCAACCGAATAGTTTGGCGTAGGTACAGCCGCCTCGACCACTCCCGCCTGCACGTTCTTCGCTGCAGCAGGGGAAACCGGCACGTTCACTGCGGCATCGACGCCAGACCCGCAATCAACCGCTCCGTAGGTTTCCGAATGCACCGATTCGGGATCGACATCGACAGGAACCGGGGCCTGCGGCTGTTTGGGCAGAATAACCCACATCGCAAGATAAAACACGACGCCAAACCCCGTCGTGGCAAGCGACACAACGACCATGGCGATGCGGACCAGGATGGGATCAATCGCGAAGTAATCGGCGATACCTGCACAGACACCGCCAAGCAGGGCGTCGCGAGAACGATAGAGTGTCTTGTCGCTATACACGGTCCCTCCCCGGTTGCAGCTGTCATGAAACGACCGGGAATCTCACCGGTCGTTGCCTAGCCGGAATCACTTTCGTGCTTCCGGCTCCTTTTGGTCTGTTCTTCAGGAACTTCCGGTTCAACGACCGGCTGTTCCAAGCGCTTGACCCGAATCACCGAAATACGGCGACGGCGCATACTCTTAATGGTAAACCGGTAACCTTCGACCTCGCACATATCCCCCACCTGGGGAACATAACTGATGGTGTCGAGCAACCAACCGGCAATAGTTTCGTAATCGTCAGATTCTTCAACCGGCCACCCGAACTCCGCCGCATCTTCACACGGCAGACTTCCGTCCGCCAACCATTCATCTTCAGAAAGAGGGGTGACGTACTTGTCTTCGAGATCGGTTTCGTCAACGATTTCACCCACGATTTCTTCAACGATATCCTCAATCGTTATTAAACCATCAGTACCACCGTATTCATCGACAACGATGGCCATCTGT
>JAVWAI010000018.1:29300-29547 GCA_036650075.1 Raoultibacter sp.
CGGCACAAAAAACGCCTCCGAGACAAACGGGGCCACTTCTTCATCTTCGCGGTTGTCCATCAGCGGCGCCACGAGATCTTTGTATTTCACCACCCCGACGATGCGATCGTAATCCTCATGATAGACCGGAAGGCGCGAATACCCCGTGCCGCGCATGCGGTCGATAGCTTGCTTCACCGTTTCGGTGTCTTCAACCAGAATCATATCGGCACGCGGCGTCATGATTTCATGGGCCACCGTATCACCC
>JAVWAI010000019.1:0-29499 GCA_036650075.1 Raoultibacter sp.
CAGATAAGGGCTTGAGCCCACCCGGCTTCCTTCCCTGTTGTGATTTTGGGTACGTGCGTGTGTCCGTACACGCAAATCTGAGGCAGAGGAGCACCCTGGCTCAGAGGCCCCGCCCCTTTGAGGGCCGCCTGGACATCCTGAAGATAGTGCGCAACCAAAAAACGCACCCCCGCAATCGTCGGCATCGCAAACCGTCCTACCGATTCCCCGTATTCATCGTAATCGTTATTTCCGAGCACCGCATACACCGGAGCAAGCCCTTCGAGCTCTCTCAGCACGTCAGGAGAGCATATATCTCCCGCATGGATTATGTAGTCACATTCGGCTAAAGCAGCAAACGCAGCGGCTGACAAGCGACCGTGCGTGTCAGCAAGCATTCCGACGGTTTTTACCGCGTCACCCATACGCCACCATCTCCTCGAACCACACATCCCGAATAATCAACTCGTTCATTGTACGCAGCCTTACGCTATGCACGGTTGATGACCTGAATCTGCAAGCCCTCCATAACGTCGAGGCACTTTTCGTTGAGCGCTGCATCAAACGATGCCGTACAGGCAGCATCGACGATTATCGGCACTTCGGGGCAGGCCGTTTTCGCAATCACGGCATTCGATATGACGCAAATATTGGAAACAAGGCCCACGAGTTCAATTGATACGAACGGGTGCAGACCCACTTCTCCCGCAGCTTTCTGGGCACAGGCCAGCCACTCAAACAGCCCCGCCGACCCAAAGGTTGGCTTGAGGAACACGGGATCGCTCTTCTTGCACAAAGCGGCAATGCGCCCATACAGGTCATGGCCGCTCGAGCCCGTCACGCAGTGGATGACCGGAAGAATCCTTCCCTCCTGTGTGTCGAGATACTCCGCCTCGTGCGTGTCGAGCGTGAAGGCGATTTCATCCCCTGCATCACGATATGATTCAATTTTCTGTACTATCGGATCCTCGAGGTTTTCGGCACCGGGAAACCCGAGAGATCCCTCGACAAAATCGTTTTGGTAATCGACCACAATCAACAAACGTTTCATAGTTCCATCATCTTCCTGGCCTTACTCATCTGCGCTTCAATATCCATACCAACGATGTCGAGCCCTTCGGCCGCCACGAGACGAACTTCGGGGATACCGAACATCACAGCGATGCCCCGCAGGTAATCGTACCCGTAATTGGCGCCCTCAAGAAAACCACCGCAGGTGGTGATGTAGGTTAGCGACCGAGCCTTGCACTGACCGATGCATTCTCCCTGATTTGTGTAGACAAACGGAATATTGCACACCGACACGTGTTCGAGATACACCTTGAGCGCTGACGGAAAGGATTGATCCCAGTAGGGAGCACCAATGATGATTTCGTCAGCTTCAGCAAATTGATGAGAAAGATCGAAAGTTGGATCATCATAGTGCTGAACCGCTTCCAGTGCCGATCGCGCTGCCAGCGAACCTTCGTCGAGAGGAACAAGCTTCATTGCCGGTAAATCCACTTCAACCACATTTTTCTTGTTTGCGAGAAATTCCTTACACAACGCAAGCGTTCTTGATTGTTCGCCCCGCATGCACGCGTTCACAAAAAGAGTCGTTGTCATGACTGCATCTCATCTTCTTTCAAGATATCAAGAGCAAATCGGTATCCACCGCTTCCGTAGTTGAGCGACTTCGAAACGCGCGCAATCGTCGTCGCCGAAGCGCCCGTTGTCGTTTCAATAGCCGTATAGGGCTTCCCGGCATCAAGTAGACACGCCACGGAAAGGCGTTGCGAGGTTTCCTTGATTTCGCGGATAGTAAACAAATCTTCAAGCAAAGCGAACACCGTGTTCTCGTCGTCGATGGAAGCAAAGACCTTCAGCAGGTCGTCAACTTCCTTCGTTCGTAGATTTTCCATTATTTCCTCATTCTCATCAGGCCATATTCAATTGAATCAACCAGGGCGTTCCAGGATGCTTCGATGATATTTTCCGAAACACCAATCGTCCCCCACGTATCGCTCGAATCGCGCGTCGTAATCATAACGCGCGTGATGGCACCCGTCCCGACGTTTTCGTCAAGAATACGAACCTTGTAGTCGATCAATTCCATGTTCGCCACTTCAGGATACGACTCTGAAATTGCCGCACGCAACGCAGTGTCGAGGGCCCCAACAGGACCCATTCCCTCACCCGTCGCTACAAAGCGCTTATCGCCCACGTGGATCTTGATGGTCGCTTCACTTTGGGCATCTTTCGCACGGGCACCGGTGTCTTCTTTGTCGTCGACGATTACGCGGAAGCTTTCCAGGGTGAAGTGCGGTTCAAAATCCCCTACATGCGCATGGAGTAACACCGCGAGCGAACCATCGGCGGTTTCGTAGGTAAAACCCTCTTTTTCCCGCTTCTTGATATCGTCGAGAATCGCCTGTGTCAAAGCGGAATCCCTGACGAGTTTTACCCCGAGTTTATGGGCCTTTGACACCAACGATGCCTTGCCGGCAAGTTCGCTAACCAACATATGGGCCGTATTTCCCACACTACCCGGCGCAACGTGTTCGTAAGCAGCAGGAAACCGAGCGATGGCACTGGCATGAAGACCACCCTTATGGGCGAAGGCCGATGCCCCCGAATAAGGATGGTGTGCCGGAAGCGCCATATTGCAGGTTGCCGCCACAAACTGAGCGACACCCGTCAGCTGCGCAAGTTGCTCGGCCCCCACGCAGTCCCGCCCCATCTTCAGCTCTAAGTCAGCAATAACCGTCAGCAGATCGGCATTGCCCACGCGTTCGCCATACCCGTTGATAGTACCCTGCACCTGCGTGCATCCCGAGCGCACGGCAGCAAGCGTATTAGCAACCCCGCACCCAGAATCGTCGTGACAATGGATGCCGAAGGATAGTTCAGGAAATCGAGCGACCGTAGCAGCAACAATTTTCTCCACCTCGAAGGGCAGGGCGCCGCCGTTCGTTTCGCATAAATCGACGGAATCCGCCCCCGCAGCACCGGCAGCCTCAATGCAGCGAAACGCATAAGCGGCATCAGCCTTGTAACCGTCGAAGTAGTGTTCGGCATCGAAAACAACGCGAACCCCCTGTGATTTCAGATAGGCAATCGAATCGCCGATCATGCGCACGTTTTCGTCAAGCGTGGTTTGCAGGGCGCGTTCTACCTGGACATTCCAAGTTTTACCGACGAGGGTCACCACGGCAGCTTTCGAAGCGAGCAAGTCGGTTAAACCCGAATCATCCTCGGCCGCAACACCTTTTTTGCACGTCGCACCAAACGCTGCGATTTGAGCATGCTTGAGCGGAAGTTCACGCACGCGCTTAAAAAATGCAATGTCTTTAGGGTTGGAAGCCGGAAAACCACCTTCGATGAAATCAACACCGAATGCGTCAAGGCGAGCTACGATACGCAGTTTGTCTTCCAATGAAAGCGTGATACCTTCGCACTGCTCACCATCACGCAGCGTGCAGTCGTAGGTGGATATCTTGGTCACGGACTTCCCTTCTCAAACGTCAAGGTCGATTGGAAGTAAAGCGGGCGAACAGAGAACCTCCCGAAAGGTGGACGAAGAAAATCAACTACGGTTTCGGGAGGTTCTTGCGGTGCTTTAAATCTCGGTCAGCCATTCTTTGTATTCGTCAACATGGCCATAAGCAACATTGAAGAAGCGGTCTTGCAAAGCGCGTGTGATTGGGCCCGGTTTGCCGACCGCGCGGTCGTCGACGCTCCCGATGGGAGTCAATTCGGCGGCGGAGCCGGTCATAAACACTTCGTCTGCCACATACAGATCGGAACGCACGAGGCTTTCCTCGAGCGCGGGAATATCAAGATCATCGGCAAGACACAGAACGGTGTCGCGCGTGATACCTTCAAGCAGACCATCCGACAGCGGAGGGGTGGAAAGCACGCCATCACGGACGATGAACAGGTTTTCTCCCGTTCCCTCGCACACCATACCCGCTTCATTAAGCATGATTGCTTCAGCGTAGCCATGATTTTTCGCCTCGATCTTGGCGAAGATAGAATTCATATACGATGCGGAAGATTTTACCGCGGGCGGAATGGCATTGTTGGAGCGCTGGCGCCAAGAGGAAATACCGACCGAGACGCCGTTCTCGAGCGCATCGGGGCCCAGATAGGAATCCCACGGCCACACCGCAATCATCGTTTCAACAGGCGATCCGGTGGGGTCGACGCCCATGACACCATAGCCACGATAAACCAGGGGACGAATATAGCAGCTTGGCAAATTGTTCTTACGGATCAGATCGATCGTTGCCTGGCAAAGCTGGTCAACCGTATAGGGCAGGTCGATCAGAGCGATTTTGCAGCTGCGATGCAGACGGGCCATATGGTCACGAAGACGGAAGATGAAGCTCTTGTCGGAATCGGGATCTTTGTAGCAGCGGATACCTTCAAAAACGGCGGATCCGTAGTGAAGCGAATGAGAAAGCACATGGGTGGTTGCCTCGGCCCAGGGAATCATTTCGCCATTTTTCCAAATGTAATCGGCTTCAGTTATGCCTGCCATCGTCTGACACTCCTTTTATACTCTCAGCGGTGCCCGCGCCGACATGAAGCCAACGCACAAGGGGCCTTTCTCTATTCAAAATAACGGTCACAAAAATCGCAACAAGGTATCATGAATAAGTCTCCCTATTGTACTTCATTCGGCTAAAGTGAACCGATACATCCGGGGAGCGTGACATTTTTTGACGAAGTGTACATGAGGGCCTTGATAGGCTTTACCCCTCCCGGCCCTTGCCCGCAAAAGAAAAAGCCGAGCACTTGGCTCGGCCCTGAAGATACGGCAGAAAACTTAGCAGTAAAACAACATGTCGTTGTATGTCGGCACCGGCCAGTAATCGCGCTCAGTGATGACTTCGAGTGCGTCAATGGCACTGCGCAGACGATCCATCGCCGGCAGCACTTCGCATGCGTAACGGTCGGCCTTTTCCTGCTCGTCAACGACCGCTTCTGCCTTTTTGTGAAGATCGTTCAAGTTTTCCACCTGAGCCGAAGCCTCTTTTAGGTAGCCAAGCAACTTGCTGAGCAGCTCTTCCTGTGCATCGAGATCAGCCGAAGGGCAAGCGGCCCTTATCGTCGTGATATTACCGGCAACATCGGCCGCATAGTCGTTGATTGCGGGCAGATAGGTGCGACGGGCCATGCGTTTCATGACACGCGCTTCAATGTTGAGCAGTTTCGTATATTTTTCCAGCTTCACTTCGTAGCGGCTGCGAACCTCGGGCTCTGTGAGCACATCGAATTCCGCAAACAGATCGATGCTCTTCTGGTCGACGAAACAGGGCAGCGCCTCGGCGGTGCTGTGGTAGTTGGCCAAGCCGCGCTTTTTGGCCTCAATCGGCCAATCGTCGCCATATCCGTTACCATTGAAGATGATGCGCTGGTGTGCGGTTAGGGTGTCTTTGATATACCCCAGCGCAGCAGCCTCGAACTCATCTCCCGACAACCCCTCCATGGCATCGGCAAATTCTTTCAGGCTTTTGGCCATGGCGGTATTCAGTATCATGTTCGCGTCGGAAAGATTGACCGACGATCCCGGCATGCGGAACTCGAACTTATTTCCCGTGAATGCGAACGGACTCGTGCGGTTACGGTCGGTGTTGTCTTTCAAGAAGTTCGGAAGCACCGCAACGCCCAAATCCATTGCAACCTTTTCGGCGCTGGTATAATGATGACCAGTGATGAGCGCCTCGACGATTTCGCCAAGTTCATCACCGAGGAAGATCGAGATAATCGCCGGAGGTGCTTCGTGGGCACCTAAGCGATGATCGTTGCCCGCAGACGCAACGCTCATGCGCAGCAATTCTTGATAATCATCGACCGCCTGGATAACACCGGTCAAAAAAATCAAGAAACGCAGGTTGTCCATCGGCGTATCGCCCGGATCGAGCAAGTTCGTCTTCCCAACCGACAAAGACCAGTTGTCGTGCTTACCCGAACCGTTGATGCCCTCAAACGGTTTTTCGTGCTGCAGACAAACCAGCCCATAATGCGAGGCCAAAAGGCGCATTTTCTCCATGGTAACGAGGTTTTCGTCGATGGCGCGATTGCAGTTGGTGAACACGGGGGCCAATTCATGTTGCGCCGGAGCAACTTCGTTATGCTTCGTTTTGGCCGCAATACCGAGAGCCCATAGTTCGTGGTCAAGTTCTTTCATGAATTCATTGACCGTCGGGCGAATGGCGCCGAAATAATGCTCCTCGAGTTCTTGCCCCTTACAGGGAGAAGAGCCGAACAGCGTGCGCCCCGTCAAGATAAGGTCTTGACGCTTTTCGTAGTCCTTTTCAGAAATCAGGAAATATTCCTGCTCAGATCCAACGGTGGCCACAACGCGATGGTGTGATTCTCCGAAGAATGCGAGCACGCGGTTCGCCTGCTCGTCGATAGCCGCCAAAGAACGAAGCAGGGGGGTTTTCTTATCGAGCGCTTCACCGGTATAGGAGCAAAAGGCCGTCGGAATGCAAAGCACCTCATCTTTAATGAAGGCGTGGCTGGTGGGATCCCAGGCAGTATAGCCGCGCGCTTCGAACGTGGCGCGCAGACCACCCGAAGGAAAACTCGATGCATCCGGTTCACCCTGAATAAGCTCTTTGCCGGAAAACGTCATAACCGCACGTCCGTCGCCGGTCGGATCGAGGAAGCTATCGTGCTTTTCCGACGTGATGCCCGTCAGCGGCTGAAACCAATGCGTGTAATGCGTTGCCCCGCGCTCAATCGCCCATTCCTTCATGGCATGAGCAACGACATTGGCAACCTCTAAATCGAGCGGCTTCCCTTCCTTAATGGTCTGGGCAAGCGACTTATATGTTGCGGAAGGCAAACGTTCTTGCATTGTGAAGTCATTGAAAACCATCGAACCGTAGTTTTCTGAAACCTTCGCCATATCTTAAATCTCCTAACACCTGTATGTCAGCAAGCACCATATCGTGATATACGCATTGTTACACTGCACCCGCGTTTATGTAAATAGTGTACCCGAGGGAAGGCCCCCCCTCGACGAGGAAAACACTCGAAACGCTTACTCCGCAATATTTTCGGTTTTGTCTTCACCGAACAGGCGACCCCAACACCGGCGTAAAGTAAAGAACTCCGCCCCTCTTGCGAGTGACGGAGTTCTTGAAAAAACGTTTGCAAACAAGCAGTGGGTCTAGCGCTTGCTGAACTGCGGACGCTTGCGGGCCTTTTTCAGACCGTACTTCTTACGTTCGACCATACGCGAGTCGCGTGTCAAGAAGCCAGCTTTTTTGAGCTCGGCACGATAGTCGCCCGCCTGAAGCAGCGCGCGAGAAATGCCGTGGCGCAATGCGCCAGCTTGACCAGCGACGCCGCCACCATTGCAGGTAGCGATAACGTCGAAATGATCGGCCGTATCGGTGATCTTAAAAGGATCGATTGCGTAGTTCACCAGAGCCTGGCGACCAAAGAAAGCAAGACCTTCGCGACCGTTGACCGTAACCTTACCGGTGCCCGGAACAATACGAACGCGAGCGATAGCGTTCTTCCTGCGGCCAGTGCCGTAATAGATAGCTTCGCCTGCCATTAGTTGTCCTCCATCTTAATCTCTTGGGGCTGTTGTGCCATGTGCGGATGTTCCGCACCGGCATAGACTTTGAGCTTTTTGCCCATTGCACGACCGAGCGTGTTCTTCGGCAACATACCTTTAACGGCATGTTCGATAACGCGTTCAGGATGCTTAGTCATAGCCTCTTCGAAGGTTTCAGACTTGAGACCACCCGGGAAACCGCTGTGACGGAAGTATTCTTTGGCGTTTGCTTTGTTGCCAGTGAGGCGAATCTTGTCAGCATTGATGATGACGACGAAGTCGCCCGTATCAATGTGCGGGGTGTAGGTCGGCTTGTGCTTGCCCTTCAGAATGTGAGCTGCCTTGGTTGCAACGCGACCGAGAACCTGGTCTTCTGCGTCGATCAAGACCCATGCACGCTCAACTTCGCTGGGCTTTGCGTAATACGTCTTCACTAATATTCCTCCAATAAACTCAAATGTTTCGTTTTTCAAAAGTTGCAGGCTTTGCGGAAATCGGATTCCTACACCGATAACGCCGAACATGGGCTGGACTCCTTGTTTCAACGTTTCCACTACACACTGCGACACGGGGCTTCTGAAAGCGAACCTTTGCATTATAGGGTGGTTTAACAAGCGAAGTCAACGGAAAACAGCCCGAATCACCCGCATCTGCAGAAAATATGAATGCGGTTAGCCGTTTCCCTGCGGTGCTTGTGGTGACAAAAGGAAGCTACGCACTAAGCCACCGGTTCTTCTTTGGCAACGTTTTGTCCGGCAACTCGGCCCAGGGTCATAGCGCTCAGAACCGTTGCTCCGGCAGCGCAATTCCATTCGCAAGCGACACCCGCCGCATAGAGACCAGGCACGACCTCTGTCGTTTTGCCATCTCCAGCGGGAAGCTTAAGCTTCAATGCCTGAGCTTTTGCGTTGGTTTTAATGCCACCCAGCGTCACCGAAGTGCTCACCATGACCGACGACGCATAAAACGGTCCCGTCATGGGAATCAGGAATTCGGCGGGGCGATTAAAGTCGTCATCCCTACCCGCCGCGCAAAACGCGTTGTACCTATCAACCGTTGCTTTTACCTTTGCGCCATCAAGCCCTACTTGTGCTGCAACCTCTTCCACCGTATCGGCTTTAGCCCACGCCAACGGACGCGCAGCAAGTACCGCTTCGAGTTCGGGGGTTGTTGGCAGAAGCACGACAACCGGCTTTCCCTGTTCATTCTGTTTTCTCACGATAGCTCGATGACCGTTCGGATTTTCGTAAGGTGTTTCCTCGTTAAAGAAACGCGCTCCGTTAGCGTCAAGCCACAGCCCATGCAATCGCTCATGATAGTTCAAATTGACAATAGACTTCGATTCGAGACCAGCGAGAGAACTCATCAACGGCAATTCTGCTGTTCTGGTCGTAAACGCTCCGAATTCCATAGCCATCGCAATACCATCGCCTGTCGCTCCAGGATTCGAGCCTGGGGCAAGATTGGCGCATTCGGCATTCAGGGCAGTAAGCATCTCCTTGCTTCCGGCATAACTTCCGGTCGTCACCACGACCCCTTTGTTCGCCTTAATGCGAATATCGTCTTTCTTCCAGGTTGCTGCAACACCAACAACGCGACCTTCCGCACTAGGGAGCAGCTGCATCGCCCGCGTCTCCGTCATCGTTTTGACCCCGGCACGTTCGGCGACCTCGGAAAGCACCTTCATCATTGCGGCACCCTTACCCTCTACCTGATGGATAACAGGAAGCTCGGTGTAGCCGAAACGAGGAGCAACTTTTGCGTCAAAAGGAACCCCGATATCTTGCAGCCAATCGATTGTCTCACCACTTTTATCGGCATTGAGACGAGCGACTTCTGCATCTTTCGGACCGTACCATTCGGGATGACCCATGAACCATCCATACACCTCATCAGCGGTAACGCTTACTCCCTGCGCCTTCGCCAACCGAGTGCCCCATCCTCCGAGAATCCCGTCGCACAAGGTCGAATCGCCCCCTATCATACTGGCTTTTTCCAGCAAAAGAACGCTCGATCCGGCATTGGCAGCTTCGATAGCAGCCGCAAACCCACCGGCTCCCGCACCAATTACGACAACATCGGCTTCTTCGTCCCACACTTCCGAACTTTTACTGTCAGTGGTCTTAGGTGCAGAGCATCCAACCAAAAACGATGAAGCGGCAACCCCCATGGAGCCGACAAGCGCCGCACTCATAAATCCCCTGCGCGTCATTTTTTCACTTTCAAGCATTTTCCCACTCCCTTCCCGAGATGCTTCTTTTAAACCCTCATCCATCACCAAAGAATATCGGTGATGCTATTTAACTGTCAATATCTAAATAATTGATAGTTAAATCACTGTTATTATGCAAATATTTTTTTAGAATTACGGGAATAACACCTGCTGTAAGTTAATTTTAAATAAATAAAACCAAAGTATAATCGGTTGATAAAAAAGGTATTATTAATTATCAATTTTTATTAAATTAAAAAATAGCCCAGGGAGGAAACGAGGATGGAAAAGGAAACGCTACCCGATGAAACCGTGCATCAATTGATCGCACTGCTTAAAGACCCTCTTTTCTGCAGTCTCCGCAGGCTCGTTGACGAACACCCAATTCCCTGGGCAGAGGCAAGCAAAATGCAAACGCCCGATAACATCACCCAAAAACAAACCTGGGAAATACTGAATACTCTCCGACGCCAAACCGCAATCGAATTGCCCTTCCATGACGGAGACGGACGATGCGGGTGGTATTCGCCCACCCATTCCATCTTGAGCGATCTTGACAACATTGATCGACGATGCCACGAGAACTCATGGCTGGATCTGGCTATAAAATCACGCAACACAACGCATTTCCTCATCGAAGCCCACGTTGACGACGCAATCACCACCGTCCGGGAAGACGGGCTGCGCATCGGATACGAAAAGGCCCGGGAAGTTTTACTCGGTGAGCGCAAACCCGATAACTTGGAAGAGTTGCTTTTACTCAACGGACACCAGGCCATATGGGATCTCGAACAATATATCAACAGACCCTGTACGCCGGAATTGATTTTTGAAATATATGAAAAAGTTTCTCGGGGCATAGGCGATCAAGCGCCCTTATTGCCACCGCAAAAATCGCGTCTCTGGAAAAGAAAGCGTATGGATAGCGCGACAGCTCTCACACTCGTCTCAAAAATCGTCAACCAAAACGGAATCGAAAATTACACCGGGCACCCTTTATTGCTCGCCATGGCTATTCGCCATTTGTTCATGAGCACGTTTCCTTTACCGGCATGGAATGGAGTTATGTCCTCGCTAGTCATGAAGCTTTTATTTAAAAAATCACGCTTGCCCGTACTCGCTTTTGTCCCCATTATAAAAACATGCCAGGAATGGGAGCGCGGGACAATTCATCCACCGGCCGTGATGGCGTCGGTTTTCGACTCGGAAGTTTTAACCGACGACGAAGTCGATTACACCATATACGTTGGAGTTGTAACGCAGCTGGTCAAGAAAAAACTCGATGAAGTAGAAGGCGAGCTGAAGCGAGTTATCAAGCGGGACGAAGCTTTTTCCCAAGCTCTTCGTGAAAATATTGCAATCAACCATCGGCAGCGTACCGTACTCCAGCTCGCCCTCAACAATCCCGAAGCCGTTTTTAGGATTGAATCCCATCAAAAAACTCACCAAGTGGCCTACGCAACTGCTCGCGCAGACCTGATGAAGCTTGCCGATCTTGGTTTCTTGCGCTGCCTCCGCAAAAAACGTGCCTTCGAATTCCATGTAACTCCCGGCCTAAGGCAGCTGCTTATGGGCCAGACCTCGGGCGGAAACCAGTAAGACACGCGCGGCTTGTCCTACGCGTCTTTCTTTAACATTTTATACAACACCAGGTAATAGATGATGCCAGCGGCAACCCAGACGAAACCCTTGATCCAAGAAAACCAAGCAGCAAAACAAGCAAGTGCTTGATGAATTTCCTGTCACGCCCCTTGATGAAGATTGGGCAAAACCACCAAAGGCTCCGCCCGCACTGCGTGTCAATTACGATTTCAAACAAAAATACGCTGCAGCGATTTTCGGTGCACTTTTTTGAAGGTGTACATTTTCCGGTCTGCTAGCTCGAGCAGCTCACTCGTCGATCGACCAAAATCCGGCGTAACTTCTTGGATACCGAAGCTGAAACTTCGCTTAAAACGGCAGCCTTCAGGAACGGCCTGCTGCATGAATTCGGCCCGTAAAGCGAATAAAGAATCTTCCAACTCTTTTTCGGTACAATCCTTTTTGACGACAAGGAACTCATCACCGCCGATACGGCAGATATCCCGTGGTGAAGCAATCTTGCTGAGAAGTTCAGCTAGGCTGATAAGACACAAATCGCCCTCATCGTGTCCGAATTCGTCGTTGCAATACTTGAGGTAATCGATGTCGATAAAAGCGACGACGAACGACTGTCGATCGTCACGAAGCTTCGCAATCGCCTCCATGCCGTAGCGGCGATTGTGCAGTCCGGTCATCGCGTCGCTGAAAGCAAGCTTTTTCATGCGGCCCTGTTTGTCCCATTCTTCGGTATCATCAACGATCATGTGCGCTATCGCGTAAGCATTTTTCCAACGAATACGGTGGGATGTTATGGAAAAGTGGAGTGACTTCCGTATGCCCGCAGAGGAATCTGGTTCCACAGAATATTCCCAGACCACCGGGTGGTTTACGACCTCTTTAGGGCAGTGGAACAGATGATTTTTAAAGTTTTCCCGCAAGGGCGAATCCGGGCGCATAAATTCCTTCGCCGTCTTCGTTTCGAAGATCACTTCATGGGCGCCCTCGTCAACCATAACGATGAAGCGCGAATCGTCGAGTGTCATTTCCGTAATGAGCGTATTCATGTCATCGAGGTCTTTGTTCTGCGCCTCGACAACCTTACGTTCGGCACAAAGACGCTCTTCGCGTTCTTTGAGCTGTTCGGTCATCGCGTTGAAGGCATCGCCGAATTCACCCATGAAATCGAGCCTCTGATTATAATCACCTTTAGTTACCTGCTGCGCCTGCCATCGAGCATGACGCAGGGCACCCTGTATCTCTTTGAGCGGCGCGGCAAGAACATTATCGGCTGCTGGGGGCACCGCATCGAGCTCGCCCCGCATAAGCGACTTGCCGAACGCTTTCTGCTCTCGAGCGCATTCGGCAAGAAACAACAATCCTTGACCGAGATGCTGCAGGCCATCGGGAAGCAAATCCAAATCCAAAGTAGCTTCTTCGGGGCGATAGATGACGTTTTCAAGGAAGCCCATGAGCAGGTCTGAAAACTCTTGTTCTGTTCGTATCGGAGTAGTCACCTCTATTCCGCCGAAGCGATAACGTTGCCCTTGAAGCGGCAGACCCTATCTCCCGATGCCCAGCAATCAACTTCGCGTACGTGGTAGGTTTTACCCGTGTAAGCTTCAAGGATTCCCGCCAGGAAGCCCTCGTCGTAATTGCAGACGAGCTCGCCTGTCGGAGGAAGGCCCGAACAATCCAGGTCTTCCCCTACCGTCAAAGTGAATGCGCCAGATTCGGTATCAAAGGCCTCAACACGAAGAATACCGATGCGCAAGTCTTTCAGGGTCTTCTGCAACTGCGCGATAAAAGAATTAAAATCGGCATCGAGCGTAAGCACGTTTTTAGCGAATTCGCTTCCCGCCAACCAACCCGCGCGACGCCAGATGGTGTTCGCTCCTTCTTCCCCAAGTTCGTCGTGGAGGACGTCGTTAATGGCATATTCAAGCAAGCGATAGACCAGCACGGGCATGCTTTCGCCGAGTTCGCAGCGGCCCTCTTTGATATTCCCGAGCTTATCCCAAGTAAAATGATTGTGGTCACTCTTACTGAAAACGTTCATTTCAACCCACCCTCCTTTATCACACACCGAAAACAGCCTGATTGATCATTTTGGACCATTACCGCATAGTGCGCGTACCGCCCGAAAGCAAACCGTCGATTTGCGTATTGATACCCAAACGCCATCATTTTTTCGGTAACGGCTATTTTACACCGCTGCAAGTGCCTGCTCAAGGTCGGCGATCAAATCTTCTGTCGATTCGATGCCGCACGAAAGACGAATCAGGTCAGGAGTGATACCACCCGCCAGAAGCTCTTCATCATTCATCTGACGATGCGTCGCATTAGCCGGATGCAGCACGCATGTACGAGCATCCGCAACATGGGTGGCAATCGAGGCAAGCTTGAGGTTCTTCATGAACTTCTCAGCAGCAAGCCTTCCCCCCACCAGCCCGAAACTCACCACACCGCACGACCCGTTCGGCAGATATTTCTGGGCCAAATCATAATAGGCATCGCCGGGTAAGCCGCAGTAACGCACAAAGGATATCTTGGAGTGCGCGTTGAGGTATTCCGCAACCGCCTGGCCGTTTTTGCAGTGCTGCGCCATGCGTACATGAAGACTTTCGAGTCCCAGGTTCAAGAGAAAAGCGTTCTGAGGCGACTGAGTCGATCCGAAATCGCGCATGAGTTGAGCGGTCGCCTTCGTGATGAATGCGCCGGCAAGTCCGAAGCGCTCGGTGTATACCACGCCGTGATAGCTGTCGTCCGGCTGACACAAACCAGGAAATTTATCGGGGTACTTCGTCCAATCGAAAGCACCCGAATCAACGATGCAGCCCCCGACACCGGCTCCGTGTCCGTCCATATACTTCGTCGTGGAATGCGTGACGATATCGGCTCCCCATTCAAAAGGACGGCAGTTGATTGGCGTCGGAAACGTGTTGTCGACGATCAGCGGCACTCCATGCGCGTGGGCAGCGGCAGCGAAACGCTCGATATCGAGAACGGCAAGAGCCGGATTTGCAACCGTTTCACCGAACACCGCCTTGGTGTTCGGCCGAAATGCTGCCCGCAGTTCTGAATCGGAGCAATCGGGGGCCACAAAAGTGCACTCCAGACCCATACGCTGCATGGTGTGGGCAAAAAGGTTGAAGCTCCCCCCGTAGACAGCTGATGATGCCACAATATGATCCCCATTGCCGGCAATGTTGAAGACCGCGAAGAAATTAGCCGCCTGCCCCGACGACGTAAGCATCGCAGCGGTGCCTCCTTCGAGTTCGCAGATTTTCGCAGCCACAAAATCACTCGTCGGATTTTGAAGGCGCGTATAGAAATAGCCCGCCTCCTCTAAATCGAAGAGTTTTCCCATGTGCTCGCTCGTATCGTATTTCCACGTGGTGCTCTGATAGATAGGAATCTGGCGCGGATCTCCATCCCCGGGACGATAGCCGCCCTGCACGCAGGTGGTGCCAATTTTTTCGCTCATGGACGCTCTCCTTCGCATTCGCTTCGCCACCAAACCCCGAAGCGTAACCCTCGATTACCGTAATCTCCGTATTATGGTCGAGATATTTCCCTGCCGAATACGTTAGACTTTTATTAACACAAATGGTTCGGTCTGTACCGTAGAATAAGGGCAACGGACGACAAAGCAAAGGAAACGCCATGCCGATCAGAATTCCCGATTCACTTCCCGCGACTTCTATCCTGGAAGGCGAGAATATCTTCGTTATGACAGAATACCGCGCTATGCACCAAGATATTCGCCCGCTGCGTCTTTTGTTGCTCAATCTCATGCCCACCAAGATTGAAACAGAGACGCAAATTCTGCGTAAATTATCGAACACCCCCCTACAGATTCAGGTCGATTTACTGCAGACGGTTACTCACGAAGCGGTCAATACTTCGCAGAAGCATCTCGAATCGTTCTACACAAACATCGACGCGATCAAGCACCGCCGTTATGACGGCATGATTATCACCGGAGCTCCGGTGGAAAAGCTCGCTTTCGAAGACGTCGATTACTGGAGCGAACTGTGCGAAATCATGGAATGGGCCAACGCCCACGTGCATTCGACATTGCATATCTGCTGGGGTGCACAGGCGGCCATCTACCACCACTATGGCATTCCCAAATATCCCCTCGACAACAAGGTTTCCGGTGTGTTTAAGCATAAACTGGTCAAGGCATCATCGCCCCTCGTGCGTGGGTTTGACGACGTTTTTATGGCGCCCCATTCACGCAACACGGAAGTGCGTGCCGAAGATATCGAGGCAAACCCCTGTCTCGAGCTGATTGCAACTTCCGAAGAAGCCGGTGTCTATATCGCAAAAAGCACCGATAGCCACCATTTCTTCGTATTCGGCCATCCCGAGTACGACACCGACACCCTCGACAAGGAATACGTGCGCGATACTGAACGAGGCCTTGACCCTGCCCTGCCGGCGCATTACTACCCCAACGACGACCCCGCGCAAAAGCCATTGTGCACCTGGCGCGCCCAAGCCCAACTCATCTATACGAACTGGCTGAACTATTATGTCTACCAGACCACGCCCTACGATTTAGGACATCTTGGCGAGGAATGATGGTGCACTCAGCTCTCTAAAGCTGCGAATAGCCAGATCGGCCGCGTCGGTAAGCTGAACGTACGTGCCCGCATCATCGCAATCGAAGACACCGACGCTGCTATATCCTCCGGCCCGCAGCGTGTGTAGCGCATAGAGGGAATCTTCAAATCCCCAAGTTGTTTCCGTACGGGCATCCATCAAATCACGGGCACGATCGTAGACGGCAGGTTCGCGTTTCGATTTCCCCACATCATCCACCGAGACGATGGCATCGAGATAGCCCAAAAAGCCAGTCCGTTTCAGTCCTGCCTGTAAAAAATGCTGAGGACTCGACGAAGCCACGCTGCAGGGGATACCGAGCGAATGCAAACCCCGCACGAAATCGAGTGCTCCCGGACGGGCAATTGCCCGCGTTTCATAATAATCGAGCATCAATTCATCGATCATCGCAACGACCGCTTCAGCAGAAGATGCCAGGCCGAATCGTTCGTGAAAGAAAACGCCGACTTCGGGGATGGTGAGGGTGGAAATCTTCGCTCCATCCGCAGCGCTCAGTTCCACTTGAGCCCGGCGGGCAAGCTCAGCCTGCGCTTCGGTCCACATCCCCGCCGAATCGAGCAACGTTCCATCGCAATCGAATATCATGCCGGAAATCTTCATAAACGACCCTTTCCTGTACCGAGACACCTTTTATCGTCTTTTACTGCTGACAGAGAACGTTACCTGGTGCCGAAAATGAACAGAGCGGCCCTCGAAGAGCCGCTCTGCGATGAAGTCGAGTGAGCAAAAGCGCGCTAGTCCTGAACACGGATGACGGAGGGTTCGCTGTTTTCGATGAGCACGCCATCGAGTTCGGCGATGTCGGCAAGCACCGCGCGGATGTTCTTTTCCTTGGCGGTGTGGGTGACATACACCAGATCAACCGACCCGCTGTCCTTTTTGCCGCGCTGCACAACCGAGTACACCGACACGCCATGGCGAGCAAACACTTCTGCGGTCGATGCCAAAACACCAGAACGGTCAGCAACGGCGAATCGCAGGTAATACTTCGTCTTAAGTTCTTCCATCGGAACAAGCGGTAAGGTGTCAGTGCAGGTGCATCCGACAAGAGGCTGGATTCCAGCCTGTACATGACGGGCAACTTCCAAAACATCGCCCATGACGGCACTGGCAGCAGGACCCGAACCGGCACCTTCGCCGAAGAACATGGTTTCACCCACGGCATCACCAACCGCGTAGATGGCATTGAATACGCCATTCACCGTTGCGAGCGGGTGAGAAAGGGGCAGCATGGTGGGGTGCACGCGAACATCGATGCCTTCGGCTTTGCGGTGCGCATGTGCAAGCAGCTTCACGCAATATCCCATATCGGCAGCGTTGGTCAGGTCGATCGGCGTGATGTTGCGAATGCCCTCAGCAGGCACATCGTCCAAGGTCACGCGCGAGTTGAAGCAGATAGAGGCCAGAATGGCAATCTTGGCCGCGGCATCGAAACCATCGACATCGGCGGTGGGGTCAGCTTCAGCGAAGCCCTTACCTTGCGCCTCTTTCAGGGCTTCGTCGTAGCTCATAGCATCATCGGCCATGCGGGAAAGCATATAGTTGGTCGTGCCGTTCACGATACCCATGACCGACGAAATCTCGTTGGCAATCAGCGAATGCTTGAGCGGATCGATGATGGGAATGCCACCGCCGACGCTTGCCTCGAACGCAAGTTCTTTACCCTTTTCGGCAGCAAGGTTCATCACTTCTTCGCCGTGGGTTGCCATGAGCGCCTTATTGGCCGTAACCACATTCTTTCCAGCATTGAGGGCGTCGACAACCACGTTGCGGGCGATGGTCGTACCGCCGATGAGCTCGATGACGATATCGACATCAGGATTATTGACGACATCTTTGTAGTCCTGCGTGAAAATATCTTCAACGTTGTGCTCGAGTGCTTGCTCGGGGTTGCGCGAACACACCGCTACCAATTCGATTTCAATACCGTAGTGACGCTTGAATTCTGCGCTATGTTTTTTAATAATCTCAATGCAGCCGCCGCCGACAGTACCGGTTCCGACCAATCCTAACTTGACAGTCATGTCGTTCCTTCCTTACAAATCTCGCTGGAGAAGATCTTCATATGTTTCGCGACGCGTGGTCACGCGGGCCTGGCCGTCTTTCACGAAGACGATTGCGGGACGCGGCTGACCGTTGTAGTTACTGGCCATAGAATAACAGTAAGCACCCGTTCCAAGCACGCAGGCGATATCGCCCAAGTCGGGATGCTGCAAAGACATATCGATCACGACAGCGTCACCGCTTTCACAATGCTTGCCGGCAATCGTCACGATTTCCGTACGGGGCTGACCGGCCTTGTTGGCAATTACCGGCTCATACTCACTGTGATACAACGCCGTTCGAATGTTGTCGGACATGCCACCATCAACCGCAACGTACTTGCGAATTCCCGGCAACGTTTTCAAAATACCGACGGTATACAGCGTCACACCGGCGTTTGCCACCAAGCTGCGACCCGGTTCGCACAGAATGTGCGGCTGCTTGACGTCATAGGCGGCACAGTATTCTTTGACAGCCGAGCACACGCATTCGGCAAAAGCTTCGATGGTAGACGGCTTATCCTCGGTCGTGTACGCGATGCCGAGCCCACCGCCCACATCGAGCTCGTCGATGACAAAGCCGTATTCGTCTTTGATGCGAGAAATCAACTTGACCATAACGTCGATTGCCTCGCGGAAGGAATGCAGCGCGAATATCTGGGACCCGATATGCATATGCAAGCCGGCCAGATGAACATGGGGGGCTGCCAGGGCATCTTTGACGCAGTTGAACGCCCAATCATCGCGCATGTTAAAGCCAAACTTAGAATCCTCGCAACCGGTGCGAATGTATTCGTGGGTATCCGCCTCCACCCCGGGCGTGATGCGCATAAACACTTCCTGGGTCACACCCTGCTCTGCGGCGATTTCGGAAATGCGAGCTAGCTCGATACGCGAATCGACGACGATGCGCCCGACACCGGCAGCAATAGCTTCCTTCAATTCAAGCGGCGTCTTATTGTTACCATGCACGACCACGCGCTCCATCGGGAAACCCGCCGCGCGAGCACAAGCGAGTTCGCCTCCACCGGAGACGTCAAGATAAAGACCTTCTTCGGCGACGATGCGGGCGACAGCCTTGTTGAGAAACGCTTTGCCGGCGTAAATAACATCCGAGTCGGAATAATGAGCCCGCATGGTGGACACGTACGTTTCCATGCGATTGCGCAAATCGGCTTCATCGTAAACATAGAGAGCCGTACCTTGGTCGTGAGCCAAGGTAACCATATCGACGCCCCCGATAAACAGGTGATCATCTTTTACTTCGGCGGTCAGGGGCAAAACAGCGCCCAATTCCATCGTTGTCAGGTTATCCGCCTTCTTTGAAAGGTTCGCTGCAGGTAACGACATGGTTCCTCTACTTTCTTAACGTACTCCCCCTCGGGAAACAACCCAGTATGAAGCCTTTTACGCCGTGCACCCCCGAAAACAACGGGCTTGCACATACAATGGCTCGTATGAATCCCCCCAGTCTACCATCGGTGCATTTCCAACGGGCAATCCGGTCCGTAAAATGTAGGAATTATACACCGAGGTATCAATCTCGAAGCAGGATATAATAGACTGCGCTATAATCTCGCGCGAAAACCGAAAGTAGAGGAGTAGACATGGCTCTTGAAGAACCCTCGATCGATCAATGGCTCGCTGAAGCAAAGCAGGATCCGCAAGCTGCACAAATCGGCATGTACCTCACCCACAACGGCGTCGTTCGCTTGACCCCGAAAGCACAGGTTCGCGAAGGCGTTGAAGGCTTAGGCGAAGTTTCTCAGGTCGCTTTTTCCTACGACAAAGAAGAATTGGCGAAAGCCGTGGAAGACGCAAAAACGTGGCCCGGCATCTTTTACGTTCGCGTCTGGCTCAACGAGGGCACACTCGGTGTTGGCGATTCACTCATGTACGTGCTCATCGGCGGCGACATCCGTCCGCACACCATTGATGCCCTGCAAAAACTTGTCGGCAAAATCAAAACCGAACTGGTTGTCGAAACCGAAATCTATGCCTAAGATTTCCATCATTGCCGTGGGGAAGCTCAAGGAAAGCTTTTGGAAAGAAGCCTGCGCCGAATATTTGAAACGTATGCAGGCCTATGCCAAGGTTACGGTCCGCGAAATCCCCGATAGTGCGCCGGCCAAGGAAGAGGCGGCGATTCTTGCCGCCCTTCCGGAAGACGCCCATATTATCTTGCTCGACATCGGCGGAAAGGAAACCTCCAGTCAAGCATTGTCTGCCAAACTCGACACCCTCGCGCTTGGCGGCACATCCCATGTAGCCTTCGTCGTCGGCGGCAGCGACGGGGTGACCTCCGCAGTCAAAGCCGCCGCCCAGGAACGCCTGAGTTTCGGGCCGATCACCCTCCCCCACAACCTGGCACGCGTCGTCCTCCTCGAACAGATTTACCGAGCCTACAAAATCAGCCACGGCGAACCCTACCACAAGTAACCACGCCGCGTCACGCGCCTGCCCCAGGTCGAACAACCCCGATGCGTCGTGGCCGAGCGCAGCTCCGGACACGCGCCGCCGCAGGTTGAATCAAGCACGGGAGAGTCAGGCGCGTTGTGGCGAGTCAGATAGCCCCGAAAAACCGAGGAAGCCTGAGCTAAGCGTACTCCCTGTACGCGTGCGAAGGTTACGAGAGTTTTGAGGCGCTAGCTGGCCGCCACAACGTGCCGTCAGGTTGTGGCGCTAGCTGGCCGCCACAATGCCGTCAGGTTGAACTACTTCCAGTCCGAGCCAACTATAACCAAGTAGTCGCCCGTGAAAGAGTAATTTCCGTTATTGACCTGCGCCTTGCCGATGCCAAGCTTAGTGGCAATCTCTTTGGCTTCATTCGCCTGATTGCTTGAGTTATAAACCACGATTGTCTGAGAATAATCGAATCCATCCGCATTGCCAGTTTCGACCACGTAGCCTTCGGGCTTCAGTTTTTCTGCTGCAGCCGCAGCAACACCCTCAATCCCGCTGCCATTTTGCACGACAACCTTGGCACTCTTCTTCTCGGTTGCATTACCCGCCGGAGAGGGCGTGGCCTTCCCGTCGCCAGTGTTGGCCAAAACCGTGCCGGAAAGGTTATCGACCTCGTCCTTTTCAGTGGGCGGCAGGCCCGAATCAACTCGTTTCATCATAGCTTTCCAGGCGGCGGTATTGCAATATTCGTACCACCCATCGCCCTCAATGAATTCCGAGGTGGTCGGTTCCATGGCGGAATAAATATCCTTCGAAACATCAAGGCCCTGCATGGTCTGAGCCAAGGCCACGATATCGGTGACTTCCAGATCGGTCATCATGTACTGAGAAAGTGTCGATACGGTACTCGCCATCGTCGCCACATCGGCACTGAGAATTTTCTTTGCGATTGCGGCAAGCACCAACCGCTGGTTCGCAGCACGGTAGACATCACCATCGCCGTATTCGTCGTAAGCATTGCGCGCTCGACACAGGATAAGCGCCTGATCACCACTGAGCGTCTGAGGACCAGCGGCCACATGACCGCCCGCATCCTCGTCATTGATTTCCATCGGAACATCGACCTCGACGCCGCCGAGGGTGTCGACGATGTCTTTGAAGCCGTTGAAGTTGATTTCGGCATAGTGGGAGATAGGAACCCCCGCCAATTTGGAAACGGTCTCAACCGTGTAAGCGGGTCCGCCGATGGCATACGCCGCGTTAAGCTTCTGCTTGCCGTTGGCTCCCATGTCTATCAAGGTATCGCGATGGAGGGAAACCAGGGTGACCTTTTTCCCAACAGGATCGATACGTGCAAGCATGAGCGAATCCGAGCGAAAAGACTCACCGAAGTCACCCGAGGCCGCTCGATCGCTTGATTTATCGGTACCCATAAGCAGCATATAAAATGGCTCTTTGGTAATTTCCGATTTGACGAGCGCGTTCCGCAGGTCGTCAGTCACCCCTTGGTGCAGGTTGCTCGAAACGCCATTGTAGTAGGCAAAAGCCACGCCACCGATACCGAGCATCATCGCAACGAGTACCGCAGCGGCAATGCCGACAACGCGATTGCGCCGTTGTTTTTTCTGCTGGATTTTTCTCGCGTATTGCTCTCGAGAACTCCGGCGGGAGTACGCCTGCTTTTCAGCACCATCGTCTTGAAAAGAAGCTTTTTCGGTCCGTGTTCGACCGTAACCGGAGTCGGTTAAACGGGATGGAGCCGAACGTTGTTGAGGTTTACGGTTTCTCTCATTCATGCCGCCTATTGTGCCCGAAAAGCTTCTTCCGATGCAAGAACATGACCGGTTCTCTCGGAAAACACCACTAAATCAAAAAGCAGCAGCAGCCGAAAAACCAACCGGAAAGAGCGCTATTCACCACTAAAACGATTGCAGATATACTCGTTCGCGGCATTTTCAACCGTATCGTCCAAGGCGGTTAGCGCAGGACAATCCCCCTGCTTCCGCTCAAGCGCACGCTTGAGCAAATAATCCGCCACGCCGGGGTTTTTCCCTAAAAGGGGCCCGTGAAGATACGTGCCAACCAGGTTGCGGTACAGCACGCCATCCGCTCCGCTTTCGTCGTTATTACCGTGCCCGGTTTTGGAGATAACCTTGCCGAACGCGCGCACGCCTTCGCCGAGAATGGTACGGCCCGCATGGTTCTCATATCCCACAACCGGACGGTCGCACACCGCGGTCTTCAGTACAACGTTGTCGATAAGCCGACCAGATCCTTCGCGGCGCGTCACCATATCGACGATTCCCAGCCCTTCGACCCCTTCGCTTCCCAAAAGCCATTCCGAACCGAGAATTTGGTATCCGCCGCAGATGGCCAGCAACACGCCGTCGTCTTCCACGTAGGCGGATAATCCGTCCTTCATCCGCAGAAGCTGTTCGGAGGCCAGCTTCTGTTCACGATCGGGACCGCCTCCCAAGAAGACGATATCGACCTGTTCGAGATCGATGCTTTCACCATGATTCACCATGACGGTTTCCACCGGGATATTGCGCCACTCACATCGTTTCTGTAGGCATTTAACGTTACCGCCGTCACCGTACAGATTCAGGAGGTCAGGAAAGAGATAGGCGATTTTGAGGGGTTTCATAATTAACCCTCCTTCGAAGCGGAAGCGGTCAGCTGCGTCAGTTCGGCATGAACCGGCGGCAGTGCAGTGTAATTCGCAATCATATACACCTTGCGATCGGTTGGCATTGCAGAAATTCGCTCCAAAACATCAACGGCGCCTTCAACCAGGTCAGCCTTGATGCCGGCATATTTCAAGCGCACCTGCAGTTCGTTTCCTCGAATACCCCCGACAAAAACGGTTAAGTCGTTTTCGGCGGCAAGCTCTTCGAAATCGACATCCCATATCCACGAAACATCATGCCCATCACCTTCCTTGTCATTGACAAAGAAAACGGCCACTTTCGGCGCTTCGTCCTGGGAAATCAGCTTCATGTTCTGGTTGAATCCTGTCGGGTTCTTTGCAAGATTGAGTAAAATGCGGCGGTCTTCGACGACAAAATCTTGCAATCGACCATTTTGAGGGTTGTAAAAATCAACCGCTTTCTGGAAGTTTTCTCGCGAGCATCCCGCCAAATGAGCACCGACGAACGTTCCAAGCAAGTTGTATACCATGTAAGCACCGCTGTAGCGCGATTCAATACGAGCCACCTTGTGGGACTTATCGGCAATCACGGTTTCCACATCGAAAGAAAGACCCTCTTGCGCAATGCCGACATCCCGGGCCGAAAAATCAAGCGCGGCACGCTTGAACCCGCACGATGGACACGAGAAATCTCCCAGCTGCCCATACTGTCGATAAGAATACTGCAACATATCAGAACACATCTGGCACATCTGGGCATCGGCTACCGTGTTCTGCGGAAGATCGAGGTCTTCCCCGATACCAAAGGCTATGTTTTTGTTAGAAGCCTTGGCGGCGATGGCAGCACACAGGGGGTCATCGGCGTTGTACACCAAAACCGTTTCCGGGGAAGAGGCGAGTGCTCCGATAATGCTTTCCTGAATGCGGTCGATTTCTCCGCAGCGATCGAGTTGATCACGGAAGAGATTGAGTAAAAGCAAGTAGCGCGAATGCAGCTGAGGCAGTATCTTGGCAAGCCAGAGTTCATCGCTTTCGAACACGCCCCAATCCGCCATACCGCCATGCAGCAGGGCGGTAGCCACACCGGAATCAAGATTGGCACCGGTGCGATTGCAGATAACCGCTGCGCCGCCGGTTTCGAGAGCATCGGCGAGAAGGTTGCTGGTTGTTGTCTTGCCGTTGGTCCCGCACACAACGATAGAACCTTTACGCAGCTTGGGAGCCATATCGGCAATAATCCGGGGGTCGATATAGAGCGCTACTTTTCCCGGGAAATTCGCCGCCGGACGATGAAATACATTCTTCAATACCCAGGTGCTTGCACAGCTGATACCCTCAGCACAAGCTTTCCGTATGCCCATTGTACGTCCCTTCCAGCCACCAAGATAACGACTCTCCCTAAAGATTCGTTCAGTATACCCGCCTTCCTCCCTTCTCCTTCAAGCTACACTAGGCTTTCATACAGATTTCAGGTACAATGGTGACTTGAGCTTACAGAATTAAAATAGTCATACTGATACGCGGGCCGGAAATAGAGAGCTCTTGCAATAAGTGATCGACCAGGAGGTCACTGGAAACAAAGTGATGAATCAACATCCACACAACGAAGATCGCTATCCCTCGAGAGTCCCTCCCGAGCGTCGCAGTGCGTCGTCGCGCGACTCCGCCCAACCTTACACGCGAAATTCATACGGTACGCAGCACCAAGAAGCACCGCGTACAGGAAGTCGCTCTCGCGTGCCTCGTGAAACCACGCCCAGAAGACAGGCCGGCAGCGCGCGCCCAGCAGCGGCACCTCGTTCCCCCGAAAACCGGCAGCAACCACACCGACAAAAGCCACAGCGCTACGAAGCCTACGGAAACCAGCACCCAAATAGAGCACCCCGCACTAGGCAGTCGGAGCAGAGTCCCTACCTCGACCGCGACCGCTATCGCAATCGTGCGCCCCAGAAGAAACACTTTTCTCCTCTGAAGCCGCTTATCGCAGCAGCTGCTCTGGCGGTATGCATCTTTGGGGCCTGGGGTTTTGCGCAAGCCCAGCCCGTTACTGTGACGGTTAACGGTACCGAACAGCAACTTGACGGGAACAAAGACCTCGCAACCATTATCGAAAAAGGATACGCCGCCCCCAAGCCCGGTGATTTCATTGCCGTTGACGGCTCAGTGCTCGAAGCGGGCAAAGGAGAGCCATTCACCGCTACCGTTAACGGGGAAACAGTCTCTGATGAAAACACGCAGTTGACCAACAACGCTACCGTTGAGATTTCCGATGGCGGCAATATCACCGAAAATGCCCAGAACAGCGATGACGTCATTCCCGTTGAAGCGGTTGAAGAAGGTACCGGCGCGATTCACCGCGTCACCCAAGAGGGTCACGATGGTGTTTCGTCCACGATGACCGGAGAGGTTTCCGGCAAAACCGTCACGAAGAACACCCAAGAAATGCAGCCTCGTATCTATGAGAAATACAACGTCGACACGAAGGGCGAAAAAGTTATCTGCTTGACCTTCGACGATGGCCCTTGGCCGGGTTCCACCGAGCTGATTCTCGACGCGCTCAAGAAAAATGACGCAAAAGCAACCTTCTTTACTTTAGGAGAACGCACGGTTGGCGGCGGCATCGCCCTTCTTAAACGCGAAGCCGACGAGGGGCATCAGGTCTGCAGCCACTCGTTCGACCACGCGCGCGGTTCGGGCAAAAGTGTCGACATGAGCCTTATGACGCCTGAAGAACAAGTGGCTGAAGTGCAAAAGGGACAAGATGCGATTGCTGCAGCTACCGGAGTGGAAGCTAACAAGGCCTTCCGTGCACCGGGTGGAAACTTCCCCTTGTCCGTATGGCAAAACGTTGAATCGATGATTACCGCCGAGCTCGGATGGAACATCGATTCGAGCGATTGGCGAAAACCGGGTGCCGAGGCTATCGCCGACAATCTGATGAACGTTTCCCCCGGGGATGTTATCCTTTGCCATGATGGGGGCGGCGACCGCAGCCAAACCGTCGAAGCGCTCAATATTGCGCTCCCAAAACTCAAAGCCCAAGGGTATCGGTTCATCACCATCGACGAACTCATGAATTACCCGGCAAAACCGCGCGCGTAACGGCACCGACGCAACCGGGACACCGCCCAAACAACGAAAAAGGCTGACCCCGTAAGCTGGTCAGCCTTTACTATTAGTGGTGCCCCCGAGCCGATTCGAACGGCCGGCACATGGTTTAGGAAACCATTGCTCTATCCCCTGAGCTACGGAGGCATTTTCGCTGCGACGCTATTCTACCATTATCATATCGTCGAAAACTCCTGAACCAGGTTATCAAAAGCGAGCGTCCAGCGCCAACCGGGCACGAACTTTCTGCAAAACAACAACAGTATGCTACCATCAACTTGAAAATCACAGAAAATTATCACCACACCCGCGCATTAGCAGTACAATAGGCGTTTGCACTATCACGCTAGTGCGCTAAATTGCGTCATTCAACTTCCCGCTTTCGTAAGCGCATGGTTGACTTCTCGCTTAAAAAAGAAAGGTTACGTCCGTGGAATCGTTTTTTGACACCATCAATTCGTTTTTACTCGCGATTGATGATTTTATCTGGGGAATCCCGCTCATCGCTCTCATTTTGTGCGGTGGCATCCTGCTGACGGTACGTTTGCGCGGCATGCAATTCCACCAGCTCCCCCGCGCTTTGCGCTACATGCTTAAAAACGAAAAAGGTGGCACCGGCGAAGTCACCAGTTTCGCAGCCTTGTGCACCGCTCTTTCGGCTACCATCGGCACCGGCAACATCGTCGGTGTTGCAACCGCCGTTTGCGCCGGTGGACCGGGTGCCCTCTTCTGGATGTGGCTTGCAGCCTTATTCGGCATGGCAACGAAGTATTCCGAAGGCTTGCTTGCCGTGAAGTATCGTAGTCTCAATAAGGAAACCGGCCACGTACTGGGTGGTCCTTTTTACTACATCGAACGGGGCATGGGCATAAAATGGCGCTGGCTTGCCAAGCTCTTCGCCTTTTTCGGCATGTGTGTTGGACTGTTCGGCATCGGCACGTTTACTCAGGTAAATTCCATATCGGGTGCGATCACTGGCTTTTTCGACCCCGACAAGGCGGCTCTGGTCAATATTCTGGGCATGGATTACTCCATCGCCACCGTTATCGGCAGCTTGGTGCTTGCCGTCACCGTAGGATTGGTCGTTATCGGCGGACTGAAGCGCATCGCAAGCGTTTCAGAGCGCATTATCCCGCTGATGGTCGTGCTCTACGTCGGCTTCTCGGTTATCTTGATTGTCGCCAACATTGACAAGCTGCCCGGTGCCTTCGTCACAATCTTCCAAAGTGCCTTTGGCTTGCAGGCTGTTGCCGGTGGCGCCCTGGGTGCTCTCATGATCGCTATGCAAAAGGGTATCGCTCGCGGCATCTTTTCGAACGAAGCCGGCCTGGGTTCAGCTCCGATTGCCGCCGCTGCCGCTCAGACGAAAGAACCGGTGCGCCAGGGTCTTGTTTCCATGACTGGCACATTTTTGGACACCATCGTCGTGTGCTCGATGACCGGTCTGGCACTGGTTATGACCGGTGCGTATTTGATTCCCGGACTGGAAGGTTCTGCGGTTACCACCGCGGCGTTTCAGGCGGGCCTGCCCTTCATCCCTTCCGACATCGTATCGTTTATCCTCATGGCCTGCTTGGTGCTGTTCGGCTTCACCACCATCTTGGGTTGGGACTATTACGGCGAGCGCTGCCTCGAGTATTTTAGCAACGGCAACATGAAAAGCGTCATGGTATACCGCTGGCTCTACATCGCCGCAGTTTTCATCGGCCCCTACATGACCGTAGCCGCCGTCTGGACCATTGCTGATATCTTCAATGGACTGATGGCCATCCCGAATATGATTGCCCTAATCGCGCTTTCGGGAGTTGTGGTGAAGGAAACGAAGGATTACTTCGAGCGCCTAAAAGCCGCCGGAGGAAACGAAGACAACATGGACCCACGCCTTGCCGGAGACGACTGGGAAACCCCACCCATCGACGCCATGGACAAGCGCTAAGCCTGGCACTGCCGAAAACGACCGGGTAAAAAACCGCCTCCCAGCTGATTGCCGGGAGGCGGTTTTTTCGTTGCCATAACGAGCAGCTTTTCTAGAGAGTAATTCTTTCAAGCGATACCAGGATACTCGCCAGTTTTTCAGGGGTGTCGAAGGCGCGCTTTTCCTGCACTTGGGCGCCGCAGACAGCGCCCTCCCACGTCTTCACTTCCAAGCGCCGCCCATCGGGCAGGTCAGTGCTTGCCGGAACCATCTTTGTTTCCGACGCGACAGCTTCGCCCTTCTTGCTAAGGAACTCGTATTTTTCCGTGCGCACAAAATACTTGGCCTCGAAATCTTGCCTATCAGGAAAATCTTTCCGCGTAAACCCGTACTTCAAGCTGTCGAGAATAGAAGCTATAGCCTCTTTTGCGGAAATGGTGTCGTCGAGGGGTATCAGGCCTTTTTCGCTATTGAACACAGCGCCCTCACCAACATACACCGTGCGCACCCGACACCGACGCGTGCGCTCCATCTTCGCAACGACCAGTACGGCCACGACGATGACGATCCACCAAACAAAGGAGAGTACCAGATCAAGCGGTTCATCAATCGCATTCAACCCCAGGTAATACCACAACCATAAAAAGAATGCCGATAATAAAGCAAGCAGAGTAAAAATAATGATGTTGTTTTTTTTCATGATCGTTTCCCTTCTCTATTCGTCCAAGGCCGAAGCGGCCGGCGCTGTTGCCGAAGTGTTTTGGGGAATGCTCGTCGTCGAGGGCCGGCTGCCGGAAGCAACCGCCCCACCAAAAGCGGGGTCGCCGCCTCCGGTGATGTCGTCTTCATACTTTTTCAATCTATGCGAGAACAAGCCGCGATGCAGGATTGTGCAAGCGGAGTAAACAAACGTCACCGCGATTCCGAGCAAAATATACCAGTGGACCCAGCACCATGCATGATCGGCAAGCGGCGTTTCATTGTCGCCGATTTCCGCCTCACGCGGCGGCTCTTGGGCCAGCGGGCTCGCGCCGTCGCCGATAACAGCTTCGGCAGCACCCTGCAACACTTCGACGATTGGGACAACGATAGGTGCCAACGGGTCATTTGCCGGAGGCGTTCCCGGAGTCGGAGTCGGAGTCGGAGTCGGCTGCGGCTGTGTCGGCGTCGGCGGCTTCGGCGAATCGGGCACCACCGGAACAACCGAAGCGGCCGTGATGGCAAACGTGCCCGCAACGACCGTGACCGTATAGTTCTTGTTTGCCGTGTAGGCCGCCGTCAGAACTCCCCCGTACACACCCGGTGCGTTGATGTCGGCGTTGGTACGGCTGTAGGTGATGGCACCCAAATCTCCCGGCTTGACCAGCCCGACAACCGCACCCGTGAAGGTGGGATCGGCCGCGCCGGCAACCTTGGTCG
>JAVWAI010000020.1:0-28734 GCA_036650075.1 Raoultibacter sp.
GTAACCGATGAAATTATCGCGCTGGGTGAAGGATCAAAGAGCCTCATCATGGCTCCGGTTGTCATCGGTCGCAAAGGTGAATTCACCAAGCTCTTCTCTGACTTGCAGAAGGAAGGCTTCACGCGCGTGCGGGTCGATGGTACCGTCTATCGTCTTGATGGCGAACCAATCGATCTCAACAAGAAATTCAAACACACGATCGACGTGGTTGTCGATCGTGTCATTCTCAAGAAGAGTGCTCAATCCCGCATTGCTGAAGCAGTCGAGTTGGCGACCAAGCTTGCCGATGGGCGCGTGCTCGTGCAGATTGTCGGCCTCGACGATTCCGAGGTTGATCATCTCTTTTCCCTAGCACTCGCCTGTCCTGAACACGGTCACTCCATCGACGAACTGCAACCGCGTGATTTTTCATTCAATGCTCCCTACGGGGCCTGTCCCGACTGTCTCGGTTTGGGCAGCCGCGAAGAGATCGATCCGAGCTTGATCGTGCCCGACCCGTCGCTTTCTTTAAACGAAGGGGTTATTGCTCCGTTTACCACGGGCAACTATTATCCGCAGGTGCTGCGCGCCGTGGCCAAGCATATGGGTGTCGATGCTGATACCGCCTGGGAAGACATGGCGCAAGAGGTGCGCGATGCGCTACTGTTTGGCGTCAAGGGCGAAAAGGTACGCGTTGATTACGTGACGGTCGATGGCCGCGAAACGTACTGGTTCGTCGATTGGGAAGGTGCCTGTGCTGCGGTTATGCATCGCTATCAGGAATCGACCTCCGATGCGCAGCGCGAACGATTGGAAGAATACTTCGCTATCGTGCCCTGCCAGACGTGCGGTGGTAAGCGTCTTAAGCCGGAAATCCTTGCAGTAACCGTCGGCGAAAAAAATATCCACGAAGTCTGCGAGATGTCTGCCGCCGATTCGTGTCACTTTTTTGAGAATCTGCACTTTGACGGTTCGTCTGAGCAGATTGCCGGACCCATCGTCAAGGAAATTAAAGAGCGTTTGCGCTTCTTGGTCGATGTCGGTCTTGACTATCTGACGCTCGAGCGCGCCACGGCTACACTTTCGGGTGGTGAAGCTCAGCGCATTCGTCTGGCAACGCAAATCGGTGCGGGACTTATGGGGGTGCTCTACATTCTCGATGAACCCTCTATCGGGCTTCATCAGCGCGATAACGAACGCTTGATTGCCACGCTTGAGCGCTTGCGTGATTTGGGCAACACCGTCATCGTGGTAGAACACGATGAAGATACAATCCTTAGTGCCGATTACGTGATCGACATGGGTCCGGGTGCCGGTGAGCATGGTGGGGAAGTGGTGGCCGCAGGTACGCCTAAGCAGA
The DNA here is from genome assembly GCA_036650075.1 of Raoultibacter sp. Classification (GTDB taxonomy): domain Bacteria; phylum Actinomycetota; class Coriobacteriia; order Coriobacteriales; family Eggerthellaceae; genus JAVWGW01. The sequence continues at coordinate 1,340 of JAVWAI010000020.1, forward strand.
TTTTGCGTGCGAAGAATTCTTACACGGCCGATTATTTAAGCGGCCGCAAGAAAATCGAAGTACCCGAAGAACGTCGTCATCCCTGTCGCGGTGCCATCAAATTGATAGGGGCTACGGAAAACAATCTCAAGGATATTTCTGTCGATATTCCCCTGGGCGCTCTCACCGTGGTTACCGGTGTTTCCGGCTCCGGTAAAAGTTCGCTGATTACCGATACGCTCGCGCCGGTTTTAGCCAATCGGGTCAATCGTGCGCGTCGCCGTACGGGGACCTATGCCAAACTTGTTGGATCGAATTTGCTCGACAAAGTCATCAACATTGACCAAAGTCCCATCGGGCGCACCCCGCGCTCGAACCCGGCAACTTATATCGGTCTGTGGGATGATATCCGTTCGTTGTTTGCCTCCACGCAGGAGTCCAAAGCACACGGGTATGCTCCGGGTCGTTTTTCCTTCAATGTTTCGGGAGGTCGCTGCGAGGCCTGCAAAGGTGATGGCCAAATCAAAATTGAGATGCACTTTTTACCCGATGTTTACGTTCCCTGTGAAGTTTGTGGGGGGAAACGCTATAATCGCGAAACGCTTCAAATCACGTATCGCGGTAAAAACGTCTACGACGTACTTGAAATGACGGTTGATGAGGCTCTTGCTTTCTTTGAGAAGATCCCTTCACTCAAGCGCAAATTACAGACCTTGCACGATGTCGGTTTGGGCTATATTCGTCTCGGGCAACCCGCTACGACGCTTTCGGGTGGTGAAGCGCAGCGGGTGAAGCTTTCGAGCGAGCTGCAGAAACGTCAAACGGGAAAGACGTTCTATATTCTTGATGAGCCAACGACCGGTCTGCATTTCGAAGATGTGCGCCAGCTTCTGATCGTACTTCAGCGTCTCGTTGAAGCGGGCAATACTGTTCTTGTCATCGAGCATAATCTCGATGTTATTAAAAGTGCCGACAACGTGATTGATTTGGGCCCGGAGGGCGGCGATCGTGGTGGAGAGATCGTTGCTGTTGGAACACCGGAAGAAATTGCAGTATGCGAAAGAAGTTATACGGGTCAGTTTTTGCGCAAGATAGGTTTATAGGGTACTCAGATAAAAACAGGAAACAATCAAGCCAGCGATTGGGTGTGCGATTGTAAAACTTTCACAACGAGGCGGAGGAGAGGTAACGACGTGGCAAGCACGATGGATGGGCGCAGCGGACATGTGGTGAGGGGTATACTATGCGCTCTTGTCGGCGGAATTTTCTGGGGGTTCTCGGGAAGCTGCGCGCAAATCCTCATGCAGACGTACGGGGTGCCCGCCCTGTGGATTACGTGCGCTCGTTTGTTGATCGCTGCAGCCTTTTTCCTGATTGTGGTTGTGATAAAGGACTGGCGAACGCTTTTTGCTGTCTTCCGCGATAGACGGTCGTTTGCAACCATTGTTGTTTTCTCTATTTTTGGTGTCGTGCTTGTGCAGGTCAGCTATTTGTATTCAATCAAGTACGTGGGGGCCGGTACGGCCACGGTTATCGAACAGCTGGCCTTAATTATCATCTTGTTCTTCGTGTGTGTTAAAACGCATCGTTTTCCCCGTTTGCGTGAAATTCTCGGTTTGGTGACCGCTCTGGCGGGCATGTTTGTCATTGCGACACAGGGTGATATAGGCTCGCTTTCCATGCCGATTGAAGGGCTTCTCTGGGGTTTGGTGTCGGCGTGTGCCGTGGCCTGCTACACCTTGATTCCTGGACGCGTGCTTGAAAAGTGGGGCTCTATGATCGTAACGGGGCTCTCAATGCTTTTCGGGGGCTTAATCGCTTCGGCATTTGTACAGCCCTGGTCGATACCGGTCACTCTTGAGCCGGGTGCCATTCTAGCGCTTGCCGCCATTGTTTTGGTTGGAACCCTTGCGGCTTATATGCTTTATCTTCAGGGTGTAGCCGATGCCGGTCCGGTCCGGGCAAGCTTGCTCTGTTGTGTCGAACCGATATCGGCTATGGTCATCGCTTTCGTGTGGCTCGGAACCCCCGTTTCCCTCTACGACATTATTGGTTGCGGGCTCATTCTCATTATGGTCTTTCTGGTTACCCAAAACGAAAAGCGCTCCGACGATGCGGTTGATTCTTCTGTGAAAGATGCCGACCCACCCCTTTTCCTCGGTCGTGCCAGTGTGTTGGGATATTTCGGAAGCCGTATAGCCTCTCGAGACGATGTGGACGGTATCGGAAAACTGCTTGATGATGGACGTGAGGCTATTGAAGCGCTTGATATCAAGGAGGGGCGTAAGAAGTATCCTTCTTCCCGCAGGCTCATGCATAGCATCAAAAATCAAACGACTTACGTTATCGAAAATACCGACGGTGAGATGATTGGCGTCTTTGCGGTTTCAAATGCCGCCGACAAGAATTATTCAAAAATATCCGAAGGTCAGTGGCTGACCGCTTCACCGGTTGAAAATCCAACCTATTCTGAACTGCATTGGGTGTCGGTGGGTGCCGAGAGTAGACGCCGCGGTGTCGGGATGTTTATTCTCGATACGGCTGATCGGATTGCCCATAAAGCGGGCAAGCTGAGCATCCGTGCTGATATTTACGAAAAAAATGAGCCTATGCGCGCCTTGCTGATAAAACATGGCTATGAAGAATGCGGCGTTATCCGATTTCGTGATTATCTGGGACGCGAAAAACACCGATCGATATTCGAGAAGATGCTATAACTATCTTTCTCCGGTGATTTGCTGTTGCGTGGTTTTCGTTTTTTTTGGAATTATATTTTTCTCTTCCCGAGCCAATAAATATGAATCCAAGGGTGGTGAAATTTCACAATCGAAGGTATGCTAGGGGTATTTCGTGCGCATGCACTAAACTTGGTTTTCGATTATGATTCTCATGGCGAAACGGGCACTGCAGCGCTGTTGCAACGAGGCGGGGAAAGAGGTGCGGCCATGGAGGCGCAGAGCACTCAAAAGCATATGGTACGGGGAATCATCTGCGCGTTGATAGGGGCTGCCTGTTGGGGCTTTTCTGGCACCTGCGCACAAATGCTCATGGATTTCTATGGTGTTTCCGTATTTTGGATTACCTGCGTACGCCTTTGCGGTGCGGCCGTATTGTTTTTTGTGGTGATAATGGTTCGCGATCGCCGCGCCTTGGTTGCCGTTCTACGTGACTGGAGATCGCTCGTTGCCATCTTTGGGTTTGCCTTGTTCGGCGTTCTTTTGACGCAAATTAGCTACCTCAGTGCTATCAGCTATACCAATGCGGGCACCGGAACGGTTTTGGAGCGTTTGGGCCTTATCGTCATCATGGTGTTCATGTGCATGCGAACGCGGCGCTTGCCTAAAATCAGAGAATTTTTTGGGCTCGTGTTGGCAATCGGCGGTACGTTTATTATTGCAACCCAGGGTAATTTCGGCAATCTCGCCATTGCCCCGGAAGGTTTGTTTTGGGGAATTGTCTCAGGGTTTGCGCTTGCTTGCTACACCTTGATTCCGGTTAAAGTTCTTGAAAAGTGGGGCGCAATCATCGTTACCGGTTTGGCGATGTTTTCGGGTGGCACCGTGGCGACGGTCGCAATCCAGCCCTGGACCCTACCGGTTGAGGTGAACGCCGGGGTTATCGGCGGCATGGTTGCAATCATCGTCGTAGGAACGCTGGGAGCTTACATCTTCTATCTTCAGGGCATCACTGATGCCGGTCCGGTGAAAGCGAGCCTGATTGGCTGTGTCGAGCCGATATCCGCAACCTTCTTTGCTTGTGTTTGGCTGGGAACGCAGATCACTGCTTGGGACATCTTAGGATGTCTCATGATTATCGGCATGGTCTTTCTGGTGACGGAACGGCCCCCTAAAGCTTCGGAGATCCCGGTAATGGCGGGGGCTTCTGAGCAAGAAAGGGGAGGTGGGTCTCTGGGTGCAGCAGCGGAAACTCTTCCGTTCAAGCGGGAAGAATACGCGGATGATCCTCCGATATTTTTTGGCCGTGCATCGGTACTGGGCTATCTGACTTCTCGCCATGCGAAGCACGATGATTTCAAGGCTCTAGAGGGGATTCTCTCGGACGGATGGGCCATGCTCGACGCTATGGGTATAAAGCGGGGCCTGAAACGGTATCCGTCGTCGCGCCGATTAATGCGGAGTATTCAAGAAGCTGATTGTTACGTCGTGGAGGACGAGGCGAAGAATGTTGTCGCGCTTTTTAACGTGACGCTGACGGGGGATACCTGGTACGACAAGATTTATGACGGCAGCTGGCAAACAGAATCCTCTTCCGACGCAGCAACTTACGGGGTCCTGCGATGGATGACGGTGAAGGCTTCGGCGCGGCGTCGTGGTGTTGGGATGTTTATCCTCGGTGAGGCCGATCGCATTACGCGGGAAGCTGGCATGGAAAGCATTCGGAGTGATTCCTACGAAGGGAATATGCCTTTTCAGCGCATACTGCTGCACCACGGCTATGAGCTTTGCGGCACCATCATGGCGCAGACCACTTTTGAAGGGTCTAAGCGACGCGTTTGCTTTGAGCGCATTTTATAAAACGAGCAGGTATTCTCCATAAACTGCGTGCACTTACGGGTGGCCGGGGCGGCTATAATGATTCTATTATGTCAAAAACATCCCGCGAGAAAATCGCCCTCATCATTTTTATCTGTCTTGCCCTCATCGGTCTCGGAGGGACGGTCGCCTATCTCAACATTGGTCATTCCTGGAACGTCGCCGCGTCGAACATCGACGATGCGACCGGTGATATGGCTGGATATACCGCTATTCTCTATGAGGGTACGGCCCCGAAACCGGTCAAAGACAATCAAAAGACAGGGACGATTGCAGATTCTCCGCAGTCTGAAACCCCCCATGATGGTGTGGCCACGGTAAAACCCGGGACTGATACTTCTGGTGAATCTCAAACCAACACCCTTGATCCGAGTGGTGTTCCTATCTTTAATTCCAATGCCGAAAACAACAAGAAACCTGAAGAGAAAAAACCGGTAGCTTTGGCGGATGTTGAAAAAAGCTACCGGGATAAAAAAGCGACGGTTTTCGTGCTCGACGTAACCAACCCGTCTCTTTATTCTGAGGGAATGATTTTGCGTAAGGGTAATCATCGGTTCGGTGTTTTTTCTGTCCCCTTCAATCAAAGTGCATCACTTACCGAAAAACAGGTTGCTTACTTTAAAGATTATAGGGTTGATTTCGTAGTCGCGATTGCTCCTAATAAGAAGTGTATAGAAAAGGTTCCTGGCATCGATATAGTCGTTTCGCTCAAGGATGAAGGCCTTTTCTTGATGGGTGAAACCATTAACGGTACGTTTTATATTGATGCACCCCCTCTCGGACAGGTGGGTGCCATTCTCATTTCTCCTCACAACGTTGTTTCGGCGAAAGATATCGAAGAGATTTAATTCAATTGGCAAAGGCGATTTGGAGCCGGGGTTATTTTCCTCAATACCAGCAGGGAATTCAATCTTCCGTAAGTGTTTTGTCTGAACTGCCGGGGGGTGGGTAGCCGGAAGTTGCCAAAGGAAAGACCTCCATGATCTTAAAAGAGCGATCATGGAGGTCTGAAGGGTTGAGCGACGGGGGTGTTTAGACGATTCCCTGTGCGAGCATGGCGCTGGCAAGTTTCTTGAAACCGGCGATATTGGCACCCATCACATAGTTGCCTTCGTGGCCGAATTCACGCGCGGCATCATCGGCGGCATGATAGATGTTCTTCATGATGCCTTGCAGTTTTTCATCAACTTCTTCGAAGGACCAGGAAAGACGTTCTGAATTCTGGCTCATCTCGAGGCCGGAGGTGGCAACGCCGCCGGCATTCGCCGCTTTACCGGGACAGAAGACCACACCGTTTTCCATGAGGTGTTCGGTTGCTTCCATCGTCGTGGGCATATTGGCACCTTCGGCAACGAGTTTGACACCGTTGGAGACGAGGGTGCGAGCGTCGTCGATCAGGAGTTCGTTCTGGGTTGCGCAGGGTAGTGCGATATCGCACGGAACGCTCCAAACGCCGCGACCCTCATGATACTCGACGCCAGAGATGCGCTGAGCGTACTCGGCGATGCGGCCACGTTCGACTTCTTTAATCTGCTTGACCACGTCAAGCTGGATGCCGTTGGGATCATAGATCCATCCGGTAGAATCTGACATGGTGACGACTTTGGCGCCCATTTGCTGCGCTTTTTCGGCTGCGTAAATCGCGACGTTGCCCGAACCGGAAATGGTGACGGTCTTGTTCTTGAAGTCATCACTGTGGCAGGTCAGGTATTCATTGACGAAGTAAATCAGGCCGTATCCGGTTGCCTGGGTGCGGGCGAGCGAGCCGCCGAAGGCTAATCCTTTGCCGGTCAAGACGCCTTCCCAGACGTTGCGCAGGCGTTTGTACTGACCGAACATGAAACCGATTTCGCGAGCACCGGTGCCGATATCGCCCGCAGGAACGTCGGTATCAGCTCCGATGTACTTGCATAATTCTGTCATGAAGCTTTGGCAGAAGCGCATGATTTCGCCGTCGGATTTACCCTTGGGGTCGAAATCGCATCCACCTTTGCCGCCGCCCATAGGAAGTGTGGTGAGGCTGTTCTTGAAAATCTGTTCGAATCCGAGGAATTTTACGATGCCGAGATTAACTGAGGGGTGCAGACGCAGTCCGCCTTTGTAGGGTCCGAGGCAGCTGTTGAACTGGACGCGGAATCCACGATTGACTTGAGTTTTACCTTCGTCGTCAACCCAGGGTACGCGAAAAATTATCGTGCGTTCGGGTTCGACAAGGCGTTCAAGAAGCCCGGCACGCTCGTAGGCTGGATTGGCTTCGATGACGGGCTCGAGAGATGTTAAAACCTCGGTAACCGCCTGAATAAATTCAGGTTCGTTTGCATTTTTTGCTTTGACTTGTTCGATGACGTTATCGACATAGCTCACGGTTGACCTCCTCAGGTCATCAAAGTTGTGCATAGTGCCCTTTTTACTTAGGGTTTAGACCGCGTTTATTATAATATGAGCGCAAGGGGTCTTACCTGTATTGACATAAAAAAACAAAAGAGCTCGGTTTGAGGTGAACAACCCCCGCTTTGCGGCAGAGACGGTGCTCCTGGGCATGATTTTACGTTAGAATGAATTGCCAATGGCTGATCTTGAACACATAAAACGACAATTGCTCGATGTGCCGACTTTACCTGGCGTCTATCTGTGGAAAGATGCAGCGGGTGAGGTTATCTACGTCGGTAAAGCGAAGCAGCTTCGCGCCCGTATGCGGCAGTATGTTAATTTACAAGATGAGCGTGCAAAGATACCGCTTATGCTCGAACAAATTGATTCGTTTGAATACATTGTCGTTGAAAACGAACACGAGAGCTTAGTTCTTGAAAAGAACCTCATCCGGCAATATTCACCGTTCTTTAATGCTGACTTCAAAGATGACAAGAGCTATCCCTTTATCGCCATCACGAAAGGCGATGTTTTTCCTGCCATAAAGTATACCCGCGAAAAGCATCGCGAGGGTACCCGTTATTTCGGGCCATATACCGACAGTCGTGCAGCTCGTGATTTGATTGATATTGCTCGCAAGATTGTTCCGATATGCGCGACGAGCTGTGCTGGATGGAGACAGTTGACCCGCCGTCTCGAGCGCGATGATCTTGGGGCATTCCTCGGTTCGGAGGTGCGGCCGTGCTTCGATGCCCATGTTGGCATCGGGCCGGGTGCGTGTTGCGGACAGATTACCCCGGAAGAGTATCGGGTGAATGTCAAGCGCGTCGAACGTTTTCTCTCGGGGCAACAGCGAGAATTTCTCGATGACTTACGCGAGGAGATGCAGGAAGCGGCAGATGAACTTGATTTCGAGCGTGCGGCGCGCGTCAAGGCCCGCATCGATACCATCGAATCGCTCACCGACAAGCAACACGTGGTTTCTTCCCGTAAGCTTAACGCCGATGTCATTGGAATCTTCCGTGAGGAGACCATCACCGGCGTCCATGTGTTTATGGTGCGTGAGGGTCGCGTGATCAATGGAAACGAGTTTGTGCTCAATAAGGGAGAGAATATTCCCACCGAAGACCTTATGCACGTGTTCCTACTTCGCTATTACGACACGACCACTTCGATTCCCCACGAGGTCATAGTTCAGAACATGCCAGAGGATGCTTTGGTCATGGAGGATTGGCTTACTGAGAAGCTTGGTAATGTTCATGGGGCGAAGGTACGTTTCTGCGCCCCGCTAAAAGGGGAGAAGTACGAGTTGCTAAATATGGCGGAAACGAATGCCAGACACACCCTTATGCGTTACAAGGTTCGTACCAATTACGAGGATAAGCGAATTAACACAGCGCTTCTTCAGCTCGAAAGTGCGCTTGCGCTTGAAAAACCGCCTCTGCGGATCGAGTGCTTTGATATCTCTACGATACATGGCAAACATTCGGTCGCATCCATGGTGGTTTTCACCAATGGCAAACCGGACAAGAATCAATATCGCCGTTTTCGCATTCGTATGGAAACCGACGAGTCGAACGATTTCGCCATGATGAGCGAAGTTCTTGCCCGTCGTTATGCTCCTGAACGAATGGCTGACGAGCGCTTTGGGCGCCGCCCTGACCTGCTGATTGTCGATGGTGGTAAGCCGCAGTTGACCGCAGCGATCGGGCAGCTCGACGAATTGGGCCTCGACGACATTTCCGTGGCCGGTTTAGCCAAGCGCGATGAGGAGCTTTTTGTGCCCTGGCAAGAAGCGGGACCAGTGGTTCTTCCCTCAGGGTCAGCTTCGTTGTATCTGGTAAAACGGGTGCGCGACGAAGCGCACCGCTTCGCTATCACTTTCCACCGCGAGGTGCGCGCGAAGGCGATGACGGCAAGCGTTCTTGATGACGTGGTGGGCTTGGGGCCGGTGCGCAAGAAGGCACTGCTCAAGGCTTTCAAATCGTTTAAAAACCTCAAGGCTGCCAGTTTGAACGATATCAAAGATGCGCATGTTGTGCCCGATGAAGTTGCCGAAGAGCTCTTTGCGGTCTTGCGGCAGTATAATGAATCTATGACCGATGCAGCACCGGAGGAGTGACTATGAGCGATTCTCAACCCTTGGAACAAGACGACAGCAGGTGCGAGCAACTTGACCGACAAGCTGTGGCCGACACCCTTGAGCCAGATTTGATCATCATCACTGGCATGAGTGGTGCGGGCCGTACGGAGGCCGTCCATACTTTTGAGGATCTAGGGTATTATTGTATTGATAATCTTCCTCCAAACCTCCTGGTAAGCTTGGTAAGTCTTGCCACTATTCCCGGGCAAAACAAACAGTCTCGTCGACTTGCGGTTGTCTGCGATGCCCGCAACCAGGATTTCTTCTTCGACCTTTTCAATGAACTTGCTCATCTCAAAGATGCGGGTTTGACCTATCGCATAATCTTCCTGGATGCGAGCGATGAATGCCTGCTCGCGCGCTATAAGGCAAGCCGTCGCCGTCATCCGCTCTGCAACCGTTCGATGACCGTTACCCAAGGCATTGCACGCGAGCGCAAACTACTTTCCAAGGTTCGTGAGGCGGCTAATTCTCTTATTGATACTTCAGACCAGAAGCCTCGAGAGTTGCGTGATCGCTTGCGTAGTCTGTTTGCCGAAGAAAGCGAACGTGAAGGCTTGAGCGTGATTGTCTATTCCTTCGGGTTTAAGCACGGCGCGCCAATCGATGCCGACATCGTTATCGATGTCCGTTTCCTTCCCAACCCTTTCTATGAACCCGAATTGCGGTGCTTGACCGGTCTCGATGAGCCGGTAAAAGAGTACGTGATGCAGCGTTTTGAAACGAAAGATTTTCTCGAGCGGTGGACGGCTCTTCTCGCCTGTATCATGCCGGGTTATGTCAACGAAGGGAAGCAGCAGCTCGCAATAGCAATCGGGTGCACCGGCGGTCAGCATCGCAGCGTTGCGCTTGCCGAAGCAACGGGGGCATTTCTGCTTAGTGAGGGCTATAGCGTAAGCGTTGCGCATCGCGATATCGCCCTTGCCGAAACTGTCGTTGAGAAGCGTTGATGGGCATATGAAACATCCCTTCTCTCAGGATTATTCTGCCACCGCCGCCTTTGAGCGGATTAAAAGCACGCTGCCGCAATCTCATTCCCATTCACGTTTGCGCGCGGTGGTTATCGGGGGAGGTACAGGCGCTCCGGTTTCTATCCGTACGCTGCTTTCCATGGGAATCGAGACGAGTGCGGTTGTCGCCATGGCCGATGATGGCGGATCGACCGGCATACTGCGCGAAGAGGCCAACGTCACCCCTCCCGGTGATATTCGAAAATGCCTGGTGGCCTTCGCGGGAGACCCCAGCAGTCCCCTGACGCAGGCCTTTAAATATCGTTTTGAATTCGCGAGTAATCACACCTTAGGAAATCTCATGCTGTCGGCGCTGGAGGATGCAACCGGTTCTTTTCCCGAGGCGATCGATATTTGCGAAAAGCTGCTTGATGCCCGTGGGCATGTTTACCCATCAACGCTTGATAAGGTGACGATGTGTGCTCGTACCCGAGACGGCGCTCTTTTGAAGGGTCAGGCGCGCGCCTGCCATTCAGATACGGCGCTTGAGCATGTTTGGCTCGAACAGTCCGATACCTGCGAATCATATGAGCCTGCTGTCAGGGCCATTCTCGATGCCGATTTGATTGTATTGGGACCGGGTTCTCTTTTCACGTCGATAATCCCTAATCTTCTCGTGCCGGGAATCGTCGAAGCTATTGCTGCTTCATCGGGTCGAACCGTTTTTGTGTGCAGTCTCGCCGATATGCAGGGTGAAACCTGGGGCCTTTCCGCTTCCGAGCATGTCGAGGCTCTGATGGATCACGGCATGGATGGGCTCATCGATTACGTGTTGGTGCACACGCCGAACCCTCTTCACGTGAATAGTGGCCGTGCGGAGGGCTTTAATGCTGCTCCGGGCGGTGATGATGCAGAAACGGGTTTTGAGCAGGCTTGCGATTCGGCGCTTAAGGGGCGCGTTCGTCCGGTTGCCATCAACTATGCTTCGGCTCACTACATTCAATCGCTGGGACCGGTGGTCATCGCTCGCAATCTTGTTGATTCGGTGCATCCGACCTGGCATGATCCTTTGGCTTTGCGTGATGCTTTTACGGGGGTTATAAAGTTATGTCGTTCACGGCAGAAGTAAAAGAAGAGCTTGCTCGTGTGGCACCCACCTGCTCACATTGCGAAAAAGCCACCCTTGCCGCTCTGGTTCGTATCGAAGGGACCTTATTCTTCAGCGGTCCGGGCAAATATCGTATCGAGGTTGCAACCGATGCCCCCTCGGTTGCGCGACTTATCATTAAGCTTCTCCATACGATCTATAAGCTTAAAACTGAATTGACTGTGAGGCGTAGTGTGCTCCATAAGACGCCGAATTACCTGATTGGTGTGCCGACGCAGCCAGGACTTGAAGCCGCTCTGCGCGATATGGGCGTGTTGTCGGGCGATGGTCTCGAAATGGGTATAGACCCCCATTTGGTCGAAAAGCAGTGTTGTGTCGCGGCTTATTTGCGCGGCGCTTTTTTAGGAAGTGGGTTTATCGCAAACCCGCGAGGTGATTTTCATTTTGAGATGACGGTTGAGTCGGAAAGCCTTGCCAACGGTGTTGTGTCGCTTCTGGAAAGCAAAGGCATCAAAGCGCGTATCATGTCGCGTCGTTCCGCCTATACGATTTACCTTAAGAGCGGTACGGCTATTTCTGAATTTCTCGCTTTTGTCGGAGCACATCAATGCGCCCTTGCCATGGAAAATGAGCGAGTTATCAAAAGTGTACGCAACGATGTGAATAGAAGGGTTAACGCGGAAGTTGCCAATCAAGCGAAAAGCGCCTCGTCTTCCGTCGACCAGATCGTTGCGATTCGTCGGGTGGTGGAAACGTACGGCATCGACAACATACCGCCAGCATTACAGGAATATATCAAACTGCGGGTGACCTATCCCGATGCGACTCTCAAGGAATTAGGCGAGCGCGCAGTGCCTCCTCTGTCCAAATCAGCGGTCTATCATCGCGTTCGCCGTATCGAGCAGATGGCGGCCGAGATAATAGACTAGAATAAGACCGTGTGCAGTTCTGCATGCTTTTTTTGTGGGAAACCCTTCCGGGGTGAATGGGCGCGAAACACGGGCTATATCATCGTGTCAGCGCTGTTAAAAAGAGTATCTTTATGAAAGGGGATACGTATGGCAACGAAGGTAGGTATTAACGGATTCGGTCGCATTGGCCGCTTGGTGTTCCGCGCAATGGCGAACGATCCTGAACTTGAAGTGGTCGCTATCAACGACTTAGGTGATATCCCCACGATGGCTCACCTGCTGAAGTACGATTCCATCCATGGCCGCGCATTCGATTCCGTTGAGGTTACCGAAGACGGATTCAACGCCGATGGTCATGTTGTTAAGGTTTTGTCTGAGCGCGAACCGGGCAAGTTGCCTTGGGGTGAACTCGGAGTCGATATCGTCGTCGAATCCACCGGTTTCTTCACTGACGGTAACCTGGCCAAGGCTCACCTTGATGCCGGTGCCAAGAAAGTTATCATTTCTGCTCCTGCCAAAAACGAAGACATCACTATTGTCATGGGTGTCAACGACGATCAGTACGATCCCGAGAAGCACAACATCATTTCCAATGCTTCTTGCACTACGAACTGTCTCGCTCCGTTTGCGAAGGTGTTGCTTGATAACTTCGGCATTAAGCGCGGTTATATGAATACGATCCATTCGTACACCAACGACCAGAAGATTCTCGATCTTCCCCATAAGGATTTGCGTCGTGCCCGTGCTGCTGCGGTTTCCATGATTCCAACCACGACGGGTGCTGCTCGTGCGGTTGCTCTGGTTCTGCCTCAGCTCAAGGGTCGTCTCGATGGTTTTGCCACGCGCGTTCCCACCCCCGACGGCTCTATGGTCGATCTGACGGTTGAGTTGGAAAAGGATGCCACGATCGAGTCGATCAACGCCGCTATGAAGGCTGCTGCTGAAGGTCCGATGAAGGGCGTCCTGGAATACATGGAGGATCCGATTGTTTCCATCGACGTCGTTGGAAACCCCCATTCCTCTATCTTCGATAGCGGATTGACCATGGTCATGGGTGGCGAAGGCAGCTTCGTTAAGGTTATCTCCTGGTACGACAACGAATGCGGCTATTCCAACCGCGTAAAGGATTTAGCTAAGATTTTGCTGTAAAGGCCTGACGGAACCCCGAGGGGCACATCAAGCGGTTCAAGCCCGTTTCCCTGCACTACGCGAAGCGCAATCTGCTTCCGTGAGCGGAAGGGGGCTTGCTTCTCTTTTTGTTTGCTTCCGGGGTTTTCTTGTTTTCGGACCGACGGCGCGCGTAGGGCGTTTTCGCGTGGTCGTATCGACATAAGAGGTGAAGAGTACGAAGGAGTAGGTATGGCTGATATTAAAACCCTTGAGCAGGCCGACGTTTCGGGCAAGCGCGTTTTGTGCCGCGTCGACTTTAATGTGCCGCTGAAAGACGGAGAAGTCGTTGACGACACGCGCATCAGGGCTGCGTTGCCGACAATCGAAAACTTGCTCGACCGGGGTGCACGGGTCATTCTTATGAGCCATTTGGGCCGCCCTGCGGGCGATGGTTTTGAGCCGGCGTTTTCACTGGCACCTGCTGCTCGCTGCTTAAGCGCCCTGCTTGGCAAGTCGGTTATGTTCGCATCTGACACGATTGGTCCGGACGCCAAAGCGAAATCGGCAGCCCTGGCCGACGGTAAACTGCTATTGATTGAAAACCTTCGTTTCGATAAAGGTGAAAAGGAAAACGATCCCGACTTCTGTCGTGCTTTGGCATCACTCGGTGATCTTTACGTCAACGACGCCTTCGGTGCCGCTCATCGTGCCCATGCTTCAACTGCGGGCGTGGCTTCGCTGCTGCCTGCGTATGCCGGCTATCTGCTGTCGCGCGAAGTGAGCACGCTCAGCGGTATGCTTGAAAATCCGAAGCGACCTTTTGTCGCGATTTTAGGCGGGTCAAAGGTTTCTGATAAGGTTGCCGTCATCGATGCGCTCATCGACAAGGTCGACACGCTTATTATCGGCGGGGGCATGTGTTTTACTTTTTTGCTTGCACAGGGAAAACGGGTAGGCTCATCCCTTAAAGAGGAAGAATGGGTTGAGCGCGCGGAGGCTATGCTTATCAAAGCCCAAAACAAAGGCGTTAAAATTTTGCTTCCCCTCGATGTCGTCGTTGCTGATCGTTTTGCGGCGGATGCGAATACGCAGACCGTTTCCGTCGATGCTATCCCCGAGGATATGATGGGTCTTGACATCGGACCGGAAACTTCAAAGATTTACTCGCAAGCGGTAAGCGAAGCGAAAACCGTATTCTGGAATGGCCCGATGGGCGTATTCGAGATGGAGGCTTTCGCTGCCGGTACGCAAGCGGTTGCCATTGCGGTTGCCGAAAATGAAGCGGCCGACACCATCATCGGTGGGGGGGACAGTGTTGCGGCGGTCAACAAATTCAATCTTGCCGACAAGATGACGTTCATTTCAACGGGGGGTGGCGCCTCTATGGAACTTGTGCAGGGCGCAACGTTGCCCGGTGTTGAAGCATTGCGCTAGGGTATCCAGCGTTTTCGATATGTAAGCGATTTCTATTGATGGATCAGTTGAAAGGAATCATCATGACGCGTAAACCTATGATGGCCGGTAATTGGAAGATGAACAACACCATTTCCGAAGCGGTTGTTCTTGCACAGAGCATTTCGAATCAGTATTCAGAAGAGTGGTCAGAGGTCGACGTTGTCCTTTGTCCCCCTTCTATCGATCTCAAGCCGGTCTTGACGGTGCTCGACTTCGACAGGGTAGCGGTTAAGGTCGGTGCTCAAAATGTCTATTGGGAAGCATCGGGTGCGTTCACTGGCGAGATTTCCGTTCCGATGATCAAAGAGATTGGTTGTACGTATTGCATCGTTGGCCATTCTGAGCGTCGTGGTCTTTTTGGCGAGACCGATGAAGACGTAAACCGTAAGGTGAAGGCATTAATCGCCGAAGATTTGGCTCCTATCGTTTGCGTCGGAGAATCGCTTACCGTGCGCGATGATGGCTCGACGAATGAGTTTGTGTGCGCTCAGGTACGTGCGGCATTTGCCGGACTCGACGCCCAGGATGTTCGGAGCGCCGTTGTGGCCTATGAACCGGTTTGGGCGATCGGCACCGGACGTACCGCATTGCCTGAACAGGCAGAAGAGGTGTGTGCTGCCATCCGCAAAACGATCGGTTCTCTGTTCGGTGACACAGTAGCTGAGACAATGCGGGTGCTCTACGGTGGATCGATGAAGCCCGAAAATGTCGAGGGTCTTATGGTGAAAGAGAATATCGATGGCGGTCTGATCGGCGGCGCGGCGCTTGACGCCACAAGCTTCAAGCAGCTTATCGAGGCGTGCCAGTAATGACCGATTGCGTACAGAGCGCTCCCGACAAGTCATCGCTGCGCCTCCCCGTCTGCCTTATCATTATGGATGGTTTCGGTCTTTCGGAAGCGGGGGAGGGCAATGCGATTTCTCAGGCACATACTCCCTGTCTCGATGATCTTTTCGCCCGGTGTCCCCATATCGAACTGAACGCTTCGGAAGAGTCGGTTGGGTTGCCCCGGGGGCAGATGGGCAACTCCGAAGTGGGTCATCTCAACATAGGGGCGGGTCGTGTTGTCTATCAAGAACTTACGCGAATCAACCGCGCCTGTGTCGATGGGTCTCTGGCGCAGAACATCGTGTTGAATGAGGCAATCGAGGCAGCTCGGCGTCCCGGCGCTGCTTTACACTTCATGGGATTACTTTCCGACGGAGGTGTTCATTCCAGCAATGAACACCTTTATGCGCTCGTGAGGCATGCGGTGTCTTCTAAGGTGCCCGATATCCGTATCCACTGCTTTATGGATGGCCGAGATGTTGCCCCGACAAGCGGCGCGCGTTATCTCGAGGAACTCCAGGCTTTTCTGGGGAGTATTGACAGCGAAACCAGCAAGGTGTCGATCGCCAGTATCGAAGGCCGCTACTTTGCCCTGGACCGCGATAATCGCTGGGATCGTGTGGGGCGTGCCTATGATGCTGTTGTTGCCGGTGAACCCCTGTCGTCAATTGACCCGCAGCAGTTCATCGCCGATTCCTATCAAAGCGAAATTACAGATGAGTTCATTGCTCCTGCTTCTTTTGATGGACGAGGCATGCGCGATGGCGATTCGGTTGTGTTCTTCAACTTCAGGCCCGATCGCGCGCGCGAGCTCACGAGAGCTATCGTCGATGAAAACTTTAAGGGTTTTTCTCGCAAACGCCGCGTACGGGTTAATTTTGTTTGCTTGACCGAATACGATCCCTCGATTGCGGCCCCCGTTGCTTTTGCGAAAAGTTTTCCTAAAAATGTTTTGGCAGATGTCTTGGCCACTGCAGGGCTTTCGCAGTATCACATCGCAGAAACCGAAAAATATGCACACGTCACCTTCTTTTTCAACGGGGGTGTTGAAACGCCGAAGGTGGGGGAGGTGCGCAAGCTCATCTCGTCACCACAAGTGGCGACGTATGACCTGCAACCCGAGATGAGCGAACCTGCAGTAGCTGAAGCGCTTGCTGCCGCCATCGACAACGATGAAGCCGATGTTTACATTGTTAACTTTGCAAACTGCGACATGGTAGGTCATACCGGATCGATTCCGGCCACCGTCAAAGCTGTTGAGGCGGTCGATGCTGGGGTCGCGCGCGTTCTTGCTGCCCTTGAGCGTAAGCGGGGCGTGGCCCTTGTCACGGCCGATCACGGTAACGCCGATAAAATGGTCGATCAGGGGGGTATGCCATTCACAGCCCATACGACAGCACGGGTACCTTTGATTTTATTCGATGCGTCTTCGAGTGGATTGTCGCTTCGCCACACCGATGCTGCCCTTTGCAATATTGCGCCGACGATACTTGATATTATCGGTCTTGCAGCTCCGGCTGAAATGGATGCCGAATCGGTTCTCGCTTAATACGGTAAGCGGAAAAGTGCGTAGGCGAGATGAATGGTTGCGCGCTGTCCACCGTGTCTGCCTCGGCGTTCCGGAGCATTTTTTGTGAAAGAACGCCCTTTCTTGCCAAAGAAGCCTTGGTATAGGTATAATTGGCAGCTTACGGTTGATGTTTGCGAGACCGAATACCAGCAGTTATCTGAGGAGAA
Organism: Raoultibacter sp.; assembly: GCA_036650075.1. Classification (GTDB taxonomy): domain Bacteria; phylum Actinomycetota; class Coriobacteriia; order Coriobacteriales; family Eggerthellaceae; genus JAVWGW01. The sequence continues at coordinate 18,484 of JAVWAI010000020.1, forward strand.
GAACGTACTTTGAACCCTATACTTATTATTTTGATTGCTTTGCTTGTCATCTCCGGCCTCGGCCTGATTGTTTTTATTTTGCTCCATTCGGGCAAGGGTACCGGTATTTCGGATGCCATCGCCAGTTCCATGTACTCGACTCAGACCGGTACGAGCATCATCGAAAAGAATCTCGATCGTATCACGATTATCTTTGCAGTCGTCTTCATGGTGTCTCTGATTCTGCTCATGATTTTCTATCCCCAAGGAACTATTTCACGTTAATTAAAATTCTCGTGCAGAACGGGCAAGCCTTTTGGTAGAATAGCTTGCGTTGCTTCTGCAGCACAAGTCGGAGTGGTGGAACGGCAGACACGCTAGCTTGAGGTGCTAGTGCCCATATTAGGGTGTGCGGGTTCAAATCCCGCCTCCGACACCAAAAGTAACCAAGGGAGAGTCTTATGACTCTCCCTTGTTCTCTTTAGCATTGGTTTAACCTGCAAAAGGCGCGCGATGGGCAGGTGCTCGTCCTGGCTTCTTGTTGCGTTTGTTTTACTTCTATCTGATGTTTGCTTGTCAAGCAGGTCGAAAGAGGGAAATGAAATGACGGCAGTTTTTTCGAAAGCGGCTATCTCGCCTCGAATGAGGCAAATCAAACAGGTTCTGTGGGCCATTCTTTTCTTAAATCTCATTGTCGCTGCCGCAAAATATATTTATGGCACAATCAGTGGGTCGGCTGCTATGCAGGCCGACGGCATTCACAGCGTTTTCGACTCGGCCGGCAATGTTGTCGGTCTTGTGGGTATCACGCTTGCTGCCCGACCGGCAGACGAAAGCCATCCCTATGGTCACGCCAAGTTTGAAACGTATGCAAGTCTTGTCATCGGGGTGCTCCTGCTCGTTGCGGCTTTCAGTGTTGGAAGCAATGCCGTCAAGGCGCTCATCGATCAATCATATGGCGCAACCGTTACCCCGATCTCGTTCCTCGTTATGGTCGGTACGCTGTGTGTAAACCTCGGTGTGACCCGCTACGAACATAAACAGGGAAAACTACTTAAAAGCCCCGTTCTGGTCGCAGACGCGAGTCACACGCTTTCGGACGCGATGGTTTCGGTTGGCGTTATTGTCGGACTCGTTCTTGTGTCTTTCGGTATTCCCATTGCCGACCCCATCATGGCACTGTTGGTAACGGTGGCGATTCTCTATACGGCATACGATGTTTTCCGCCATGGGTTCGCGACACTGTCCGATCGAGCGCGTATTCCTGAAGAGGAAATTAGGACTTGCGTACAAGGCGTTCCTGAAGTGATGAGTTCTCATAAGATTCGTACCCGAGGGACCGAAGGGGAAGTTTACGTTGATCTTCACGTTTTGGTGCAACCCGATATGTCGGTGCGAGAAGCTCATGCGCTTTCTGAGGTTGTCGAGGATACTATCAAAAAGCGTTTCGACGATGTGTGCGAGGTCTTAGTGCATATTGAGCCCGATGATGGGCACGTTGACCAGTAAGGGGCGTGTGAAGGGTGTTGTGGCGTAGGTCGGGGATTTGAGAATTGTTTTGCATGATTACACGGGAAATTGCCTTTATTTTAAAAAAAGTGAAAATAGGGGCTTGTGCAGTTGCTAAGGTTTAGGTAATATACCTTCTTGCGCGCGGACGTGGCTCAGCTGGTAGAGCACGACCTTGCCAAGGTCGGGGTCGCGGGTTCGAATCCCGTCGTCCGCTCCATCTGTCGCTAGAAGCCGGTCGAATTAGAAATGGTTTGACCGGCTTTTTAATGACGAACCGCAAACCGGCGACGTGGCCAAGTGGTAAGGCAGAGGCCTGCAAAGCCTTCATCCCCAGTTCGAATCTGGGCGTCGCCTCCAAAAGAACAAGTAAGCGCCTTCGGGCGCTTTTTTTACACCCCGCGCCCTCTTCTCGTCTTCGCCTCAAGCTTTCGATTCTCCCTAAGAACCCCTCCATATAAAATACGATTCGAAATCACGTTTCGTACGCTCACCTAAATTTTATTTGCGCTATGCTTGCACGCGAGAAAAGGGTGCGTTGTCGGTTCGCCTCCCCGAAGGCGAACGGCTCCCTATCTTTCGTTCACGCAGTGTTTAATTGCAGCCCGAAGGGGGATTTGTGGCACGAAGTCGATATCTTGATGCGATTGAAAAGGCCTACCTGGAAACACCCGACAATATCGCTTATCGCCGCTGGGACAATGCCTGTCTTACCTATCGTGACTTATGGGAGTCATCAGACGCTCTTGCCGTGACGATACATGATTACTTACAGGGCAAGCCGCAGCCCGTCGTTGTCTACGGCGGTAAAGACCCCCTGGTTCCTCTTTGTTTCCTCGCCTGCCTGAAGGCAGGGTGCGCTTACGTTCCCATTGATGAAGGAACGCCGCTCAGTCGTTTCAGGTCGATTTTTGAACAGCTTTCGGCACCTCTTGTGCTTGCTACTGAAAAACTCCCGGAACAGATGTTGGCTGGCGCGGGTCGTGTCGTCGATGCGGCACAGCTCGGCTTGTCGGTACAGGAAAGTCTGGGGCGCTGTGAGGCTTTACAGCCGGTTGCGGGGGAGGATGTTGAATACATCATCTTCACCTCTGGTTCTACGGGCTTACCGAAGGGTGTGCAGGTAACGGCAAACTGTGTCGACAATTTCATGGATTGGGCGGTTGGGTTGCTTGGGGTTCAGGATGCTCCGAAAATTATTGTCAACCAGGCTCACTTTTGTTTCGATCTTTCCGTTTATGAGTTGACCGGTGCTTTTTCTACCGGATCAACCCTGTTTGCTCTCGATGCTCGTGCGGAAGCCGATTTCGGGCAGATGTTTGAGGCTCTTCGTTCTTCGGGTGCTCACGTGTGGGTATCCACGCCCTCTTTCGCTGATCTGTGTTTGGCTGATCCCGCTTTTTCGGCGAGTCTGATGCCCGACATGGAAACATTGGTGTTCTGCGGCGAGGTCCTCCGTAACTCGACCGCGGCAAAGCTGCACGATCGTTTTCCTCGTGCTCGCATTATCAACACGTACGGACCCACCGAGTCGACGGTCGCGGTTACGGCAATCGAAGTGACTGAAGATCTGATTGCGTCTGAGGAGGGTTTGCCGGTTGGGTATGCTCGCCCGGGGACGGTAATCTCAATAGTTGATCACGAAACTCGGGTGCCGGTGGCGCGGGGTGCGTCGGGCGAAATCCTTATCGTGGGGAATACGGTTGCGCGGGGGTATGTTGGGTTGCCTCAGCGCACGGCTCAAAGCTTCTCAAGCCTTCAGCTTGCGGGCGGAGAGTGGGTGAGGGCGTATTACACCGGTGATCGGGGATATCTCGACGATGACGGTCTTCTCCATTGCCAGGGGCGCTTTGACCACCAGATCAAGTTGAATGGGTTTCGTATTGAACTCGGTGAGGTAGAGGCACAGCTCAATCTGCTTCCTTACGTCGACAACGCTGTCGTTGTGGTGGTGCAGCGCCGCGGCAAGAATAGCCATCTTGTGGCTCACGTGGTTCTGGATAGGCTACTAGCCGAAAACGACTTCGAAACCACGCAAATCATCCGTCACGATCTTGCTCAGCGGCTCCCTTCCTATATGCTTCCCAAAAAGGTTGTTGTCGTGACCGAGTTACCTTTGACCACCAATGGGAAAATCGACCGTAAGGCTTTGTGTGTCTCGTAATGTCATTTTACGAAGAACCTTCCTTTTTTATTATTTTAATCGCAGCTGCTATTCCGGCCGTGATTTTGGGCTGCTTGGAAAAACCTCTCAAGCGGTATGGTTTTGCGGTTAGCGTCGTCTTCCTCCTGCTTTTGTTTTCGAAGGATTGGCGAGGGTTTGCCTGCCTTGTTGGCTATATCGCCTTGGCCGGCGCCGTCACATTTACCACCCTGCGATTTATGCGAAGAGCAGGCTCCTGTAATCGAGCGCATCGCTGGGTCGGGTTGGCGTGTTTGGTCGTTCCGCTCGCGCTCTATAAAGTGTCTCAGGTTTTTGATGGCAACCTTCTTGGTTTCATCGGTATTTCCTATATCACTTTTAAAGCGATTCAGGTCTTTCTTGAAGTGCAGGACGGGATCATCGAAGATATGAAAGTATTCGATTATCTATATTTCCTGATCTTCTTTCCCGTTTTTACCTCGGGGCCCATCGATCGCTCTCGCCGGTTCATTGAAGAGATCAACACGCCTCTGGCCAGAGAAAGTTATCTCGATTTGCTCGGGCGGGGGATTCTCTTGCTTTTTATTGGGGCTGTTTACAAGGTCGTGCTTGCAACGGTGGCCAATGGATATTACACGCCTCAGGTTTTTGGCAACGAACCTTTCGGTATCGCTTTGCTGGGAGCGATAGGGGATTCTTATGCGTACGGCTTTTATCTTTTTTTCGATTTCGCGGGATACTGCTTGATGGCCATGGGTGCTTCGGCGATTCTCGGGGTACACGCTCCCCGTAACTTCCATGCCCCTTTTATTGCAATCGACATCAAAGATTTTTGGAATCGTTGGAATATCACCTTGTCCTTCTGGCTGCGTGATTTCGTTTTTATGCGCTTTACCCGATGGACGACGAAGCGGAAGCTGCTTGGGACGCGTCTCAACCGCGCCTGCTGCGGCTACATCGTCAATATGGGGCTTATGGGGCTGTGGCACGGTATTACGTTAGATTACGTGCTCTACGGCCTCTACCATGGCTTCTTGCTTGCCGCCAACGATGTCTATCAGAAGAAATCAAAGTTTTATCGACAGCATAAAAATAGCAGGGTATATAAGGCGCTGTCGTGGTTTGTTTGCCTGAACGCCATCATGTTGGGCTTCGCCTTATTCTCGGGACAGGTTTCACTGATTGTAGGAGGTTTTATCCATGGTTGATACCGTGCAGGTTGAAAGTGCGTTGCTTAATCTTTTAAGCGACGTTTGTGAGGACGAGGTAGTGCGTACGCAGCGTGATACCGACCTGTTTGAGGCGGGGCTTCTCGATTCGATGGCCGCAATCGAGGTGCTCGTCGGCATCGAGGAAGAGTTTGGCGTGGTGATAGCTCCCACGGCGGTACCGCGTGAAGAGATGAACACCGTTAATAAAATTATAGCCCAAGTGGAGATGCGCCTTTTATGAGCGCCGCAATGCAGCGTTTACTTGCCATTACGCTTGCGGTGTCGCTGGTCGCTTTGTCTGCCGGAGTCTCCGACGCTTCGCTAGTGCCGGAGGATTACTCGGACGCCAAGATGTACGACTATGTTTACTCACGAGAAAAATCTTCCAGCACATCGTTTATTGCGGCCAATCAACAGCCTGATTCTATTTTAACTTTTGGATCATCTGAGCTTTATGTTTCTCCCGAAAACGTGCCGCAGGTACCTCAGGAGGTCTTCGGGCACAACAATTTCGGTGTCGATACCATGTATATTGGCGAAGGCTATGATCAGAGTCTCTGGCAGGGGATTGCGGCGGGTGCTTTTGCGCGAGTTTCCCAGAGCAAGAAAGTCGTCCTTATCGTGTCTCCGCAGTGGTTTTTTGAGGGGGGACAGTCATCTGATTCCTTCAAGCCTCGGTTCTCCTACTCGCTCTATCGTCAGTTTTGCTCCAATCCAGACATCTCTGATGAGACAAAGGCGTATTTTCGTCGCCGCGTGAAAGAATTGGGTGTAAACGATGATGCCATCGCAGCGGCTCATCACGACACGTTAAGTGACGCTCTCAATGATCCCTGGTTTTCCTATCTTGACAGCCGAAAGATTCGTCTCGAGTTGCAGAATGTGCGCACAAAGGCACCCGAGCTCCCTGCAGAAAAGACTGACCCGACGAGAACTGCAGGTGTTCCCGATTGGAGTGCATTGGAACAACAGGCGATCGAGGATGGTCAGACGAGCTGCACCAATAATGATTATGGTATTTATGATTCATTGTGGACCCAGCGCATGGCGAAAGAATACGACGAAGGGAAGCTTAAGGGGTGGCTGAAGAATCGTTCGTTTCTGAAAGCACCGACTGAGTATGAGGATTTAATCTATGCCTTGCGCGCCTTCACGGAAAGCGGGCTCGATCCTCTTGTTGTCATCTTACCGGTAAGCGGTCCTTGGTATGACTATGAAGAATTTCCTCAAGCGGATCGCCAGGAATGCTACCGTCGCATCCGAGACATCTGCGCGGATGCGACGGTGAAGACCGCTGATTTTTCGAACAGAGAATACGAGAAATACTTTCTCTGTGATGGAACTCATCTCGGATGGACCGGTTGGGTTTCGTTCGAGCAGGCAGTCTATGAGTTCGTGAAAGAAGGGGATTAGCGATGCTTGATTATCTCAGCTCCCTTGTCGCTTTCGTGCAAGCACTGTATGCGAAACTCGCCGTACGATCCGGCCCTCGTTTCGTCGGCTATTTCGTCATTGTCTTGGTGTGCTGTGGACTTTTAATCTGGCTATTTCTCTTTTCGGGTTACCGTGAGCCTGCAGAGTTCGTGTATACGCAGTTCTAGTTTTAAACAAAAAAGAAAAGGCCGGGAACTTTTACGTTTCCGGCCTACATAATCAATGGTGGGCGATAGAAGATTTGAACTTCTGACTCCCACCGTGTAAATTGTTTATAACCGCAGGTCAGAATCTGTTTTTAGAGTGATCCCCGAAGGATGGTCTACCTAAAGTTATTTTAAGTTAGGTGACTACTCTACTCCGTGTTGGCATTCGTAGCAGTGCTTGAAGGTCACTTTGCGAAACATCAATTCATGATTCACGTTTATCCACTTTTTCAAACAAAATGAAAAAGTGCGATCGGGACAATACGCCAGCATGGAACATCTGCGTGCTTCACGTTCAAGCGTTTTGTCGTCGGGAAATGCGTCAAGCTTGTAGGGGTTACTCATTAGCTATCTCCTCTAGTTTAATTTTGCTTCTTTTTGCCACTGATTCAAAACGTAAACGGTTACAATGTGTCGAGCCGCTCACTATCCCAAAGAAGAGGCTTACCTCCTTTCGGCGGACATTCATCTCTTCAATTCCTTTGGGGAAACCGTCCAACTCGAGATACTTTTGTTGCTTCTAATTTTACCATTTTCTCGAGGTTTCTCATAGTCTTTTATGCTTGCAACTTGAATCAAATACCGTTTTTGATCAGGTGATTTAGAAATATATTCTTCAAGCGTGTCTACCCCTTGAGCGTTTTGTTCTGTGTCTGTTTCCCTGTCTTTTTGAGCCCTCTTTATGCCCGAGGTTCCGTTCGCTCATCGGTTAATTGCATCAAACATTTCAGCGCCTTCCAACGCCGCTTTATTGCCTTTGACACCAACGGTAGACACGGCAACCGTTGCGTTATGGGGTATGCCGTCAAAGCAGAACGGATATGAGGATTTAACGCTCCACGAGAGCGTCTCAGCAGTGGAAGCAACGCCAGGCCATTGAGTTGTTGAAGATCGGCGCATACGGCAGGGCGACGATACCCCGATATGCCGCTCGAAGAATTGTTCGCGAGGAAGCCCGAAGAGCCGCGCATTATTGAGGTGAAAACAGCTTAATTTTGTTCGTTGTGTCCCGGTTGTGTCTTAGGATACAGAATCGGACAGCCAACAAAAAAGCCACCGGATAAAATAAACCCGGTGGCCTACATAATCAATGGTGGGCGATAGAAGATTTGAACTTCTGACCCCTACCGTGTCAAGGTAGTGCTCTCCCCCTGAGCTAATCGCCCGTACACATGACGCATTGGGGTTGCTCTTCCGCGTCAGCAAGTGGATATATTACCAGACTTCAGCCTTCTGTCAAAGAGAATTTTCTGGAAGTGGTGAACTCTCACAAAATGCTTTAAAACTGGACCCTGTTTCAGCTCCTCATACAAACATTTCTAAAGAGAAATACGGAAATGGCTCAAATGCTAAAGACTCAGTACGTCTTCTCTTGCACGCCCAAAATTTCCTTCTACGGTAAGGGTGGAGGTGTGCAGGGGCGACTATCGGCGTTTATTGATGCATACGGACAACAACATACTGAGCGGTTGCGGGCATTCCTTCGATGTTGTAGACGTCGACAAGCGGACAGGTCGACACTTTCCAGCTGTAAATACCGTTTCCGGTGTCGAGCATTCCTTCCTGGAAGGTGTTCCCCGCTTCGTCGGTTGAAATCGGTGCTGAAGCGCTTGCATCGAGCCCCTCGCTCGCAAGTGCGGTTTGTATGGCGGTGGCTGCGTCTGTCGAGGCGAAGTCAGCGTACTTCACCCGCATATCGACGTATTCGCCGCGGGCGACTTGAAGGCGCCATGACCCGTTGAGGTACTTGACGGCATCGGCGGCGGAGAGCTTTTCGATACCCGCTAAGTACGCGGCTCCGGCATCGGCCAAGGTCACATCGGGTGGCAGTTTGATAATGTCGAGACCTCCTGACCATTCTGCTCCGGCGGGAGATTCGTAGAAGGTCAGGCCGGCATTGGTGAATCCTGTCTTGATGGTTTCATCGTCGAGTAGCATGAGGTTGACGGTAATCGGCAAATCGAGGGTTACCGATTTGCCGAGGTTTCGTTCAAGATTAGCTGCTGCTTTTGCATCACGGTTGATGACGTTGTCGTAAGTGCTGAAAAGAAACATACCTCCAAGAATGGCGGCTATTACCACAAAGACCACTAAGATATAAAGTTGGTTGCGCGGCATATCAAAGGGGCGTAGCAGCTTTGAGCTGTCCATATATCGTACGCGCGCTTTGTCCGAATGCGCGTTGGTTCCCTTATGTAATTCAGCCATCGGACCTCCTGAAAGCATTGTGTACTTTGGGTATTATAGCATTGCGACGAACAGGTACTCGTGTTAGGATATCCGACGACCTATGAGGGAGTAGTTGGCATGGGAACATGCGATGCGTTCAACATCATGGCGGTAACGCCTGGGCGTATTTTAAATAACGAGACTCATGGTGCAGTTATGCTGTGCCGGAGTCTTTTTTTGTGCTTCGACCACGCACCCCACAACATGAACCGAACAGGAGAAAGCATTGGACTTATCAATTTTTTTAACGCCGGAAGCGTGGATTAGCCTCATCACCCTAATCTTCCTTGAAATCGTTTTAGGGGTCGACAATATCGTCTTCATCGCCATCACGACGAATCGTCTTCCCGCTGAAAAACAGCATATCGGTCGTAAGCTCGGCTTGGCAGGTGCACTTATCATGCGCATTGTCTTCCTCTGCTTTGCTTCGTATCTGATTCACATGACGGCATCTTTGTTTGAGGTGAATCTCGGTTCCTTCTCTCATGGCTTCTCCGTGCGAGATATCGTGTTACTCCTCGGTGGTGGCTATCTTATCTATAAGGGTGTTTCCGAGCTTCGAAGCGTCCTGAATCTGACCGAAGAAAAAGCGGCTCACGGAAGCGATGAACATAAAAAGCTTCATCAGATCATGCTTCCGCAGGCAATTGGCACCATCATGGTTATGGACCTGGTGTTCTCCATCGACTCCGTCATCACGGCAGTCGGCCTTGCCGATCATCTGATCATCATGATTCTTGCCGTTATGATTGCCGTTTTCCTTATGATGGTGTTCATCGACCCCATCTCGAAGTTCATCAACGGTCATCCCGAGATGAAAATCCTTGCTCTGTGTTTCATTGTTGTCATTGGCGTCTTGCTGTTCCTTGATAGCCTCGGCATTAATTCGGGAATCGAAGTGCTCAATATGCACGCAGAGAAGCTGATGGTTTACTTCGCCATGGTATTCGCTTTCCTTTTGGAGCTGATCCAGATGGCTTACAACGGCAATCTTGCTGCTTGGAAGAAGGATCGCTGGAAGCAGGATACGGCCGCTCAGATTGAACGCGTGAAGGAAGAAATGGTCGAGCGTTTCGAGAACGAACGCAAAGAGCAGGAAAATGAATCGGTCAAGCAGGCTACGCCCACCGCACCTCAGCGCATCACCCCGGTTATAATCGGCAGCAATGTCTATATCATGATGCCGGTTGAAGGCGATGACGCCATCTCGTTCCGCCAGCTTGCTGGTGAAGTCGGCGGTGCTTCATCGATGCAGCCGCCCATTGAAATTGAGGGCGAACTCGTCGAAGAAGGGGAAAACACTCAAACGGATTCCTCGTTTGAAAACGGCGTCAAGTAGACGGTATTTCAGGAGCGTCATTTGATTTTACCGAGAATCCCTCCGGAAAGCTACGAAGCTGACCGGAGGGATTTTTTACGGCCGCAATGAAACGGACGCCCTTTCAGGAGCGTCCGCGTGGTTGGTTGTATCGGTAAAGCGGCGAATTGCACTCGGTAACTATGATGAAGGTCGATTGCCCGGCTCCATGAAGAGGTCGTA
>JAVWAI010000021.1:0-26104 GCA_036650075.1 Raoultibacter sp.
CAAGGGCGTCATCCACGTGCCATCGCAGCCGATGGCGCAGGTGCGGTAGGCATCAAAGTATGCGCGAGCCACCAAGGTGCCGGGATTTTTGGGGTCTTCCGTAGTGAAAAGCAGTTTGGTCGTCGTGCCATCCTTGCGAATTGCAGGGGTAGACCCCATACCCTTAAACTCCGCTTGCACGCCGGGCTGGGTTACCAGGTTAACCGTTCCCCCCGTATCCTCAATCCTAATGGCGGGGCGATCAACAAAGGAGATTCCTGGAGCACGCGGTGAGGGATCTATTTTCGTATTGCCAAAAACAATATTAGCGGTTTGGCCTTTAGGAACATCGACATACATGATTACGAAGTCACTGCTGCCGTACACGTAATAGGTGCCACCCTTATCGCAGGTGAGCCATGTTGCACCCCAGATGTCAGAGATATTGTAGGCTTGCTTATCCTGCATTTTAATGTTTGTTGCGGCATAAGCGTTGCCGGGGAAAACCGCAAGCGCAAGAAACGCGGCGATGCAGGCTGCCGCCAACAGGCAAACAAACCGAGAAGGCACGAAACGGGAAGCATGGCCCAAACTCATAGCATTCCTCCTCCAAGCAAAAAACATACCGCAGTGCAATCAACAACAGGATAAATGTTTACCTTAAATTCTTACAGTATACTATATCCGAGTAATGTTCTGGGCTTTTTACATCCTCGAAGCTTCCCCGTACGAAACCCTTACGCCGCGTTGATATAAATGTATACCTGACGAATAGTATCGGCCAGATTGCCAGAAGCATTGGCGGCGGTATAGTCGTACGTAAGTACCGCTGACCAGGTATATCTCGCACCATTCACCTCGGCAGCACCGGAGAATGGACAATTCTCCTTAACCAGGGTGGTACCATCGGTGGCATAGGTGCAATACGCTGCCTTGTCCTTGGGAAGCACAACGCTTCCAGCGGGAATAACAAGACCCGCTTCGCCCAACGTCTTTTCAATAATTTTTTCGGTCTGAACCGCGTCAGCAAAACTCAAAGAACCATACCCCAGGCTCGCCGTCGCCGCAGAGTAACCGGCCTGCACAATTTGGCCGCCTTCATTGAGCCCCAGATACACCGTCGGAGTGCCCGAACGATTGTCTGCCGGCTCGTCAGTTAAGGCGACGGCAACCTTTGTCTTAACGGGATTATTTTCCTCATTGATCGGTGTTGAAACCGAAGCAACCGCACCATGACCGATTATCTTTAAGGCCTCTTCCTGCGTCTTGCCGATAACGCTGACAAGGGCAGGGACAGTGGTCTTTTTTGCGGTGATCGTCGAAGCATCCTTGGCATCTTCTTTTCCAACCGCTTCAACATCGTGCGTCACCTGCTGAATGGCAGCATTCTGAGTTTCCTGCATCAACATATAGGTCAAATAAGCAAGGACACCCATGAGGACGACGAGAAGCGAAATAATCACGATTAGGAGCCTGCGCATACGACGTGATTTTTTCTGATGCAGGGGCAATTCTGCTTTCGCAGCGTGACCGCCCTTACTCTTCTTCTTTCCGCCGGCAAAAGAGGTACCTTCATTGAGCGGTAAAGGTTGCGGAAGCGCCTCCATCGGCTCGAGAACCGCATAGGTTCCCACGGCCGGTTCGGGTTCGATATCATCATCGGGATCGATCAACGGTTCAAGATTATCGAGGGCATCGGGACCAGCCAGAGCATCGTCATAGGGCTCCAGAAAATCGGTTTCATCTTCACCATCGAGAACTGGGAAAACACGATTCTCAGAATCTTCCCGAGAGAAAATCCCGTCTTCTAAATCGAGGGAGGCGGGCGCTTGGTGCGCGCCACAGACCTCTTCAGCGCCCAAATCGATGCCTTCGAGAGAAGGATTTGCGGAATCATCGGGTACGCCACCATTTTGTTCAGGTGCGCTCACGATAGTATCTTTCTCGGTTTTTGTTCGTTTAAACATCATGTAAACCTTCCTGATACCCAAAAACACTACAACGTGACGCCATAAGGGAATGGTTCTATTTTAGCGTATGAAGGCAAAATAATAAACGATAGCAACAATAACGAACGCAGCTATGACGGCAAGGATAGTTTTTTGCATCTTCGACATCGGGGGAACGCTGTTGAGATCTTCTTCCGTTCGCTCCAAATCTTCCACTTCAGCAGCAAGGCGCTCCTTCTTGCTTTGGGGGCCACGAGACTCCAAGTCAGAAGAAACGGGCGTCTCAGATTCAGGAAAGTCCTTCACGACGGCTTTGCCACCTGCGGGCATGCCCGCCTGGATCACAAACTCATCTTCGTCATCCGATGATACCGAAATGATAGTGTATTTCTCATCTTGCACCACAAGCGCTCCTTTTGTTTGTCTCGATTATACGGAAGACCTAGTCACGCAAGGCTCTGTCCAGATAATATCCATCGATCGAAAAACGCTTTTTATAGGTAAGGTAGCACGCCAATACAATAGCGATCGTATTGGCTGCAGACAGCATCAACATAACAACGATTTGATATTTCGCTGCCGCAAGCGGGTCCGCACCCGCAAGAAGCTGGCCGGTCATCATGCCGGGGAAAGTCACGATACCCGCTGCCGACATATTGGCGAGAATCGGCGTCATACCGGCACCGATGGCAGCACGCAGCGAAGGCATCGCCGCTTCACGGGGCACAGCCCCGAGCGCTGTCAAGGTAAACATCTCGTCGGAACGCGCATCCAAATCGGCAAAGAGGCGATCGATTGCCACTGCCACCGAAGCCATCGCATTACCCAGTATCATTCCCCCGATAGGAATAAGATCGCGGGCCGAATACCACGGATCGATATGCATCACCAACTGGGTGACGATAAACGCGACCAGGAAGCTCGAGACGCCCAGCGAAAACAGCACGGGCAACGTTGACCCCTTCGGGCGTGATTTCATGCGGCTGGTGGCAATCTGGGTAGCTGCGAGCAGCATGACGATCAAAATCAAGACCACTAACCACCAGCTTTGCAACTGAAACACATAGCCCAAAAGCAAACCAGCCGCAAGTAATTGTAAAAACATGCGCACCGTTGAGACGACGATACGCTTCGTTTGCCCTAATTCAAGCCTCCACGAAATCAATCCCGCAACCAACATGAGGGCACTCGCAGCGAAAAGCTCAAAATAACCGATTTCAACAACGCCGCCCATCAGTGCTTCCCTTCCTCGATCGAGGGTTGTTCGGAATAGACTAACGAACCCCGCGTCAGAGCAAAGGTTCCTCGCGAAAAACCATCGCTTGCCCTGTGACGGATGCGAAGACAGGTCATATCATCACCGACCAGATCCTTCGTTAGGCGGCCGATGGCATGGGCCGATGCATCATCGAGGGCCGCATCAACTTCATCGAGCAACAGCACGCGCGGATGGGTAACGAAAACGCGCAAAAGAGCCACGCGAGCGATTTGCCCGCCGGAAAGCTGCGAAACATCGCGATTGAGCTCGATACCGGAAAGCTCGGCTTCATCGAGAAGGTAGCGCAGATAGTCATCGGAGGGCGACACCTCTGCCGCACGCACTTTGAGCTTCCATGGAAGCCGCAGATTTTCTTCTACAGTACCCGGAATCAACGAAGGTTTTTGGGGCACAAGGGAGACGAGAGAGCGCCATGTTGCCGCCTCGTAATCGCCGCTCGGATGCCCTTCGAGATAGAATTCTCCCGCATCGCGATTAAGCATACGGGCACACACCCGCAAAAGCGTCGATTTCCCCGCACCTGATGGACCTATCAAATCGTATACGGAGCCCGCTTCAAGCTCGAAATCAACGTCGGAAAAAAGCGGCACCGCCTTCCCCTCGCGAGGATACGATGCCGCAATATGGTGTGCTTCAAATACTTTCATGGGCACATGCTAGCACAAGCTGGCGCCTTCCTCCTGTTTAGACGAGAGGAAACCCGCCTTTTTCCTGAACACCGGGAACGGCGGGGATCGTAGCAAATCCCGCTTCCAATTCTTCGGTAGTCGGCACGTGATCGGTCATAGTACCCTTATTGAACGCCTCGTAGGCCACCATGTCGAAATAACCCGTACCCGTAAGTCCGAAGAGAATCGTTTTCTCCTCCCCGGTTTCGGCGCACTTCTTCGCCTCAACGATAGCCTGGTAGATAGCGTGAGCACTTTCAGGAGCCGGCAGAATCGTTTCGAGGCGGGCAAAATCAACCGCCGCCTGGAAGACATCGGTTTGTTCAACGGCAACTGCTTCCATATATCCGTCATGGGCAAGCTTCGAAACGATGGGGGACATACCGTGATAACGCAAACCACCCGAATGATTAGGGCTCGGCAAAAACCCATTGCCAAGCGTATACATCTTGCACAGCGGGCAGGTTTGACCCGTATCGGCAAAGTCGTAGGCATAACGGCCGCGCGTCAAACTCGGACAGCTTGCCGGCTCAACCGCGATAAAACGCGTATCACGCTTACCCTGCAACGTGTCGCGCATGAAAGGCGCGATGAGACCACCGAGATTTGAGCCACCCCCCGCACAACCGATGACGATATCGGGGTATTCTCCCAATTCTTCAAGAGCGGCATAGCTTTCCATGCCGATGATACTCTGGTGAAGAACGACTTGATTTAATACACTACCCAAAGCGTAGCGGCCCTTGTTGTTGGGAATGTTGAGCGCCCGCTCAACCGCCTCGGAAATTGCCGTACCAAGCGAACCGGTTGATTCGGGATGTTCAGCGAGCATCCGTCGACCAACTTCAGTCGTGTCGGAGGGTGAGGGGGTCACCGTTGCCTTAAAGGTTTCCATAACGGCGCGACGGTACGGTTTCTGATCATAGGAGCACTTCACCATGAAAACATCGAGATTGAGGCCGAAATGGTTCGTCGCTTCCGCAAGCGCAGTGCCCCACTGACCGGCACCGGTCTCGGTCGCAATACCATCGAGTTCCTGTTCCTTGGCGTAGTAAGCCTGCGCAATAGCCGAATTTAATTTATGCGAACCTGAAGTGTTGTTGCCCTCGAACTTGTAATAGATTTTCGCCGGCGTACCGAGTTCTTTCTCCAGGTTATACGCGCGGCAAAGCGGCGAGGGGCGATAGATGCGATACATTTCCTGAACGGGTTCGGGGATATCGCAGAAAGCCGTCGTATCATCAAGTTCCTGACGCACGAGTTCGTCGCAGAAAACCGGCGAGATATCCTCGGGTGTCGCAAGCGCACCGTTGGGAAGTCGCATCGGCTCGGGGACCTCGGGCATATCAGCACGCAGGTTGTACCATTGCGTCGGAATCTGTTCTTCGGAGAGGTAGAGGCGATGAGGGGCGGTGACTTGCATACTGGTTCCTTTCTCTTGACAATGTATGGTGTTTCGTTCCGTATCGCTCTGTCGGAGAAAGGCGTAACAACCGCTCCCGCATAACGAATGAGGCCCCCGGATTACCGAGGGCCTCATTTGATTTCACATACGGAAACAAAAGGTATCGATAACCCGAGATCAGCCTTTGTTCCACCACCAAGCACCAACAAAACACGCGCTGGGCGCGATGTTCGTAAAAATATTGTTGGTCAAAGCGGTCATAAGAACCTTTCAATAACGGGTTGTCGTTAATATAACCACAAAAGATGCCCAAAGGGAAGATAATTCCGCAAAAAACTTGGGGACTTGCCTAAAGCGCAGGGTGATAAAAATAAACGGTTCTCTTAAAAACCTGTATTCTCTGCCGCGATGAATGCGAAATTCAACCGAAGCGGTATGCTATAGATGAACAAAACATGACACGTCCGCTTACGGACTCATACACAAAGACAACCAAGAAAGGCGGCACCACCATGCAGCTCAGCAAAGATAGCACCCTGCACGGATTCACCGTCATATCCGTAGAAGCACTTCCCGAAATCGAAGGAACCGCATACACCTTACGTCACGAAACAAGCGGTGCTCGCCTGCTCTACCTGGCCAACGAAGACACGAACAAAGCGTTCGCTATCGGCTTCAAAACTCCCCCCCAGGATAGCACCGGCGTATTTCACATACTTGAACACTCCGTATTATGCGGCTCGAATCGTTTCCCGGTGAAGGAACCGTTTGTAAACCTGCTGAAAAGCTCGATGCAGACCTTCTTGAATGCCATGACGTTTCCCGACAAGACCCTCTATCCTGTGGCAAGCACCAACGAACAAGACCTGCTCAACCTCATGGATGTCTATATGGATGCGGTT
This sequence comes from Raoultibacter sp., assembly GCA_036650075.1. Lineage (GTDB taxonomy): Bacteria > Actinomycetota > Coriobacteriia > Coriobacteriales > Eggerthellaceae > JAVWGW01. The sequence goes on from JAVWAI010000021.1 coordinate 6,183, forward strand.
CTGCATCCTGCTATTTTCAGCAAGCGCGCGATATTCGAACAGGAAGGCTGGCACTACGAGCTCGACTCCCCCGACGAACCCCTACGCTACAACGGCGTCGTCTTCAACGAAATGAAGGGCGCCCTTTCCGATCCCGAATCGGTGCTCTATGACGTTCTTGCTGAAAACCTCTTCCCCGACACCGCCTACGCCTTTGAATCAGGTGGTCACCCCCACGACATCCCGACGCTTACCTACGAGGATTTCCTCGACGCGCATCGCCGGCATTATCGTCTAGACAACAGCTACATCGTGCTCTACGGAAACATGGAAGTCGAACGTGAACTGGCTTTCTTGGACGAACGCTATCTTTCGTGCCCGCCTGAATCTGCCGGCAAACCGAACCCCCTCAACCTGCAGAAGCCGCTCAAGCGCACCGGAATCGTAAAGACCATGCAAACGGCTTCCGAAAACGCCTGCGCGGGGCTGGGATGCGTCATCGGAACGTCAAGCGACCGCGAACGCATCCTCGATGTAGACATTCTTATGGATTCCCTGATGGGCAGCAACGAATCTCCCCTCAAGCGCGCTTTGCTCGACAGCGGAATTGGTGCGGATGCTTCCGGGCAACTAATCGATTCGATGCTGCAGCCCCTCATCCTCATTCAGATCAAAGGATGCAAACCCGATGCCTCTGCCGCCCTCTTCGACATCATTTCCCGTACGGTAACCGAACTGTGCGAACAAGGAATCGACCGCAAGCTGCTCGAGGCCTCCATCGCCCGAGCAGAGTTTGCTTTACGCGAAGGTGATTTCGGTGCTGCAGATGGTGTGATATTGGCAATGGAGTGCCTCTCGGGCTGGCTCTACGACGACGATAATCCCACTTCCCACCTGCGCTACGAAGAAGCCTTCGCCCACATGCACGAAAAAATTGAAACCGGGTATTTCGAGAACCTGCTAAGAGAGATCCTGCTTGAAAACAACCACTTCGCCCTGGCGGAAATACTTCCCGTTGAAACCGATGACTCCTACGACGAAGTCAAAGAACTGGCAAACCTCAAAGCTACTCTGACCGATAAAGAGATAGCGCAGGTAATCGACGAAACGATTGCGCTCCACCACCTGCAGGAAGAACCCGATACGCCCGAAGGAATTGCAACGCTTCCCTCCCTGCAATTGAGCGACATCGCACCCGCCACGCCGGAAGAAACCTGTACGTTCACCGCCGACACGCCGCTTCCCTGCCTCCATCACGACATCCCGACCAAGCGCATCGACTACACCTATCATTACTTCACCCTCGATGGCCTCGCCTTCGAGGAACTGCCCTACGCCACGATTCTTGCGCGCCTCCTTGGCAAGCTGGACACCACGGCACACACGGCGGCGCAGCTCGACAACCTGATTCAAGCACGTCTCGGAACCCTGCGTTTCTTCACGGAAATCCACGAAAGCGAATTCGAACAGAATGCGTTTTCTCTCACTTTCGTGGTCGGCGCAAGCTCCCTCAGCGAGAATATCCTCGACTTGGTTTCCCTGCCACACGAAGTCTGGTCATCAACCCTCTTCGATGACACCAGCAAGATTAAAGACGTCCTACAACAACAGCGCCTCGGCATGGAACAGGATTTCGCCCTGAGCGGCCACAGCACGGCGCTTGCCCGGGTTGCTTCCTATTATTCTCCCGCAGCCGTCGTGCGCGAAGAACTCTCTGGCGTGAACTTCTACCGATTCCTCAAAGACCTCCTCGCTCACTTCGACGAACGCGCCGAGACTTTAGTCGGGCGCCTCCGTTCGGTATCTGAGCGTATTTTCACCCGCGACAACGCAACGGTTTCCTTCACCGGCTCACCCGAAGATTATGCGCGATTCTGGGATCTTGCCACACCGATCGCGACATCTTGTTTCCCTCCTGAAAATCGCCTTGTCGTGCCGCAACCGGCAGTGCGCAACGAAGCCTTTATCGTTTCAGCCGACGTTTGCTTTGCTGCAAAGGGTTTCGACCGAAGGTTGCTTGATCTGCCCTATCACGGCAGCTGGAATGTTGTGGGACGCGCACTGTCATACGATTACCTCTGGAACGAAGTCAGGGTCAAGGGCGGCGCTTACGGCGCTGGATTCCGGGCGACGCGCACGGGGGCTTTGCAGTTCTATTCCTATCGCGACCCCAACCTCGACACCACGCTTGCGCGCTTTGATGCCGCAGGCGATTGGCTTGCAGCCTTCGAACCCGATGAAGATGCCTTACGGGGTTATATCGTCAGCACGGTAGCGGGCATCGACGCCCCGAAAAAGCCGAGGGAAATAGCGCGGCGTCAAGACATTGCCCATTTCAGCCACTTCGCACCCGACTATCGCAGCATTGCCCGCAACGAGATTTTGTCGACAACCACGGCCGGCCTACACAGTCTCGCGCCGATACTGGATAAAGTTTCCTCGCAAAAAGCCATCTGCGTTTTCGGAAACCGAGAGATTATTCAATCCGCTCAAACCGACATGAACATCGTCGATCTGCTCGCCTGAGTGTGTAGAGATTATCCGAGCTGGTAGGCGGTATTGGGCGTTTATCGTCCGAAACATGAAGATTTAGCGATAGTATTAGCCCTTGAATACTATCAGGGGGTAACACGCCTTGACTCGGCATATGCTATATGTTACTAACTTAGTATCAAATAATGATGGGATGGAGAAACCGACATGTTAGAGCTTAAAAATGTCACATTCGAGGTTCCGCTTAAGGAAGGCTCGAAAGAAACGAAACGCATTATCGATGATTTATCCATCGCGATAGAAGACGATAAATTCACGGTTATCACCGGCCCGAACGGCGGCGGTAAATCAACGCTAGCAAAGCTGATCATGGGAATCGAAAAACCCACCAGTGGGCAAATTTTCTTCGACGGCACCGAAATCACTGCTCTCGGAATCACCGAGCGAGCACAACTCGGCATCGGATACGGATTCCAACAACCGCCGCGCTTCAAGGGTATGACTGTCAAAAAGCTGCTTGAGATCGCAGCAGGTCGTCGCCTTCCGATGCTTGCGTGCAACGAGTACCTATCCAAGGTGGGACTCTGCTCAGCCAATTACCTCACCCGCGAAGTCGACAAGAATCTTTCCGGTGGCGAAGTAAAACGCATCGAAATCGCAACCCTTCTTGCCCGTGATCCGAAATTGGCGATTTACGACGAACCCGAAGCCGGTATCGACCTGTGGAGCTTCGACCGCCTCACCGAAACGTTTCGCGATATTCACGAAGCGCGCGACGGAAGATCGATTGTGATTATTTCCCACCAGGAACGTATCATCGACTTAGCAGACGATATCATCTTGCTGCGCGATGGCCACGTGGAAGCGACCGGGCCGGCAGCAGAAGTTTTGCCGCAACTTGGCTTTGTCCAGCGAAACAACCCCGGGTGCACGTTTACGCAACCGCCCGATCTGCACCTTACTGAAATATCAACGAACTGCTAACTTAAAGGAGGAATCATGGCTGTAGACTTATCCCCCATCGACGCCGGCCTCTTGGAAGAAATCGCCGGCATGCATGGTATGCCGAAGGGCGCTTTCAATATCCGCAGAGACGGTGAACTGGTTGAACGCCACTCGTCAGCCAATATCGAAATTGAAACCAAAACCGACCACCCCGGCATCGACATCCGCATCAAAGCGGGGACCAAGGGCGAAACGGTATATATCCCCGTCATCCTCACGCAGGCAGGACTCAAAGATGTCGTATATAACACCTTCTATATCGGCGACGACTGCGACGTGACCATCATTGCCGGCTGCGGCATCCACAACGATAGCCACCAGGCTTCCCAGCATGACGGCATTCACAGTTTTTACTGTGGCAAGAACTCACGCGTCAAGTACGTCGAGAAGCACTACGGTGAAGGGGACGGAAACGGCGAACGCATCCTTAACCCGGTGACAAACGTCTTCATGGAACAAGATTCTTTCTGCGACATGGAACTTACCCAGCTTCGCGGTGTTTCTTCAACGATGCGCGATACGAATGCCGAAGTCGGGGCCGGTGCTCACCTCGTTTTAACCGAAAAGCTGCTGACACATGACCGCCAGGTTGCCACTTCGAACATGAAGATTGAGCTCAAGGGCAAAGATTCCAGCGTGCAGGTCATCTCGCGCAGCGTTGCGAAAGACTATTCGACCCAGATTTTCAACCCTCTCGTCATTGGCGAAGCGGCCTGTCGTGGCCACGTGCAGTGCGATGCCATCATCATGGGAAACGCAACGGTGAAAGCCATCCCGGGTATTGAAGCGGCCTGCGAGGACGCACTACTCGTCCACGAAGCTGCCATTGGAAAAATCGCTGGAGACCAAATCGTGAAACTTATGACGCTCGGACTTTCCGAAGAGGAAGCTGAAAACGAAATCCTCGACGACTTCCTCAACTAAGAAACCAAACCGCTCAATAAAAGCTCTTTCGAAAAAAGAACCGCACCCCTGAAACGAAAGCCGAAAATAATCGGTTTTCAGGGGTGCGGTTTAGGGAATCGAAGGAGCTTTTCTGGTGCACGCAACCACCGCGAGCCAACGCAGAAGAAGCCTTAGGCAGCGGGCGCTTGCTGGTTCTGTACCGCATTCGACCCGGCATCACCCGCGCCAGTGGTACCCTCCGCCGCAGGAGGGGCTTCTTGAGAAGGTGGTGTTGCTGCAGGTGCGGCAGGTGCGGCAGACTTCTTTGCCGTAGGCAGCGCGCTTGTCAGCGGCACCTTAGTCAGATCGAGCACAGAACCGAGCCATTTACTTTCAACCACCGAAACCACGCCATTGGTAGTGATGGTTTTTAGAGCTTCGCTGACGGCGGCCGACAGATCGGTGTTGGTCTTGGCAACACCGACGCAATAGCCACTTACCTGCTTCATGAGCGCGACGATATGTACGTCGATATTATTGGTGTGAGCCACATACGAACCGATGGCGGCATCCGCGGCGACATAGGCGGCAGACCCGGTTTCAACCGAGGTAAACGCCGTCTTAAGGTCGTTGGAAGCAACAAGAGCTGCATCCCCGAATTGATTATTGACTTCCCAAGCGCTCATCGAAGAGGTCTGCGCTGCAACGAGAGGTGCCGGCAGGGAACCAGCTACCGGAACCGTTGATGTTGATGAGGGTGCGAAAAGTGCAACAGCCGTCTGAATATAGGGGTCCGAAAGCCAGCAGGTCAAAGTGGTGTTGGCCTTATCGAGACTCATGACGATGTCAACATCGCCCTTGGAAAGCGCACCCTCGGGGTCGCCCCCAACATCAACAACCTTAAGCGACAAACCCAGTTCGTCAGCAAGTGCAGCGGCAATATCGACATCGAGACCAACTATCTTGCCCGACACCTGAACGGCAAATGGCGGATTTTGCGCATCGACACCAACGCGGAGGGTCTTTTTCTCCCCGATGATCGGCGTGTCAACTTTCGCCGTCTTCACCGGCGGCGTGTAGCTTTGACCAGCACAACCGCATAGGGAAAACACCACGCACAAGGCGAGCGTACAACTGAAAATCAGCATAATCCTGCGCTTCATTACAGGCTTCCTCCATCTGACATAAGAAACAATACTTCTTCCGACTGACCTAGTCTTTGCCCCCACACTCGCACACTGGGGATAAGCTATGACACCTATTACCCTCTCGCCCGTGCAGCCGAATGCCACAATAGCGGGCGGTGCGACTTACTTCTAGGATGCGCCATGCTCGTTCACGGGTCGAACCCGCATAACTTACGTGGATCCTTTTGACCGCATCTGCCATGGACTAGGGATTACTCCCGCAACTACAGACTCGAAAGAAGTTCGTTCCAGTGTAACAGATTAGAAAAGTACGGGAAATGAACTGCTTGAATTCCGCAAACTAGCAGTAAAAGATTGCGTGAAATTTGATTCCTATCTCCATCGGCTCGATAAGAGAAACCAATCCCCGTAAGGTTTCAGCGTAAAATCGGTAAGAATGATGCACTACGATAAAACGATGACCACCCCATCTCGCGACAGAAGTTTTAATTCCCGAAATCAAGCCCTCGCGGCACAGTACAGCCGGGCCATATTCGAGGTGATTGCCGAAACACTCTGGCCAACCCGGTGCGCAATATGCGACTTACCCGACGAGCTGCTGTGTGCGAATTGCCGCCTCGCCCTCCCCTACATCGACCTCTGGCGCGCATGCCCCCAGTGCGGCGCGCCGTTCGGTAACATGCAGTGCAGCGAATGCAACCCCGTTGCTCTCAAAGTCTTGGAGCGAAAAACATTGCCCTTTTCGGCATGCGTATGCACCACCGTTTACTCGGCGGGCGCGGCACGCCTCATAACGACCTATAAAGATCGAGGAGAGCAGCGATTGGGGCCAATCATCGCAGACCTGATGGCTCAAACCATTCCACCCGCCTGGAACCGAGAGCTTGCCGCAATCATCGCCATTCCCTCGAGCGCCCGAGCGCTTCGACGACGCGGGTTCGACCACACCGAGAAAATCGCCAATCAGCTTTCGCTCAAAACGGAACTCCCGTCGGTTAAGGCGTTTAAGCGTCCCTGCAGCAAAGACCAGCGCGCTCTTTCCAAGCGGGAACGAGCCGCCAACATGGAAGAACGTTTTTCCCTCTACGCAGATTTTCCAACACCGAAATCCGTCTTGCTCATCGACGATGTTCTCACGACCGGATCGACGCTTTGCGCAGCCAGCGACGCACTACACCAAGCTGGCGTGAAAGAAATCCGCTGCGCAACCTTTGCGCGTGTCTGGTGAAAGTGCGCCCGTCAACGGTCTAACGTTTGGTAAGAATCTTGCGAAATCCCCTGATAAAGTGATAGTTTAATACGTCAACGAGACCGTACATAACTATCATATCCATGCCGGACATCGCCGCAGAACGCAAAGGAGTCTCCATGGCGGTCACGTTGATTTCCTCCTGCAAAGACGGTTCGTCTTTCACGATTTTCTTCACCAATAGCTTCAGCATGAGATGAACCAACCTGCCCAGTGTCGATGTTCTTAAATCACCGATGGTCGCATTGATGGTATAGGGACGCATTGCGGTCAAAGCTTTCGGGAAATCTTTCCCGTAGAGTTCCTTGAAACCGGCAAGCGTAAATCCACCCAATTCTACATTTCGGTAAGATTTTAGGGTAGCATCGGGTGCGACCTTACTGACTCCCTGACGCGTGACGCGTTGGGACAGGCGGATATCTCGACTCGAAGCCGCAACGCGGATTTCGTAATCCCCCGCTTCAACGGTCCAGTCTTGGAGCGCAACATCGAAATGGGCGAACGCGCGACGATCGAGCTCAAACGCAACGCGAGCCTGCGCACCAACCGGCAAAGAGACCTTTGTAAAGCCTTTCAGCTGCTGGGGGGCCTTGAAAACACCGGGGTCTATCGGTGCCACGTAAAGCTGCACCGCCTCCTTGCCAGCATAATCACCCGCGTTGCGAACAGTACAGGTAACATGAATGATTTCACCCCGTTCGCTCACCTCGAGATCGCTGTAGATAAAGTCGGTATAGCTGCGCCCGTAGCCAAAGGGATAGGCGACATCGACCTTGGCGGCATCGTAAAAACGATAGCCCGTGTAGATGCTTTCGATGTAATAGGCTTCTCTTCCGGGAGCAGGAAACGTATTCTGACAGGGGGTTTCGCTGAGAGATTTTGGCCAGCTTTCGGCAAGTTTACCCGACGGATTCACGCGGCCGAACAAGAGGTTCGCCGTTGCATGCCCTCCCTGACAACCGGCAAGGTAGCTCATGAGAATCGCACGCGGCATTTCTTGGTGAGGAATGACAAAAGGTGCACCACCCTGCATAACGAGAACCGTATTCGAGTTTTCCTTACACACCCGCTCGATCAAGGTTGCATGCGCCGCGGGGATATCGAGATCTTTTCGGTCGTAACCTTCCGACTCGAGCGAATCGGGCAAACCGACAAACAGCACGACGACATCCTTGCCCGCTGCAACGCGCACCGCCTCTTCAATCAGTTCATCGGTCGCCTCGCCTGTTTCGCGATCGTAACCGGCGGCATAGTGCGCCTCGACGCCCAGTTCGAGCAAGGCATCCCAGGTGTTATCAAGTTCGAGCGGATTGATTTTCGACGATCCAGCTCCTTGGTACCGCGGCTCTTTTGCGAAGGAGCCGATAACCGCGATACGTTGAGACAGGTCCAAGGGCAAGATTCCATCATTTTCCAGCAGGACACCCGCTTCTTCGGCGATCATGCGAGCAACATCGAGATGCTCATCCATGTCGCAGGTAAAGGGAACACCCCTTCCCTGTTCGTGGCGGCGGCATAAATCGAGTAGATGGCGGACTGCCTTATCGAGTTGATCTTCAGAGACCACACCGGAGTGCACGTCGTTACCTATATCGAGAACATAATCGGCTCTGGCACCCGGCATCACCAAATCAAGCCCTGCAGGCAAACTCTTATCATTTGAATTGAGGGCGCCCCAATCGGTGACGAATGCTCCGGCGAAGCCCCAAGTCTCGCGAGCAAGTTTGTTCATGAGCCAAGAATCTTCCGAGCAGTAGGTGCCGTTGAGCAGGTTATAGGCAGTCATGAGGGTCCACGGTTGCGCCGTGCGAACCGCCGTTTCAAACGCCTGCAGATAGACTTCGTGAAGAGCGCGATCATCGATGACGCTATCGACAATGAGACGGTTTGTTTCCTGGTTGTTGCCAGCAAAATGCTTGAGTGAAGTTCCGACACCGCGGCTTTGAACGCCCTCGATGTACGCTTTCCCCAGCTGACCGGCGAGATAAGGGTCCTCGCTGAAATATTCGAAATTGCGTCCACAAAGGGGGCTGCGTTTCATGTTGACGCCGGGCCCTAAAATCATCGCTATATCTTCTTTGCGACATTCTTCACCAAGCACTTCACCCATGCGGCACAGAAGATCAACATCGAAGGTGCAGGCACTTGCACTTGCCGTGGGAAACGCCGTCGCCGGAACACTTTCGTTAAGCCCGAGATTGTCACCCTCGCCGGCCTGCTTACGTAAACCATGGGGACCATCCGACACCATGAAAGGCGCAATACCCCATTTGCTCAAATCGACAAGGTGCCAATAATCTGCCCCCGTCAAAAGATCGCATTTTTCCTGCACTGTCATAGTTTTTACGATGTGCTCGATATCCATGGCCGTTCTCCTGCACGAAAGGCGCCGCAATGTGACGCCAGCCCAATAAAGTCGAAAGGAAAGTTTCACCCTATTTCAGCACATGATACCCGAAGGTATGTTCTAATGCTTCTTGCAATCCCTGGCTGTTGAAGAAATACTGTCCAAGGCATAGGCCGCAGCGCCGAAGATGCCGCAATCGTTACCCAGTTGCGCCATCACCACCGGGGTTTTTCGACAGGCGGAAAGCGCATACATCTCGAACGCCTGGGTAAGATCGTCGAGATACCAGGGTGCTGATGCCGAAAGACCCCCTCCGACAACAATAAGCTCGGGGTCAATCACGCAGGCGATCTGCGCAAGCCCGAACCCAAGACAGTGGATAAATTCCGCTACCGCCTCGCTGGCCAACACATCACCGGCGCGCGCGTGATCAAATACCTCTTTCGGCGTAATGATTTCGAGTGCAGCCAAAGAAGTAGGTACCCGCCTCTTTTCAGTTTTCCCATCAAGCTTCCGACGCACTCTTCTCACGATTCCCGAGCCCGAAGCATACTGCTCAAGACATCCCCGCCGCCCGCAACTACACGCCTCACTTTCGGTCGGGCAAACGCACAAATGTCCGATTTCTCCCGCTGCACCATGATTCCCAAAATACGGCTTACCGCTTTGGACGATGCCACCACCGACGCCCGTGCCAAGGGTGACCATAAGAAAATCATCGATGCCAACCGCACAACCCTGCCACCCCTCTCCCACCGCAGCGGCGTTCGCATCGTTGAGAACCACAAGGGGAATACCCGGAATAAGCAGGCGGAGATTGGCTGTGTAAAATTGCAAATCAAGATCAAGATTGGGGCACAAAGCAAGCGTTGCCGCTTCATCGATTGTACCGGGCAGCGCAACCCCGACAGCCGCTATATCGGCCAAAGTCGCATTGTGTGCAGCAACGAGCTCGTTTAATTGCACCACAAGATTGGAATAACAAGACCGATCACCTGTTTCGCGCGTTGGAAAACTCCGTCGAGCACAAAGTTGCCCCTCGACAGAAAAGAGACCGATCTTAGTGTTCGTTCCCCCCACATCGATACCCAGCAGATAATGACCCATAACCCCTCCTTATTCGATAGGCGAATCGTAGCACAACGACAATTGCCCAGGCATATCCCGGGCAATTGAAAGAGAGCAATATGATTGATACCGATTAGGCGCGATCGAGTTTTTCGGAGGCCTTTGCTCCAGAAAATTCTTCGACATTTACCGAAATGCTGTGCTGAATAGGTTTCCACTTAGCCTTCTTGACCAACGCCACCAAAGCAATGGGAATGTAGGTCAGCATGAAAATTGGAAAGGTGAACATATAGCGCACCTTTTTCGCGGTTGTGGAATGGATGTTGTCCCATTCCGTAAACGTCGTGAGAACGGCGAAGACAAACATAAATACCAGGTAATTGAAAAGACAAAAGAAAATTGAAGAAGCAGAAGATGCGATCATGACACCCGTTGACATGGTGCCCGTCAAGCCAAGCGCGAGGATGATGCCGTTGAAGATGATTGAAACAATGGTCAGCAGCATGCCGGGAGCAATGGTCATCAGCATGTCGTAGCAGGCAAAACGTGAGCCCTTTGGATTGGTGACCACACCCTTCGCTAAACGACCGCCATATTTTCCGAACACCTGATAAAAACCCTTAGCCCAGCGGAAGCGCTGATTCCAGGAATCTTTGAACGTAATGGGCTGTTCGTCATAAAGAATAGCGGTGGGGCAATAAGAAATGCGTTCGCCCTGCAAGATGGTGTTGGCTGAAAATTCAATATCCTCGGTAAGCAAGTGCCATTTCCAACCGCCAGCCCTTTCGATGAGCTCAGCCGAAACGAAGAAGCCGGTACCGGAAACAGCGCAACTGGTATTGAGCGTGAGACGTGCCTGATTGAGATACTTCGCCTCGCGCAAGAACCACACGGCATACCCTGCTGAAATCCAGTTAGAATCATAGTTTTTAGAATTACGGTAGCTGGTGGAAGCCTTCGCACCATGGTCGAAGGTCGCATTCATCTCTCGGAAGTAATTCACGTCGAGCACATTGTCCGCATCGAAAACAAAAAACGCCTCGTAGCCGTTTTCAGAATAGTGCTCACGGATACAGGAAAAACCGTAGTCGAGCGCGTAGCCCTTGCCTACTTCCTGTTTGTTGAAGCGGGGAAACACGATAGCCCCCGCTTCCCGAGCAACTTCGGCCGTGTTGTCGGAGCAGTTGTCCGCAACAACGAAAATATCAATCAACTCGGAAGGATAATTTTGCACCTTGATGGAGTGGATTAAATCACCGATGACGGCGTTTTCGTTACGAGCGGAAATAACAGCGGCAAAACGATGGTTCTTTTTAGCGACAAGAAATTTCGGTCTATGCGTAAGCACCACCAAAACGTAATAAAGCTGATAGACATAGCACAGAGAGAAAGTCAGAAAGACGCAGAAGTTAAAGATATCCACGAAAGAAATCTGCGAAAAAAATTGATCTAACACCAGCACTCCTCATATATGCGCGCCTTTCGGCGACACCCCATGACTCATTCAACCCAACCAGCATCGAGCGCATGATGCGCCAGCACTTCGCCATATCGGTGGGAACTTGACTGGACAGATTATAGCTACTTTAAAAAAGCTATGCTGGGATAACGGGCGTTCGTTACCTTTTGTGCATATTCCCCCGAATGACACGAGTAATCTGGCATAGCTTCTGCACATCTATTCCATATTTATTGAGCGCTTTTCAGGACAGGATTCCACCGTATCTCCTATGTGATAATCTGAAATGGTAAAGAAGGTTTACCTGGAAGGAAGAATATGGACTGCGATATTCACGACAAGACACTCGCCAATGCGGGTCTCGAACGTATTTTATGGGCCGACCGCGACATGCCGGTACTCGCCTCAATCCGCAAACGTTTTGAGGCGGAAAAGCCCCTCGAAGGCATCCGCATCGGAGCTTGCCTGCACGTGACTACGGAAACGGCAAACCTCATGCGCACCCTCAAAGCCGGTGGTGCCGAGGTGTATCTGTGCGCCTCCAATCCGCTTTCAACCCAAGACGACACAGCAGCAGCCCTCGTCGAACATTTCGGTATCCCGACCTTCGCAATCAAAGGCGAAGACACCGAAACCTACTACAAACACGTCGATGAGGTTATCGGCACCCATCCGCAAATCACCATGGATGATGGCGCCGATGTCGTCGGTCGCATCCATGAAAAATTCCCTGAAGCCCTTAAAAACATCATCGGCGGCACGGAAGAAACCACAACCGGCGTAGTTCGCCTGCAGGCCATGGCAGCACAAGATGCCCTGCGCTACCCCATCATCGCGGTAAACGAAGCGAAAACGAAACACTTCTTCGACAACCGTTATGGCACCGGTCAATCTACGCTTGACGGTATCGTGCGCCTCACCAATCGTCTGCTTGCAGGACGCACCATGGTCATCTCCGGCTATGGCTGGTGCGGCAAGGGTCTGGCTATGCGCGCAAAGGGTATGGGCTGCAACGTTATCATCTGCGAAATCGATCCAACCGCCGCGCTCGAAGCGCACATGGATGGGTTCCGTGTGATGCCTCGTGAAGAAGCGGCGAAACACGCCGATATTTGGGCTACTGTAACCGGCAACCTCAACGTTATCGACGAAATCTGCTTCCGCGGCATGAAAGACGGCGCAATCATTTGTAATTCCGGGCATTTCAATTCCGAAATCAACATTCCCTGGCTGATTGAAAACGCAACCGACCGCAAAGAGCTCAAGCCTATGGTTGAAGAATTCACCATGGAAGACGGTCGCACGATTGTGCTTTTGGCCGAAGGTCGCCTGGTAAACCTTTCCGGAGCCGAAGGGCATCCCGCATCGGTCATGGACATGAGCTTTGCCAACCAGGCACTGTGCGCCGAATACATGCTGGAACACGCCACCGAGATGGCACCTGATTGCCACGATGTTCCAGTCGATATCGATTCCGCCATCGCGAAGGTCAAGCTGGAAACCCTCGGCGTTGTCATCGACACACTCACCCCCGAACAGCTAAAATACATGAATTCTTGGGAAATGGGCACCGTATAAGGTTTCATTCAGCCCTTTGCCAATCGCTCGATTAACTTCAAGGTCCTGCATTGTGCGGGACCTTGGTTGTTCCACGACGCTGCGGCGTTTATTCCGCGACACACAAACACAACGCGATAGTTCTAAAACGGCAATCTACTATGATGATGCACCCTCAAGGCAAATCAGGTTTCATCTCGGTGATGTTCCTCCAAAGCCGTTGCGGCATGAATTGCCGACGCAATTCAGGATTGTAGCGGGCCTCAACCGCCACATGATCGTAGAAAGACTTCCAAGCTGCCTGCATCGCAGCTTCTTCGGCGGAGTGCTCCGGGATTTGCAAAAAATCAGTTTTCACCAAATACCACGATAAAGTGCGCGTTTTCGAACCGCGCTTCGCAGAAGTACTGCGAGTAAGATCATCGAAGGCTCGGTCGCTGTCAATACCGGCCGACACAAGATTGCACGGATTTGCGCCGATGACGGCCGAGGGAACGAAAGCCCCCTCATAAACACCTGCAATCTTGTGCACCTCGTCATAAATCATAAAATTCTGCGTGTTGAAGCGGCCCGTAAACCAATCCATAACCAGAGGGACCACCGATGCTTTCGGATTACAGCGCGCAAACCACACATCACCCTGAAGATGCTCGAAACGCAAAAATTGCATGATGCGGTGCCGTTCGTTGTAGACGGCGCGATTGAGCTTATGGAATGCAACCACTTCAGGATGGGCGACATCGGAAAGCACCCCCCTGCCACCGCCTCGAGCGCAAGCGCCGCCACACGCGGCCTTGCGCTTACAGCCCGCACAACTACCACCTGCATTCTTCTTCAGGGCGTAACGCACAAACCGATAGATTGCAGTGCCGGCGTTTGCGTCATCGGAAAGCGCGGTCGCTAGCACAGCGTCACTGACAGCATCGCCGCAAGCCTTCGATATTCCACGCTGCACGCGCAAGGCAAACTTTATATCGGTTTGCACCTCAAACACCTCTTGTCCGAGTCGTATCTGCGCAAATTCCGGTCGCAAGATATCATCGGGTTCTTCGCGGCGGACATAGGCAAAAAATATTGCCGTGAGCAGACCTTCGGGGGTGCCGTCGTAGACGTAGGTTACGTCACTCATGCCGGCTGCGCAGGCGCTTGCAGCGCCGCACTTCCCCATAGATCAGCCGGCTTCCTCGATGCGAGCAGCGGTGAAGCGCTTTGACCTTCGTCGAAAAGATTCAGCTGGCCCGCAATAGCCTTATCAGCACGACGACCGTGATTACCGCCCTGAATAGGAGAGCACAGCTGGGCGCGCAAACTCTCCTTCGAATAATCGACCCCATAACCCTGATATCTTCCTTTGCAGGTGATAAAAAAACGAGCACGCTTGAACGCTACTCCTAGTTTACGCAATTCGCGTTCATGTAAACCGGTAGCCCGCCGTGCGCCCACAATCGACTTCGCACCGCGTACGCCGATGCCTGGTACTCGTAAAAGTACTTCATAGGGAGCGGTGTTCACTTCGACAGGAAATAAATCGAGGTGATTGAGCGCCCAGGCGGCCTTGGGATCAAGCAGTGGATCGAGAAAGGGGGTTTCTTGGTCGATGATTTCCTCGACAGTGAAATGGTAAAACCGTAATAGCCAATCTGCCTGATAGAGACGGTGCTCCCGATTAAGCTGCACCGCAACACCACTGGGAAGCCGCTTATCATTATTGACAGGCAGGTAAGCACTAAAAAACACTCGTTTTAATTCGAGGTTCTTGTACAACGACGCCGAAAGGTTGAGTATCTGAAAATCGCTTTCAGGACTGGCACCGATGATCATCTGCGTGGACTGCCCCGCCGGCACAAACGCCCGTGTTTTTTTGACCGGGCGCGCCTGAGATATATAGCATTTTTCTTTGCGCATGATGGCGCGCGTATCTTTATCTTCGGCGATGTTGTGTTTGATTTGGTACATAGGCGCTAAAATATTTTGCTTACTTTTTTCAGGAGCGAGCAATTGCAGGCTTTTCTGCGAAGGAAGTTCCATGTTCACGCTCATGCGGTCGGCAAGATGCCCCAGCCGTGAGATTAATTCAGGTGAAGTACCCGGTACCGCCTTGGCGTGGATGTACCCTCGGAAACCGTATTCATAACGCAAGATTTCAAGAGTTTCAGCCATGAGCTCGGTGGTGAAATCGGGATTCCGAATAACACCCGACGAGAGAAATAGCCCCTCGATGTAATTTCGGCGATAAAACCCAATTACAAGATCGGCCAATTCGCGCGGGCGAAAAGCAACTCGAAGCGTATCGTTTGAGGTGCGGTTGACGCAGTAGGCGCAATCGTAGATACAAACGTTGGTCATGAGCACCTTCAAAAGCGTGATACATCTTCCGTCGGCCGCAAAACTATGACAGATTCCTGCCGCAAGAGTGTTTCCCAGCTTCCCTTTTTGTGCGTCTCGGTCGATGCCCGAAGAAGTGCAAGCAACGTCATACTTAGCCGCGTCGGTTAAAATCTCAAGCTTATCAGCAACCTCCATCAGCATCCCGCTTCCCATAAACGAATATTTGTTCGTATTTTATATTACACAAACAAATGTTCGTAGTCAATGGTCGTGAATTCCTTTTTTCCCTACACCTTAAGCAATCGATTTACCGCTATAATGTCCGTATTTATCCATCACACAACGCAAAGAAGGAAGACCCCCCTATGCCTATTCCTGTCATGATTGGCGCCCTGTTGGCAACAACCGCTCTCGTGCTGTACCTCATCGGTATCCTGATGACCGCCATCACCGGAAAGGTCAAAACGCGCAACGTCGTGTTGCAGACGGCCGGCGTGGTATGTGACGCTATCGCCACCATATGCATGATGATTCAGGCGGGCGGATTGATTCCGGCAGATTTTCACGGATGGATCGGCTACACCGCGCTTGCCCTAATGGTTGTCGACCTCGTATTTGTTTTGCGGCACAAAAAGGACGGTATCGCCCCCACCGCAATGCGCGTTTTCGCCTTGGTCACCATGGCATTCTGGATTGTTTCCTATTGCCTCGGCTTTATGAAGATGGGATAGGAGGTACCTGACACGAATCCTTCCGACAACACACCCACACCGAAACCGACGATTTTCGTCGATGCGGATGCGTGTCCCGTCACCGCTGAAACCATCACGGTTGCACGAAAGATGAAACTACCGGTGGTTATCGCAGGAAACTCGACGCAAAACCTTGAACGACATATTCGTCGAAGCGACCCCAGAACCCCTACGGCCGGGTTCTGGATTGATACGTTGACCGTCGGTGTCGGGGCCGATTCTGCAGATTTTGCCATCATTGAAGTACTGCAACCACGCGACATCGTAGTCACTCAGGATATCGGCCTCGCCGCCATGGTGCTTGGCCGCACGGCTTTTGCTATCGGGGTGCGCGGGCGCGTGTTCTCTCTCGCAACAATCGATCTTGATATGGAAATCCGCCACGTTGAAAAGAAGATAAGGCGACAAGGGGGCCGGACGAAAGGTCCTGCACCCTTCACCGACGACGACCGGGAAATATTTTCGGCGAACTTACAGCGCCTGGCAACTGAAGCGCTCAGCTTTTAATGGCGATACCCAGCCGTTGGGCGACCCCGGCCGCTTGAAGCATATCCATCGAGCAGCCGCGAAATTCATGCATGTTCTCCGAAACGGTGATATCCCCGATTTCGTTCCCGGAAAAATCAATACCACGCAAATTCGTCATGAAGAAACTCACTCCCGTGAACCGCGTGTCGATCGGTTCGAGAAATTTAATCGATGCTTCCGAAATATCAGCTTGAGAGAAATCAGTTGAACGGGTCAATACGCACTCGAATTTTGCTTTCGTAAAGTTAGCATACTGGAAAATGGATTCCGTTATCACAACGTATTTAAGCACCGTTTCGCTCAAGTCGGTACCGAGAAACTTACACGAAACAAATTCACATCGATTGAAATAAGCCAGATGAAGGCAGCTGTTCGAAAAGTCGCATCCGACGAATACCACATCTTCAAATGATGCCTGCTCCAGGTCGCAATCGCGAAATACGCACTGCTTAACAGTTGAACCCGACAGGTCAAGATGCGCCAAATCTGCACTGATCTGGGTGTCACCCTCAAGCGCAAGATGCGTCAATTCGCGGTCGTCGTCCATGATTTCTGCAATGTAGGTAGTAACGTTGTCGACAGCCGTCAATTCGCCGGGAACGTTTGGTTTACTGATCTTCAAGATAGTGATTCACTCCGTTTCGGATAACCTATTTTTCGATTTCGTAGGGCCAGCTGTTGATGCCACCCGCATCGAGCACCGGACTGAACCCGAGACTCGCCAGGTGCTGCGCGGCCTGCGCACTGCGAACGCCGCTGCGACAATATACGACGAGCGCCGAAGCGTCTTTTGCGCTCGCAAGACCCTTTTCCTGCGCAGCCTTGTCGAGACCGGCAGCACGAGCCTCGTCAGCCGTTTTAGCGGAAGTGATGGTACCGAGAGGCACCAGGAAAGCACCGGGAATATGCCCCTGTGCATATTCGCTAGATTCGCGCACATCAATAAGCAATGCGGCGGGATACTGTTCCATAACCTGCCTGGTCTGTTCGGGACTTATCACACTAACTCCTTGCGTTGATATGAGGGATTCAAGAGACGTACCCGTTGATGAAGGGGCGGACGTAGAGACGTTTTCGGGGGTAGCAAAGCAACCGATCAGCGCAGATACCAAGATGAGTGACGCGACAAACGCACCGATTAGCAAAATGGAAGTACGTTTATGTCCGCTCTCGACCATGGAATCAACCCTTCAAAAGACCCTGCTTCAATACCCTTATTTAAGCACACTTAGAGAGGCGGCAAGACCAGGAACAAAACCAAAACAGGGAACAGCCAAGCCAAGGGCTTCAATGGTACCCTCAGGAAAGCTCGAGTCTAGCCCTCCCCAACAGGCGATAATTGCCAGATTGAGCGAAAAGAACACCGTCGCTAACATAGCGGAAAAAGGGAAACGAATGAGGGTATCTCAGGACCAGTCGTCGCTAACCCCTATCCAAAACTAGGGGTTAGCGGCAAAACCAGGTATAATGATGAAAAGATGAAGCGATGTTCTTCTGATTTTGAAGTGCATATGGCTTCTTTAATTTTAAGAACTGAGCAGCACAAAACTTAAATCGTTTTGTTTCGAACGGTTTAAGTTTTCCAGTAACACACCAAGGGGATGAAGTATTGCTGAAAACAAAAATGAGCGAACAGGACAAAACGAATCGCCGGAACATTGTGATTGGGCTCCTTTTTGGTGTGATGTTATGTTTCGTCTTATTCTTTAGCATATCGAATGCGTCCAAAAGCTCTTCCTACACTCCCCCAATGGACATTCACGAACTGGAGCAACGCTACCATATCGATATCATCAACGAGCAAGGGATGCCCTTTGAGCCGGAGAATGGAACCTACATCATCCAGGCCTACCACGAGGGCGACACAACACACCTGAGGACGTACTACGCCAAGGTAACCGGCACGAGTGCCATTCTCTTCACCAAAGACAGCTTCGGCTACCCGGAGCTGCTGACCTAAGCCATGCAGCTGCTCGCCGAAATGCCGAATGCAGACAAGCTAACCAACGAAGTAGTGGACAGATTTCTTCCGTAGTCCTCAAATGTTCTGAAAACTTGCAATTCCCTGAATCCAATAGCGCCAAGTCGATAGAGGTAAAGACGATCGTGTTATCGATATTGCAGTCTTACTTCAATCCACGCGCCCGCGAAGGGCGCGACACGCACACCAGAAGACCTCAACAATTACGAGCTGGTTTCAATCCACGCGCCCGCGAAGGGCGCGACAATACTATCCGACCTGAGAAAGACGTTCGGCGGTGGTTTCAATCCACGCGCCCGCGAAGGGCGCGACTAAGGTTGGGACGCTCGCCGATGTTTGCGCGAGGGTTTCAATCCACGCGCCCGCGAAGGGCGCGACATTGCAGATACTAGTGCTGAGTACCCCGTGCTAAGTTTCAATCCACGCGCCCGCGAAGGGCGCGACACGAGTACGCCGACGACCACATCGCGCGTACGAGGTTTCAATCCACGCGCCCGCGAAGGGCGCGACTATGATTGCACGGCTGTACCCACAGGGTTCCGGTGTTTCAATCCACGCGCCCGCGAAGGGCGCGACAGCTGCACCGGCAGTTGCGGTGTCTCCTGCTCCGCGTTTCAATCCACGCGCCCGCGAAGGGCGCGACTCGGCACGGCAAAACCTCGCTGCCGTCCAACCCGTGTTTCAATCCACGCGCCCGCGAAGGGCGCGACGAGACTGGCAACACTTAAGAGGTCGATTGATGCGTTTCAATCCACGCGCCCGCGAAGGGCGCGACATGCGCTCAACAAATCACAGTGAAATGATAACACGTTTCAATCCACGCGCCCGCGAAGGGCGCGACTTGGATGGCTGGGGTGGCAGCACAGATACACGGCTCGTTTCAATCCACGCGCCCGCGAAGGGCGCGACCGCGCTATGCGTCGGTTAATGACGTAACTTGCTGGTTTCAATCCACGCGCCCGCGAAGGGCGCGACATCGCCAAGCCGGTTAAGCCCGTTGCCGCTCTTGTTTCAATCCACGCGCCCGCGAAGGGCGCGACACATCATCGGCGTTGGCGACCAGCTCTACGCGCTAGTTTCAATCCACGCGCCCGCGAAGGGCGCGACTGGTCCTCCTTTTTGACATCATCAGGCAGCGTAAGT
>JAVWAI010000022.1:0-25679 GCA_036650075.1 Raoultibacter sp.
TGACACCCGCTTTCGCCCAAGCGCTCAAACCGCTTATCGTCGGTGGCACAGGCAGCGCTTCAGACAGCGAACAGCAACCCACCATCATGCCCGACCGCTTTGAAGCGGGCACACTCAATCTTCCGGGGATATTCGGGATGCACGCTGCACTCTCGTTCGTTGAACAGCAGACGATAACCGCCCTGCGTAAACACGAACAACAATTATGCGAGCACTTCATCGACGGGCTGAGAGCGATCGACAACCTCGAGAAACCAAGCCGGGTGCGCGTCGCCGGACCGCTCAACAGCGAACAGCGCGTGGGGGTATTTTCTCTTGATTTTATCGGCCGAGACAATGCGGAAGCGACGTTTTTGCTCGAGCAAGACTACGGCATCCTTACCCGCTGCGGCCTGCACTGCTCGCCTTCCGCACACAAAACGCTGGGTACCTTCCCGCAAGGGTCGGTGCGCTTTTCGTTCGGGTATGCAACCACCACCGACGATGTCGATGCAACGATTCGAGCTATCACGCAACTTTTACGAAAACCCCCGAAGACCGACGGTCGGTAATTTCATCCCGCCATCTCGGCAAGATTCAGCCCTCGGGCGCTGCCTGAGGGAATCGTTTTCTACGCGAGATTCTGCCTGACCCAATCAATATTGCCCATAACGGTCTTAATCAGGGCTTCTGTGGTCTCGAACTTGATCATCGGGCGGAGGAATTCCAAAAATTCAACTTTAACCTCACGGCCATAGAGATCGCCAGAGAAATCAAGAATATGAACTTCACAGCTAGCAGTTGACTCTCCCGCGAACACGGGAGAAATGCCCACGGAAACCGCAGCTTTATAGCGCACCTCGTCCACTGTCGTATAAGCGGCGTAAACGCCCTCACCGAGCACGCGGAAAGCAAATTCGGGACTGAGATTCGCCGTGCGAAATCCCATATCGGCACCTTCTCCCCGACCGGGCACCACCGTTTCCTTGAGGTAATAGGGACGCCCCAGAAGATGATTTGCTTCCTTGAGATCGGCCGCGTTGAGCAGCTTCCGAATGCGGGTTGCCGTAATGGGCGCACCGTCGTCACTCTTCAAATCATGCGCGCAAATCTGCACATGAGAAGCTTCTCCCCAGGCAAGAAGTTCGGTAACCGAACCCGAAGCTCTTGAGCCGAAACGGAAATCGAAACCCACATGAAGAAAAGCCGGCGAATGACCCCCGAAGGTTCTTTCGAGGAATTGAAGCGGACCCAATGAAGAAAACTCCACCGTGAAAGGCAGCACGACCACGGCATCAACGCCCGATGCGGCAAGGGTTGCCAGTCGATCTTCGTTGGTGAGCAACTTCTTCAAGCGGGCAGGATGAAAGACTTCGTCGGGATCGATATCAAAGGTAAGCGCCAGAGAGCGACCCTGCGACGTCGCGGCGGTTTCCTGCGCGCGCTCCAATAAAAACTGATGCCCTCGATGAACTCCGTCAAATACGCCGAAAGCACATGAAGCACCCTCGAAGATATGATAATCAAAAGCTAAATCATCGGTTCTATATATCTTTGCCACGAGAAACTCCCACCACGAAAACACAGCGCGGCTTCAAAACCGCCGATTGTTCATCGTATTCATACAAAGCCAACAAAGTATTATGAGCGATCACGGAAATAATTTCGCCGGTGCATAAGGGTTTGCAAGAAGGCTGCGCCCCTGCTGTACAAGAGCATAGTTCGTAATCGGTAGGCAGCACCTGCGGGGCTTCGTATAAAGGACATTGCAGTACCGATAAGGTTTTACCATAGCCGATTGCAATCACTTGATCTTCGGTTGCAAACATAAAACGAAGACCGAGAAGTTTAACCGGATCAAGGGCAGCTTGCGTGCCCTTTTCTTCAAGAACATCCAAGTCAACACAATCTTCCAGGCGAAGATTACCCGCACGCAAGCGCGCGAGCGAACCGACGTAAGCGCAGGTATCCAACGCAACCCCTATGTCGCGCGCCAAAGAGCGAATGTAGGTACCCTTCGAAACATGAACTTCAATATCCCAAGCAGCAGCACCCTCGGTATTAGATTCTTCGATACCGAGCAACTGCGCTTCATAGATTTCAATATCGCGCGGCTTAAGATCGATGATCTTTCCCGCACGTGCCGCCTCGTAGGAACGCTTCCCCTCAACCTTGATGGCAGAATACACCGGAGGCATCTGTTTGTGCTGACCGACAAGCGATGCAACGAAACTCTGAGCAAAAAAGGGATCGAAAACCTCCTCGGGCACCGCTGCGGTTTCCTTCACATCACCTGCGGCATCATCGGTTGTTGTCGAAGTGCCGAAAATAACCCGCACCCGGTATGTTTTATCATGCGCAGTCAGAAAATGATCGAGTCTTGTTGCGGGGCCGACACATACCGCCAAGGCTCCCGTTGCTAAAGGATCAAGCGTACCGGTATGCCCCACGCGTCGCTCTCCAAAGACGCGACGAACGCTATTGACCACATCATGGGAAGACATGCCCGCTGGTTTATTGACACCGACGACCAGGCTCAGCCCCGATGTTCCTCGTCTCACCGCCACTGTCGCCGCCTACCGCTTCAAACTCTTGGAGGTATTCGACACCGCAACCGCAGTATTGGAGTCAACCATCGAATCGACCACAGCCGCTTTCAGAGCCGAAATAGCCTCAGGTAACGGGCCTGCAAAGGTGAATCCTGCGGCAGCTTTGTGCCCGCCACCACCGAATCGCGCAGCAATGGCAGCAACGTCGGTATTGTCCTTTGCGCGCAGAGAACCCCGTACCTCGCTTCCCTGATCGCGCAGTATGGAGGCAACGCGCACCCCTTCAAGAGATCTCAGCTCATCGATAAGCGGTTCGGCATCAGATTTTACCGCCTCGCATTCCCGAAAATCGTCTTGCGTGAGGTAAGAGAAGATAAAACCCGATTCGCGATCGAACGCAACGTGATCCATCGCGCGTCTTAAAAGCATGACGGATGCAAAACTGCGGTTCTGAAAAATCTCACGCGAAACATCAGAGGGGTCAGCCCCCGCTGCAACCATTTCACTTGCAGCAATAAAGGCATTTTGCGTCGTATTCTGAAACTGAAAACGACCGGTATCGGTGACAAGCCCCGTGTAGGCACAGGTGGCGACTTCCGGCGTAAGAGCAACATCAAGATGATGAACTAATTCCCAAACAAGCATCGTCGTCGAAGGTGATGCCGGATCGACATAGCTAAACTGCGACATCGCGTTTTCGTTTGCATGGTGATCGATAGTTATCGTAAGAGGACAACGCGCCTGCACCGCAGCACCCAGGCCGAGTCGTTCACGGCTCGGAACGTCTAAGGCTACAAAAGCTTGCGGAGTGTCGACGAAATCGGCAGCACAGACCATGTCTTTTGCGCCAGGCAGAAACAAGAGATTCGCTTCAATCGGGTCGGGCTTTGCCAGCAGGCAAACGACCTCTTTTCCCATCGCACGCAGCGCATGGGCCAGGGCAAGCTGCGAGCCGATACAGTCGCCATCAGGACTGACGTGACCGCAGAGAGCAAAGCTATCGACGTGCTTCATCTTCTCGGCCAAAGCCGCAAGGTTAATATTAGTCTGCGGCGTTATCACTGGCGTTCCTTGCTGCGTCTTTTGCCAGAGCAGTTGTAATCCGTTCGGCTTCGTCAACGCTCGAATCGAGCATGAAACGAAGTTGGGGGGCGATACGCCAAGAAAGCTGCTTTGCCATAAGAGAACGAATACGTCCGGCGGCGGTTAAAAATGCCTCTGCAGCTCCGGCGTAACGCTCAGTTTCAGTTGTGTAGAATACGTTGCAGACACTGCGATCGTAGCTGACTTCGCAGCTGGTGATAGTCACCAATTCCAAGCGCGGGTCAGATATTTCAAATAACAGGATGTTCGCGATAATCTCTCGAGCCTGCTCGTTCACTTTTCTGTTGGAAGAACTCTGTTTCATGTATCCATCTCCTTCCGGGAAAAGGTACTTTATAGGTTTTCGACACTATAACGCTTTCGCATTCGATACCGGAAATCCCCCGTCAAGAAGGATTCCCGATATATTCGAACCTTTTCGGCCCGACCGCTAAAGCGGACGTAGCAGCACCGAAGACGATAGGTGTTATTCCGTGCGCTCAACCTCGACGACCTTGTAGCCTTCGATGGTGTCGCCCAGTTTGATATCTTGATAACCATTGATGCCGATGCCGCATTCGTAACCGCTCTTGACCGTTTTCGCATCTTCCTTGAAGCGACGAAGGCTCTCGATGGTGCCCTCGAAGATCACGGTACCGTCACGAACAATGCGCACCTTGTCATCGCGAGAAATCTCTCCCTCGGTGATATAGCAACCGGCAATGGTGCCAGCCTTGGGAACCTTGAACGTTTCACGCACTTCGGCGATACCGGTATCCTTCTCGACGATGTCAGGAGAAAGCAAACCGACACGGGCGGCATTGATTTCTTCGATAGCCTGATAGATAACGCGATACAGACGGATATCAACCTTCTCTTTTTCGGCCACAGAACGGGTCTTACCCGTGGGACGTACGTTGAAGCCGATGATGATAGCATCACTTGCTGCAGCCAGAGCGACATCGGTTTCGGTGATACCGCCGACAGCAGAGTGGATGATGTTGATATGAACTTCAGACTGATCCATCTTCTCAAATGCATCACGCAAAGCTTCGATAGAACCACCCACGTCGGCTTTGACCACGAGGTTGAGATCGGTGGTGTTGCCTTCCTTGATGCGG
Source organism: Raoultibacter sp. (assembly GCA_036650075.1). Taxonomy (GTDB): domain Bacteria; phylum Actinomycetota; class Coriobacteriia; order Coriobacteriales; family Eggerthellaceae; genus JAVWGW01. Next base: position 4,733 of record JAVWAI010000022.1, read on the forward strand.
GCGAACAAATCGTCCAAGCTGATATGCGACTTAGCTTCCTGTTCGGCCAAACGCTGACGCAGTGCGCGCTCTTCTGCAAGCTTGCGAGCATCACGTTCGTCATCGTAGACGCGGAATTCATCGCCCGCCATCGGCACCGAGCTCAAACCGAGAATTTCGACTGGATCAGCGGGTAAGGCCGTGTCGACATGCTTGCCACGAGGATCGATTAAAGCGCGAACGCGACCGTAGGAAGTACCGGCAACAACGATATCTCCGGCACGAAGAGTTCCGCGATGAACGAGAACCGTCGCGATAGGACCACGACCCTTATCGAGGTTCGCCTCGATAACAAAGCCGGAAGCAGTCGTATCGGGATTGGCGCGCAATTCAAGCACGTCAGCCTGAAGAAGGATGCTTTCAAGCAGGTCATCGATGTGGAGGCGCTGCTTTGCGGAAACATTGACGAACATGTTGGTGCCGCCCCATTCTTCAGGAACGATGCCGTATTCAGTCAGTTCCTGACGCACGCGCTCGGGGTTAGCACCCGGCTTGTCAATCTTGTTGACCGCAACGATGATGGGTACATCGGCAGCCTTTGCGTGATTGACCGCTTCAACAGTCTGCGGCATGACACCGTCGTCGGCAGCAACAACCAAGACGACAACGTCGGTCACCTTTGCACCACGGGCACGCATGGCGGTAAACGCCTCATGACCAGGAGTGTCGATAAAGGTTACCTTGCGCCCATCAAGATCGACGACAGAAGCGCCGATATGCTGGGTGATGCCGCCAGCTTCGCTTTCAGCCACACCGGTTGAACGGATAGCATCGAGCAGGGAGGTTTTGCCGTGATCTACGTGACCCATAACGGTAACCACCGGAGGACGCGGCTTCAAATCTTCATCGCGATCGTTGTAGACCACCACGAATTCTTCTTCAGGCGATACAACGCGTACCTTGCGTCCCATGTCGTCTGCAATCAGCTCGACCAGGTCATCAGGCATCGATTGGGTTAAAGTGAGCACTTGACCCAGCATGAACAGGCGCTTGATGACATCATTGGGCTGGACGCCGAGGAGATCGGCAAATTTAGCAACCGTTGCACTCTGAGGAATCTCGATTACCGATTCATCGAGTACGAGATCGGGATCGAGACCCTTCTCGATTGCGTCGAGTTCTGCCTTTTCGCGCGCTTCGGCAACACGTTTTTCCTTACGTTTCTTGCGACGGCCTTCGCCTTCATGGGTTGCAGCCTCAACAGCAGCACGCGCTTCGGCCAAAACCTTATCACGTTGCAGTTTTTCAGCCTGAACCGCCATCTGAGCATAACGGTCTTCGGTCTTTCCGCCGCCCGCAAGCTCAGGAACATCCGGTTCGAAGTTGTGACCCTTTTCGGTAGCAACAGGTTTTTTCGAAGAATGCGCAATGGGCGCTTTCTTCGGTTTAGCCTTGTCCTGGGCACGTTCATTCTGGATTCGCTCTTTTTCACTTTCAATCTGAGAAAGCAGCGAACCGAATGCGGATCCACTTTTTTTGGCTGGTGCGGCAGCAGGCGCCTTCTTCGGAACCTGTTCGACCGACTTGACTGATTTCTTTGCACCGCGAGAAGCTGCGAGGCGTTCTTCGACGGCTTGCTTTTTGGCAACTTCTTTTGCGACTACCGCAGCGCGTGCACGGGCCTTAGCCTCAGTAAGCTCACGGGCTACGCGTTCTTTTTCGCTTTCGATCTGACTCTCCAAGTCTTTAAAATGAGAATTACCAGCCTTTTTGGCTGAAGAGATTGCTTCCCCGGAAGCAGCCTCATCTTCCCCGCCTTCATGAATCGCACCGCTGAAAGCATCAGCGCCTTGATGATCGGTGCGTTGTGCACGCTCGGCCTCGCGCAGGGCGCGTTCTTTTTCGACCGCAGCACGACGTTCTGCCTCTTCAGCAGCCTTCCTTTCGGCAGCAGCAGCATGCTCTTCAGCAAGCTTCACTACTTCCTCGTCTTCGAGCTGGCCGGCACGCTGTTTGATTTCGGGCTCAAGATTCTTGCGGACCTTTTCCACATAGGGGTCAGCGAGGACACTGGCATGGCTCTTCGCGGGAATTTTCATTTCCCGCAAGCGCTCGAGCAGATCTTTGCTGCTGATGCCGAATTCCTTCGCCAACTCATGTACACGCATGCTGGCCATATACTCTCCTCATCTATCCTTACATCTGTCGTAGCGCGGCCGCAAGTTCAGCAGCGATACGTTCATAGTCATCCAAGGCAAGCGATGCCTTCAGTGCTTTGTCCAGGCGTCTCGTCTTCCGAGCGGCTTCAAAGCAGTCGAGGGAACATACATATGCTCCCCTTCCTGCTACCTTACCCGTGGCGTCGAATGCAACGAGCCCCTGCGCATTGCGAACGATACGATAAAGCGATGCTTTGTCAGCGCTACACGAACACGCCACGCAACGACGCTTTCCCTTTACCGTATTTGAAGCAACAACACTCACCAAGCGTTTCCTTATTCTTCTTCGTCGGCGTGAACGCCGCAGAAATGAGAGCCAGGACGGGCATGGTTACGGCAACGCACTCCATCTTCACTGACGTATACGCACAACCCACCTTCATCCTCAGCGGCAACCTCTTCGTCGATCAACATATTGTCGACCGCCTTTGATTCGCCGGCAAACGACGCGGACTTAATGTCGATATGCCAACCCGTCAAGCGAGCTGCCAGGCGAGCATTCTGTCCCTCTTTGCCAATGGCGAGCGACAGCTGGTCATCGGGAACAACAACCGTTGCATAATTCGTATCCTCGTCGATATCGACGCGCGTCACCTTGGCAGGAGAGAGTGCGTTGGATACATACATCGCGGGATTTTCATTCCACTGGATCACGTCAACTCGTTCGTTGCGGAGTTCTTCAACGACCATGCGAACACGCGAACCCTTCGGACCAACGCAAGCACCAACCGGATCAAGATTCGGTTCACGGCTCGATACCGCAATTTTGGAACGAGCACCCGGTTCGCGGGCGATCGACTTGATTTCAACCATGCCATCGTAGATTTCCGGAACTTCGATTTCGAAGAGGCGACGAATCAAATCAGGATGCGTACGCGACACGACGATTGCAGGACGAGCCTGCTCACTGCGGGTACGCGGTGCGTCGGAGTTGGGATCGCGCACGTCGATGATAAGTGTCTTCAAACGCTGATTGTGACGATAATGTTCATTGCCCGGACGTTCATTACGTTCGCTCGGATTCCGCTTCGTATCGTAATGAGGCAATTCCGCCTCAACACCGTCGCGAATTTTAATAATCGTAAAATCAGGCGTTCCCTGCAAAACCATACCGGTGACCAGATCGCCGACGCGTCCTGAAAATTCTTCATAGATACTCTGACGCCCCGCTTCGCGCACGATGGAAGCGATAACGTTCTTCGCATTCTGAGCGGCGATACGGCTAACATCATCAGGAGTCACATCGCGCTCTTCGAATTCAGTGTATTCGTCGGTTTCAGGATCGGGTTCGCCGACCGGCACCAATTCATATACGTAGATATGACCCGTGGAACGATCGATAGTGACGCGCGCGTCCCATTCCAAATCCAAAATATGCTGATAGCTCTTCGCAAGCGAAGATTCCAAACGCTCAATCAGATAGAATTCGTCAATTTTGCGCTCATGGGCCAATGCCTGCAAGGCCTCAATCAACTCTGAACTTGCCATTCCTTGCATCCTTTCCTATGCACTGAAATCAATAGAACCCTTGACGCGGGCTTTCTTGATTTCATCCAATGCGATTTTCTGTGTAACGCCTTCGATATCGAGCACCACAGCTTCGCCCTCAACACCCGACAGCACGCCGGTCCACTTACTTCTACCTTCGAGGGGAGCCACCGTTTGCAGCATGACGACTTCACCGACAAAACGGGTGAAATGTTCGAGAGTTCGCAGGGGGCGATCGATACCGGGAGATGAAACCTCCAGGGTGTATGCCCCCGGAAAAGGATCGATTGCATCCAAGATTTCATTGACCCAAACCTGGGAAGATGAAAGCTCATCAAAGCTAACGCCCGTGGGCGTATCGATATAAACCCTGATTGTTGGCGCTTTTTTCGCACCAACGATTTCAACCGTCACGATTTCAATACCTTCTTCGAGCGCCCGAGGAGATAACGCATCAAACAAGCTCTGTTCTTTTTTACCGAGCATATATCCTCCTTAAGCTATCCCAGAAATAAAGAAAGCGGGAGCAAGCCCACTTTCTCGAAGTTTCGAAAGTATTGTGCGCGCCTTTGCACGCTTCTGATTATTTATACCATATTTACACTCACTTGCCTAGGGAAAGCGGCCAACCAGCACCTTCCCAACACACGCCCCCGGGCGTAAAGCTTATTGCAAAGGCAAACATCACGCGCGCTTCATGTAATCCGACATGCGACAGACCCCCCGAACGCCCGTAGCAATAACCTCCCGCTCGTTGTTATCGCTAATTCCCCCCAAGGCGTATACCGGAACAGTCGCCACCGCCAGCACCGACCGAAGAAAACTCGGTCCCCGAGGTGCAATCCCCGGCTTGCAATCGGTCGAAAAAATATGACTGGCGATAAGGTAATCAGCCCCCAGACACTGCGCTTCGTAAACCTCCTCAAGCGAATGAACGCCCGTGCCAACGCGCTTGAAACCAAACGGTTTACCCTGCGCGCGCAAAACGGGAAGCGGCAGGTGTATCGTAGTAACATCAAGGCGCTGAGCGACTTCGACAAAAGAGTGGGCAACGCACTCGATACAGGCCTTGGAACACACGGCAAGAATTTGTCGCAAAAGCATTTCGTACTCGTTTTCGGATAAATCTTTTTCGCGCACTATCACCCCGTCAATCAACTTCCGCAACGCCAATCTTTCAAGGTGTTCGGGGAGGGGATCCGCGCATAGGGTGCGGTCCGTTATGCAGATCCTCTTACACGAAGACATAATCATTCATGACCGGTTGCAAACCACCGGCGCGAATGGCGGAGATCACCTCGACGACATTACGTCCGTCAGCTATCTCGAATTGATCATCCCCCTGCTCTTCATCGACGTGTCCACCGATGCCCGTTGATACCCCGGCCGATATCTTGGTTGCGGCGATGTCGATCACGCTGTCGCGAAACCCCTCTCGCTCTCGCGTTGAAATGGTGATGCCCGCAAACGGCATAAACAATCGATACGCGCACATGATTTGAAGTAATTGGCGTTCGTGTACGTCACGAGGGTTGATCTGGTTATTGTTGACGATTGGGCGCAGACGCGGACACGAAAAAGACACTTCAGCATGAGGATATTTGCGTTGCAAAAGATAAGCATGCATGCCGGTGGCAAACGCATCCTTACGGAAGTCATCAAGACCGAGCAACGCCGCAAACGCTACACCGCGCATACCGCCCCGAAGTGCGCGTTCTTGCGCCGTGAAGCGATAGGGGAAGATGCGCTTACGTCCCGCCCGATGAAGCTTTTCGTACTTATCGGAATTATACGTTTCCTGGAATACCGTCACGTAATCGACACCGCATTCGCGCAGATAAGCGTACTCTTTTGTATCCATGGGATACACTTCGATGCCAATCGTTTTGAAGAACCGACGAGCGATTTTGCACGCTTCGCCGATATAGGCGATATCGGAATCGACACGGCTCTCTCCCGTTAAGATAAGTATTTCCTCAAGACCCGTTGCGGCGATGGCCCGCATCTCCCGTTCGATCCCCTCAGCATCCAGCTTTGCACGACGTATATCGTTGTGGCAATTGAACCCGCAATAGATACAGTAGTTGTCGCAATAGTTTGAGATGTAAATAGGGGTGAAAAGATAGACGTTATCTCCGAAAAACCGCCTTTTCTCTCTGCGGGCTGCCTGCGCCATCTCTTCTAAAAAAGGTTCGGCGGCAGGAGAAAGCAAGGCGGCGAAATGAAGCGGCGTTCGCACGTCGGCAGCAAGGGCCTGCCTGACATCATCTGGCGTGCATCGTTCGTAGTCGTAGTTCTCCATCAAGGAGATTACCGTACCCATAACCGCAGAATCGATACACTCCATATCGGGCAGATAGCTCATGTGGTCGAGAACGCAATCGGTTTCATTGGGCACCATTTCCTAGACCTCCTCTTCGGCGAGAAACCCCGTCAAAGGAGATGAGGCACTCGCTTCATCTATCACACGACCGAGTTGGGCCAGATACGCAGCGCGACCGGCTTCGATAGCCCCCCGAAAAGCACCCGCCATGCCGGCAACGTCGCCCGCCGTCGCAATCGCGGTATTCGCCATAATCGCGGCTGCGCCCATCTCCATTGCTTCGCATGCTTGAGAAGGAGCCCCGATACCCGCATCGACAATGATTGGAACCTCAATTTCATCGATCAAAATTTTGATGAAATCACGGGTGCAGAGACCTTTGTTCGACCCAATGGGTGCCGCAAGCGGCATGACAGCCGCCGCACCCGCTTTGACCAATTCGCGCGCTACATTGAGGTCGGGATACATATAGGGTAAAACGACGAATCCTTCATCTGCCAGAATCCGCGTCGCCAATACCGTTTCATGATTATCGGGAAGCAAATACTTTGAATCATGAATGACCTCCACTTTCACAAAATCACCGCAGCCGATTTCTCGTGCCAAACGAGCAATACGCACCGCTTCTTCAGCAGTGCGCGCGCCGGACGTGTTGGGCAACAATGTTATTCCCCGAGGAATCGCATCGAGAATACTGTCCTCTTGGCTTGTGTTCGCACGGCGAAGTGCCAAGGTTATAATCTCAGCTTTCGCACGATGGACAGCGGCATCGACCAGATTAAGGCTGTATTTTCCTGAGCCTAATATAAACCGAGAAGTAAAAACGTGACCGCCGAGCGACCAGGTGTCTTCGGTGTTATCCATCAAAATTCCCTTCAATTAATCTTCTTCCAATATCAAACGTATAGCTTGCTGAGACTGATGACCCGCACAAATCGCAACGCGTGGTGCAAATAGGGGCTCTCCCGCAGCCACATCGCTCACCCCATCACCACAGACATAGAGGCGGCTACCGATGCGCTGCGTGCGGATATCATTTGACGGCCCCAAGCCGGCCATGCCCGAAGAGGCGATAACTTTAACCGAGTCGCTCTGCTCGAGAAGGGCATTGACGAGCAGCGCTTTGTTTTCAGGTCGATCGAATGCCTCACACACAATCGGATCATCTTCAAAAAGTGCACCCGCATTATCCCGTGTGACAATTATGCTGTCGCAGATAAGTCGGATGCGGGGATTGATCTGCAAAATCTGCTCACGCAAAGCCTCAGTTTTAAGTCGTCCTTCATGCGCACTGAAATAGTGCTGTCGATTGAGGTTGCCGGCATCAACGCGATCGAAATCAACAAGGTGCAAAGAACCGACACCGCAGCGCGCCAACTGTATTGCGATATGGGAGCCAATGCCCCCGAGCCCGGCGATACCGACCCTCGCCTTAAGAAGCTTTTCGTAGCGCTCAGGAGAAACACGCTCCATAAGTACCCGCCCGAAGCGAGAATCACCCGTTTCCACATCAACCACCTCCGACAAAATGAACAATCTCGAGCCTATCGCCATCAGAAAGCAAACACGTCTCGTAGCGCGTTCGAGAAATGATCGCGCCATTGAGCTCGCACGCAACACGTGCCCGGTCATATCCTTCACGCGCAATGAAGTCCGCAAGAGACAGATCCGCCGCATCGGTCCGCGTCACGCCATTGATCACCATACCAACCCCCTCATCCAGCCAAAACAAAAGCCGCCGTCAAAGCACTTGAACTGCGATCTTCGGAAACGGGCGCAAAAAAAGCGCACACGAAGAAAGCCGCACCCGTGGTGGTGCGCCCCTTCGTATGCGCCTGCATACTCTATTGACTAGACTAGAAGACCGACCGCCCTCCTGTCAAGAAACCAGGGCAACCTTTCGGTGAAACGTCACCGGATATGAAAAGCGCGTCTGAGATCTTGCCCGCAAAACGAAGGACCCGCCGAAACACTCGGCGGGTCCTTCGTAACGCCTCACTTAAACTATGCAGCGGCGGCATTAAAAATCTTCTTACCCTCAGCGGCAGTCAACCAGCCAGCAGGCAAAGTTGCTTCGCTGTGACACTGTGTGCAGGTGTTGACGGAAGCACGATGCGCTTTGTGGCATTCACCGCAATCAAGTTCACCATGGGGCATACGATGTGGATTAAACTTCGTATCGGCTGTTTTTTGCGCCAGTTCATCACGGGTCATGTTGTGGCAGCTATCATTCAGGCAAAAATCGTCAGACGCGACCTTGCGAGCTTGAACCAAATCAGTGAGACCGCGTTCGGTAAGGGGGTTCACGTAATTACCCGAAACCCAGCTCATGCCCTCGGAAATCTGCTCACCCATCGTTGGCACGTGGCAGTTCATGCAGGTCTTGCCTTCAACCCGATGCGTAGCGGCCATCATCGCACCGGCATCACGCACCTCGTTGTCCCACTTGTCGGTAGCCGCTTTACCCGGCTGCGCCTCATAAGTGGGCAGATAGGGATCCATGGGCGTATGACAGATGGCGTTGCAGAAGCTTGGCTGTTCGTGCCATATAAAACCACCGATACCGGAAATAACCAAAACAACCACGACGACCCCAGTAATAATCTGCCATTTTTTAAATTTTTTCAGCGGAGAGAATTGAGAGGCCACTCCCTCAGCGGCTTCAACCTCCTCCTTAACGTCTTTGCTTATTCCTTCAGCAACTTCGCCTGTTTTTTCAACAGCAGCGTCGTCGGTAGCACCTGATTCTTCCACCATCTTTTCTTCGCTCATCTCTATCCCCTCTCGAGTTACTCTTCATCAAAGAGCGAATTATGCTCAATAAACGCCCTACGACCACTCATCCTTTCCCTATAGTAGCGAAGAACGAAGCGTAAACCTATCAACCATTTGGGGGGAAATGCGACAATACTCTCTTTATCTTCGCACCCCCTCCCGATTCGCCTTTTCAAAACAAAAATCAACCATCAACCATAATGGTTGATACGAAAATTCACCGAGTTTTGCAATTGGCGCATTTAGGCGATAGCGAACAGAGACTGAGTCCTTTATCATAGCCACTATAATGTCGTGTTCACTTCGGAAAGAAAGTGCCATGGACCAGAAATGCACCCTGCATCGTTTCGGCCTTCGGAGATTCGCTCTGAAGAATTCCGTCGCACTTTATCGTTCGCGCGAACTCGATACGATCGACCTCGCTGGAATAGACGACCTCAGAAGGCTCGGCATCACCGACATCTACGATTTGAGAAAACAGGCCGAACGCAACATCAGCCCCCTTCTTGAATCCGGGCCGATTAACATACACCTGCTTTCGGATGATTTGCAGGATGACGAAAACCGCACGCACCTCACCCGAACAAGCAACATCATCGAAGCATACGGTCCTCCCGGGGAAAGAATGAAGCACATGTACGCCGCGATGGCACGCCACGACGAAGCCCTGCGCAGCGTCATCAACGCCGCACTCTCCTCTCCCACCCCTGTTCTCATACACTGCGCCAACGGAAAGGACCGTGCCGGAGTGGTTTGCGCCTGCGTGCAAAGAGCGCTCGGCGATTCGAGGGAAGCTGTCTTCAGCGACTACCTCGAAACAAATAGCATCAACGAAGAGATGAATCATCGTGACCTACAACAGCTTGCCCACAAGATGGGCGATCAGGAACTTGCGGTCATGGCAGCCATGTTTGCTGCGCGTACTGAATATCTTGATGCATTTTGGCGTTCTCTCGATACCCTCTATGGATCATTTCAAGCCTTCATGAATCCTGACTATCGCAGCGCTTGCGATGCGCTCGCCACCGAAAGCAAAATCATCCTTTAGCTCAGTCCGACTTATCGGCGACACCCAACACCACATCCATCATCTGCTGCCGATCCGACACATTGAGCTTTGCGTAGATATGAGATACGTGCGTCTTCACCGTGTTTTCCGCAAGAACCAATTCTTCCTGAATATAGATGCGAGTTCTTCCCTGCGCAAGCAGAATAAAAATCTCTGTTTCTCGCGGGGATAATTTACAGCGCGCCGCAAGGCGCACGCATCGATCGGCAATAATTCGTGTTACCTGGGTTCCAGAAAGATGATCGCCGTCCACCGATCGAAGAGATTCGTTGAAAGCGGGAGTATTACCCAAACCGTCCGAGCCAAGGCACTCCCCCTCTACAGAAACCGTTCCTGCGGTATCGACAGATGCCGGGGAAGCCCAACCGGCATGCATGGCGATAACCGTAAAAGCATATATCACAACTAAGACGAGAACACTGCTCACGGCGTTGACCGTACTCAGGAACAACACCCACAAAATCGAGCTCAGGGCATAGCTCACCGCCGCAATGCCAATTACCCGGTAAGACGGAATATCCACAGCGTCAAGCGATACGGCGACAACCAGCCAGAAAAGAAGATGAGCGAAGGAGTCGTCGAGGCGCATCAGGTCGCTGATAACCACCGCGAACCATCCTGTTGGGTCACTTTGCATCGCGACGATAAGGAGACCGAGAATTGCAATGAGAAAGGCAGGCTGAAATCGTACTTTAACGTCCCAGTGGCTTGTCTTGACCAAAGCAAAGTAAGCGAACACAGTCAGCAAAATACCCGAAACCGCCCATTCGAGAATCCAACTGACGGGGTTCGTAAGCCCGCTGTGCCCTTCTCCCCAAAGACCCATCGAGCCAAGCGAACGGACCGTCGCCAAAAGAAGCGATACCGAAACCAGTAAGATGAGTAGATTACGAACCTCGAATGTTTCCGCCGAAAGCTGTAATCGTCTCGGCAAAATCCGCGCGCCGAAAGCGGTCCTCTCTTGTTTGGAAACCAGTTTTCCCTCCCGATCATCGTCAGAAGTAGCCAATTCTTCCTCAGCTTCATCAACGGGCTGCCGCACCGCCGCCCGACGAGCAATCTCAAACGTACCTGCAGCGAATAGAGGCAAAACAATTGCCGCAACGACCTGCCACGCAGGAGAAACGAAGCGATCGAAAAGCGGTAAAGCAAAAGTCGAAAGAAGCAAACCGACGACAACGCACCACACAACAGCCTTGAAGCTCTGCGTTCGTGCCAAGAGCAGATTGAAGTGGGCAACGATCCAGAAATACCCGAAGCCGAACACGATAAGCCCTATGACGGCGAGAGCAACCGGAGGAAAAAGATTTTGTTTCGCCGAAAGAGCAAAACAGGCAGTTCCAAACGAGGAGAGGAGAGGCAGTATGTAACGGAGGGCCGCATCATATTCTCGCAACGCCTTCGGAATAAGCACGAACACGACACCAATCAACAAGATACCTAAAAGAAAGAAAGTGCGTGAGTTGGTCGGAAGGCCCAAACTTTCGAGGGATGACGAAAAGCCGACTGCGTGACCGGCCAGCGTACACCAAACAAGACTGATACCCAATCCTATTGCAGCAAATATCATACAGCGGTTTGTGCCAAACGCTTGCTTGAGCATGAAGTGAAACCCTTCCCCGATCAAATGCCAGCATGTTTGATAAGAATTTTTCTGCGTATCCATTATAAGCAAAGACAGCTTGCCGATATCAACCATTTCGGGCTATATAGTCCGACCGATTAGCCCGTTTGCGTTGATGGGCACGTATCAACATCTACTTTATCATCGAACCTACGAACACGGGACCGCAACTTACAGGAAGGGGACCACTTAATTCAGTTGCGTATTCAAGACCAAAGAGAAGGAGGAAGTTATGAGGAGAAAGAAAGTAGGGATAGCGATAGGCACGTTGAGTGTCTGCATTGCACTAGCCCTGTGCGCCACCATCGCCCCCGCCATGGGTGCCGAGTCAGCTTCGACGGCCGCCGATATCACCAAAAACGGCGAACCCGACGGCGACGTACAATACCCCGGCAAAGAGTACATCGTCGAGAACTACAAGAAATGGGAACAGATCACGTCAGACAAAGCTCCCCAGATACGCAAATTTCCCAACGGGCAGCTTGTTCAGCGGACACCCGCTGAGTACGAATGTCCCCACTGGATGCAGCAAAGTTGGACCATCGGTTACAACACGGTATATCTCGACGCAGACAACCGTGGCTGTAATTCATGTCACGCCGACCTCAACACAACGATTGCCCAGATGGACTATAAGCACGCCGTTCTCAACAACGACGTTTTGAACACCTACACCGACGTCAACCAATGCATCACCTGCCATCGCGACAACGACGACGAATTCGGTCGTCTCATGCATGGCATCCACTTCAATAAAGACATTAATACCAAGTTCGCCCAACAAATGGGCGGCACCTGCGAATCCTGTCATACCGCCACCGGCGACGGCAAGGGTATGACCTTGTGGGACAACACCAAATATGATGCCATGCAAGGCGTCAGCAAGGTTGAAAACGTTCAGGGTGACTTCAAGTACACCCAGGACAAGGTGCAGAAGATGGATGAGCTTTACAGCTACGACTTCGTGCACGGTTACTACGACCACATGCGCTATGCCTGTAGCCCTGCAGGTCTCGATATCAAACTACCTCAAAGCATGTTCGACGAATGGAAGCTCACTATCGATGGCAATGTTCCAAAACCCTACACCATCGCTTTACCCGAGTTGGTAAAAGAAGCCGAAGCTGCCGGTGTTGTCGTAACCAAAGCATCTAAGATGGTATGCGAACTCAACCCGATTGGTGGCGGCGGCATCGGCCAGACCGAAATCACCGGTATCCCAGTCAAATGGCTCATCGACAAAGCAGGCGGCTACAACGAAGGAACGACCGGCGTGCGCGCTATCCGCGCTGACGGATCTTCCAAGAGCGGTTTCCAGCTCCCAATGATGGACAATGCTTACCTCGTCTACAAAATGGGCGGCGAATACCTTGATGCCCGTCGTGGCTTCCCGGTAACCCACTGGCAAGAAGGTGTCGACGCGCAGATTTTCAGCAAACAGATCAGCGGATACACCGTAACCACCGACAAGTTGAAGGATCGCGTATGCGGCCAAGTTAACCCAGAAAAGGTTCACGTCAACAAGCCCAACGCCACCATTTGCGACACGCCCGAGGGCCTCATCGTGAAAACCAAGGAAGCCCACACGTTTGAGGGCTATGTCGACGCATTCGACGAGAAGGTCACCAGTATTGAGTTTTCGATGGACCGCGGCAAAACCTGGACCAAATACGATTTAGGCGACACCGATGTTCGTAAGTGGATCTGGTGGACCTACACCTACACCCCGCCCGAGAAAGCAGCTTACTGCTTGAGCGTTCGTGCGACCACCGAAACCGGCAAGACCAGTTATCGTGCGCACGAGGTCATGTTCAATGCTTTGGATGAAATACCCAGCGATGACCAAATCGCCCAAGCGGCGACCCCGCCCCAACCGGACAAGAAATAAGGAGGACTGGACATGAATTTTAACAAACCGCAAAAAATCTTTGCCGGAGTGACCGGAACGGCCATGCTCGTCCTCGGCACCGGTGTCGCCATAGGCGCCCCCCTGCAGGATAAAGCCATACACGAAACCGATCCCTCCCCGACGGTTCATACCGTCAACAACCACAACATCCTCGCTGAATGGCTTGGCGAAGAGAATGCAGATGATTATCTGCAGGCAGCAAACGTAGAGGGTACCTTCGCTTTCAATCAGCAGGGAGTCACCCCCAACGACGAACTCTTCAACGTTTTCGGTGCCGCACTGACCAGCATGTGCTCAAAGCCCGCTGTCGAGCTGGCACCGACGACCAAGGGTGTTGCCAACTACTACCTCAACGTCGGCGGTAATATCAAGAAGAACTTCAGCGTCGATGTCAGTAAGCTCTCCGAAGACGCAAGCGAAGAAACTTTAATGGCGTGTTCCTGCGCCACGGGAGCTCCCTTTGGCCAGGCAGCTGTCTTAGGAGTGCCCCTTTCAGAGGTAATCGGCATGGCAGACCTCGAAGAAGGCGTAAACACCGTCACCGCCTACGGTGCCGACGGGTTCGGACAACCCCTTCCCCTGAGCTATGCCCTGGAGAAGAACGCTCTGCTGGTTTACCAAGTCAATGGTGAAGAAATTTCCACTGCTACCGACAGTTCAAGTTTGCAACTTTGGATGCCGGAAACCGTTGCCCGCTACTTTACCCGCAACATCGTCAATCTGGAACTGACCCGCGAAGAGAAGACACCCGACGTTCAGGTAACCGATCCGTGCTATCGGAACAAGATTAACATCTTGAACTACGCCAACGACTGCGCCTTCCATGCCGGTGATGAAATCACTTTCGAAGGTGTCGCTGACGACCTGGGCAGCCCCATTGCGGCCATCGAATTCTCGTTTGACGGCGGCAAGACCTGGACAAGCTGTGAAACCCAGGGCGCCACGGCCGACAAATGGGTAAACTGGCAGTTCACCACCTCGTTTAAAGACAAGGGGGACTACCGTATGACCGCTCGCGCCAAAACCGTCGACGGCATGGTATCGCCCCTTGAAGCAACGCTGCTGTTCAAGGTTGTATAATTTGCAACGAGGGCGAGTTACCGCAGCCCAACAATAGTACTGAACTCTAAGAGCGACCCCTAAGGGTCGCTCTTTTTTATGTCGTACATATTAAAAAGCATAGCCCGCACACTCTAACGCTTTAATCCCTTAGGGTTGCACGACAACAAACCGCCCATCACCGCTCGGCGTGATGCTGCCTTGCTCACGAATAGCATCCCCCAGCAATGAAGGAACGAAGATGCCGGTCTTTTCGCACGACTGTAGGTATTCGGCCGGCACGCTATCGTCCATGACTGCAAGGGAATATATTTTCTGAGGATCGATCGCCCTGCCTTCTTCATCCTTGATTGTGCAAATGCGGGATCCCGGCTCGGCTGCGGGTGCGTATTCCATCCGTAACCCCGAAAAATAGTAGAACCAGCCAGTCTGACCATTATCGACCGGAATAGCGTACTCTAGGGTGTGCAATAGATCCTCGCCCGACATGGCAACCTTCCAGATTTCCCCCGTTTCGCCGCGCCTCACATCGGGATACACCCGCTTGATATCGATGTCGGTCAATTCTCCACGATAAAAACGAGCACTCACGCCCTTGCCGTTGGTTTTGCCATCTTTTCCGTTGTCGAGAAAAAGAGCGACGTCGCACCCCGTTTTATCACGCATTATATCGGTGATAAAATTACCAGTTTCGGTGAGCGTAAAATCGGCCGTCGCGCTACCCAGGACCGCGGGATGCTCCGGCACCGGTGGTTCAACGTTTTGCGCATCGACCATTTTGACCACATCGTAAGCCGTCAACGTGCCCCCCACCATCCCGGCCAGGCCAACACGGAGGGCCTCCTGAGAACGCTTAAACGTAGGAAAAACCGCAGACCGCCCCTGCTCCAGTGCATGCGACAGGGCATCTATTTCGGGTACGCGGGGAGCTGCAACCCCCTTAAGGCTTGAAATCATCGTTCCGTTGTCGCCAATCAAAGCCGCCTGTCCCTCAGGCGTGCTGATATATTCCAGCAGCTGCATTATCAAATCATATTTTTCCTTATTTCCAGATTCGGCAAGGTTCTTGTTCGCGCCGATGTAGCACACGGGATACAGACGAGCCCAATCGCCATCGGTTCCCGGATTGAAGAAGGGCATCAAGGCAAACTCATCGGTTGTCCCGGTTTTTTCGTTCCCCAAATGGGTCATGAGCACCGAGTCTTCCACCATGGCACACTGCCGCGAAAACAACAGATACTCACGATCGGCGTAGGTGATATCAAGATCCGCCTTCTTCAAAATGCCCGCATCAATGAGCGTTTGAAACGTTTGCAGGGCGGGCAGACAATTATCGGCAAGACTTCCCGTTCCCTTGTCGTAAGCCGCTCGCCACTGCGCGCTTTCGGGCGTACTGAAGGCGCTTTTGTAGCCATAGCCAACGAAAGCGGTATCGAGCACCTCTTCGTTTCCGAGGCCAAGCTGCAACGAACGAATGCCGTCACGCTCGATTGTTTGACATAGCTCGATGAAGCCATCGAAATCCCGGGGCACTTCCCATCCCTTTTCCTGGAATAAGGTTTTGTTGTAGACGATACCCCGTACCTGCGAAGGTCCCGGCAGATAGAAAAGTTGACCATTCTGAGAAATGTCGTTGAGCATCGTTGTGGTGTATTTTCCCGTCATCGGCAAAGCCGATAAGTCAAGCAACTGGTCTTTCCAATATTCACTACCAACATCTAAGGGCCACGTCATCACGACGTCGGTCAAATCACCATTTTTTAGACGCGCGTCATATTCAGCGATTCCCATATCGGAAGTGAAATTACCCACCTGGATTATGTCGAGTTGCGGGAATTTCTCTTCTGCGCTTCGCTCAAGCGAATCGAGCGAAAAGGCATTTTTAACCAACATGGTCACCGGTATCTTGTCGGGATCGGACACCGTCTGCGTCAAGACGTCATCGGAAAAATTATCCCCCGAATTCGCTACTGTGCACGACATCAAACCCAGCGCCGCAAAACCAAAGCCGCAGAGAAGGAATACAGCAAAGAATACAGAACCATGACGCTTCAGAAAAGAAGCCATCTCAATCACTCCTTTCGATCAGACCCCGAGCCGTCAGTGCGTCTATTGCAAATCAACTGTTCAAACTGCGAAACAGGCATAGGCCGGGCAAAGAAATACCCTTGGACGTAGTCGCATCGCAGCCGCTTGAGCATATCGACCTGAAAACGCTCCTCTATCCCCTCAGCAACCGTTTCCATGGAGAGAGCTTTCGACATAGAAATGATGCTGCTAACCACCGCTTCGCTGCGCCCTTCCTCTGCCACGCTCTTTCTAAAAAAGACTTTATCAAGCTTCAGGGTGTCAACCGGAATATCCTGAATAAGGTTGAGCGAAGAATAGCCACTGCCGAAATCATCCATAGAACAGCCAAACCCTAAGGACCGAATCTCACTAATAATCTGAGAGAGGTGCTCCACGTCTTCAAAAACAGTGTTTTCGGTCAATTCAATTTCGAGATATTTTCTCGGGATACCATATTGTTCGGATATAGCCCGATAACGATCGACAAAACCGGCATCACGCAGGTGGAGACGAGAACAATTGACCGACACCTTAACGGGCTCGATTCCCGCATCGATCCACGTACGAAGCGTTTTACACACCTGCTCAAACATCCAAAAATCAAGCTCAATAATGAAACCGTTCTTCTCAAACAAGGGGATGAACTCATCGGGAAAAAGCATACCATCCGACGCGCTTTCCCACCGAACCAGCGCCTCAGCACCAGAAATCTGCTCGGTCTGCACATTGTATTTCGGCTGCAGATATACCTGAAACTCTCCCCGCGCCAACGCCGGCTCCATCATATCTTCAAGCTGTTTTTCGCGAACAATAAAACGACGGATAGCTTCGTCGTAGAGCGCGTAGCGCATCTTGCCGCAAAAAATACTCGAAGCTTCAGACAGGGCAAGTTTCGCGCGGTCGATCATGTAGGTATACGGCATAGAAGTATCTTCGATCACGAAAATACCGAACCCCATCGTAAGCGGAATCCATTGGAACCCGCTTTCTTTCATCGTCCGTTCAGCATTGTCGCACCACGTATCAAATCGGTGAGCTGTCAAATTTTCTGCTTCATAGTCTACAAGAACACAGAAGTTATCGGCCGCCAGACGGCCAACGCACTCGTGTTTGCCAAGATCGGAACTGATACCCCGTTCGATACTGCGCAAGATTTCATCGCAAGCATCTTTTCCGAATTGTTCGTTGAGCAGCTTAAACTTTTCGATGTTGACATAGATGAGCGCATGGTGTTTCTTGTCGGAAGCCTTCAGGCAAATGTTCGCCAAATCGTAAAACCGCTCGATAGTATTACCGCCCGTGACGGAGTCAACATAAGCGATACGCTCAAGCTTTTTTCTGCTGCGATAAAACGTCAATATTAAGAATAAGGTCAGAAGCGAGAAAGTAAGCGCAATCGAACCGCAAAGCAGAAGCGTGATTTCCATCAAAATATTCGACTTGGCATTGACCACGGAAACGGGCACGAAGGTAAGAAGACTCCACCCTTGCGTTCCCAGAGGGAGATAGGTCATGTATTCACGCTCGGCACCCATTGAAAACTCGATCTGACCCTGAGCACCAGCCGCGATATCCGCTTTAACACCATCCCAGCTTTTCTTGCCTTCCAGCGTTCCGGTAGAAAGAGAATTCAGTATGTTATAACCGGTTTCAAGGGAATTCGGAGAACTTGAACGGATAACCACGCTACCGTCTTTACGGACGATATGGGCGTACCCCTCGCCCTCGAAAGCCGTCATAGATAAAAGCGTGTCAAAGGTATCTGAATCGTAGCTTGTCGCCAGCGCGAGCATCTTCTTCCCTTCGATCACCACGTTGTCGAGGGGGATGGCGAATACGACACTTTCGTGTCCAGCGATAACCTGCGAGGTGGTAAGCGAGGGGGTGCGGTTGATGACCGCATCGCGTAGATATTCAGCACTTTCCAAAGCGACGGTGTTTCCCTGATCGTCGTAGGCAACACCCGATGAATCGATGAGCAGCATTTTCTGATAATGCCACAAATCACGCTGTCGATTGATCAAGGATTGCAGCTGGGCATACGTATTAATCTTGGGATCTTCCAGCACCGCCGCCACCGTACTCAAAACCGAAAAATTATCATCGATGGTCTTACTTACGTTGGTTCCCATCTGTTTAGAAATTTCCATCATGTAGCCGCTGGCTTCGGTTCTTACCGTATCCTGTAATTGAAGGAAATACTGGAAGCAAGCAATTCCAACTAAAAGAGTGACCGATAGAAAAAGCAAGATAGCAAGCACCGCAGGACGGACGTTTTTCAAGGAAAGTCTCTTACGCCTCACTGCAGCATCAGCACCCATAAGAACACCCCCCCCTATTCTTCGCAAACAATCCTTACAGTATAAGATACATATTAGCTCAGAGCCAAGACGCTCTTTGCATTATTCCGGAAAAAAGAGGTTCCTACCCCTGAACGGAGCGCAAAACTTAAAAGATAGGCCGCAAAACAAGGGACCCTACAAACCCTGAAAGAAACCCTGCACATAGAAAAATCCTCCCCGCCAAATAAAGGTGGGGAGGATTGCGATAATCGGCGAAACCATTGCCAAGAACAGCATTGAATTGTTAGAGAGCCTTTTTGGCAACCTCTACAACAGCACTGAACGCCTGGGGGTCATTGATAGCCATGTCGGAGAGAACCTTGCGGTCCAATTCAACGCCAGCCTTCTTCAGGCCGTTCATCAAGACGGAGTAGGAGAGGCCATTGATTCTAGCTGCCGCGTTGATGCGGGTAATCCAGAGACGGCGAATCGTACGCTTTTTGTTGCGGCGGTCACGATAGACGTACTGCAGCGAATGCTGTACCTGTTCTTTCGCAACACGATAAGAACGAGATTTAGCACCATAATAACCCTTAGCGCGACCAAGGACGGTACGACGCTTTTTATGGGCGGAAACTGCGCGTTTTACACGAGGCATATCTTTTCACTCCTTACTTAGCGACGACCGAGATTGCGAGCAATGACTTTATTGTCAGAGGATGCGACTTCGGCTTCGTGGCGGAAATTACGCTTACGTTTCTGGCTCTTCTTCGTTAAAATGTGGCTTTTGAAAGCCTTAGCACGCATGATCTTGCCAGAACCGGTCACGCGAAAACGTTTCGCAGTGCCGCGGTGGGTTTTCATCTTAGGCATTAATCTTCCTTTCCTTCTTCACTCTCAGACTTCTCGTTCTCTTTTTTCTTCTTAGCCAAAACACTCGGTAATGGCGAAATAAGCATATGCATGTTACGACCTTCCATCTTTGGCTGGTTTTCGATAACCGCCATATCCTTCAGATCGTCTGCCAAACGCTCCAAGATGGTCAAACCCTGTTCAGGATGAGCCATTTCTCGACCGCGAAACATGATGGTGATTTTCACCTTCGAGCCCGCTTCTAAAAAGCGCAGAACGTGCTTTTTCTTGGTCGTATAATCACCAATGTCAATCTTGGGACGGAATTTCATTTCTTTTGTTTCGATCTTGCTCTGGTTCTTACGGGCCTGTTTAGCTTTGATGGCCTGGTCGTACCTGAACTTGCCGTAGTCCATGATGCGACATACGGGCGGCTCCGCGTTCGGGGCGATTTCCACCAAATCCAATCCGTCAGTATCGGCGACTTTCTGGGCTTCTGTAACTACATAAATACCCATCTGCGATCCGTCGTAACCGATCAAACGACACTCTTTAGCGTCGATTTCTTCATTGAGCCGGGGCTCTTGAGCAGCTATCGCGCTCACCTCCTTACGTGCGCCGAAGCGCATGCCGTCAACAAAAAACCCGCAGCGCATACGCCACGGGTTCACAGGGTAAAATCAGCGGTGCAGATGCACCTCAATATCCATGTAACCCATCAGCAGCGCCGAAACAGGTGGAGGGCTCATCCCTCGCTTGAGTAAAACAGCTCGCCTAGTGTACCAACAATCACCTACCAATGCAAGAAGAAATTTGCACGTCTTCGATTGTCGCAATCCCCCGATAGCTCAATCCGGTTCAGCGTACGCGACGACGGGCAGCCAGAAGAACGATCGCTGCTATGCAACAAATTGAAGCAGTTCCAATTCCCAATATCTCCATGGACACGTCGCCTGTAGTAGCGAGCCCCTGCGGATTCTGCTTCGGATTTATCTGCGGATCTGCGCCAGGTTGCACAGGACCGGGAGCAGGACCGGGACCGGGACCAGGACCAGGACCGGGACCGGGACCAGGACCGGGGCCGGGGCCAGGGCCAGGGCCAGGACCGGGGCCGGGGCCGGGGCCGGGACCAGGGCCAGGGCCAGGGCCAGGACCAGGACCAGGACCGGGACCAGGACCGGGACCAGGACCAGGACCAGGACCAGGATCCTTCAACCATTGCGCATAGAGGGTCATCGCCGCGGCCGACCCCCCCGGTGTGTCGATTATCGTGCCAACAGCATAAGAGGCACCGCTGC
>JAVWAI010000023.1:0-25317 GCA_036650075.1 Raoultibacter sp.
TGAAATACCATGAGCGGACCCGCCACGCTTTTCGCCACTTTTTCGGCGTTGGCAAGGGCAATGCGCTTGGGGACAAGTTCTCCCACCACGATGCTGAGATACGACACGAACAGCGTGATAAGCACCGGGGACAAACCGGGCGCAATGGCAGATAGCCACTCGAACCCAAAGCCTGAAAGCCACTGCGACAGGGGATCGGAAAGATTGGTGGCCGCCGCTGCTGCCGCAAAGAATCCGACGAGCGTGATGGCAACCTGAATCGTCGCCAAAAACGCATTGGAATCACTTGCCAGCTCGACCGCGCGAGCCGCACGCTTATCGCCGTCTTCGGATTCCTTTTGCAATACAATGCGCTTCGCATTCACAAGCGCCATCTCTGACATGGAAAAATACCCGTTCACGAGCACGAGCACAAAGGTCACAAAAAGCGAGATACCTATGTCCATATATGTAGTTTTCACTCCTTCTCATACGCTTACCATTACAAACCCGTCAGCATTTATAATTCGCCGGCTCGGTTCATCTTCTTCCAACACCCACCTTTTGAAAGGCTTCCCGCTTTTCAGGGCATCCTGCCCGCGCGCTCACGCACGCGACGCTTACATAACGTAAAACATGATGGCGATAAATTGACAAATGCTACCGGCCAGGACCCAAAGGTGAAATATGGAATGCATATAAGGTATTTTCTTAAAAATATAGAAGACGGCACCGATTGAATAGCAGATACCGCCGCCAATAAGCAACCACAGACCGGGGGTCGGAAGAGCCGCGATAAGGGCGGGCAGAAACCACACTATGCACCATCCCATGAGCAGGTAGAGCACCGCAGAAATCCAGCGGGGGCGAAACACCCAAAACGCCTCGCAGGCTACCCCGGCAAAAGCGATGGCCCACACGGCAATACAGAGCCACATGCCCCCTGCGTCAGCAAGGGAAATAAGGCAAAACGGCGTGTAAGAACCAGCGATGAAAATGTAGATGAAACTGTGGTCGAGCACCTTGAATACGCGTTTCGCCTTTTCGGCGGCGATCGCATGATAAAGCGTCGACATGATATATTCCATCAGCATCGAAATAGCATAGATAAGCGCTGCGAACAGAAAGATACCACCGCCATCGTCAATGGCTTTCACCACGAGAACGGGGAGAGCCGCGATGGAAAGAAGTGCCCCAACGCCGTGCGTCACAGAGTTGGCGATTTCCTCGCCCAAGGAGTATTCGCGCACATTATGGTTTTTGTTTTCAGCATTGGCCTGCGTATTTGCAGCATTATCAGCCACAGCCCGAGCGCCGGCAAGAATTCGCGGTTTAAACTGCGACGGGGTCCAGGCCCGAGGTACAGAATTCGTACTTCGGCCACCTTTCGAATCAGATGTGTTCTTTTCTTTCATAATCCCTTACTCTATCACATTTTTTCGAGGCCTTACCCAATCAAGCCACTTTTGAGCATCTTCATCACAAACGTCCATCAGCCTCATCGTTGTGCCCCCCACGCCCGCAGCCGTGCGCGCATCGACGGTCGTCACTTTTGCCGCTCGCTGGAAGGGGTTGGTGCGTACGGTCGCAAACTGTATCTTCTTGCGGGGAAAGCTGATGCTCTCCCGCGAAAAACCGCCGTTGGTTACCTGCATAAAGCGCGCATTGTAGGCGAAGCCCGATCCGCGAAACCACAGAACCGCCCCGATAGCATCGATGATGACAAAGAGCACACCGACAGCATAGAGCACAAAACACGCATTGTTGAGAACACTGTTCCATACAACGGTAGTCGGCACGCCAGCGGGGGCAGCCTCCCCCTGCAGCGAGTTTCCCATACCCACTGAAATTCCGCTATTATTCGTATCGACGAACACCGTCGTATCACTGATTCCTGTCCCCATATTAAGCGCGATCTGCGCGATAATGACGAAGGCGATAAGCCACATACCGAAGCCCTGCCACGTGCAACGGCGGATGAGCATCCGTCGCAACGCCACCGGGGCGACGGGGATGTTCTCTGTCGGCACATCGGCGTATTCGGGTACGAGCCCTTCCAAAATAGCAGGAACGCGGGTAAGCTTCACGAAGGGATGCACGATTAAGCCGTGATTGTGCGTGGCGCTTTCCTTCGCTTCCGAAGAATCCTCCGATGTCGAATCGATTTTCCCCAACGACAGTTCGCAGTAGCCGAAACAGCGGCGGATAAAACCTTGCTTGATGATAACCGACTGCACGCGATCGATATCGACCCCGTGGAAGCGTCGCTGCAGCAAGCCCTGCTCAACTTCGATACGTCGGTCACGACGGCACGCATGGAATCCGCCGTAGGAAATGCACGAACCGATGATGGAGCCCAGCCACAACACAAGAAGAATCACCGCGGTCAGCGCGGCAGCGGCGGCAAACAGATTGCCCCCGAAAAGGCTTGCCCCCGATTCCACCACGCGCCCGACGATCGGCTGCGCCACACCCAGCAGCAAAGGAGCAATCTGCCCCGCAAGCTGCGCCACACCGGCGACGAGTGAGATCACGATAATGGCGAAGGCCGTGTTGTTGGAAGCGCCCGCCAAGAACAATTCCTTATTGGTCAAACCGTATTCGTAGGTAACCTGGCCCGTATTGACCTGATCGCCTCCGAAGATGCCCCGCACATCACCAAGGATTTCTGCGGGAGCATCCAAAATGTTGGAAGCGCCTGCCGCGACACCACACGAGGCTTGAGCCGCAATGTTTTCCTGACCCAAAATGGTTTGTTTGCGCGCATAAAGTTCATGCCGCAACATTTCTGCATCGGTGTTGCGCAGATACGGCACAACGATTGCCTTATTGGATGCTCCCCCCGCAGTGTCGATATGCACGGTGCACACGCCCACGAGCCGCTGCAGGATACCTGCCTGCTCGTTGACGGACTGAACCCGCTGATAGGGAACGTGCACGCGTTTTTTATTGAGAATGCCCGAGTACAGATTGAACTCCTGCAAACCGAGTTCGTAGTACAGGTGCTTATAGGAGATGATCTGATAGATAACCAGGCAGATAAAAACCGCTACGATGCTGCCGACCGTAACGATCGGTCCCATGACAGAAAAACCGCCCTCCGCACCGCCTGGTTTTCCGTTGATTCGAGAGAAAAATGCGATCATACTGAAAAAAATCACCATCGCAAAGGGAGCGGCAAGCTGTATGATTCCCAGCCAGATATAGCTGTGGTTTACCTGATGTCGGTCGTTTATCTCTTCGCTCATGACCTACACGTCCTCTTGAGCAATACGCGCCAGTTCCGCCACTTTATCGCGCAAATCTTCGGCCACATCCGCTTCTAAACCCGGAATCTCATGCTCTCCGGCAGCGGTGGAAACCGTCACGCTCGCAAGGGCAAAAGCACGCAGAATCGGTCCCTGACGCGTATCGGTGTTTTGCACGCGAATGAACGGGATAACGATGCGCTTGCGCCATATGATGCCTCTGGCAATATCGAGATAGTCTTCCGTCAACTCGTAGCGCCAACGAAAAAAACGGATTGGCGGCAGCACGGCAAGCCACACGATAAGCGCCGCGACAAACAATACCCCCTCGACAGCCATAACGATCACGCACCACGAGGGTGCCGCATCGCTTGCCTGTATCAAAGCAACCGGCACAAAGCAGCACAAAAACGCAAGCGTGATCCACACGGCATCGTTGATGCGCCATACATTTTTAACCTTGGGGTTCAACTGGTTTTTCGGTAACTCTCGCATGTATGTTCCTTTTCGTTTGCTCCCGCTAACCTACGACAAGCGCGCGCCGACCTCTTTGGCTGCGGCAGCCTTGTCGAAGTTACCGCCCGTCGCCTTGGTCAAAGCACCCATAACCCGCCCCATATCCTTCTTCGTTGCAGCCCCCGTTTCAGCGACAACCTGCTCGATCAGCGCCACCAATTCCGCACCCGAAAGCTGTTGGGGCAGATAACCTTCGAGAATCGCAACCTGTTCGGTCAGCAGATCAGTGCGCTGCTGATCATTGCCCGCCTTGATTGAACCTTCAAGGGTTTCACGCGTCTGTTTGATCGTGCGTTTGAGCATGGTATCGACATCTTGGTCAGTGATTTCACGCCTTTCGTTGACTTCGATGTTCTTGATTTCGCCGTGCACCTGACGCAGAATGGACAGGCGGATTTTGTCGTGCGCGCGCATCGCGTTTTTGATCTCTTCTTGCAGTTCGCTGTACTTCATACATGCCTTCTTATCCTCCCGCTTGTCCGCGGGATCTTGTTTCTTGGTTTGTCCATTCTAAAGCAAAATATCGAGTTGTTCGTCGACGACGGAAACGTATTTCACCCGCGGCTGTGCAATCAAGATGCCTCGCGCCATAACCATCGCAACGTGGCGCAATACCGTTAAATCCTCAAGAGGGTTTTCAGCAACCGCAATGATATCGGCGCATTTTCCCACTTCGATGCTTCCGGTTTCATCGGCGATACGCGCTATGCGTGCGTTGCCCAGCGTCGCGGTATGCAAGGCGAAGGCTGGCGCGGCCCCCACATGCTGCGCGAAATAGCAAACCTCACGCCACATATCGTAGTGCGTGACGAAGGGGCAGCTAGCATCGGTACCCAAGCCCACCGGCACCCCGGCCGCCAGGCAATCCTTCGCACCCTGAACGATACCGGCAAAAACGATATCCGCATTGTACTGGGTCAGCTCGTTCATCATTGTCACGGCAGGATCAAGCTTCGCCAGAGGCACGGCGGGCGATATCGTGCAGATATCGGCGCTTCCTGTCTGCTTATACAACGCGATGACTTCCGGCGTTGTCGTCGCCCCATGCTCGACGGTATCTACACCGCCTTCGAGCGCAATGCGCACGCCATCCGGACTTTCGGTGTGACTTGCGACGTAATAACCCAAGCGATGGGCTTCGTCGCACACCGCCTTCGTCTGGGCAAGGCTCATCTTGACCTCGCCCGGCTCGCCCTTTACCTTGGCATCCATCACGCCACCCGTGACGCAGATCTTAATCAGATCGACCTTGTGGGCGGCGTGGTCTCTAACGAGGGATCGCAACTCTTCCTCGCCACTTGCGGTCACCGAAAACGTGCCGTCGCCATGGCCACCCGGCACCGTGATGGCGGGACCAGAAACCAGCAGACGCGGCCCCACGATTTTGCCCTCATTGATGCGATCGCGCAAGCGCACGTCGGACCAGTGGAAATCGCCGACACAGCGAACGGTGGTCACTCCGGAATTAAGCTCGGCCGTCGCCCCTGCACATACCATGGAATCAAGAATGCGTGCGCCCAAAGCCGTTTTCGTTATTTTGATAAGCGTCTGGGCGCTACCTCCGCCTGCAAGGGCTTTGGACGGTTTACCCGTGCCGAACAGATGGGCATGCAAGTTGATTAACCCGGGCAAAACATACTTACCCGTCATGTCAATGCATTCATAGCCTTCCTCAAGCTGCGCTTCATGCTGCCTGATGGCAACGATTCGATCGCCCTCGACGTAGATATTGACGTCTTCGCGCACGTCAGCCGATTGAGACGTTCCATCGAACAACGTGCCATGCGCCAAAACATATTTCATGCAAGACTCCTTTTCCAAAGCGAATCGTAAACCTCGAAGGTTTCAGTATATCCTTCAGAAACAAAGCGTGCGAGGCAGAGCAACCCCCTACCCGATCTGCCCGAAGGCTGGGAAGAACACAACGAAACGCACCAAAAAAAGCCGACCCCCAAAGGGGCCGGCTTCAGACAGAGCGTCTCGGTACCTGCTTTTAGTAGTGTTCGATATCCTCGTCAGTCACCCGGCCGCGGAAAGTGCGGTAGATGATCACGTGGTAGATCAACACAAGCGGCAAACCGATGCAGGTGATAATCGTCATCCACATCAATGCCAACTCAGACGAAGCAGCGCTCATGAGCGTGATGGTGGTGCCGTCGGTTGCAACGACGAGGTTGGGGAACATCGACGAAGCCAAAAGACCGATCAAGCAGATCGCGGAGGCGCAGCTTGCGATAAAGGCGCCCAGATCGCAATCCTTTTTCTTAACCAGCACGATACTGGCAACCAGGGCAACCACAAACAGGATGGCGAACAACCAGCGGAGAATGCCCAATGCGGGATCCATCGTGGGCTGGATGATGAAGTGCGCATACAGCGACACCGCCAAGAACAGCACCAGCGCAGCGACCTGCAACGGCAGACGCAGCTTGGCAGCACGATTGCGAACCTCGGAAGGCTTGGGAGCCTTGAGCGAAACCCAGGTTGCACCCTGCGACAAGAAGATACTCAAACCCAGCAAACCGCAGAGCAGCGTGAAGGGAGTGATGAGCCCAATCAGCGGTAAGCCGGAATAGTCGCCGTTGGCGTCCATCGGAATACCCGCGTAGATGTTGCCAACCGCCACGCCGAACAGAAGCGCCGGCAAAAGCGAGCCTACGAAAAAGCAAATATCCCAGGCCTTGCCCCATTCGGGATCATGGGCGCGGAACTCAAGGGAAACCGCACGGACGATCAAGCCGAACAATACGAGCATGATAGCCAGGTAAAACCCGGAAAAGGTCGTGGCGTATGCCGGGGCAAACGCCGCGAAGAGCGCACCGCCGGCCGTAAGCAACCACACTTCGTTGCCATCCCACACCGGCCCGACACTGCGGCGCACGATAGCCTTTTCCTTTTCGTTTTTCGCGATGAAAGGATAGAGTGCACCGGCGCCCAAATCAAAGCCATCAAGAACAAAATAACCTGCAATCAAAACAAAAATCAGGATGAACCACAATACGGCGAAAAACGTCATGGCTATTCACCATCCTTTGCATCCGCGGTCGTGCTGGATTTTTTGGCAGCCCCGGCGATTTCAGCCTCAGGCCCTTCCAACACGGGACCGCGCTTGATAAAGCCGGAAAGCACGCGCACCCAAGCAACGAACAGGAAGGCGTATACCAGAATAAATAGGCCAATGGTAACCCACAGCTCAGGGGCTGAAAGCGACAGGGAGATGGCGTTGTTCGTCAAGAGGCTCACGCCGTCAGGACCTGAAGTCGACGGATAGACGACCCACGGCTGACGACCAACTTCTGCGGTAATCCAGCCAGATTGAATGGCGATAAACGGGAAGATCGGCGAAATGATGAGCAGCTTCTGTAGCCACTTCATGTTCTTGATCTTGCCACCACGCCAGGTGAACACGATTGCGAGGATTACGCTCAAGAGGATGAGCCCGAACAGAGCAACCATGAGGTGATAGCTTTGGAAGACGAAATTAACCGGCAAATCCTTCACCGTTTCCGGGGTGAAATCTTTACCGTAGCGGCCATCGGCAAGTTCGTTGAGGCCGGGATAGACGGTGTCAAACGAACCGGAGGCGAGCATACTCGTACCGCCAGGAATAGCGAACGGTGTGATGACCTTCTGATTTTCCTGATCAACCCAGCCGAAGGCATAGAGCGGCATCTTCTCGCTGGTGTATTGACCTTCCATCATGGCAAGCTTGGTGGGCTGTTCGACCGAAACCAAAACCGCCGAGCTATGCGCGGAAAAAATCATGAGGCCGGTGGTGATAAGCGCCACGACCGCACCGGTTTTCATCGTTTTCATGGCAAAATCAGCATGCTTCCCTTTGAGCAGGTACCACGCGGCAACCGCGATAGACAGGAAAGCGCCCATGATCAGCAGCGCAGTAATAACGTGCGAATAACGGGAAAGAATAGACGGGTTGAATGCCGCCGCCATGAAATCCGTGATAACCGCCTTGCTTCCATCGGCTGCAAGTTCGGCACCGGCCGGCGTCTGCATCCAAGAATTCGCGATCAGGATCCACAGACCCGACAGACACGATCCAAACCACACCAACCAAGCCGACACGAGGTAGAACTTCGGTGAAACCCTCTTGCGTCCGAAGACGAGAACACCCAAGAACACCGACTCGAGGAAGAACGCCAACAGCGCTTCAGCTGCAAGCGGTGCACCGAAGATATCGCCGACAAACCGCGAATAATCGGCCCAGTTCGTCCCGAAGGAAAACTCCATCGTGATACCGGTGGCCACACCGACAGCGAACGTCGCGGTGAAGACCTTCACCCAAAACCTCGTCGCTGCTGAGTCCTCGGGACTCTTCGACTTGTAGTAACGCGTTTCGTTGATGGCAAGAATTAAACCCAAGCCAATGGACAGCGGCACGAAAATAAAATGGAAAGCAACCGTTAATGCAAATTGAAGACGCGATAAAAAAGCAACATCAGCAAAGAGCTCCATCCCCACACCCCCTTTTCCTTTTCCCCTATACGCCGCACACGGCGCATAGCGTCGTTACGTCGTGTGAAATGGGTTGCATCACACGACGTAGTTCCCCCTTTAGGAAACTTTCACTTATTTTAGCACCAAATGGCGAAATGAAAAGAATAAATGCTACTTAATCAGTATCATTTATGAGGAAAAGCCAGTTTTTATCCGAAAACACCCCGCAGACGCATCAATAATAGCGGTAATATGCCGCGCAGGACCCTTCGGAAGAGACCATGCAGGGACCGACCGGGTTTTCGGGCGAGCACACGGTACGAAACAGCGGGCATTCGTCGGGCGCCATGATGCCACGCAACACATCGCCGCACCGGCAACCCTTGGGGTCCTGCGTCGGCTCGACAACAGGGTCGAAGCGGCGCACCGCATCGAATTGCCGGAATTCGGGGCGGATCCTATAGCCGGAACCCTCGATTTCGCCCAGCCCGCGCCAAAGTGCTGTGCACGTTTCAAATACTTCGTCGATTGCCGCCAAGGCGACCGGATTGCCTTCGACCATCACGCCGCGAGCATAGGCAATTTCGATTTCAGCACGGCCCTCATGCAGCTGACGCATGATCATGGCGATGCCCTGCAGCACATCAACCGGCTCAAATCCGGTGATCACCCCGGCAATGCCGTATTTTTCGGCAAGAAAACGATAGGGTTCCATGCCGATAATCGTGCTGACATGCCCCGGCAAAATCAGGGCATCGACCTTGAGCTGCGGATCGTTGATGATCGCTTCAAGCGCACCGGGCATGTTCTTGTGTGCCGCGAACACGGTGAAGTTGGTGAGTTTGAGCGCAGCCGCACGCTTGATGGCCATGGCAACGAGGGGCGTGGTCGTTTCAAACCCCACTCCGACAAACACGATTTCTCGGTCGGGATTGTCTTGCGCCAGCTTGAGCGCATCGAGGGGCGAATAGACGATTTCGATCGAACGGCCCGCAGCTTGCTCTTTTAAAAGGCTCGAAGTGGAACCGGGCACCCGCGTCATATCGCCGAAGGTGGCGATGATGACTTCGGGGATGCGCGCAAGGGCGATGACCGTGTCGATGTCGTGGTTCGACGTAACGCAGACCGGACAGCCGGGGCCCGAGGCCAAACGGACCCGATCGGGCATGAGCGCTCGGATGCCGTTGCGAGCGATAGCCACCGTGTGCGTGCCGCACACTTCCATCAGCGTTGCGTGTTCGGGGGCCCAAGCCTCTATCGATTCAATGAGGCCGCGTGCTAGGTCGGGTTTCTTGAACGGAGAAAGATCCATCTTAAACCGCATCCCCGATGAGCTCGGGAAAGCTCTTGATCAGGTCGATAGTCTCTTGTGCGTAGTGTTCTTCAACCACTTCGATGGCGAACCCCGCATGAACAAGCACGTAATCGCCCACACCTGCCTGCGGCGTCAAATCGAGAGAGATATCGCGCGTCACCCCCAGGATATCGACCGTGGCAAGATGATCTTCATGAAGCTCAGTTATAACTGCAGGAATGGCGAGGCACATGGGAATCTCTTTTCAGATGTATGCGAGCTCTTATATTATTTCAGTTGCCAATGCTACCACGGCTTGCCCGTAGGCGATACAGCCATCGTTGGGCGGTAGTTCCCTCCCGATAGCAACCGTGAATCCGGATGCTTCAAGCAGCGCCACCACGCGCTCGATAAGGTAGCGGTTCATGAACACGCCGCCGCCAAGCGCTACCGTGGTGATGCCATACGTCGCATCGATCAGCTGACAGATCATCACGACGGCATCGGCGAAGGCATCGTGGAAGCGACGGGCGATCAGAGAGGGAGCGACCTGCGCTGCCACATCGTCGAGCAGTGCAGCGAAAACCGGCGCAGCATCGAAGAGAACCACGGAAGTATCGAGGGCCGTGCTCTGCTCGGTTGCCGTGTTCTTGATAAGTTCGATGGTGTAGCGTTCGTCTGGTTGCACTTCAGAAGAAGCATCGAGGGCCGCTTCGAGCAAAATCGCCCCTTCGCCTTCATATTTTGGTTCGGTGCATATGCCGAGCAGGGCGCTTGCCGCATCAAAAAGTCGTCCGACCGACGAGGTCAGCGGCGTGTTGAGCCCGCGATCGATCATCTGCGCACAGATATCGGCCGCCTCGCCCAGGGGGGCAAGAGCCGCTTGGGCTGCCGGATGATCGAGCAAATCGAAAGCCCACAGCGCACCATAGGCCGCCCGCAGCGGATGCTTGATGGCCGCGGCTCCTCCGGGCAAGGGGAAATAGGTGAAATTGGCGAAACGTTCGTAGGTCTGCAAGTTGGCAAGAAGCACTTCCCCACCCCAGATAGCGCCATCCGCGCCATAGCCCGTACCGTCGAAGGCGATGCCGCACACAGCTTCTGACAGGTTGTTCTCGGCCATGACCGCCGCGATGTGCGCGTGATGATGCTGCACTTCAACACGGGGTTCATCCTGTTCAGCAGCCCATTTCGTCGTTAAATATTCGGGGTGCTGGTCGCACGCGATAATGCTCGGATGCAACTCGAAAAGGCGTTCGTAGAGCGCTTTGGTATCCAGCCACGAATCGAAGGTAGCAGCATTTTCCATATCGCCAACGTGCTGCGACACAAACGCTTCCGTGTCGCGGGTAACGCAAAACGTATTCTTCTGTTCGGGCCCCGTCGCGAAAATCGAAGAGGCTGCAGCATCTTGACCGGCTGTCGCCGGCAGCGCGATCGGCATCGGTGCATACCCCCGCGCCCGGCGGAGAAATTGGATCGCGTCGACATCGCCGACCGAGATAACCCGCACAACCGAATCGTCGTAGCGGCATCGAATCTCCCGGTTGTTGCCGAGGAAGGCATCGGCGATACCCGCCAGCGCTTCATACGCCCGATCGTCGTCGGTCACGATGGGCTCGTCGTGGAGGTTGCCCGAAGTCATAACCAACATGCCGTCAAAATCGTGCAACAGCAGGTGCTGGAGCGGCGTGTAGGGCAGCATGACCCCCAGTTCGCGCAGGTCGTCAGCGAGGCCGGCCGCAAAGGTAGCACCAGGTTTCTTCTTCAGCAGCACAATCGGTCGCTGCGAACCCGAAAGGGTCGCCGCTTCCCCCTCGCCCACTTCGCAGTGTTCACGCACCGCATCGAGCGTCGGCATCATGACGGCAAACGCCTTGCCTTCGCGGCGCTTGCGGCGGCGCAGCTCGGCGATAGCCTGCTCGTTTTCCGCATCGCATGCCAGATGGAAGCCACCGAGCCCCTTGACTGCCACAATCTTCCCCGCGCGCAGCAACTCTATCGTGCGCGCCAAAAGCGCATCGCTCTCCTCTCGCGTGGTACCCCAGCGCACGTCGCCTTCGCCTTCGCGCAAACTGATATGGGGACCACACTCGAAACAGGCGTCCGGCTGCGCGTGGAAACGTCGATCGAGAGGATCGGCATATTCTGTCGCACACTGTTCGCACAGCGGAAAGACCGCCATAGAAGTGTTCTTGCGATCGTAGGGCAGCTTTTCGATAATGGTGAACCGCGGACCGCAGTTCGTGCAGTTGGTGAAAGGATAGCGGTAACGGCGATTGTTTACGTCGAAGAGTTCTCGTGCGCAATCCTCACACGTTGCCAGATCGGGAGACACGAGCGTGGTCTTTTCAACGGCACCCGCATCGGAAAAGCGAATTTCGAAGGTGTCGAATCCTTCAAGAGGCACTTCATGCAGTTCGATTTCGGTCACCTGCGACGCGGCGGGCGGATTTTCGGAAAGCTCGATCACGAATTCATCGAGTAGCTTGGTTTCCGCTTCGGCGTGGATAAACACCCCGTCGGTGGCGTTGAGCACCCATCCGGAAACCAAATATTTCTTTGCCGTTCGGTAGACGAAGGGGCGGAATCCCACCCCTTGCACGATACCTTGCACATGTATGTAGAGCGCTTCAATCATCAGTAAACCTGCTCACCTAAAGCTTCATCGTCCAAACGGAGAAACCCTAATTCTTTTCAAGAATTTCCGTGATTACCTGCGCGAGCTGGCGCAACGTCACCGACGAGTTGTCGGGCAGATGCAAGTGCAGGCATCGACGGCCGCGGCTGGCCAAGACCAACAAATCGCCCGAAGCCTGCGCCTTGGCAAGTGCCCCCAGGCTTTCGGCTTCTTCTTCAAGCGGAATATCCTTCAATTCATCGGCGGAGAGAATGAGGAAAACCCCATTGTTCGGACCGCCCTTATGCATCTGCCCTGTGGAGTGCAGGTAGCGAGGCCCCACCTCGAGGCACGACACCACGCGACGCTTTTCGGCGACTCCGTGGCGGATACTCTCAAGGGCTTCGCGACGACCTTCGCCCGTAAAGGGCAAAAACACGTTGAGCGCAAAATAATCACCGGGCTCGATGCTGTCAAGCAACGCCTTCAACGCTTCCCGGACATCGGTGATTTCTTTGAAGTCAGCCGACGAACGCACCTCGACTTCACCCATGTGGATATCATCCAGGAAATCTTGCGTGAAATCGGGCTCGGGTTGACCTTCTGCAAGAATCTTGAGCACTTCATTTTTGGCGGAAGAAACGTCGGGCTGATCGAAGGGACACACCTTCATAAGATAGCCGCACATCGCAATCGCGTATTCCCATAAAACGAAATGTTCGGCCAGTTCGGCAACGCTTTCGATCTTGAAATTGATGCGCGGAATGGCAACGTCGACGTAAGCGAGGCTCATCTCGAAATTCTTACGTTCATCCCAAAGGTCGGTGCGGGTTTGGTACATAATTACGCTGCGGTCACCCGGATCTTTGTTGAGCAGCAACGAATCAAGTTCGATGTTGGGCAGGATGCCCTTGCCTTCTTTGCCGAGGCTTTCCGCCACCAGCTGTTCGATCCACAGCCCGAGTACGCGACCGCGCTTCGGCGTGAGAAACGAAAACTTATTGCGACCCTGCACGTAGTTATCGAACAGGAAAGCGGCCAAGCCGATAGCCGGATTGTCGATGGAGTCTTCAGCGCAGCACTGCTCCGCCTCGACGGCATGTTCCATGAATTCGTTGAGATTGATGCCAACAAGCGACGCCGGCAGCAGACCGAACACAGACAGCGCCGAAAAACGACCCCCAACCGTGGGTTCGCCGTTGAACACAGCAAGCCAGCCTTCGCGTTTCGCTTGCGCTTCCAGGTCGGAACCGGGATCGGTGATAGCAACCAGATGATCGACGATTTCCTGTTCGTTCATCCGCTCAGACAGCACGGCACGCACCGCGCGCAAAGCAAGACGCGGTTCGATGGTTCCGCCGCTTTTCGACGACACGATATAGAGCGTCGTTTCCGGTTCTGCTTCAGCCAGAATCGCACGGACCCTCACCGGGGAATCGGAGTCGAGCGTTTTGAACGACACCATGCTTGAATCCGGCTTGTTGTATTTCGTGATAGTCATCGGCGCCTGCGTCGAGCCGCCCTGACCGATGAGCACAACCGTCTTGAGGCCCCGAGCAATGGCCATATCAGCAAACGCCTGTATGTCTTTTAAGGGGGTAGCGGGATTGCTCGCAAGATCGGTCCAGCCCATGTATTTCTGAGCACACTGCTGCGCTTCTTCAGAAAAATTATAGAGACTGTCGTCTTTGGCATGCAAACGGCTAGCCACTTTTTCTTTCACCAATAATTTGGTGGAAGGGTAGAGCTTTTCCACGTCACCGACCAACATCGCAACCTTCTTTCTTACATAATTCTCTTGATTCTACCAAAGGAAGCACCCCTTCGGCACTATTTCACCGTTTCCGCGTCTTCAAAGGAGCCAAATGGGGGTCTTTTCGTCCCGTATCTGCGGAAATATTTCTCGGTTTGGTGTTCCCTTTCTTAATGAAAACTATTATCATTAAAAATAGAGTATCATTTAATGGTTCTTCATGAGAGGGAGAAGGAGAGGAAAGGTTCTATGAAAAAAGCTCGTATTGCAACAATCGCGGTTTCGCTTTGTTTGCTTACAGCCGTCAGCGCTGTCGGTCTTGTCGGCTGCGGCGGAGGCGGAAGCTCGGAAAACTCGTCGGACCCAAAGGCGCTCTACGAAAACAAGTGTGGCACCTGCCACAGCCTTTCAACTGTCGAGAACGCACCGTACACAACAGTTGACGAGTGGATTGCTGACGTCAAAAAAATGCAAGCAAAAACCAGCAAGATCAGCGACGACGACGCCGCTAAAATTACTGAATACCTGGTTAACAGGAAATAAAGGGAAGATCCACGAGAGAGGAACAACCATGGCAGAAGTATCAAGGCGTAATTTTGTGAAGGGTGCCGCCGTTGGCGCCGCCACCTTAGGAACAGGAGCTCTTCTCGCAGCTTGCTCAGCACCTGCACCGAAGGCAACGGAAACCCCGAAAGCGGACACCGCCAAGCCGGAATACACCGCTGAAGTTCTTTCCCCCACTGCCGCCGCCGAAGCGGGCAAGGGCAGCAATTTCGATATCGTCCCCGAAAGCAAAACGGTTGTCGGCACGACCTATGAGAACCTGATGTCGGCCATCACCGGCGAAACCGGCGCGACCACGAAGTACGAAGCGTTCGCAAAAGCGGCTGAGAAAGACGGCTTCCAGCAGTTGAATCGTCTTTTCACCGCCACCGCTGCCGCTGAAAAGATCCACATCGGTCTCGAATATGACCTGGCCAAGAAAATGAAGCCGGAAACAGAAAAGCCTACGCCCCCGGCAGTCGAGGCTCACGAATCCGACATCAACCTGATCCTCGCTGCTCAGGGTGAAATCTACGAGACCTCCGATATGTATCCCTCCTTCATCAAGAAGGCCAAGGACGAAGGCGAAAACGAAGCAGTTGCCGTATTCACCCGTGCCAAGCTTGCTGAAGCCTATCACGCAGAACGTTATCTCGATGCCTACAGCACCATCGATCATCCGAGTGACGCCAAGTACTATCTGTGCCCCATCTGCGGCTACATTCATAAGGGCGAGAACTTTACCAATTGCCCGATTTGCCTGGCCCCCAAAGATTCCTTCACCGCTTTTTAGGCCCCCGTTACCGCAAACAAAACAGCCTCGAGGTAAAACCCTCGGGGCTGTTTTAATTTTCTACCACGACACGCCTCAGATTGTTAGAGGCCCAAAGCCTTCTTCAGCGCCGAAACCCGCCGGCGCGACACCGGAATCTTTTCGTCCGAGCCATCGAGAGCCAGCAACAAGGTGCCCCCCGAAACGGATTCGACTTCTTTCACCATGGAAAGATTGACGAGATATCCGCGATGCACGCGGAAGAACCCATGACCGTCGAGGCGCTTTTCGAGCTGCGCCAAGCTGACGGTCGAAAAATAACGGTCGGTATCGGTTTGCAGATAGGCGTAATCATCACGCGCCATGACATAGCGAATCTTGTCAATGCCGATCAGAATCTTCTTTCCGCCCTTTTCGACCGGAATACGTTCGGATTTCTGAACCTTCGCATGAAGGGCGACGTGTTCACGCACCCGCGAAATAGCCTGCGAAAGGCGTTCGGTCTCAACGGGTTTAACCAGGTAATCAATAGCGTTCACCTTGAACGCTTCGATAGCATATTCACTGTAGGCAGTCACGAACACGACCGCAGGAGGAAACTTCAAATGCTGCAGCGCTTCAGCCAACTGCAGGCCCGTAGCTTCGGGCATATTGATATCGAGAAACATCACGTCGCAGGGATATTCCTTTAGTTTTTCGATAGCTTCGCGCACGCTTGCCGCTTCACAAGCAACCTCGGTCTGGCCCAGTTCGTCGAGAAGATATTTCAGCTCGGAACGCGCGGGAGCCTCGTCATCAACAATCATTGCCTTGAGCAATTTTGCCTCCAAAGTGTTAATCTGCAAAGCTTTTATACTCCTTTTATTATAGAACATTTCCCAACGTTCGCTCGCACGATAGTGCGGATATCTTATCACTTAAGAATATCTTAGATTACCGTATTCAGCGCGAACATTCCTGCAACGCACTAATTGTATTCATGAATGGCGCCGTTTTTCAAGAACAAGGTAACCTTGGTACCCTTCCCTAATTCCGTTTCGATATCCATGCAGGATTCGCTTCCGAAATATCCGAGCATCCGATCGTTGATGTTCTTGACCGCTATCCCCAATCCCGTCTGCGATTGCGGATGCAGAATGTTGTCGCGCGCCTCGTCGGTCATGCCGACGCCATCATCCTCGACGCTGACCAAGACATCATCGCCTTCTCGTTGCCCGGTGATTTTGATCGAAAGCATCCCTTCAGAAGGCATCGCGTGTCGAACGGTATTTTCCACGAGAGGCTGCACCATAAACGCGGGAACCATCATATCCTCAACCTCAGGATCCACTTCTATATCGAGGCACAGACGGTCTTCGCCGAACCGGGCAATTTCAAACGTGAAATAACGTTGCGTCTGTTCCAGTTCGCGCGTGAAAACGATCAAGTCGCTTGAATCTTCCAGTGTTCGGCGATAGAACACCGCAAATTCACGCAGCAAAATACGGGCCTTTTCGGGGTCGGTCCTGATGAGTGAAGCGATCGTATTGATGGTGTTGAAAAGAAAATGCGGGTTGATCTGGCTCTGCAGCGCCTTGAGCTCCATGCTGGTTGCCAACTTCGTCTGCTGCTCAAGCGCCGAAGCGGCTATCTGGGTCGAAAGCAGCTCACCAAAACCCTCGGCAACCGAAATCTGCGTCTCGTTGATATTGCGCCGTGTCTTAAAGTAAAACTTGAGCGTTCCTTCAGGTTTACCCGCAATGGTCAAAGGCACGATAATAGCCGCCTTGATAGTACGGACGCTTGAAGGAAAACCGATTTCTTCGGTCGTGAGCATGATGCGCGTTTCGCCATCCAAAAGAGTTGCGTGCGTTGCCGCAGTGCGAATGGGGGAGCCCCCCTGGTTGTTGGTTTGTTCAACACCGGCGTACCCCAAAATATTATCTTTGTCGGTGATGGCGACCGCAACCGCTGACGAAGCGGGTAAAAGCAACTCGCACGTCTTCTGCGCCGGTTCGATAGCGAGTCCGCTTTGCATACAAGCAAGCGTCTCGCTCGCAAGCTTCAAGATGGCATCGGATTGGCGCGCACGCACGTTGTCGGGGTCCATGAGTAACCTGATGGTTACCAGGAGAGACAGCGTGAACATAGTGCCCGCAAGCACCACAAGCCCGACGTTGAGATTGCCCGGCGTTCCAATCGTCCACACCAGGGCGCTGGCGGAACACAAAGCAAGGACGAACAAGATGATTTCAAGTGTGAAATAACGGATATGTTTCGGTATATCGGACACGACCATGATGTTTCCCTTTCTGCGGTATTGCAAAACCCATCATAGCGCAGCCACGCGCTACAGCAGGGATTGCCGCGGTAGGGATGTACAAGATAAGGGATGGACGGGTGAATGGTCAGTTGGCTATCAGGAAATAATGCCGAATTCATTCAACACCAAGACGATCGCGACAGCGACCAAGAAACCACCGAACACAAATCGAAGCGCCCTTTCAGGAACACGGCGCATGAGGCTGGCCCCGATCATCGCACCCGGAATCGATCCGGCGGCCATGGCGATACCGGCAAGAAAATCAACATTGCCGAGCATGGCCTGGGTGATGACCCCGGGAATGGCCAGGATGGTGACCGCGATAAGCGAGGTGCCCGAAGCCTGCCGCATCGAGATACCGATAAGGGAAATGAACAGGGGCACCATGATGAAACCGCCCCCAACGCCGACGTAACCCGATGCCACACCCGCCGCAAGGCCGACCGCCGCCCCCTTGAGCAGCTGAGACTTCGTGAGTAAGCGTTTTTCAGGAGCGACGGTTTCGCGCTCTGAGGAAGGGCAAGCTGCAACGACGGACACCGAAGATGCCGGGACACCCCGGGGCATCCCGGCGGCCTTCCGCAGCATACTGATCGCCGAATAGCCGATGATCAGCGCCGCGGCCAGCATGATTGCCCACGAAGGAGAAATCGAGGCGAGCCACACACCGATTGGCGACGTACACGCCCCACCGAGACCGGTAGCGACGCCCAAGGGCACCTGGCAGGTTTTATTGCGGATGTGCGTGGCACAACCGGCCAGCGACGTGGGGATGATGGTGAACAGCGAGGTTGCCGCTGCGG
Organism: Raoultibacter sp.; assembly: GCA_036650075.1. Classification (GTDB taxonomy): domain Bacteria; phylum Actinomycetota; class Coriobacteriia; order Coriobacteriales; family Eggerthellaceae; genus JAVWGW01. The sequence continues at coordinate 18,286 of JAVWAI010000023.1, forward strand.
AAAGAGCAGAAAGGCCGAACGCCAGACGGAAGATAGGCACCATGACGGTGCCCCCTCCGATACCGAGCATCCCCGACAGAATGCCGACGCCAACGCCGGCAAGCGCGGCAAATATAAAGGTTAGCAACGGAAGTATCTCATCATTCCGCCACGTTCATGCGAATCTCATTGGTCGAACCGGGATCGATACCCGCAGCAGCCATAGCTGCGGCGATGCGCTGCTCGTCGTTTCCAGCCTGACGCTGAGCCACGGACTGAAGAAGTGCCGTACGAAGAATCTGATCGTTTTCGATACGGGCCATCAGTTCGGGCCAAATGAACTGGAATTCAAAATACTTCGCACAGTTCCGCTGCGCATAGACAGAGGCCTCCCCCGTCGCGGCTTTTGCTGCACGGCGGTAATCTCTCTTATCGGGTCGAGCAAAGCTGCGCAAAAGCGCCGTGGTGCGAATGCGCTTCTCGATTCCCGCTTCCAAAAACGGCCCGGGATAGGGTTCGAGCGAGGCGGGTTTAACCTGCAGTAAATCGATTTGCGTACGGCTGTATTCCATCTTGCGATATTCGTAGAGCCAGCGATAGATATCCTGGCGAAACCGCACCCCTTCGCTTTCGCTTTCGGGCGGCAAATGACGCAGGCTCCACTGGTTGTCGAACCAGATATCGGAACCGTACATGCGCAGGTTGAGCATGTAATCAAGGTCTTCCCCGCGCGCAATCAAAGGATCGAAGGAAAGGCGTTTGAAGGCTTCTTTATGCAGCGCAAGACAGCCACCACACACGTGGTTCGAGCGGGATAGGCGCGGGCCGTGCATGGCCTTTTCAATCCAACGATTGAACGCTTTACCCTGCTGCCAGAAATGGTTGTACCACTTGTCCTGGCTTTTCGAGAGATAGGACCCGTTGGAATTGAAATAAAATCCGGACTTCGCCAAAATCGGGATGCCCTTTTTGGTCAATTTACCCAGACCGTACATGGCCTTTTTCAAAAATTCAGGATCGTCGATCACTTCATCGTCATCGAGAAAAACCACCGAGTCGAAGCCGAGCACATTGGCAACGACCAATCCGAGGTTGCGCACCGCGCCATACCCCGAAAGGCTGACTTCTTTGCCGAGTTTTCCTGATCCCAACTGTTCCATACGCTGCTGGATCAGCAGGTGTTCGGGAGCGCCGATTACGATGATATTAAGGCCGGGGAACTGACCTACCGCCTGCTGCACTTTTTCGGCAGCCTGATTCTCGATCGCCGGATCGCTAACCACGAGCAAAACAATGGGGCCCAAACCCACCACTTTCTGCAATGAATGCAGGCAGCGCGGCAGTTCGCCCGACTGCGTCATGGGCGTTGCGTGGTCATATGTACCCAGCACGCTTCTACCGTCTTTGCGCGTGCGTCCTGAAATAAAGGTAGGAATAACAACAACCGGATTCATAAGCTTCCTCACAATAGGCGCGACCATTCCCCCTGAAAGACAACGACAAACGCGCCTTTCAAACGAACAATCTGGACTATATACCCCGCTATTGTAGCCGTTTTTGCTCCTGCGGGTCCTCAACTACACCGAAATTGCGAAGCGCTGCCAGCAGGGGCAAACCGAGCACGTAAACGACAAGCGCCTCTCCGAGGCCAATCGCAAGCACGCCGAATAGATACATGAGCACATAGGCACCGTCCAGATTGACGTCGGTGAACGGAATCGTGTAAAACCCGAAGCCCTGCAAAAGAATCGGAAGATAGGCGGGAACGATAAACGCATTGGCGATGACGGGGCCGAGCAGGGCAAGCTTGGTGTTCTTGCGAAACTTGCGGCACCAAAGCGCACCCAAAAACGTGGCCAAGCTGCCGAAGAGGACATCAAGCAGACCAAGCGCTCCGGTACCGTTGATAACGAGGGCGATCAGGTTGGCTATGATGCACCCGATAGTCAACCCGGGAACCGCCGCCGGGGTGAGCAGAGCCAAAACAACAACGGCCTCCGATAGGCGAAATTGCACCGGTCCCCACGCCAGCCCCTGCAGCAAAAATAGCGTGACCAGCGTCGCCGCGGCATAGAGCGCGGCAATCATACCCGCCTGCGCGACATAGGTAGTCCTTTTTCTTTTCATCGGTATTCTCCTTTTACCACGCAACACGACGGTTGCGGGTCATGGGCAACGAGTAAACGACCTGTACAGGGCCCAACGATGTACAAGCAAGGCGAAATTATAGCAGAACTGAACACCGGTTATTCCGGCAGAGTTTCAAGAAGCTCGATTCGCTCCGGATGCGTATAAACCGTAAACCGATTTTCACGCGCGAACGCGCACAGCGTCACATTGGCCTCATGAGCAAAATCGATAACCGCCGACGTCGGAGCGGAAACCGTGGCGATGAGTCGCACGCCATAAGAAACGAGCTTGCTTACCAGCTCAAGCGCACATCTGCTGGAAAGGTAGACGAATCCATCCCGGGGATCGACCCGGTTGCGAACCAACGCGCCGATCAATTTATCGGTGGCGTTATGGCGCCCGACATCTTCTCTGAGATAGAGAAACTTCCCATCGCGATCAACGAAGGCCGCCGCATGAGTAGCGCCCGTTTCCCGGTGAAGGCGCTGTTTCGAGACGAGGGATTGCGAGGTTTTCCAGATAGCCTCACGAGCGAAGGTGGGCCCTGACGGAAGAGGGGCCCTGCGCGCCGGGAGGTAGGACGAAAGCAGCGGAAGAGGCTCGCGCTGGGTCTTCCCTGAACCCGAGCAGAGTCGAAAGGCCGAAGGGTCGATTCGCAGCCCCTTCCGCAAGCGGATATCCACGGCGAAACAGCCTTCGGATTCCTTGACGTGCACGTGATCTATATCGGAAGCGGAGGAAATAATGCCGTTAGTGAACGAAAATCCATAGGCGATATCCTCGAGGTCGCGCGGTGTGCACGACAATACGTCGTGATAGACGTTGTTGTAGCTTATCGAGACAGGAATCTCGAGTGCCACAGCCTCAACCGTGCACTCGACCCCTTTGTCGGAAACAAGCAGGCAGCCGGGAATATCGCGGCAAAAGCACGTTCTTTCTTCTTCCTGATGCACGACAACTTCCCTATCCATCATTACTTTGTTCCGGATTTTTATGATACACAAACCAAGAGACGAGGCCGACCAGAACAACGTCCCCGACAATATTACCAAGCGTGACGATGCCGAGGCGGTAGGGGGAAGGAGGATGCCGAAGGATTTATCGCCTGCGGCGTCGAGGATGCCCCGTATGCGCTCGCAGGCGATCGGCCTCTTGGCGGCGCTTGGCGACAGCATCGGTTTCCTGGGTCAACGCGTGGTAGGACGCCAGGCGAGTTTCGGAAAGTTCCCCCGCCGCCACGGCAGCGAGCACCGCACACCCCGGTTCGTTGACATGCTTGCAATCGCGAAAGCGGCAAAATGCCGTAAGCGCTTCAATATCGGAAAAGGCGGCTTCGATACCGCTTTGCGCATCCCACAGGCCCATGCCGCGCACCCCGGGCATGTCGATGACGCATCCGCCTTTAGGAAGATTGACCATTTCGCGCGCCACCGTGGTGTGGCGGCCCTTGCCGTCGACGGCGCGCACCGCGGCGGTGGCCTGCACTTCTTCGCCGACAAGCACATTGATCAGGCTTGATTTCCCCACACCCGACCGTCCGATTAGAACCGCGGTCGTACCTGCAGGAATCAGTAGGCGCACTGCTTCCGCAGATTGAGGATCGGCGTCGGTCACCACAACGATCGGCACTTCACCCACCAAATCTTGCACACGGGCGCGGACAACTTCAAGCTGTTCTTCGCTTTCGGCCAAATCGGCCTTCGTCAAGATGACAGCCACTTCGGCCCCCGTTTCAAAGGCAAGCACGAGTTCGCGTTCGAGGCGGCGTAAATTCACTTCGGACAGAGGTTGCGCCACCAGCACTCGATCGAAATTGGCCGCTAAAACCTGTGATGTTGCTCTCTCGGTAGGATCTTTGCGCACAAATACGTGCTTGCGCGGAAGAATTTCCTCGATGATGCCCTTGTCATGCCCCTCGGGTATTGCAAGGTGAACCCTATCGCCGATAACAGCACGAATCGTATCGTCTTTCACCAACGAAGTCGCGTGTTCGCAGCGACACTCAAAACCATCTTCGGTACGTACCAACGGAAACCCTCGGTCGAGCTTAACAACTTGTCCCAGCACCTAGCGCCTTCTTTCCTGCATACGCCAGAGAACGAACATCATAATAAACCCGATTCCCACCGCAAAAATCCCGGGGATAAACAGATCCGCATTGAAATCTTGTGGGTGTTGACGCCCTTTAGCGGCGACCAAAACGGTGTCGGCATGCAGATCGGTAGATCCGGTATGTTCGTTGCATATAAGATGAAACGCACCCTTGACCTGCAGAATCGTTCCCGTCATACCGTATTTTCCAAACGTATCGATTTTGGCAGCCTGCTCGTTGGTCATGAGCACCGAAATCGTGGAGGCATCCCCTGGCTTCGTGGAAGTGAGCGTGATCCAGCAACGCTCGTCGTCGCCCCCCACCCGCAGACAGTCGCCGACCACCTCGCCGGTCACCTGCACCGTCTGATTGTCGAAATAAGATTCGGCACCACCCAAATCGGCAATTGACGTGTCGTAGATAAATGAATTGTCGGGCAGTTGCTGAGGATTAACTTCGTTGCTGACGTCGGCTTTTGCAACAGGGGGGTCGATCAAGGGAAGCATCAGGAATGCGGCAGCAAGCATCACGGCAACGCACCACCCGAAAACGTGCCCCCTGCGCTGGCGGCAAGGCGCCTCTTCGCCGACGCATTGCGTCGCACGCCCACAATCGATCATTCGCTCCACCTCCCCTTGATTTTAAGGAGGCTTTTGCGTGGCTTGAAGGAAACGACGATTTCGGCCAAAAGGGCGAGCAGCGTGATAAATTCGAGACGGCCCGCCCACATTTCTAGAATATAGACGACTTCAAGGGTAATCGGCATACCCGGCGTGGAAATGCCCGCCACGATACCGCCGTTGCTGGCCATAGTCACCGATTCAAAGATTGCCTGCGTCGCTTCGTAGCCATGGGCGATGCCAATGAGCGACCCGGCGGTATACGTAACGATAAACAGCGCGAATACCGTCGTTGCTTCCTTCACGGTTTCCGGCGTGAGCATGCGGCGACCAACATGATAGTAGTCAACCACCACGCGTGCGGAATCGGGGGCAAGCGCCTCTTTGATGGTGGCAGCGATTGATTTCGCGATGATTCCCACGCGACTGAGTTTGATACCGCCCGCCGTTGAACCCGCGCCACCGCCAACCGCCATAACGCACGCGAGGACGAGGAACGCACCCGAAGAGAATACCGACACCAACTGATTGGTAGTGATGTTTTGGAAGCCCGTGGTCGTCATGGCTGAAACCACCATGAACAGACCGCGCTGAAGCATAGCCGGCAAATCGGAGAAAAGCTTGCTGACCGAAAGCGATGCCGCCAAAACGCACACCATCACGATCATCCACACAAAGAGCGTGCGCGTTTCAATATCGCGAAAATACGGCCGCGTGCGGCCTTTTGAAGCTTCTGAGAACAGCGCGAAATTCGTGGCCCCGATCAGCATAAGCACCATGAGAATCACTTCGATGCCGGCCGAGTGGTAGTACATCACGCTGGGGCTCATCGGCGAAAATCCACCGGTCATAAACCCGGAAATGGAAAGCCAAAGCGCATGAAAAAGCGAGCGCGACGGTTCCATACCCTTCATGAAGCAGAGCAGGGCTAAACACGCCGTCGTGACCGCAATAACGCTGATCGCAAGCTTCGCGATGAAGCGAGTCGTCTGCACAATGTTGGGAACCACGTGTTCGCTGCGGCCTTCGGAAGAATACAAACTCACATCAGCCTGACGGCTGAACAGCCCAATCGAGAGCGCTACCACGATCAAGCCCAAACCTCCGACGAAATGCATGACGAAACGCCACATGTTGTCGGCATTGGAAAGGTGATCGAGGTCAATAACGAGAGAGGCACCGGTGGTCGTCAAAGCCGACACGCAATCGAAAAGCGCATCGAGATAGCCGGCGAAGTGGCCCGAGAAAAACAGCGGCACCGCAAAAATGCACGCGAGCACCATCCAGGCAAGGCCGGTGATCGCAAGCGCTTGCTGGCGCGTCAGCCTTCCCGGCGCGACAATCAGCATACGCAACGCCGTTCCAACGATAAGCGCCATACCGATGGCAGCAAAATAACGCGACGCCGGTTCCCATTCCCCGCAGGCAAGGCCGGTCAGGAAAGGCACCAGAAACGCGAATGATGAAAACATAATGAGAACGCCCAGGTAATGGCCGATGATGCGCGCATCATAAAGAGTGAATCGCTGCCACATTAGCGGACCGGCGTTCTTGGGGGAAGGGTACATCCACGCACGTACTCGCACGTGAAGCAGGCATTATTCATCAAATCAGCCCATTAGCAATCGTACGAGAATAATGCATATACCCAGCAGAAAAATGAAGCTCAAAACGCTCGCGACAAGAACACCGACTCCGATGAGGGGTGTTGAGAAAGAATGGGTGATTTCGCGACGTGTTTTACTCATGCGGATATTCTAGTACAAAACACACAAAATAGCAGGTGCCACTTGCGAAAGAGGAAATAAGTGAAAAACAAGTACTAAAATTTGAGTTATTTTGCACTTATTGTAGTACTACTTAATTTATTTTAAGTTATACGCTTGTCACTTCAGTCATCCGGCCTTGCAGAAAACCTGTCAAGAAGCTCTTGCTTGCTGTGCACCTCTGTTTTTCCATAGATGCTTGCAACTTGGCTCTTGATTGTATTGTATGAAACGCATCGCTGTTCGGCAATATGTTTCAGACTGTTACCTTTTATAAGACTGCGAAACACTTGCGCTTCCGCTTCCGTTAAGCCATATCCGCCGGTCAGATCTTCTACCTCCCAAGCAATATCGCCCATTCCTTCATTGTCTAATGCACGATGCCTAACCGTTTTTTCTTTTGCGATGTCCGCAACCACAATAACCACAAGGAGAATAGCCGACG
>JAVWAI010000024.1:0-18470 GCA_036650075.1 Raoultibacter sp.
CCAACGGTAGACACGGCAACCGTTGCGTTATGGGGTATGCCGTCAAAGCAGAACGGATATGAGGCTTTAACGCTCCATGAGAGCGTCGGAATAACCTTCATGCCGTGTCGCTGCCACAGGTTGCCCAGAGCACGGCGGCGGTATTCGTTCCACTGCTGCATCGGGAGCGGCATGTCCATGTATAGGCTGAAATCAGGCGTAAGAACGCAGTCGAACTTTTTGAGCAAGTCGATGTATTTTTTTGGAGCAGCCCACAGGCGCTCGAACTGGTAATCATCTACGAAGAAGTGAATCCCGCAATCGAACTTATCGGTGGTCTTTGCGTAATCAAAAGCCACGCCGATAATCGATGTAAAAACGGCTTAGCGTGTCCATAGGCACACGATAGGCGCATTCCGTTTGATCGTGAGGCAAGAAACAAAAAAGGCCACCGCGTAAAATACGCGATGACCTGCAAGTTTCGTGGTGGGCGATGAGGGATTTGAACCCCCGGCCTTGTGCGTGTAAAGCACCTGCGCTCCCGCTGCGCCAATCGCCCCCGTAGTAGTGCGGAAGCTATTCTCCCATAAGTATCCGATTTACGCAACGAGACAATGCCTCCATCACGACAAAGACAAGATTAGTTGTCCTGTATCGTTTTTTCGGACACGAGATTAAGAGATTTTTGAACTCAAATCCAGCAATCTTGTGCCTACCGAAAAAGGAGCCTTGCAATAACGAATCCGTGACAAGGTACACCGAAGAACATCGGCGCAAAACCGCCAACTACATCATTCCCACCGAGCGGCCTGCGTCCGCCGTTGCTTCAGAGCTTGGTATTCATCAAATGGATGGTAATACGCCTGGGTGTGGTGAGCTGCTCGGGCCATTGCTCGTGGCTCACGCCGTCTTAAAAGACTGCGTGAGCCGCAAGCGAAGGGAGGGACGCCGCAAGGGCGACGGAATGTTACTTGGCCTGGCTCAGGGCCTCTTCGACTGCAGCCTTGAAGGCATCGCTCGTAACGGTAGCGCCCGACACGACATCGATCTGAGCTGATTGGGTGTCGAGTGCCTTCTGCTGCAGCAGTTCAAGTGCCTTGCCGCCACGATCAGGCGTTTCGCTATGGTCAAGAACTTCAATGTTGTCGATTTTGCCACCGTTCACGGTAACCCTCACCACGATGTCGCCACCGATACCAGCACCTTTGCCGAGATACTGATTAGGAGTAGTCTCGTAGGATTTTCCTTCTTCAAGATCAGTCTCTTTACCGAGTGTGTACATCTCGTCCGAGACGACAGCCTCGACCACATAGGCATCGAGCGGGTCTTTCTTCTTGGCTGCGTTTTTGCCAGCCACCTGTCCGAAGATCAGGCATTCCGCCATATTTCCGCCACCATTGTACATATTCGCGCAAATACCGCCGAACTCGCCTGCAGAGTAAAGGTGAGGGATAGGCGAACCCGTCGCATCGAGCACTTCTGCGTCGCCGTTGCGCTGCGGACCGCCCTGGGTATTCAAAAGCCCGGGCATAATCTCCCAAGCATAGTAAGGACCTCCGTCAAATACGCGCATCGACTCAGCAGCACGATAAAACGAAGGATCGTAGCCAGCTGTCGCGAAGCTATTGAAATCGGCTACGGTCTTTTCAAGCACCTCGGACTTTGCGCCTATCTTCTGAGCAAGCTCCGCCAAAGTTGTCGCTGATTCGGGATGGTAGTCTTCGCTCTTGAACCACGGTGATTTGACGGCGATGTCCGCAGACGTCTGATCGTATACAATAAACACTCGTTCGGGGAATTTCGGGTTTTCCCAAACTCCGTTTTGATAGACATGCCCATGACGCGAAGGTACGTCTTCACGGAAAAACCGGTATCCGTCGGTGCCGACCAAAATAGAGCTACCGGTAGTCAGCTCGGCCACCGAAAACGTCTTGCCCTGCTTTCCCTCCTCGCACACGAAGCCTGCACCGCCGAAGTTCATAGCCGACTCGAAGGCGTGCATATGCCAGAACTCCGCTCCTGCAGCCTGGCACATTTTATGCCCGTCGCCCGTGTTGTAGACGGTTCCAAAAGGAACCAGCTTCGATCGTCCTAGGTAATCCTGTATCATCTGCTTATTGTTCTCGAACCCGCCACACGTCATCACCACCCCGTTTTCAGCTCGAATATTAAGCGTCTTGCCTTTACGGGTTACCTCAACACCCAGGATAGTCTTAGACTTCGGATCTTGGATAAGGCGCGTTGCGGGCGATTCGAGCCAAACATCGATCTTGTCCTTGCGGTCAGCTACGGCTTGGCGCTCGATACCCCAAAGATAAGCATCGCTCACGCCGTCGTGCAGCATCGAAACACAGAGACTGTCGTTGACTGCGAACTCGGGGTACTCGGGCGAGAATTCCCAAACGTACATGGCCGTTTTGGCAGTCGAACCTTCAATAGCATTAACGAATTCGCTCTTATCCAAATTGAAGGTGTTAGCGAAGTTGTCTTCAATACCCGCAATGCCCTCTACATATACCTTGAATATATCCTCATCGATTGCGAATTCTCCGAAAAGACTGCGATAGTAGGCTCGAGTTGCCTCAAGATCGCCTCGTCCATTAACGAAAATCTGCCCGCAATAGCGCGTATTGCCCCCCTCGAAACCTTTCGGAGCCTTATCGAGAAGAAGCACGCTCGCTCCTTCGTCGGCGGCAGTAATGGATGAGCAGGCCCCCGCCGCCCCAAAGCCAACGACAACAACGTCGTAGCGACCATTCCATACCACCGTTTCATCATAGGACACAACACCGTCTCCGCCTTTTGTTTGCGTCTGGCCACATGCAGCAAGCGTACCCAACCCTGCAGCACCAGCAGCCGAAAGCAACGCGCCTTTCATGAAAGACCTTCTACTATACTGAACAGTCATAACACCCTCCTCCATAGCGACCTTGCCGCACCCGCCTCTTTGCGAGCCGCAACCATCGCACACTGACGGAAGTAACCGTATTGCACGTCAAAACAACAGGGCATCGCCCTCGAGGGATGATACTCACTGCTTTTTTCATCCAAAAGCAAGCTAATCCCCAAGGGATGAGGTACTTTCCGAAGCAATGCGGTATCGTCCTCAAAGAAAACGCAAAGAAAAAGGGGGAGGGGCAGATGAATCTTGGTTTTCGGAAAAAGCCGCAAAGCCATACATGGATCACCTTCGGAGGAAGTCTCTTTTGGGCGGCAAGCATTCTTGGGCGATCTATGGGAGATCAGGCGGTGTATCTCAATGCCAAGACGAGTATCTCCTTCGCCTTTGAAAGCGCCCTCTGCATCCTGCTCATCATGGTAGCCGCAACGATTCTCTCGCGCTTCTTCAGCAAGCCAGGCGCCCAAAAAGGACTCGCTCTCACTGCCGTGGGAGCTAAGGTCGGGTATTTGCTCTGCGTCGGAATTGGACAATCTTCGGGGATCGACCTCTCTGAACCAATAACCGCACTCGTGGGAATAGGCAATGCCTGCATCGTACTGTTCTGGGGATTGAACTTTGCGGTACTTGACAAAGTACACGCCGAGCGCACGGCGCTCTTTACTCTACTGGGAGGATTTGCGATTTTTCTAGCGAGCACCCTCGTTCCGCTAGGAAGCGGCTATATCTATCTTTCGGGCATATTAAACATTGTAGCCATCCTCCCCTTTCTCCTAGGGCTCTACACCATCTCGGTCAACGCGCCACGCAAAGCCATGCCAGGCTGCACCCCTTTGCTGGTACGGTTTTTAGCCATGCGCATGGTATTCGGAATCAGCATCGGGCTTTCTACGTACGCGGCTACGAACATCGCACCCGTCCTGCCCGGCTGTCTTCCCCTGGGCTCGATCGCAGTACTGCTCGCCATCATCCTATTCGCCCTACACATGAAACGAACAAAGCGCATCGATACGACCGCGTTGCGCATCGCACCCTTTTTGGCATGCGGGGTTTTGATCGTACCCTTCTTGGGAACCGGGCACGAGGGGCGCGGAGTCGAAAAACTCATGCCCCTGCTTTGCTGGCTTTGCTGGACTGTGCTGTCCTCAGTACAGGTATCCGACGTCAAAAGCCGCATAGGATGGGACGAAGCACGACTTTCTTTCTCGGAGAAAGCCGCGATGCAATTGGCCCTTCTTGCGACGATGATAGTTTTAGAACTCCCGATTGGCATCGAGAAGGTAATCGAAGGACAGGGTGAAACGCCGTTTTTCGTTTTGCTGGGAATCACGTATCTGACCATGTTGATAAGCAGTTATACGCTCTCAAACATCATCGATGCAAAAACTCACCAACGGCTGATGGACAAGGCTCTAGAAATAACCGAAAGCCAGCGTAGATGCATTTATGACGAGATCGTCAAGGCACACCAACTAACAGAGCGCGAAGACGAAGTATTCTGCCTTATGGCAAAAGGCCATACCAGACCTTATATTTGCGATGCTTTGACAATATCCGAAGGAACAGCACGCTCCCACGCAACGCATATCAACCAGAAACTAGGCATTCATTCACGAGAAGAACTCCTCGAACTGGTAAAGACGTATGAAACGGAATATCTAGATCGAACGGGTCGTCCCTGACTTCGCATCGAATTTTATGAGGCGCAGATGCAGGGACCTGCACCTGCGCGCAACGGAATCGCGCGCCTACCTCGGCCCAACACCCGCCGAAGAGGTGGTTTCTTAGTTCATTTCCTTATCAAGAAAAGCGAGAAACTCCGTCTCGCACAGAGGTTTGGAGTAATAATAGCCCTGGATGCAGTCAACACCGCAGGCTGTAATTTTCTCTAGGATATCAAGCGTTTCGACCCCTTCGGCAACCGCTTTGAGCTTCTTCACTTTCGCCAGCTGCACGACCGTTTTGACAAACGCAAGCTGTTCTTCGCTCTCTCCCACCTGCAACACCAGCTCACGATCAAGTTTTAAGATGTCGATGGGCAGCTTAGAAAGATAATTGATACCGCTGTATCCCGACCCAAAATCATCCATAGCAATTCGCACACCACAATTTCGCAGCTCTTCCAGTGTTTCTATCGCAGTTGAAAACGATTGGATAACCATGGTTTCCGTCACTTCCATGCCAAGATGCGAAGGCTCGACTTCGGCTTCCCGAATTTGCTTGAGCACTTTTGCGGCATAATTTTTTTGAGACAACTGCTGCACCGACAGGTTAACCTGGATATACTCAAGCGCGTTATGCGTCTGCTGCAACTTTTTCAGTACGGTACAGGTTTTCGCCAATACGTAATCACCGATAAGATCCACAACATTGTTTTTTTCTGCAATCAGCACCACTTCGAGTGGCGGGATGAAGTGTCCCTGATCATCGCGTAAGCGCAACAGCGCTTCTGCCGAAAGATATTGACAATTCCCGAGATGATAAATGGGCTGATACCACACCTCGAGCGTGTTGTCGGCTATCTTTTGTCGGAGCATACCTAAAACTTCTTCTTCGCGCTTTAAAAAACTTGCCATAGCGTCGTCGTACACTACCGTATGGGCCCCAGCAAAATACTTGATTTGGTGCAGGGCGCTTTGCACGTGCTCAAGCAACATGACGCCAGATCGTCCGTGTGCCGGATAGCAGCAGATACTGATTTGACATTCCACTTCAAGTTCGGAAGAACCGACTTTGAATTTTTGCCTCAAATCTTCGTGAACAGCTTCAGCGATTCGATCGACATCCTCATCCGATTCACGAAAGCCCAAAAAAACGTCCCCGTTGATCCGATACACCCGATTATCGAACAACTTCGCAAGGCGGCGTGCAACCTCCTTCAAGATTTGATCGCCTATTTCCAAAGAAAATACGTCGTTATATTTACCGAACTCCTTGATATCGACCAAAAAAATAGCAAAGCTCTTCTTCGGCGTCGCCGCAATGTGGCCATCGATATCGCGCAAGCACTTCTGACGGGTCCCTATTCCGAGGAGAGCATCCACGTATGCTGCGGTTTCCAATTTTTTTCGATAGCCATTAAACGCGTTGGCAAGCTTGTCTAATTCCCTATCCTGATCTGCTTTTATTTCAACGGTATCGTTGCCAAGCGCCAGCTGTGAACACTGCTCAATCATGTCGGATACCGGCTTGGTCGTCCGGTTGAAAAGCACGTAAACAACCAGCACCAAAAGCCCGAACAACACCAGCGAAACACCCCCTTGAAGCACGGTGAACGGTAGCACCGCAGCCAGCATGTCCGACGACTTGACGGAAGTAAGCAAAACAAGAGGGTACGCGTCGTTCTGATAAAAAGCGCCCAGCAAAAGATCTTTTTGTCCATTACGATACGACACGATATCGTTTCCTGTTGCGGCAAAATTTCTCAAACCGTCCTCAAGCCCGGGGGACTCGTGCAACATCTGAGTAGCGGATTCAGTATTGGCAAGCTCGCTGCAACACAGAACCTCCTGCGCGTCTGATGAAAACAAATAGTTTTCTTGATCGGCAGATACATCGGATATTCCATACACATCGCTATTGAAAAAAAGGTGAAGATAGCCAAGCCCCTGCTGATTTTCATCGAGGACGGGCGACGTGATCGCCACGTAAGGTTTGCTGCGATCACTCCCAAAAGAAACAGCATATTTTTTTGTTGAAAAATCAAGGGAAGTCACATCGATAAGCCGACTGACCTGGTCGCTCAAGTCATCAAGCGCAGTGTTTCGTAAATAAAACGCTCCATCGGCCCCCTGCAGGCTTGCCCCCTGAAACGAGCCAAGCTGCCCGACGGAGTTTTCAATATCGTTGGCAATAGATGCTTCGGTACGAAGTTGTTCAGGAAGGGGTAAGGAGGTGTCAGAGAGGAGGTCGGCGATTGCTATGCTGCTTCGTAAATACACCGTCTGCATGCCGAGATTATTGATATTCCGGTTCAACTGCCCCATCAGATGCTCGCTGTGCGTTTCAAGAGTGTCGGAATAGGCCTGCTTATTCGACAGATACGCGGAAAAAACCGACAGGGTTAAAACAAGGACAAAGACAACGAAGCAGGCCGCCACAACGGAAAAATAAAAGCGACGAGTCCGAGAGCCGCCAAGAGAAGCCCCCCCCCCCCGAATATTTTGTCCACCTTGAGAAAAGTTCATGAGACCTTTACTCGCTCCGTATCCTATCTCGTCTTATCAAGATACCCAATTATATGCCATCGAAGATAAAACGGGAACGAATATCGTCACAAATAGAGTATATAAAAATGCGTTTCGCGGACATCGCAACCGGCTTCCTCGCGCTTAAAGACCAGATTTTTGAGCGCCACCCGAAATGAAACTATTAAATTTTATTGACAGCACCCTCGTTTGACCAGCAAAGATCTATTTTATTGATCCACTCTCAGCAACTCACGTAGAGAAATTATCGTATCAAATTTCGACATTTTACAAGAAAGGGGTATAATAATCGCGATATACACAAGAGGCACTGCAAAGAGCTTCGGCAAAGATAGGGGTTCTGGATCTAGGAGGGGACAGAGCCCTTTGTCTTTTTAGAGAGAGGTTTCGTCTCTCTCAGGAAATGAGCGTCCATGGGACGCTCATCTTTTTTGTCGTCGTTCGGCGACCCCACCGCGGCGAGCTAGAGAGTTCTACGGCTTTCGATAGCGCGACCGAGCGTTACCTCGTCAGCAAACTCCAAGTCGCCCCCCACCGGAAGACCGCTTGCCAAACGCGTAACCGCAATGCCGAGCGGCTTTATCAGTCGGGCCAGATAAGCTGCTGTTGTTTCACCTTCCACATTGGGGTTCGTCGCCAGCAGCACCTCCTTCACGTTTTCCGCGCTCAGGCGTCGCATCAGTTCGACGATATGCAAATCATCGGGACCAATGCCGTCCATAGGAGAAAGCGCACCTCCCAAAACGTGATACACCCCGGAAAACACCGCCGTGCGTTCGATGGGAGGAATATCGCGCGGCTCACTCACCACGCAGATAATCGAAGTATCACGATTGTTCGAGGCGCATATTTCGCACCGCTCACCTTCCGCGTAATTGAAGCATTGCGGACAGAAGTGCACCGTCTCCTTCACTTCGACAATGGCCTCGGAAAGCCTAAGCGCTGTCGTATTATCGGTATTGAGCAGCCAATACGCGATACGCTGTGCCGATTTCGGGCCGATACCGGGCAGCCGCTCAAGTTCATCAAGCAGCTTCTGAATGGAAGGAGCTGAATTCATACAAGAATACCGTTTCTCTTACATGAGCCCCGGAATGTTCATACCGCCCGTTACTGCAGAAATACGCTGAGAGCTGATTTCCCCCACACCACGCAACGCTTCATTTACCGCTGCGCACACCATGTCCTGCAGCATTTCAACATCTTCGGGGTCAACTGCGTCAGGGTCGATCGTAAGCGCCGTGATGGTCATATCGCCCGAGGCAACCGCGCGGACCATACCACCGCCAGTGGTGGCCTCAAACGTCATATCCTTGATTTCCTCTTGCGCCTTGGCCATTTCGGCCTGCATTTTCTGAGCCTGACGCATCATCTGTTTCATATCCATGGGGTTCTCCTTCGCACACTTTTCGGGTTTACTTCAACAGAGAGAGCTCCTATGCCCCCTCGTCAATTTCTTCAAAAACTACGCCTTCGCCGAAACTCGCGGCGAGAAGGGCAGCGAAATCATCCTGATTAGCCGCAGGCGACGCCGCCGCACGGGGAGGCACAGGGGCATCATCGGAAGCGGAAGACACAAGGGTGTCATACGCATCGAGCGGAACAGTGTCGAAATCAGGAGCTGGCACAACCGGTTCGGCAGGCTGCGTGACCGGATGAGCAGCAGCGGCCGTCGGATGAGTATCCGGCACCGGGCGAGCAGCTGTCGGTGCTTGAGGCGCAGGGGCAGCAGAAGATTGAGCAGCAGGTTTCGAAGCCACGGCTTCCCCTTCTTTCACAAAGCGGAACGCAACTTCACCACCGGCGACGTGCCGAAGAATACGCTTGAGTTCATCGACGATATCGGGCTTTTGCACGGTAAGGTACGCAAAGCTGTTACCAGCGGAAAATGCGATTACGATTCCCTGATCAGCTTCACTAAACGTTACTTTCGTATTGAGGAACATGACACCATAAGCCGGCTTAGTTTTCTTCAACTCGGTCAACGACGACTGCCAGATGCGCTGCAAAGATGCGGGGGTTTTGAGCGATTGCAAAACCGAAGAAGCATCCTGCGCCGAAGCAGGTGCAACAGCCGGTTTTGATTGCGGGGCAGCAACGGGAGAAGCTGAAGGCGCAGCGGCTGTGGTTGGGCACGGTGGCGTATCAGGCACAAGCACAGCCGCTGCGGATTGAGACGCCGCAGGCGTCTGCTGCGTATCTTGTCCAGAGTTCGCAACCGCGGGTATCGAAATAACCTGAGCAACCGCCGAATGTCCCGCCTCGAGCGCTTCGATGCGATCAGCAAGCGACGCAAGCGTCAGATCGGAATCGGGACGAACCATCCGGGTCAAAGCGATTTCAAAACTGAGACGCGAATTGGTCGTCACCCGTAATTCAGCCGAAAGATCGCCCAGTACGCCAAGCAGGTTCGTCAGACGTTCGGGGCCGAAAAATTCCAGCTCGCGAATCATTTCACGACGAGTTGCCTCGCTCACCTCGAGCACAACATCGCTACCGGCCAAGCTCAGCACATACATATCACGGACATGTTCAGCAAAATCGCGGGTGAATTGAGCCAGATCAGCACCGGTTTCGATATACTGCGCCGTCCAGGAAAAACATGCCGCAATGTCGCGCTTGCCGATATGCATCACGATTTCAGCCATGTCTTCGCAGTCGAGCGAGCCAAGCATGTTTTCGGCGTTCGCAAGGGTGACTTTGCCCTCGCCGAATGCCATAACCTGCTCGAGCGAGGTCAACGCATTGCGCATCCCGCCTTCAGCACGATGGGCGATCAGGTCGAGTGCCTCCCCTTCGAATTCCACCCCTTCGGCAACGCAAATCGCACCCAAGCGAGACACCATGGCGTCGGCCGCGATACGGCGGAAGTCGAAGCGCTGGCAGCGAGAATGGATGGTGTCGGGAACTTTTTGAGGGTCGGTGGTGCACAGGATGAAAACCACGTGATCGGGGGGTTCTTCAAGCGTCTTCAAAAGCGCGTTGAACGCTGCTGTCGAAAGCATGTGAACTTCGTCGATGATATACACCTTGCAACGCCCGCGCGTCGGAGCAAACTGAACCCTCCCGATGATTTCTTCACGTACGTTTTCAACGCCGGTGCGACTGGCCGCATCGAGTTCGTACACATCAGGGTGCCTTCCTGCCGCTATTTCAAGGCAGTCATCGCAGGTTCCGTCAGGATCGGGCGTGGGCCCGTTTTCACACAAAAGCGCTTTCGCCAACAGGCGTGCCGTTGTCGTCTTGCCGGTACCGCGCGGACCGCAAAACAGATAGGCATGACTTACTTTGTCCTGCTCGAGCGCATTGCGAATCGTGCGTTCGATTTGATCTTGACCGATAACGTCGGCAAATGTCTGCGGGCGATATTTGCGGTACAGTGCTTCTGACATGCAGGGGCCTACTTTTCAGTCGTTTTTTTCTTACCGAATTTCGCTTTCAGCAAGCCGATAATCGCCGGGGCAACCGAAACACCCACAATAGCAACAACAATCCACTCGAAGTGGGTTTGCACGAAGGGAATGCCTCCGAAGAAAAAGCCGACCAGCACAAACACGCTAACCCACGAAATACCGCCGATGCAGTTGAATAGCGTGAATTTGCCGAAATGCATGTGGCTTGTGCCGGCGATGAACGGGGCGAAAGTGCGAAAGAAAGGCATGAAACGAGTAACGACAATAGTGAGGCCGCCCCATTTTTCAAAAAAGCCTTCCGTCTTCTCAATCCGCTCGGGCGTAAGCGCCTTAACCTTACCGGAATCGATGATGGCATGGCCAAATGCCCGACCGATGAAGTAATTCGAAGTATTACCCAGGATAGCTGCGGCATAAAACATGAGCAGCGTAGCGAAAATATTAAGTCCGCCACCGTCGGCGCAAAAAACACCTGCCGCAAACAGCAAAGAATCGCCCGGCAAGAACGGTGTAAAAACCAAACCGGTTTCACAAAAGACAATGAGAAAGAGAGGCGAGTAGACCCAAACCGGGCCGAGTGCCACAATCCACCCTGCGATAGCCGTGCGCGGGTCGCTTAAAAGATCAAGAAAGAACTGAATGATTTCCATAACACCCTTGTCTGCATAAAAGAAGTATCCCGAATAGGCAGGGGCGCTCGTCAGCGGTCCCTTATGGCTGCTTCCTTCCGGACCTGACCAGGTTCAGAACGTGGCGCCGCCCGAGCCCATTCGAGATACTCAGTCGTGAACAAACAATAGTATAGCTGATAGGATTTTACTTGCCGCTACCCCGAAGCGCGCGTGACGAAAAGTACACAGACAGAGAAAGCTTCCCGAACCAGGAAAAGTATCGCTCGGTTCGGCCACCCGGCAAGCGCGCCCAAATCCCCCCATTCGTATCAGAATCGCAGCTCGATGCGGCCGGTGCGTAAACTGCAATGCTCGCACAAAAGGCAGGCAACACCCGACGCTTCGCAGGGAATGCGCGCATCAAGATCTTCGATCGTCGCGTCTCGAGCAATCATATAATCCCCGACAAGAGCACGCACTCCCTCAGTTGCAAAATAGATGGTATAAATTTTGTCCGAAGGCACTCCGTCGAGTGAATCCCGTAAATTTTCGGGCGTGATAGCCAGCGCTTCGTCAAACGTCTTACCCTCAATCATCGAGCAGATTGCGGAAGCACACGCGGTCATGGCCAAACAACCCCGCGATTTAAAGCCTGCACGAACAAAAGTCTCGGTTTCCGGATCTATGATGGCAAACAGCCGAAGCGCCACTTCACCGCGCTTCGATTTACCCACCATGCACTGCGCGTTGAACCCTTCCGGAGCCCCGCTATTCTTAAAATTAGCCACTACGCTCAGCAGCGTTTCAGAATATCCAACCACTCCAAGTTCTCTTTCGTTTTGATACACGTCGGCAGTACGAATGACCGCTCGATCGGCGACATCCTTATAAACGTTACGTCCTTCACCCATCGAATTCTCCCTACATATTCATTTGACGTTCAACCGAAGCCCATTCAGCCAATGATTGCGCATAGGCGCTGCTGAGATACTCGGTCGAGAAATAATACACCTCATCGTTTGAAGCGCTCACCGTTGCCATGTCGGGAAATTCTCCCGACTCCTCGATGATGCGCCACGTTTCCGTAATCTGTTCGTCACTCATATTGAAGGGCGGGTTTTTCATCGATTCCGCCGGCATAGGCCGCGGATAGACCCGCGATTCTTCCCGCGCGCAATCGACAAGCGTGACGACCGCATTGTCCTCGTGCGCCAAATAAGACCAATGAGCATAATTATCGGTCATGAATTCACGCGAATACAAATAATAGCTCCGTTGCCCCTGCAAAAGAGCAATGCCCGCGCAGCGAATCGGTGTATTTGCATCGACCTGCTCTTCTTCGTCCTCCACAAACATCGGCTCACCATCAACAATCATGATCTTCCCGCTTTTCGAAAAGACCGGCTGCGTAAAATCGGGCGAATCGGATGCTGCAGGCACAACAGGTGCGCCGTCAATCCCCTGCTCCCCTCCGTCGGGCTCAGATGATTCGGCGGTTGTCGCCGCAACATCCTCGGCTTCCGATTCGAACCGCTCTTTAGATAAAGCTTCCGGCTCATCAACGAGAGGAACGCCGACCGCACGAGTCGCACTTCGATATATCCGCTTTTCCTCTGCGGGAGCATCCGCTGCATCCTGAGCCTCTTGAGCGAGGAAATCCTCGAGATATTCGTACACGAACATCTCGAAATCATCAGCCGTCATATGGTCGGGAACAAAGCCGATTTGCCCCCAACGAACCGGTTGGACCAATTCGCTGTCAGCGGACCGAGCACGAACATCATCAAACACCGCAACGAGGGCGTCGTGTTCTGCCTGCTCTTCTCTCGCAGCGATTTCCTCAGGAGAAATCGCTTCTTCGACAGCCGATGTCGACACCGCTCCCTCATCGCCTTCGCGTTCTGCCGGCAATCCCTCTGCATTAGACATCGCGCCATCCCCATCGATAACCAGCGACGGAGTCTTCGACCGCTCTTCCCTGCTCTCTTCTTCCACGACAATCTCCTTGGAATCATTTCCTCTGTTTTCCCCATCATGCCCAAAGAGCCCTTTTACCCATCCCCTCTTTCGGGGTAAATTACCCATACATCGCTTTCTTTTCCCGAAAACGGCATCGGGTGACGTTATTGCGCTACAAATCGGCCCGTGAATGCCTACCGCCCCCTGCTGAGCGGCTGGAAGAATTTCAAAACCCGGAAACTTCCCAAATTGACACGGAGGATACAATGGAATATACAGGGAGCTGAATTCCGGGGGGGGTTCGTTCTGCAAGCTGCATAATTTACGGCTACCATAGTATTGAAAATACGCTGCGGGGAGGAATACTTGACTTCGGAGTCACCAGTCTTAGTGTCTGAAAAAACGTCGGGCGAGCCCAGGAAAACACTCATCGACCAGCTTAAGACCTATCGCGGCCTCTGGCCCTGCATTCTCGGGCTCACCGTCGGTCGTGCTGGGTTGATCGTGGCCAGCTACGGAAGTTACAATCAAACCGACGAAGGCATCTTTACCGATGGCAGTATGTTGGTTGCTCTCGCCATCATGGCGCTACTGCTACTACTTCTCGTCGTGAAAAATAATTGTTTAACCAAACGCCGAGTCAACCGCCTTATGCGCGCATGCATCATCGTTGAAAGCGTGATCCTTTTCGTCCTAGCGGGAATGAACTTCGCTGGCTACTACAACGACGCGCTGCGATTCGGCCTCAGTGTGATTATCACCCTCTCTTCTTCGGGCGCGATTTTTTATTGGCTGCGGCGCGTCCGCGGATCAAGCACTTCGACTGCTGCCGTTTTCGTGTTTTCCGCTCTCTTCGTAAGCGAAATCGAGATCTACCTCTGCGCACTTTTACCCACCGACGTAAGCAACCTCACTGCTGCCTTGTTGGTCTTGCTGCAATTTCCCTGCATGATCTGGGCACGCAACCGGCCTCAACCGTTCACCATCAAAGCGCCCACCCAGGAAAACGATTACTTCGGCTTTGCAAAAACAATGCTTTCCGACAAGTTGTTCCTCACGGCAACCGCTCTCGGCATCGGGCTCCTTTCCCTCGTAATCGGTTTTTTGCGCGGGTACCCGGACGGATTGTCTATCGTTTTCAGCCCCCCAACGCGCCTCGCTTACGGATTGCTAACCATGGCAATCTGCATCATCTTGCTTATAAGTATGTCGCAAGGACGACACAACGCCATGACTCTTGGCATCTGGATTCTCATGCAAGGTCTTGCGTGCCTCGCGCTGATCCTTTACGCCGCACTGCCCAACAACCTTGAGCTCGGCGCCATCTGCACTACGACGCTCAACGCCGTCATGGTTGGATTCACCTGGTACATCGTTATCGCCTTTATGAGCTACGGATGGCGCTGCCCCTACTATTACGCCATGGCTGGCTGGATTGTATGGTTGGGAGCTCGTGCAATCGCTCGCATGTCTTTCCTTTTTATTTACCCGCTCAGCACCAACGTTTTACTGATGAACGCTCTTATAGCAGGACTGATCGTGCTTTCGACGCAGGTTGTTTTCGTCCAATTCATCACAATAGCTCGGCAAGAGCAAGAAAATGCCGAAAACGCAGAAAACGCTGCGACCGAGAAGCGGTCGACACTGCAGAAGATCATGGGGCTCGATGGCAACGAAAACCTCGCCGAAATGCGTCAAGCGTCCATGCAGCACAATGTCGAAGAAATGGGTAAGCAATTTCTGCTTTCCGATCGAGAAGTAGAGGTGCTCACCCTCTACGCCCTCGGTTTCACACAAAAACGAGTGGCCGAAGAGCTCTACATAACCGCAGGAACGGCGCATACGCACATCAAGCGGATCTACTCCAAGACAGGGCTCCACTCGCGCCAGGAAATCCTCGACTATCTCCAGCAATACGCATCCTAAAACCCCCGCCGCCAACAGCATGACGGAGAGGCCACCCCAATCGAACGGTCTAGTGATATTCGGCAGCTAAATCTGCAAAAGCAGGAAGAGCGCCTTCGATTGTTTCCTTGCTGACGCAGTAGCCGACACGAACCCAGCCTTCGACACCGAAGCTATTCGAGGGAACCAAAAGCAGCTCATGCGCTTTCGCACGTTCCGAAAAAGCTTCCGCATCAGACTCGAGCGCACGAACCCATAGATAGAATGCACCCTGCGGCTCGATATACTCATACCCGAAGCGCGACAAACCCTCCGTGAGCAGCGCACGATTTTCAGCATAGACCGCCACATCGGAAGAAACGTCAACACAGCGCTCGATAGCACGCTGAAACAAAACCGGAGCGCAGATGAAGCCAAGTGCGCGACCTGCACCGGCAATTGCCGCATAAAGGGTTTTTGCATCGGTGATCGCACCGGGAACTAAAATGTAACCGATTCGTTCACCCGGAAGCGACAGTGATTTCGAATAGGAATAGCACACGATTGTGTTGCGGTAAATCGAAGGAACCCAGGGGACCTCTATGCCGTCATAGGCGATCTCGCGATACGGTTCGTCTGAGATAATGAAGAGGGGATGCCCGTAAAGCTCCTGTTTTTCTTCGAGTAGGTCGGCAAGAGCCTGCAGTGTTTCACGGGAATAAATAACCCCGACTGGATTGTTGGGCGAATCGATGATGATGCCTCGCGTGCGCGGAGTGATTGCCGCGCCGATTGCAGCGATATCAAGCTGAAAATCTCCCTCGCGTGCGGGAACGACAACACAGTGCGCATGAGCACTTTCAATCCATACCCTATATTCGGGAAAATAAGGTGCTATCACGATGAATTCATCACCGGGATTGGTGATGGCGGTGATAGTAATATTAATTGACGCAGCGGCACCACAGGTCATATAAAAGTCATCCAGCGTGTAAGCCGTGCCGAAGCGACGATTAAGCGAGCCTGCAATTGCCGAACGGACACCGGGAGCGCCCTGTGCAGGACTATAGCCGTGAAGAGCCGAAGGGGGTTCATTCAGTAGATCGAGCAGGGCTTCTTTGACGGCGGCAGGAGCCGGTACGCTGGGGTTTCCGAGACTGAAATCAAACACCTTATCGGCACCGATTTCTTCTTTACGTCCCATACCGTAAGCAAAAAGTTCACGGATTGCCGATGGAGCACTTCCCAATTGATGCATTTTTTCGTTAACCATAACCACACCCTTACTCGCTGAGTTTTCAGTTATTGTACACCGAAGCCTCCGCTTCGCTCGGCATCATACGGTAACTGAACAAGGCCGCTCGCACCCGGCTCAGAAGAAAAGAAAAGCCCCCTCGGGCATAAAGCGTCTTATTCGGCTTTCGAAGATTGCCGAGCAGCGTCTACGCCATCAGCCAGCCTGCCATAAGCAGTCACCGCTTCACCAAGAAGGGTTTCAGCTATTTCAAATACGTCATATCCTTCTGATATCGCCTTGACCGCGGCCCCATCGACGATAGCCGTCACCAGTTGAGGAGACATGCTGATACCGGCCTGATCGAGGATGCCCTTGAGAGCCACGTCGAGCCGTCGGCGGCCACGTTGATACGCCTGCGTGACCACGAGCGATTCTGCGGCATCGATGAGCTGGGCGTAGTGGGCGGCCGGCACGGAGAGGCCTTCGGGTAAACATGCGCGCAAAAGCAACGCAACGCAGTTTTCTCGACACTGCTCCTGCGTCATGCCCTCCGCCTCATTGGCTGCCTTTTCGGCACGCTGAGCCCACAGGGCAATATTATGTTGCGCGGCTTCGTAAAGAAGATCACCGATAGATTCAAAATAATACCCAACCGAAGACGATGAAGCCCCGGCCCATTCAGCGACACGACGATACGTCACGTCACCCGGGCCCTGCGCCCGCAGAATAGCTGCCGCTGCAACAACCAGGGAAGCTCGTGTAATCTGTGCTTTGATCGATTTCGGTGTTTTAGTTGCTTTTTCCATAATAATTCATCTGTCGATTCACGAGAATGCGGTCCGTACCACGAAAAAGGTAATGCCGACCAGTCTGCAGCAATGCTGCAAGAAAAAACCGGTCGGCATCATTTTAATCTTAATCGCGCAGTTTCATGATGCGATAAGACTAGACGTCACAAAGTTCTTTTCCTGTATGCTCGTGCGACATGATCATAGCAACAAGAGCGATGCAAGAAACTCCAACCATATACCATGCAGGCGCCAAACCCGAGCCTGTGGCGCTGATCAGCGCCGTAGCGATAAAGGGAGCCGTTCCACCGAAAATCGCGTTCGCCATATTGAAGCTAAGCGCGAAACCCGAATAACGCACTTCCGTGGGGAAGGTCTCAGTCAAATAACTCGAGAGCGTACCGTCATTGACGGTCAATATCGCACACAAGCACAGCTCGACGATGAGCACGATAAAGAAATCGCCCGTGTTGAGCAGCATGAAAGCTGGAACCGTAAAGGCAATAAACGAGACGCATGCCGTGATCATCATTCTCTTACGTCCAAATTTATCAGACAGATGACCCATGCCGAAGATAAAGGCGATATAGGCGACCAAACAGATAGTCGTGATCATGGTGGCCTGCGTATGATCCATCTTCACCACTTCGAAAAGATAGGTGGGAAGATAGGTAAGCACCGTATAGAAACCAACCGCGTTCAGCATAGCCGCGCCGAAGCTGATGATCAAGGCACGCAGATGGTTGTGAACGAGATCGCGGATGGGATGAGGTGCTTCGTCGCTTTTTTCGACCACTTTGCGCATTGCGGTGTAAGTGGGGGAATCCTCAAGGCGCGTCCTGATGTAGTGAGCGACGAGACCGAGCGGACCTGCAAGCAGAAACGGGATACGCCAGCCCCACGCCTCAACCGAACCGGGGTCGAGAAAACCGTACATAGCGGTCGCGAACATAGAGCCAAACAGCAAACCGGTTGCCGTAGAAGCCGGAACGATCGAGCAATAAACACCACGCTTGCTCGAGGGTGCGTATTCTGCAAGAAACGTAGCTGCACCGGCATATTCACCCGATGCGGAAAAGCCCTGAATCATGCGGAAGACCAACAAAAGCAACGGAGCGAAGAAACCAATAGTCCCATACCCCGGTAAAAGACCGATCATAAAAGTTGCTCCGGTCATAAGGAAGATCGAAGTCGACAAAGCCCACTTGCGACCTTTCTTATCACCCAAGCTACCCCAGAAAATAGCACCGATCGGGCGAAGCAGGAAAGAAATAGCAAAGACACCAAACGTTTGCATCAGCGCAACAGCAGGATCTTCGGTTGGAAAAAAGACCTTCGCAATGATAACCGCAAAATAGCTGTATGTTGCATAGTCAAACCATTCAATAAAGTTGCCAAGAAATGACGAAAGTGCGACTTTCTTAATAACACTATTGTCGGGCTTGACGGTTGTAGTTGCATTAGTACTCATGATAGTCCCCTAAGAATGATG
>JAVWAI010000025.1:0-17783 GCA_036650075.1 Raoultibacter sp.
GTTCCGGCCCTTAGCAATGTGCCAAACTACCTGCTGACAGGCTGCCTGCATTCGCTGGCGGAAGCAACCGGCATAGCAGGTCCTTTGGGCATACCCCATGTTCTCGGTGTCTCCATTGCCTATCTTGTCGTATTAGCTGTTGCAAGCGCAGTGGTCTTGAAGAAAAAGGATGTTTAGGTGATTTTTGCATTATCCGTAACCGCTCTGATCGCTCTCGTCGCCATCGTAATTGGCGTGCGGCGGGAGCGCGAAGTGCGCAAGCTTGCCCACTTTTTGCGCGATTATCCGCACGACTCGAATGCGAGCATAGCGCTGGAAACCAGAAGTACCGGGATCCTCGAACTCGCGCACGCTGCAAACGACAAGCTTGACGACATACAGCAAGAACGCATTCACACCATCAGACGGGAACTCGAACTTCAGCAGACCTTGTCGGCATTGTCTCACGACATACGCACGCCGCTCGCAGCAGCCCAAGGCTACCTGCAGCTTCTGGGGGATGAAGACGATTACGCCACCCGTCAACGTTACAGAATCATGGTCGAAAAGCGCCTATTCGATGTGCGACAACTGCTCGATGAGCTGCTTCTTTACGCAAAAACACAGGATAGCGCCTGGCACCCCGCGAAAGAACCGGTAAACGTGGGCGATATTCTTGCAGAAACGCTTGCCGCATTTTACCTGCAGTTCAAAGAAAAGGGTTGGGTGCCGCGAGTCGAAATATCACAAACCCCCCTTCTTGCAGCCACCGACCACGAGGCACTCGCCCGCATTTTCCGTAATCTCATCACTAACACCCTACAGCACGGCGCGGCGGCACCGAGCATAACACTGTGCGGAAAGTCGATCGTGTTCTCCAATCGGATTTTTCCTGATAGCGGCATAGATGTCGAACACCTCTTCGACCGCTTCTACCAAGGCGACACAAGCCGCACCTCCGGGGGCACCGGCCTCGGACTTGCCATCGTGATAGAGCTTACCCGCGCACTCGACATCGCCCTCGACACCTCTCTTACCAACGACACCCTCACGATCACCCTCACCCTACCCCACAACCAGATAAATTAAAGTTTTTCGAGACGTGCGACAACCGCATCAATCTGCCCTTCAGGCGTTGAGGCACCAGCCGTAACACCGATTGCGCTACATCCTTTAAACCAGGCAGGATCGATTTCGTCGGGTGTTTCGATATGAAAAGATTTCTTGCATGTAGATTTGCAGATATCGTAAAGACGGGTCGTGTTCGATGAATTACGCCCACCGATGATCACGAACGCATCAGCAGAGTCAGCCAAAGCTGCTGCCGCATCTTGACGCTGTCGAGTGGCAAAGCAAATAGTGTTTTTCACAACAGGGTCGATGTTGCGCTTCTCAAGGGCCCGCACAATAGAATCGAGCATTTCACGCGACTGAGTTGTCTGAACAACGATACCCACCGGCTCCTTGATGTTGTCGGGAATATCCTCAACAGAGGAAACCACCACCGCAGAAGCTCCCTGAGCTTCTGCATGAGCGAAAAGACCTTCAACCTCCGGATGACCAGACTCCCCCACAACCAAGACGAAATATCCGTCTCGCGCCAAGTCGGCTGCTGCTTTTTGAGCGCGGGCAACGTGAGGGCAAGTCGCATCGACGATGGAGAGTCCCTTGGTAATTGCATCATCTTTCACCTGTGGGACAACCCCATGGCTGCGAATAATCACGATTCCCTCATCGATATCATCGAGCGAATCAACCGCGGTGATACCCAGATCGGTGAGAGTGTCCACTACCTGAGGGTTGTGGATCAGGGGGCCAAGCGTACTGGCAGGATCGCCGTCGGCAATTGCCGCATAGGCTAAATCGAGCGCTCGCTGCACACCATAGCATGCCCCCGCATATTCAGCTTTGACCACTTTCATGCTCGATCATTTCCTTCCGTTTTCGACACGTGAACAGATGGTCCGATTGAAGAGGTAACGCCACGCTTGATAGTACGCCCGCTGAATTCTTCGGAGAAATCACGTGAGGCAGGAAAAAGTTCCTGCATGTCAACCTCTTCTGCGGGCACCCGCTTCGAGAGAGCGAAGCATTCACGCATCACATACCAGGTGCACGCCTCAAGGCGGTCTTCCCGCGGCATAAAGTCAAATTCAGAAACCTCAATCGGTTGCCCAAATTCAACGCTGATTCGAGGAAAGCGAATGCGCCACGAACCTTTAGATTTCACCTTTTCAGCATTGCGAACTGATGCAGGAATGATAGGCGCCTTGCCCATGCGAGCCACAAATGCAGCGCCACTGTGCATCTGGGGAACCTGAGAACCCTTGCCGCGACGCGTTCCCTCTGGATATATACCGACAATTTCGCCCCGCTTGAGCATCGCTGCCGCCCGCTTGATAGAAACCCGATCAGCAGATCCGCGCTTGACGGGGAATGCACCAACCCTCGTCAGAACGGGACCTACAAACCCCTTTCCTGCTTCAAACAAACTATCACGTCCCATGAACCGAATCCATTGGCTCGGTCTTACCGCTAAATAAAACATCACCACATCAAGAAACGAGGTGTGATTCCCCACTACCACGCCACCGCAGACGCCCTGTAAATTCCGAACGTTCTCACGTCCGTCAACGCGATAGCGGAAGCAAATTTTGAACAGGATACCGAGAAACCCAAAGATAAGGTTGCCCAACCAATGTGGTGCTTGTTTTTCGGTGGACATGCCCCCTAAGGGCATGTCCCAAATCTTGTCGCTCGGTACAAACAAACTCATTGCTATCCGTTTCGTTTATCGGTTGCCATAGTACAGATCATCGAAATTATTTCTTCAATATAGTTATTCGTCGAATCGATACGCACCGCATCGACAGCTGGCTTCAGGGGCGATGTTGAACGACTCTCGTCGTACTCATCGCGCCGGCGGATATCGGTGAGAACTTCGTCATAATCGATCGATCCGACACCTCGATCGACGTTTTGTCTGACGCGACGATGTGCTCGCTCCGCATCACTTGCCGTTAAAAAGACTTTGACTTCAGCATGGGGAAACACAACCGTTCCGATATCGCGACCCTCCACAACATAATCACCTTCGGCACCGATGCGCTGCTGCTGGGCAACGAGCGCATCACGCACGGAAGGTGCCGCAGAAACCGGACTGACGGCCTTGTCGATTGCTGCCGTGCGAATGGCATCGGTCACCTCGACACCATCGATGAACACCCGCTTCGGAACCGGATCGCCGGCAACGTGCCCAAAGGAAATGGCCTTCGAGCAAGCGAGGGCTCCCAGCGCTGCATCGTCGGTCAAATCGAGACCATCGCCGACCGCCCGCCAAGCAATAGCGCGATACATTGCACCTGTATCGAGACAGGAAAAACCGAGCGTCTTAGCAACCGCTTTTGCAACAGTCGATTTACCAGCGCCGCTGGGGCCATCGATGGCGATAATCATCGTGCCAACCTTTCAATATCTTCAAGGAAGCTCGGATAGCTGATCTTGACCGAGTCAAAATTCTCAACCGTAATCCGCTTCTTTCCACATAACCCAACCAAAGCCCACGTCATGGCCAGACGATGATCGTTCTTTGAATCGAAAACCATGGTATCTGGTATTTCAAAATCGGGAGAACCCTCAATAAAAAGATCATCACCATGGGTCCAGGTGCTGACACCCATGGCGGTCAAACCTTCGATAACCGCGGTCAGTCGATCGGTTTCCTTCACACGTAATTCGCTGACCTCACGAAATACGGTGACGCCCCTCGCGTAAGCGGCAACGAGGGCCAAAACCGGAACTTCGTCGACTATACTCGCGATCTTATCGGCCGGCACTTCGCACCCATGTAAGCCATCGCGATAGCGCGCTGAGATTATACCGTAGGGTTCTTTGCCAGCCACCCCGGTGCGCTGCACGGTAACATCGGCACCCATACGCTCGAGGGTGCGGGTGAACCCAATGCGTGCCGTATTGAGACTGACGTTTTCAATCTGCAAAGAGCTACCTGGCTTCAAAACGGCAGCGCAGATGAGAAAAGCCGACGACGAAGGATCACCCGGCACCGCAACCTCGCACGCCTGCATGGTGTTGGGTCCCTCAACCGAGGCACTCCGGTCGCCTGCCATGGTTTCAACGCCGTATTCGGGAAGCATGAATTCGGTATGATTGCGGGAAGGAGCTGGTTCGTTGACCGTGGTCTTACCCTGCGCATAGACGCCAGCAAGTAAAACAGCGGTCTTGAGCTGCGCAGATGCCATCGGCGAATCATAGGTGATCGCCTTGAGGCGAGGGTTGCCAACAACGGTGATAGGGAGGTGCTCCTGCCCATCAGGCTCAAAACCGACCCCCATCTTCATGAGCGGAACCGCAATGCGTCGCATCGGACGACGCTTGAGCGAATCGTCCCCTGTCAGCGTCACTTTAATATCCCAAGGCGCCACAACGCCCATTAAAAGGCGCACGGTAGTTCCGGAATTGCCGCAATCGATTGCGGCAGAAGGCTGCCGAGGGCCCTTGGCCCCCCAACCGGTTATGCCACCAGAAAGACTTCCATCAACTTGCTTTTCAAGGGAAACAACGGCACCCAAAGCCTGGACGGCTTCCACTGAAGAGCGCACGTCGTCGGAATCGAGCACACCAGATACCCGCGAGGTCCCTTCGGCCATAGCCGAAAAGAGAATCGCACGATGGGAGATGCTCTTGTCGCCCGGAACCCGCGTCGAACCATCGAGCGGTTTTTGCAGAGGATTGATAATCATAGTATTAGTCGACATGAGCGTGCTCCTTTGCTGCTAAGGGTGAAAACGAGACAGAGAATCCTGCCGTGATAAGCTGAAGGGAAAGCTGACCGATATCGCCTTCATCGGTCAATATGAGACTGAGCACCGCGCTGTCGGCGGTGATGTGGTCAATTTCAATAGACTGGATATTACATCCGACCTGGGAGGCAATAGTGGTTACCTCGGCGACCACGCCTTTTCGATCCTCCATGGGAATGCGTACTTCGAGCAACTTTTCAGTCGAAGGAACCCAAGCCGCAGGCAAAGCACGACGAGCGGATGCGGCGCATTCTAGCAAGGAGGTCAGACCCGGTCGGTCATGAGCCGCCAGCGCAGAGGAAAACTGACCGATGATACCGCGCATTTCATCGAGTCCTTGCTGAAGCGCCGTGGCGTTATCGAAAGCAATACCACACCACAGTTGAGGAGAACCGGCCGCTATGCGTGTTGAGTCTTTAAACCCACCAGCAGCTAGACGAAACAGAGCCTGCTGATCATCGGCGTGACGGCAGGCGAGCTGCACAAGGGACGCAGCTACGATATGGGGTACATGACTGACAATTGCCACCGCGTCGTCGTGTTCTTCTCGAGGCAACGCAATCACGCGAGCGCCAACACTAGTGAACAGCGCATGCAGTTTCTGAAAGTGTTCCGCCGGGGTACTCTTGTCAGGACAAAGAATCCAATGAGCGCCTCGAAAAAGATCGACACGCGCGCCTTCGATGCCGTTTTTTTCCGATCCGGCCATAGGATGCCCCGGGATGAAGTTTTGAGGATAAGGGAGAAGACGAAGTGCAATTTCAGTAATGCGTGTTTTTGTCGAAGCCGTATCGGTGATGATTCCCCGATAATCCCAAGCGGCAAGCTTTTCAAAATACCCCTCGGAAGCACCGGCAGGTATCGCGAGCACCACCAGGTCACAATCCTTTTTCACAAAATCCTCGAACGCGGAATCCTGCGGCGTGGCGGCGTTGGTCACCCACCCGCGCTCCGTCGCCCGTACGAGCGTTTCAGGCAGCACATCGACACCAAGCACGCAAATCTCGGGATTATCGGCCCGAAGCGCCGCCGCAAGCGAAGCGCCAATCAATCCAAGTCCAACGATTGCTATCCTATGAAAGCTTACTGACACGGGGTGATCCTTTCGTTTTGATTCCCGTTCCCTGAAGCTTATTCTAGCATTGTTCGTCAGAAGCAGCGCAGAGAGCTGCAAGCTCTCCATCGCTCAAAAGACGCCATGACCCACACGGCAAATCCCCCAATTCCAGAGGACCAAATTTTGCGCGATGCAGTTCGACAACCTCGTGTCCGATGGCGGACCCCATTCTGCGGACTTGACGCTTGCGCCCCTCGTGAATTCCAATAGAAAGACGGCTCGTATTGCGCGCATCCTCCCGTCGACTTCGGAGAGTTTCGATAACCGCCGGCGCACTCATGCCATCTTCAAGTTCAACGCCACGGCGCAAAGCGGCAAGCTGCTGCGGGGTCGGTATTCCTTCAACAAGCGCTTCATAGGTTTTTCTCACATGATGTCTGGGATGCAGCAAGCGATTGCCGAGATCTCCGTCAGTTGAAAAAAGCAGAAGCCCCGTCGTGTCGAAATCAAGACGGCCGATGGGAAAAAGACCAGGATATCGATCGAGAGGGACCAGATCGGCAACGGTCTTGCGGCCCTGCGGATCAGACATGGTGGTTACATAACCCACCGGCTTATGGAGCATAAGGGTAACGGGGGCATCACTCAAACGTACGACGACACCGTCGACCGCCACCTCGTCGATTCGGGGGTCGACCTTGCTTCCCAGCTCGGTTACCACCTGTCCATTAACCGTCACGCGACCGGCCGTCATAAGGTTTTCAGACCCCCGACGGCTCGCAGCACCGCCTCGCGCCAGAAATTTTTGAAGGCGCATGACGACAACGCGCTCTTCACTACTCTCAGTCTTCGAAATGGAGTTCATTGAAATCAATCTTTTCTACCACACCGGCGCTTTGCGCCAGCGCATCGTTTAAAGCCTGCTGCACACTCTTATTCGGGCCCTCAGAAGAAAATGCGGTTTCATCATGCGAATCAGCAATCTCGTCGTCGAAGCCGAAGAGAGTATCTTCCCCGCCAGACGCAGGAATCGCCACATCACCATCGATGCGAGTTGCACTTAATCGCTCGCGGATGAATGCACGCGTTTCATCATCGGGGGCATAACTTTCAAGGTCGGGAAGATCGTCGGGCGATCGTAGTCCGAACTTTTCCAAAAACTTTTGCGTTGTCGCATACAGCATCGGATTGCCAGGGGCGTTTTCGGTGCCAGCCTCGCGCACAAGCCCCTTTTCCACAAGCGAATTGATGGAACTATCGGAGTTCACGCCACGAACACTCGCAACCCCCGCACGGGTGACCGGCTGGCTGTAGGCAATAATGGAAAGCACCTCGAGAGCTGCCTGTGAAAGCTTGCGT
Organism: Raoultibacter sp.; assembly: GCA_036650075.1. Classification (GTDB taxonomy): domain Bacteria; phylum Actinomycetota; class Coriobacteriia; order Coriobacteriales; family Eggerthellaceae; genus JAVWGW01. The sequence continues at coordinate 7,216 of JAVWAI010000025.1, forward strand.
GCGTCCCAGGAAAGCACGTACTTCTCAATAAGCTCATGATAGGCGGGGTGCGTGTACACCCGCCAACCACCGGCGACTTCTCGCAGCACGATGCCGCGGTTCTCCGCTTCCAACTGAGTTCGTAAATCGACCAAACCGCTTTCGACTTCGCAGGGTTCAACCTCGAGCATATCGGCAAGAGTGATAGTATTGACCGGTTCGTCGGTCACGAACAAAAGCGCCTCAAGAGCACCTTTCATCTGGTCTTTCTGCAGCCCGGCAAACATGGTCTATTCCTCCTCGATATCATTCGCGGCCGTCAAAGCATCATCGTCTCCGAAGACCAATTCTCCGCTGCCCTCGATATAGTTGATCGCAATATCCCCGAACGTCTTTTCCTGTTCAAGGGTAACCATTTCCCGCTTATAGAGTTCGAGAACCGCTAAAAAAGTCACGACGACAACCGGGGTCGGAGTAGTATCGTTGACGAGTTGCGAAAAAGCAAGATGCCGCGCCGCAACGATGCGGCGGTGAATAGCGCGCACATGGACTTCTACGGGGATCGGCTTGACCGCAATATGATCCGATTCGAGAAGAAAGCCATCGCGGCGCGCAAAGGATCGAGCACAAATACAAGAAAGCGCATCCAGGGTTACCTCGCAGAGATAGTCGGGAAGCAACCCTAAAAAATTTTCATCGGGGCCGAAGGGGCGCGCATGCATGCGGTCTTCCGCTTGATGACGCATTTGCAGTGCCGAAGCGGCATTTTTGAACTTCTTGTAATTAAGCAGACGGTCGATAAGGATATCTCGCGCTTCGTTGGGAGCAATATCCTCAAATTCAACTTCGACTTCAGTGCGTTCGTGCGGAATCAGGCTCGCGGCCTTGATTTCCAGAAGCGTTGCGGCCACGAGAAGAAAATCGCTGGCCACATCAAGATCGAGCGTATCCATGTGCGACACTTCAGAAAGGTACTGATCGGCAATCGTGGTGATGGAAATGGCCCCGATGGCGACCTTTTGACGACTCACCAGGTAGAGCAGTAAGTCAAAGGGGCCTTCGAAGCTCTCTATGCGCACACGATACGACACGTCTTCACTGCCTTACGAAATCCTGAAGGGAAACAAAAGGTTTCCGAGATTGCCCGCCGTGACGTCGAGGTAGATACCAACCGGGTTGACGTTGAAAACATAGGGCAATGCAATCAATACAATCATGAAAACCGGAAAGGCGTAACGCTGTATCTGATAATACTGAGGGAGATACTTTCGCGGCAGAAGAAGCGCGATGATGCTCGAACCATCCAAGGGCGGGATGGGAAGCAGGTTGAAGAACATCAAATATAGATTGATAAGAGCGAACATCGGCAAAAACTGCAGATAGAAAATCGCAAAAAATTCATTTTGCATAACAAGATTTTGAGCCAACGGGAATAGAAGCCAGGCAATGACCGCCGCAAGACAAGCGAGCAGCAGATTGGCGAAGGGACCCGCCAGGCCGACAATCACGTCGCCTTTTTTAGGATCCTTGAAATAGGCGGGATTATAGGGCACCGGTTTCGCATAACCAAAAACAGGCCCACCCATAAGCATCATGCACAAAGGCAAGATGACCGTGCCAAAGGGGTCAACATGCTTCATCGGATTGAGGCTCAAACGACCTGCGCTTTTCGCGGTCGGATCGCCCAGTTTATAGGCGGCGAACCCATGCATGACCTCGTGACATACGATAGCCGGGACAAAGCAAAGAACGCCGCAGATGATGTAGATAATTTGAGATTCAGCCATAATAAATTTAGTTTACCTTAAGGTTGGGCCCGCTCTCTTGCAGGCGTGAAAAACTCACATAACACAGAAGCGATAGCATTAAACCAGACTTGCAAACCCCCGCTGGCGCAAAACCTCATACACTCCAACGGCGACAGAATTGGAAAGATTGAGGCTCCGCAGGTCGACGCCCATGGGGATTCGCACACACCGATTGGCGAACTCCGAAAGAATAGCCTCGTCGATACCGCGGCTTTCCCTCCCGAATACAAGATATACCTCGTGTCCTATCGGGCCATAATCAACCTCAGTGTAAAATCGTTCACTACGACCAGTAAAAAAGAACAGGTCGCAAGCTTTATGCTGTTCGAGGAACTCCTGCGTACAGGCATAGCGCTTTATGGCAACCTTATCCCAATAATCAAGCCCCGCGCGGCCGAGATTTTTCTCAGTCAAACGGAACCCCATCGGTTCCACCAGGTGCAAGGTTGCGCCCGTACACGCGCACGTACGAGCGATATTGCCCGTATTCTGAGGAATTTCCGGCTCAAAAAGCACTATGTGCACATCGCTCACAGGTTGGCCTCTTCCTTCTGGCGCGCCAGCTCCTCTTCGAGCTCGGTTGATAGACGCAGCCATTCCTCTTCGGCGGCAGCCATGCGTCGCTTGAGATCGGAATGTTCAACGATCACGTCATTCGCCTTTTTTTCTTGCGTATAAAAATCAGGATCGGCCAAAAGGACCATCAACTCTTCGAGGCGTTTGTTATCGGTAGCCATCTGAGCGTCGAGAACCGTCAGGCGCTTCCGGTGGTTCTTGAGCACGGAATAAGCCTTGTTGCGCGCTTGTGCTTCCCGCCGCTTTTGCTCCTTCGTTTTAGGAGAGCTACCCTTCGGTGCCGTCAGTTGCACGTTGTTATCAGAAGCTTCCTTCTCAGAATCACTTCCACGCCGATTCACGATCACCTTCGTCGGGTTGCCGACTCCCTTTTCTTTGGCCTGCTTCCCACTCTTAGGAGATGCCGTATCTCCCAAGAAAACATCGTCAACCAATGAAGGAGAAACAGCCGAAGGAGAATCAACCTGTCCGCTCTTATACAAATAGTACTCGTAGTCGCCATCATAGTTGGTGACACGGCCGGGCGTCACCTCGATAACACGATTGGCAACACCACGGATTAAGTGGCGGTCGTGCGTGATGAAGATAATCGTTCCATCGAAGTGCTTGAGAGCCTGTTCGAGGATGTCAGCACTGGCGATGTCAAGATGGTTCGTCGGTTCGTCCAAACAAAGAAGCGGACGCGGAGCCACGAGCATCTTCGCCAATGCCAAACGACATTTTTCACCGCCCGACAATACACTTACCCGTTTTTCAACCGCATCGCCAATAAAGAGAAACGCGCCGAGTAGGGTTCGCACCTGAGAAATGGTCCATCCCGGCGCCGCGCGATCGAGCTCTTCAAACACGGTATTACCCGGAGTCAATTCTTCGAGTTGATGCTGCGCAAAATAAGTTTTTGAAACGTGCACACCGTACTTGATCTGTCCTTCATCTGGGTCAAGGGCACCAGCGATCATTTTAAGCAAGGTTGATTTGCCTGCTCCGTTCGGACCGACTAAAGCGATCTTTTCGCCACGGTACAGCGAGAGGTCCAAGCCATCGTAAATCACGTGTTCACCGAAGCGCTTTTTCACATCGGTGAGGGCGACAACCGTATCACCGGTGCGAGGTGGCTGCTGAAAGTTAAAATGGACCGACTTCTTCTCTTCGGGAAGTTCGATACGCTTGATTTTCTCGAGTCTTTTTACACGCTCTTGCACCTGCTTAGCTTTGGTGGGCTTGGCGCGGAATTTATCGATAAAAATCTGCATATGCTCGATTTCGGCTTGCTGCTTGGTGGCTTCAGCTCGCAGCTGTTCGAGCCGCTCTTCCCGTGTACGCAGATAGGCGGTATAGTTGCCGCGATAAAGGTCAACCTTGCCGTTGTCGATTTCAGCCACGCGGTCGACCATGTTATCCATGAAGTCGCGGTCGTGGCTGACCACGACAACCGTTCCGCGATAACCGCGCAAAAAGCCTTCGAGCCACTTCACGCTTTCAAGGTCGAGGTGATTGGTCGGTTCATCGAGCAACAAAACTTCAGGGTTGCGGATGAGCAGCTTTGAAAGCGCGATGCGCATCTGCCAGCCACCGGAAAACTCCGAGGTAAGCCGATCCATATCCTTTTCAGCAAAACCGAGGCCGAACATAACCGAGCGAGCAAGCGGTTCAAGGGTGTAACCGCCAAGTGCTTCATAGGCATCACGGGCTCGTCCACAGGCAACAAGCTGCTCTTCAGTAGGATCTTCCCCCAGTGCAGATTCAAGACGGCGCAGGTGCTGCTCAGCATCGAGCACATCAACTTGAGAGGAGATGACCTCTTCGAAGATAGAACGTTCCTCCATCTCGATCGCTTCCTGTTCGAGATAACCGACCTGGGCGCCCTTTGCGAAGAGAACCCGTCCATCATCGGCATCTTCGGTTCCCGAGATAATATTGAGGAGTGTCGTTTTCCCCGCGCCATTGGGGCCGACAAGCGCAAGACGGTCGCCTTCTTCGAGGCGGAGCGTCACGTCTTCGAACAGCACGCGGCTGCCGAAAGCTTTGGAAATGTGCTCAAGTTGCATGATCATGGGTTGTTCGCATCCCTTATGTTGCATCGAAAAACAAAAGAGGGCTGTCGTGATACTGCGGATAGCCGGAATAGCTTAAGAGGTGTCACGAAGCGCTTCTCTGACTGGAGCAAAGAAACAGACACCACGCTAACGGCCATATACCCGCAACGGCAATCCATCGGGTTAAAAAAAGTCACGGGCGACAATCAGCCCGTGACTTGTAGTTTCATGGTGGGCGTTACCGGATTTGAACCGATGACCCCTGCCGTGTGAAGGCAGTGCTCTCCCGCTGAGCCAAACGCCCATGTTACTGAATAACGACCAAGTTTTGGCTTCGTCGCGCTCGATGTATTTTAGCGGTAGTACCCGCTGTGCGCAAGGGTACATCTACGTTATGGAGAAAAGACCGGAGGATTACCCTGCGCACGTCACCCTGCCAAGTTCGGCGAACCGACACCGAAGCAACTAGGCTTCTTGCGCTCCTGATTCGATTTCGACGCAAGGGGCACCGCTTATCGCCGGGACATCATCATGTTCAGGAAAGAATATCTCGTGTGCGCGCGCCGGAGGATTCTTCCCGAAGTAAGAACCCGCAATCATCAAAATCAACGAGACGGTAATACCGATGACGATTTGATGCAAATCAGCAACCTTGAAACCAAGCGCCATCGTTGCGCAATACGCAATCGTACCACCCGCCATGGAAAGCAGAGCACCCGTTTTGTTGGCGCGCCTCCAGAACAAGCCCATGACCAACACCCAGAAAAACGCCGTCTCAAGCCCGCCGAAAGCGAACATGTTGATTTTCCAAATCACATCAGGGGGAACAATTGAGAGCACGAAGACCAGAGCACCGATGCTAAGCGTAACCGCCTGGCTTGATATCGCAATGACGCGTTCACTTGTTTTCGCTCCCCTCGCTTCACGATGATGTAGGTAAATATCCTTGATCAGCGACGAAGACGAAGTGATAAGAAGGGAGGAAACCGTTGAAATCGATGCGGCGATGGGGCCCAGAATAGCGACACCCGCCAACAGAGGAGGAAGCGTTTTGACGATAGCCAAAGGAATGATGTTGTCAACACTGCCGCCATAAGCCGCGAGATTATCAGTGAGCACGCCGGCAGATAAAACACCGAGCGCCGTAACGCCAATCATCATGCCTCCGATGATGATTGTACCTAAAATCATCGCATGGTGCAGTGAGCGAGTATCCTTGTATCCCATGCAACGAACGACCGACTGGGGCAAGCAGAAGGTAAAGATGCCAACCAGCAACCATTGGGTGAAATACAGCGATGCCGGCATCTTTCCGCCCGAAAAGGGCTCAAGCATGGCGGGGTGATTGACGGCAATCGTGTCCATGATGGCTTCATATCCACCGCCCGCATCAAGAATACCCGCAGCGAGAACCGCAATACCGACGAGCATGGCTATGCCGCACAGCGCGTCGGTAATGGCAACGCCGCGGAACCCACCGATAGTCGTGAACAATATGACGGCGATACCGAACAACAACAGGCCGATATTGTAAGAATACCCAGTAACCGCCTCGAACAACTTCGCGCCACCCACAAACTGAGCGACCATCGTCGCAGCAAAGAAAACAACGATAATGATCGCAGAAAGCGTCGCAAGCAGATTTGAATCGTAGCGCGCACGAATAACGTCAACAACGGTGACCGCATTGAGCTTACGCGAAATGAGCGCCATCTTCTTACCCATGATTCCGTAAAGCAGAAACAGTGTCGTCACCTGGACGGCAGCCATGTACACCCACCCGAAACCTATGCTCCACGCTTGGCCAGGACCGCCGACGAAAGAGCTGACCGAACCATAGGTGGCGATGGTCGTCATAGCAAGAACGAAACCTCCGAGGCCCCGGTTGCCAATGAAGTATTCTTTCACAAAACCCTTTGCATTTCGCGCACGCGAACGTCTGCGCACCACCATACTCACAACGAGAGCGAATAGAAGGAAGGCGACAACAGGAACCAGTCCGATAAAATTATTCATCGTCGCACTCCCCCTCTTCTTCGAGGTTGAAGTTGACGAATACGCGCTTTGCGAGAAAAACGCAGGCGACGATGGCGAAGATCCAGGTGCCGACCGTTCCCCCTATAATCCATAGCGGGGTATGAAAAATTACGATATCGGAACCTGAAAGCCCGATCCCGCAGATAAACCACACCACGATAGTCAGGATAAGAACAACGACCGTAGCCTTCGCCTCTTTATTGGCCTGCTTCATTTTTTCCCGATAGCTCAGTACAGCTTTCATAAAATGATACCCATCCTCTTAGACGCGTCGGCGTCGTCTTAACGCACCGACGGATTGAAGCACCCCTCGAGGCGACAATATAAGGAGGCAATGATACAGCATCTTCAGAGGTTATGCGGGTTGATTGCTTTTTTCTGCGTGAATGCGCGCACCTTCTATTTCTTCGGTTCCTTTATTGAGCAAATAGATGCCTGCGACGATCAGCGCAACACCTAAACCGGTAAGCAAACTGAAGGGGTCGCCCCAGAAAACGATGCCAAGGACAGTCGTCAAAACCGTACCGGCACCACCCCAGATTCCATAGACTAGCCCGAGCGGCAATTTTTTCAATACAATAATCAACAAGGTAAACGATATCGTATAGCCGACAACCGTCAGGATTGAAGGCTCCAGGATAGTAAAACTTTCGCTCAGCTTCAACATGCTGACGCCGAACACTTCCGCAACGATGGAAATAGCAAGCAAAATAAACGGCATGTTACACCCCTAACTTTAAAACAACGACACCCGCAATGACAGCAACCAGACCGAATACCTTTTTTGCATTAAGTCCCTCGTGCCAGAAAACCATACCGACCACCGCAGTCAGGGCAATGCCGAGGCCCGTCCAGGCAGCGTACACCGCCCCGAGGGGAAGCACCTCGAGTGTGTGCGACATGCAGTAAAAGGCAACTGCGTACCCCGCAACCACCCCCACAATCGGCAACTTTCGTTTAAATCCTCCCGATAGCTTCATCATCGAGTCGGCGAAAACCTCAGCCAACACGGCGCTGATAAGCATCAAATAGACACCCATGATATTCCTCTCTTATTTTGATGTTCCCACTACAAACACCCTACTTCGTCATTTATTCCGCTCGATAGGCTAAACTATCCCATAATGGGAGAGTCAAGGAGCATCATGAAAAACGAATTACTGTCAATAGGTGAAGTGGCAAAGATGAAAGGTGTGGGGGTGAAATCACTCCGTTATTACGAGCGGCTGGGAATACTGACTCCCGCCCGCGTCGATGCGCGCAGCGGCTATCGCTACTACTCGATGAATCAGATGATCGACATTGACGTTATCGCGACCTGCATCGAACTCGGAATCCCGCTCAAAGACCTCGTGGCCTACATAAACCAAAGTGGATCACTCGATATCACCGCCCTCCTCAACCGGGGGCGTACGAATGCTGTCGACAACTTGAGAAAGGCACAATCGGCGCTAATCCAGATCGATGACTGCCTCGAAGAGGCTGAGGCTCAAAAAGAATTCAGTGCGCTTTCCACCCCCTACCAACGCTCCCTCCCCGAACGCACCGTTTTACTTTTTCCCTGGAAAGAGAACAGGTTTAACGCGAAGCGCTACGTCACCGCAATCACCCAACTCTATCAGGAAGCCAAAAAGCTGGGTCTGGTCCCCCTCTATCTACAGGGCATGGTATTTCTTCCCGGTGAGCACCGACGCAAAGTCCACACGTACCTGGAGGTTCATATTCCGCCACACGTATTCGATATCGAACCCTGCGAAAGCTACATCCAACTCGGCAGACTGCCCGGAGGTGCTTTCATCGGAGAACATCTCATACGTGATGGATTTGAAAACTGTTTCTTGGCCGCATTTGAGGAAACAGAGAAAATAGATACAACTTCGGGCGTTGTCATCGCAACGGAGGTATGGGGTTTTGAGTTGAGCAGCAAAAGCTACCTCGTTGAGCTGCTTGCAAGCACCCCCGAGAAAGCACAGCTCACTCCCCGATAAGATTACCGCGTTCCCGAAATCGACATTCTGTCGTATCATGTCATTTCATCAAAAAACATCGACCAAGCGGAGAGTTGCGAACCATGAGCACACCCACAAGTTTTGAAGCCAGCCTGAAGCGGAGCGAGGAAATTCGAGAAGACCTCCCCCTCCACCCCGAAAAATACACGATGCTCACCGGAGATAGACCAACAGGCCGCCTGCACATGGGTCACTATTTCGGCACCATCAAAGAACGCGTCGCGCTGCAGAACATGGGCGTGAACACTAATGTCATCATCGCTGACTACCAGGTCATCACCGACCGAGACTCGACCGCCCACATCGCCGACAACGTTTACAACATGGTTATGGATTACTTAGCAGCGGGTATCGATCCGGAAAAAACTATGATCTACACGCATTCATCCGTACCGGCAGCCAACCAATTAATGTTACCGTTTCTATCCCTTGTGACTGAATCGGAATTGCATCGCAACCCCACCGTTAAGGCAGAGATGGAAGCATCGGGCCATGCACTAACCGGACTCCTGCTTACCTACCCCGTTCACCAAGCCTGCGACATTCTGTTCTGTAAGGGCAACATCGTACCGGTTGGAAAAGACCAGCTGCCCCATATCGAACTCACGCGTACCATCGCGCGCCGATTCAACGAACGCTACGCTCCGGTCTTTCCTGAACCTGAAGGCATTCTCAACGAAGTGATCGAAGTTCCCGGTCTTGATGGTCGCAAAATGTCGAAAAGCTACGGTAATTCGATCATGCTCTGTTCCACGGAAGATGAAACGACCAAGCTAATCAAGAAATCTCCCACCGATTCCGAGCGTTGCATTACCTTCGACAAAGAAAATCGTCCGGGTGTTTCTGCCCTGCTTACCACCGCAGCGCTCACCACGGGTCGCACGGAGCAGGACATCGCCGACGAAATAGGCGAAGCGGGATCGGGAGCCTTGAAGAAATATGTCATCGCCAGCGTGAACGAATATCTGGCTCCTTTGCGCGAACGTCGTCGTACCTTCGAGGGCGATCTCGACTACATCAAAGACGTACTACACGAAGGTAATAAGCGCGCCAACATCATCGCCGATGCGACGCTTAATGAGGTGCGCGAAGCCATGGGTATGGTGTACTGATAGTATTTCCTCCACAGTGACTCGATTTTGCGCTAGAATACGTATCCAGCGCCGCACCTTGTATCACGACGCGCTATTTCTGCCGGGCCTATAGCTCAACGGTGGAGCAGGGGACTCATAATCCCTTGGTTGCAGGTTCGAATCCTGCTGGGCCCACCACATAATACCTGATAGAAGCCGCAAAAGCGGCTTCTATTCTTTCTTTCGCACTTTCGTCCATGTTACATCGTGTTACTTCGGCGTATAGGATAAAAAGTGTGTGTCTAGCTAGTCGACAGCATTAGGGTATTTTGTTTGATGATGGAACTCACTCCACACTACTCCGTCTCCCCATTCGACAGGTTCGCAGCCCTTGCTGGGGACACTCGCATACTGACCGTACAAGAAGTCTATGTCCTCATCTGTGGGCATAGACTTCAGTATTTCTAAAGCCGACAGAGGGAACTCTGTATGCATGTAACACCACCAATAGACCGCCTTGATCCTCCGTAGCGTACTCATCCCCCTATGGTCTCTCAGTAAAGCACGAAGCTGCGTATTAACGCCTCCTTCAATGCGGTTATTCATCGCTGGCATAGGCTCTTCTGCTGTCAGTTTTGGGTCGAGATACGTAAACAAGATGCTTTGGTTGATAAGCGTCACCAAACCTCTCCTTGCCCTACGAAGCCTTTCATGAGTATAGACTTTCTTGCCATCGACAATGCTTGTCTGGGTAAGGAAGTCTGACCAGAACTCACACCACTGCATGAAGTGTTCTACCCATAAGTCCGCTTGTCTTAAGGTGTCAATACCGAGCAGGTCTTTGGCAAGCGCATAGAGCTCTTTGCCTGCTTGGAGCTTTGGTCTTGACGTTGTACAACGCTTAACCTGACAAAATGCGTGGAAGATGCATCGCTGGATAGCGGTATCGGGCCATGCCTGTTTTACGGCTTTGGAAAAACCGCTTCCACCATTGACCTGTATCGTTTTTTCGGACACGAGATTAAGAGATTTTTGAACTCAAATCCAGTA
>JAVWAI010000026.1:0-17314 GCA_036650075.1 Raoultibacter sp.
GGGCCATTGAAATGGCACAGCTTCATGGCATGGAAACCGTACTTGACGCCTATTGCGGGACTGGAACAATCGGTCTGGTGGCAGCGCGCGGGTTTGAGAGTTCTACGCGCCCCGTTGTCGCACCTCCCGTCGTTGAAATCAGCGGTTCGGGGCGTGCTACCGAAGAGCTGCCTGGTGGCGAAGCTGCTGCCCCGGGCGCTGCCGATCCGGTGCGCGGCGCCTGTGCTGCTCGCGTCATCGGGGTCGATAACGTCGCTTCCGCTATTCGTGATGCCACCAACAACGCCAAACATAACGGCATCGAAAACGCTGAATTCGTCACAGCTAACGCGAGTGATTTCATGCGTGATTTGGCGGAAAAAGAGGCGCAGATCGACGTGCTGTTGATGGACCCGCCCCGCACCGGAGCCAATGAAGGTTTTTTGCAGGCTGCCTGCCAGCTTGCCCCGGCGCGCATCGTCTACATTTCTTGTAACCCTCAAACGCAGGTGCGCGATGTGGAATACCTGGTCAAGCACGGATACGTCCTGCATGAAATCCAGCCGGTCGATATGTTTCCCCATACCGAACATGTGGAATGCATAGCGTTGCTGTCCAGGGAAATGTAGGGGCGGATTCTATATCCGCCCCTACCATATCAACATAACTGAGCGATTAGACAACTACTTGCACATGCTGCAGGATTGATGTTGGTGGCTGTGCGTGAAAGGTAAAAGGGTATGAATATTCAGGTTTTTGGAACGAAGAAAAGCTTCGACACGAAGAAGGCTCAGCGCTACTTCAAAGAGCGCCGCGTGCCGTTTCAGTTTATCGACTTGAAGGAAAAGCAGATGAGCAAAGGCGAGCTGGAATCGGTGTGTCGCGCGGTGGGCGGCATCGAGGCACTGATCGACGCCAAGGCTAAAGATGCGGACACCGTTGCCCTGCTCACCTATTTGTCTGCCGATCAGAAGTTCGATAAGCTTTTAGAAAACCAGCAGGTCATAGCCGAGCCAGTGGTGCGCTGCGGCAAACAAGCCACGCTGGGCTACGCACCCGAGGTCTGGAAGACCTGGGAATAGGCCACGCCTGAAGTGCATCTGCCGTGCGCTTGTGCCGTGTTCGCCACAAGCAACCGTTGCCTTCATTGTTGTGTTGTGTGCCGAGGGTTATTGTAGAATGGTCAAGGTAGTGTAGAGTTTGACCAAGGAGACTGGATATGAACGCGACGGAAATGCAGTATTTGGAACTTCTTTCTCGGTTGTTTCCCTCTGCCGCCAAGGCTTCGGCGGAAATTATCAACCTCAGTGCCGTTTTGAATCTTCCCAAAGGAACCGAGTTTTTTGTTTCGGATATTCATGGCGAATACGAAGCGTTTTCCCATATCTTAAGAAACGGCTCCGGCTCCGTTCGGCTCAAGATCAATCAAGCGCTCGGCGATGACTTAAGCAAGGAAGAAAAGCGTTCGCTTGCCACGCTGATCTACTACCCGCGAGAGAAGATGGAACTGGTGTTGTCCCAGGTGGATGACCCTAAAAAGTGGTACGCGGCCACGCTGCCACGCCTTGTTGCCGTATGTAAGCGGGCCGCCCAAAAATACACGCGCTCCAAAGTGCGCCGTGCGTTGCCGCCCGATTTCGCCTATATCATCGAAGAGCTCATGACGGAAAACCGCCACGGTACCGACAAGGAGGCGTATTACGCCGCTATTATCGCGGCCGTCATCCGCACCGATCGCGGCGGTGCCCTGATCGAGGCCTTGTGCCTGCTCATTCAGCGTCTGGTTATCGATCACCTTCACGTGGTCGGTGACATTTACGATCGCGGTCCGTATCCCCACGTCATCATGGACATGCTCATGGATTATCACTCCCTCGATATCCAGTGGGGCAATCACGACATCGTATGGATGGGCGCTTCTTTGGGTCAGCGTGGCTGCATCGCCCACGTTGTGCGCAACTGCGCGCGTTACGGCAACCTGTCCATTTTGGAAGATGCTTACGGCATCAATATTTTGCCGCTGGCTTCGTTTGCGCTCGATGCCTACCGCGATGACCCCTGCGTTGCCTTTGGCCTTAAAGGCAATCCGGGGCTTTCCGAACAAGAGCTGGAAATGAACATCAAGATTCAAAAGGCGATGGCCATTATCCAGTTCAAGGTGGAAGGCCAGCTCATCGATGAGAATCCTGATTTTAACCTCGATGATCGCAAGCTTTTGCACCACATTGATTACCAGCGGGGTACCGTCGTGGTGGACGGCATCGAATACGAACTGACCGACAAGGTTTTCCCCACCGTTGACCCTGCCGACCCCTATCGACTCACCCCTGAAGAAGAAGAGGTTATGCAGCGCCTTGAGCAAACGTTTATAGGCTGTGAAAAACTGCAGCGCCACATGCGCTTTTTCCTGGAATCGGGCAGCCTTTACAAGGTATCGAACGGCAGCCTGTTGTTTCATGCCTGTGTGCCGCTTAACGCCGATGGGTCCCTCAAGGAGGTGGATGTTTTCGGCGAAAAATATCGAGGACGTGCACTCTATGATGTCATGGAGCGCTACGTTCGCGCGGGTTTTTTCGATCCCGATCCTGAAATGCGCAAACGCGGCCGCGACCTCATGTGGTATATGTGGCTAGGAGAAGGATCCCCCCTGTTCGCGAAAAGCAAGATGGCCACGTTTGAACTGTACTTGATCGCCGACAAGGAAGCGCGGAAAGAGGTTAAGAATCCATTCTATTCATTTCTTGATGATGAAAAGGTGCTTGCCGGCATCTTCGAAGACTTCGGGCTCGATCTGCAAACGTCGCGCATCGTGTGTGGACACGTGCCCGTAAAGGTGAAAGATGGTGAAGATCCGGTTAAGTGCGGCGGCCGCGTGCTTACCATCGACGGCGGTTTTTCGAAAGCCTATCAGCCCACCACGGGCATTGCGGGTTACACGCTTATTTCTAATTCTTATGGTTTTGCTCTTGCCGCGCACGAACCGCTTGAATCTGCTCGTGCTGCCATTGAGGGCGAGCTTGATATCCACTCTTCACGCTGCGTCGTTGAGCGTGTTGAGAAGCGCACGCTCGTTGCCGACACCGATACGGGTGTTGTGCTCAAGCAGCAAATCGCCAACCTGGAAAAACTGTTGGAGGCATATCGAAGCGGCGTGATTGCCGAGAGGGAAAAGTAGGGGCAACGCTGACAGGGGAGGCGTCAGCGTTGGTTTTGCCCTTATCGTGGAGATGGAATCTTAGTAAGGCGCGAAAAGAGAATCGATAGATATCGTCAGGGTCGAAAAGCGCTAGAATCGTGCAAACAGAAAAGCGAAAGGTGAATTCATGGCAGATGAAGTATCACGCGCAATTGGCAATACGCAGCTTTTGAAATTGGAAAAGTTCTCGAAGGCTGTGGGTGCCTGTGTCTATGCAAAATACGAAGCCGCCAATCCGGGTGCGTCTATCAAGGATCGCGCTGCTCAATCGATGATCGACCACGCCGAAGCGGCGGGCATAATTTCTCCAGAAAACAGCGTGCTCATCGAGCCGACCAGTGGCAACACGGGTATCGCTATCGCGATGATTGGCGCTGCGCGGGGGTATCGCGTTGTGTTGACCATGCCTGAATCCATGAGTCGCGAACGCCGGGCACTTTTAGCTGCTTATGGCGCGCGGCTGGTGTTGACGCCTGCCGCCGAGGGGATGGCCGGTGCGGTCGCTCGTGCCGAAGCGTTGCAGGCGGAAACCCCGGGCGGCTGGATTGTGGGCCAGTTCAGCAATCCCGATAATCCGCGTGCGCACGAAGAACACACTGCGCCCGAAATTGAGGCGGCCCTAGGGTGTGCCCCCGATTACGTAATCGCAGGTGCGGGTACCGGTGGAACAATATCCGGTTGTGCGCATTACTTTGCCGCGCACGGTGCGGACACGCAGTGCTTCGCGGTTGAGCCAGCCGATAGCCCCATCATTGCCCAGCAACTGGCGGGCGAACCTCTGACTCCTGGACCTCATGGTATCCAGGGAATTGGTGCGAACTTCATCCCCGCAACGCTTGACGTGAGTGCTTTGGCGGGGGCTTTGCCGGTCGCAACAGCGGACGCGCTGTCTGAAGCGCGCGCGCTGGCAACAACGGAAGGCCTGCTTGTCGGTATTTCGACCGGAGCTAATCTTGCGGGTGTTCGTCGTTTCGTGTCCGACCACCCCGAAGCTCGCGGTGCGTGCATTGTGACGTTCTTGGTCGATACGGGTGAGCGCTATATTTCCACTCCGCTTTTTGAGGGGATTGCTTGATGGAATCACTGGTTGATTGCGTTGCGCACACGATTGAAGCCCGTAATCTTGCGACGGTCGACTGCGCGGTATTGCTTATGGTGTCGGGGGGGTCGGATTCGACGGCTCTGGCTTACATCGCTTCTGAACTGGCGAAATCGGGAAAAATCGGTGATTTAGCAATGCTCCACGTCAATCATCAACTGCGAGGTGAGGCTTCTGATGGCGACCAGGAATTCGTGCAGCGTATTGCCGACTTGCTGCAGATTCCCCTCTATATTTGTGAAATTGACGTTGCGGGGGAGGCGAAGCGGACGGGCGGCAACGTGGAGGCGATTGCGCGTCATGAACGCTACCTTGCCGCCAACGAGGCGCTCGCGGGTTTTTGCCGCCACCTTGCACTGCCGATTTCGAGCGCTCGTATCTTCACGGCGCACACGCAAGATGACCGCGTTGAAAACTTCTATATGCGCTCCATCGTGGGTACCGGACCTGGCGGATTTCGTTCGATGTTGTATGCCAACGGTCCCATCGTGCGTCCCTGCCTTGATATCGGTCGGGAAGAACTTCGCGATTATCTGCAGAAACGCGTAGATGCGAAATTACCGGTCGTCTGCGACGAAGATGATAACCTCTGGCGCGACGACGCGACGAATGCTCATACCGACCGCTTCCGCGCTTTCGTGCGCCACGAAATCGTGCCGCTGGCCAAGCAACGCAATCCGCAGCTGCTCGACACGCTATGCCGTACGATGAATCTGATCGCGGACGAAGACGATATGCTCACCGCCAAGGCCTCGAAGCTCGTTTCCGATTGTGCGACCTGGTTTGCCAAGGAAGGCACCTCGATTGATTACGGCGCGGGGTGCACGCTCAAGCCGCAGTTTGGCCGGGTAGAGCTTCCGCTGCAACGCCGAGCAACCGTTGAGGTGCTGCAGTGTATGCTTGGCCCCGACGCTCGCATCGAGACCTCTTCGGTTGACGGGGTGACCTCCGGATTTGCCGATGGTGCACCGATAAGCGGTTATACGAACAATATCCAGGGGGATTTAGCTCTTTCCGCAAACAAGTTTGGTCTGCGCATCGAACCGATGGCAGCCTATCGTGCGCGGCGTAAAAAAGTTGATTTCCATAAAACAAACGAGCAGTAATCGGTGAAGGAAGAAAAAATGATGAAGGAATCCGCACGACCGGAGGACGAGACAACCGAATCGATGCCCGAAGAACCGTCTGCTGGACCGATGCCTTTCAGCATTATCTTGGCCTCGGGGTCCCCTCGCCGCAAGCAGCTGCTTGAAGATGCAGGCGTCTCGTTCGCTGTGCGGGTTTCTGAGGTAGACGAAACGCTTGAGCCCGATCTTGCGGCTCAGCCCGAGGAGGCGGCCAAGAAGTTAGCCGAAAAGAAGGCGGGCGCGGTCGTGCAAGAGGTGCTTGCCGATACCTCCTATACCGGTTTGGCGCTGGTAATCGGTGCCGACACGATGGTTGTGCTCGATAATGTCATCTTCGGCAAGCCGAATAACATCTCCGAAGCAACGGGAATGCTGCGCAAGCTTTCCGGCAAGACGCACGAGGTTATGACGGCGGTTTCGGTGTGGTGTGTTATGGCTCCCGAAGCGGACAATGTTTCGCTCGGATTCCGCACGTTTGCCGAAAAAAGCAGCGTGACGTTCAAGGAATTGACCGACGAGCAGATTGCCGAATACCTTGCGGTGGGTGAATCCTTCGATAAGGCGGGTGCGTACGCCATTCAGGGGGAGGGCGGAAACCTGGTCGAACGGGTAGAAGGCGACTTCGATACCGTGGTTGGTTTGCCGGTGGCGGTGCTTCTTGAAAACTTCCCCGAACTACTGAGGTGCTGATTCCGCAGTTCTCCGTGGAAAAATCGTGGGCTCCCTGCTGCGTGTTACCGTATTGTTTATGAAGACGCCATGGCTAATGCTACACTAGCCACTTAAGGAAAACCCGCGGAAAGAGGCATGTGTGAGCATCAAGCAGCACGACGACATTGATAGAATCCTTTTCACTGAAGAGCAACTGCAGAAACGCGTCAAAGAAATAGGCGCTCAAGTTACGGCAGATTATGCAGATATTGGCGAAAATGAAAGACTCCTTGTTATTTCGGTGTTGCGTGGCGCGGCCATTTTCATGGCCGATTTAGTACGTGAAATCGACCTGCCCTTGGAAATGGACTACATGGCCATCTCGTCGTATGGCAACGGGGCAAAAAGCTCGGGGGTCGTGCGGATCCAGAAGGATATCGCCACGTCGCTTGAGGGTCGCCACGTTTTGATTGCCGAAGACATCCTCGATAGCGGTTTGACCTTGAAGTATCTCTTGAAAAACCTTGCCTCGCGCAATCCCGCTTCGATTGAAGTGGCAACGCTGCTGCGCAAGCAGACGCTGCAACAGGCCGAAATCGACTGCAAGTATGTCGGTTTCGAATGTCCCGATGAGTTCATCGTTGGTTATGGGCTTGATTTTGCGGAACGATATCGCAATCTGTCCTTTATCGGCGTCTTGAAGCCCGAGATTTACTAAAGATAAGCCAACGCTTACCCGCTTGGGCGGGTGGCGTATACCGGCAAAAGGAAGAATAAGAACCGTATGGTAACTAAAAAACAGATACAACCTAATCCTCGTATGACCATCGTGTCCCTTATCTGCTTCATGTTGATTGCCTTTTTCTTGGGCAGTCAGCTTATGAACATGATGAACACGGGCACCAAGAAAACCGACACGCTAATCACCTCGGAATTCGTTCAGGCGGTCAACCAGGACCGCGTGACTAAGGTTATTTATGACGCAAGCGGGTCGACCGTATCGGGTTCATACTACCCGGCAATCACATCAGGGTCTTCGGCGTCGGCTGCTTTCAACGGGTCTTTTGACGCGTTGAATGCGCAGATGGGCCTCCATAAAAATCCTGAGGGTAAAGCGTTGGGCGGCATCGGTACAACCACTATCAATGTCACGTCATTGGGCACCGAACGTAATTACACCTCCACGTATGTGGGGCAGGATTCCTTGGGCCAGCTGCTCGCGGCGCACCCTGCTATCCAGTACGAAATCAAGCTACCTTCTCCCTGGATGGGGATTCTCGGTACGTTTTTGCCCATTATCCTGATTGGCGTGTTGTTCTTCTTTTTCTTCTCGCAGATGCAGAAGGCGAACAATTCTCAGATGTCGTTCGGTAAGGCTAAGACGAAGAAGACTTCCGAAGAGCGTCCCGATGTGAAGTTCTCCGATGTGGCCGGCGTTGATGAGGCGGTCGAAGAAATGCAGGAAATTAAAGACTTCCTTGCGAACCCTGCGAAGTATCAGGCAATCGGGGCGAAAATTCCGCGTGGCTGCCTGTTGGTGGGCCCTCCGGGCACCGGCAAAACTCTGCTCGCTCGAGCAGTCGCTGGCGAAGCGGGTGTGCCCTTCTTCAGTATTTCCGGTTCCGACTTCGTTGAAATGTTCGTCGGCGTGGGCGCATCGCGCGTGCGTGATTTGTTCCAGCAGGCCAAAGATTCCGCTCCGGCCATCATCTTCATCGACGAAATCGATGCGGTCGGTCGTCAGCGTGGCGCTGGTCTTGGTGGTGGGCACGACGAACGTGAACAAACCCTGAATCAGTTGCTCGTTGAAATGGATGGTTTCGAAACGAACGATTCCGTCGTTTTGATTGCCGCAACGAACCGTTCCGATGTTTTAGACCCGGCGTTGCTGCGTCCCGGTCGTTTTGACCGTCAAATTGTGGTCGATGCTCCCGATGTCAAGGGTCGCGAAAAGATTTTGCAGGTGCATTCAAAGAATAAGCCGATCGCCAAAGACGTCGATTTGCAGAAAATCGCGAAGCTAACCCCTGGTTTCACCGGTGCCGACCTTGCCAATCTGCTCAACGAAAGCGCTCTTTTGACCGCACGTCGTGGCAAGAAAGTTATCTCCATGCGTGAAGTGGGCGAATCCATGGAGCGCGTTATCGCTGGTCCCGAACGTAAGGGGCGCATCTTGGACGACAAGACGAAACGCACGATCGCTTACCACGAAAGTGGCCATGCGCTCATCGGGCACACGCTCTCCAACGCCGATCCCGTGCACAAGATTTCGATCATCTCACGTGGGCGCGCGCTTGGTTATACCCTGTCTATCCCGAAGGAAGACAGGGTGCTCAACAGTCTCAACGAAATGCGCGACGAACTGGTCGTGTTCATGGGTGGTCGCGTTGCGGAAGAAATCTTTTGCGACGATATCACCACGGGGGCTTCCAACGACCTCGAACGTGCCACAAAGATGGCTCGTGCGATGGTCACGCAGTTTGGTATGAGCTCAGAGTTGGGAACCCAGATATTCGGGCAGCCTAATCATGAAGTCTTCCTCGGTCGCGATTATGGCAACACGCAGGATTATTCCGAAGAAACAGCCCGTCGTATCGACAACGAAGTGGCGCGTATTATGCGTGAAGCCCATGACCGTGCTCGTCAAATCTTGAGCGAAAAATCAGATCAGATCGATTTGATGGCCAGTGTTTTGCTCGAACGCGAAACGATTGAGGGTGCCGCTTGCGAAGCTCTGCTCAACAACACATGGAGCGAATACCTGAAATACGAACAATCCGAAGCAGGCCAGAAAGAACGCGATGCCGCTGCTGGAACGATTGCCGAAGGGTATGAACCCCCGAAGCCTCCGGTGACCGCCGAAGAAGCTGCCAAGCAGCAGGAAGCGGGCGTTTCGGAAGAGGCTTCTACCGCTCAGCCTCAGGATTTCCTCGGTAAGCTTGAAAACAGGGTTCAGGAAATGCTTGATGAATCTACCAAGGAACGTGAAGCGGCTGCGAATCAGCAGAAAGAAGCGGAGAAAGCTGCCGACCCTAAAAAGCCGACCGATGAAGATGAACCGAAGAAAGAAGATAAGTAATTCATGATTTGGCGTTGCACACAACAGTTTGCTTTTGATTCGAGAATGCCCATTGTAATGGGCATTCTCAATGTTACTCCCGATTCGTTTTCTGACGGAGGGCTCTTCGATACGCAGCGGGCAGCAATTGCTCATGCTGAAAAGATGATTGAGGAAGGTGCTCTTATCGTTGATGTGGGCGGTGAATCGACGCGCCCCGGAGCTGCTGAGGTGACTGAGGCAGAAGAGCTTACGCGCGTGATCGAAGTGGTGCGCGAACTGGTTTCGCGGGGGGTCTGCGTCAGCATCGACACGCGTCACGCCAGCGTTGCTCGTGCGTGCGTGGACGTCGGTGCCGCCATCATCAATGACGTTTCCGGTTTCCGCGATCCTGCCATGGTTGAGGTTGCTTGCGGCTGCGATGCGGGGCTGGTGGTCATGCATATGCAGGGCGAACCCGGCACAATGCAAAAAGAACCGCATTACGAAGATGTGGTGGCCGATGTTTGGGAATATTTGCGTAATCAGGCTACGATGCTCGAAGCCGCCGGCGTTGTGCGTGATCGCATCTGCGTCGACCCCGGTCCTGGATTCGGCAAGACGGCATCGCAGACCAAAGAACTCGTACGCAACCTCCATGAATTCGTGCACCTAGGCTATCCGGTCATGGTTGCCGTTTCCCGCAAAAGCTACATTGGACAGGCGTATCACATCGATGATCCGACACAGCGCGACGAGGCGTCAGCGCTAGAGGCGCTTATGGCGTGCGAACTCGGTGCTAGCGTGGTGCGTACGCACAACGTTGCTTTAACGGTGGAAAAACTCAAAGAGTTGCGACCGTATGTGCTGCTTGGTCTGGGGTGCAATGTGGCTCTCGTGGCCGACCCCGGTGAAGAGCGCGAAGGTAAAATCGCCCAACTCAACCAGGCAATCGCCGACATGTGTCTTTTACCCGACACGCAGATTATCGACATTTCCTCCTTCTACGAAAGCGAACCTGCCTACTATGAAGATCAAGAGCTGTTCGTCAACGCAGTGGTGCTCGCGCGTACGGGTTTGCCACCGAAAGAATTACTCGATTACCTTCATGCCATCGAAAATAGCTTGGGGCGCGTGCGTGCAATCAAGAACGGTCCCCGCACGCTCGATATCGACATTCTCGACTACCAATGCTATCTCAGCGATCGCGAAGTTTTAATGCTGCCGCATCCGTCTTTGTCCGAGCGCGATTTCGTGGTTCAACCGCTTTTGGAAATCTGTCCTCGTCATGTTTTGGCGGATGGCGTTGAGGTTGTCACCGAAACCGTGACGGTCGGTAAGGCGCATCGGTGCTGACGCTTTCATCGTGGCGCATCGCCGAAGGTCTCGATCGCGACTTTTTCAGCATTCGGTGCGGGGACGTCACGGCTTCGACAAACGAGGAAATCAAAATAGCTGCCCGAGCGGGTGCGCGCGAAGGTTTGGTTTGCACCGCTCTCGAACAGCGTTCCGGCTATGGTCGTCAGGGTCGTTCGTGGGTCAGTCCGCAAGGCGGTCTGTATCTTTCGCTGCTGCTTACACCCGAAGTCGAAGCAGCGGAATTGCCGACGTTGAGCCTCGTTGTGTCCCTTGCGGTGCGCCAAGCGCTCATCGATGTCGGTGGGGGTCGAGATATTTCTATCAAGTGGCCCAACGACGTGATGTGCCCAGGGGGCAAACTGTGCGGTATTTCGCTTGAAACGATTGGCGCTGCGGTCTGTGTTGGAGTGGGGATTAATGTTTTTAGGCCCGCCCGCAAGCAGCCGGTCGGCGGTAAGCATACCCCCGCGTATCTGTGTGAGGCGATCGCTGCGGCGTCGGGAAATTGTTTGCCTTCTTCGATATCCAAAGAAGGGCTTACCCTCGACCAACAAAGGGAACTCGAGCGAATTGCCACGGCTCTCTTGAACTGCATCGACCTGATGTATCATCGGTGGCTGCAAACGGGTTTTCTCGGTTTCGTCGCTGCATACAACGAACACGTGTTGCTTGCGGGGTCTTCGGTGACAATCGCTTCGGTCGAAGGGGACATCATCGCTTCCGGCATTGTCGAATCCGTTGATGCGGCTGGCCGACTCTGCTTGCGCACCGCCGAAGGCACTCTGCTTCCCATTAACTCCGGCGAAGTTCATCTTCTGTAATTTCTCGCGGCGAAATATCCTTCCGCTACCTTGGCCGCTTTTTCAACAGGGATTCTTCTGGCCCCAAGAGGCTTTCTTGGAAGCGCTTTTGCTGGGATAGCGTAAAGCGCGATATGCGAGAATCATGTTTCTCGAAAACGCCCCCTTCTGAAAAACCTCTATTTGGGGGTAGGATATGGCATTACACAAAAGCAGAGGAAAGGTAGCATACGAGAATATGACAGCAAACGCAGCAAAGATGCCGCTGAGCATCGGGGAGGAAAACGCTGGAACTCCCCAAAAATCTAATTCCGAGAACCCGCGTCGGCACGAAAAAGTTAGTCGCATGGGAACCGCTTCCATCCCCGGCTTGATTACCGAGTTCGCCATTCCCGCCATTTTGGGCATGCTTGTCAATGGGGCCTACAACGTTATCGACTCTATTTTCCTTGGTCAGGCACTGGGGGAAATCGGTCTGTCGGCAGCGACGGTTGCCATGCCGATTATGGCGGTGTATATGGCACTTTCCCTGCTGCTTGGTGGTGGTGGCAATGCGCTTGCCGCCCTACGCCTGGGCGAAGGACGTCTCGCCGATACCGAAGTCAGTCTGGGCAACACCGTATTTCTCAGCATCGCTTTTTCGGTGGTTATCGCGTTTTGCGCACTCAACCCGGCGATTCTCGACTGGTTGTTGACGGTTTCGAGCGCAACTGATGACGTGCGTCCCTATGCGCAGACGTTTATCCAGATCATCTCGTTCGGATTTATCTTCCAGTGTGTCGGCATGGGCGTGAACAACTTCATCCGCACCGCCGGCGCCCCGAATCGTGCCCTGCTCACCATGGTGATTGGCGCGGTTTCCTGCACAATCTTAAACTATCTCTTTGTGATCGTTATGGGCATGGGTGTCATGGGCAGCGCGCTCGCAACAGTGCTCGGTCAGGCTCTTTCCTGTGTGACGGTGTTGTGGTACTTCATCGTGACAAAGAACACGCCGTTCAAGTTGCGTCTTCGTTGCTTGAAACCGCAACCTAAAGTTATCATCTTGATTCTTTCGCTCGGTATGGCCAGCTTCGTGGTCCAGGCGGGCATGGCGGTTGTCAACTTCACCATCAACCATCTGCTGGTTCAGTACGGCGCCGTCAGTCCTATCGGAGCCGATAACGCACTCGCCTCCATCGGTGTCGTGCAGCGCGTTGCGATGTTTACGGTGTTGCCGCTTATCGGCATGTCCATTGCGATCCAGCCGCTGCTCGGCTTTAATTACGGTGCTCATCTGGTTGATCGCGTACGCAAGACGCTCTGGTACGGAATCGGGGGCGCTACGATTATTGGCGTGGTCATGTGGGTGTTGATCCATCTGTTTCCCGAAGCCATCGTGAGTGTATTCGGCATCACGCAACCAGGCTTGGTTGATTTCACCGTATTTGCCCTCAAGGTGCAGCTGTTTATGCTGCCGTTTATCGGCTTTCAGATTGTTGGTTCGAACTATTTTCAGGCAACCGGGCAACCGACGAAATCGATCCTGCTTTCACTCACGCGTCAGATCCTTTTCCTGGTGCCCCTGCTCTTTCTCTTGCCGCAGGTGCTGCCGATCGCGTTTCCGCAGTTCAATAGTTTGGATGCCCTCTATTTCGCCGCTCCGATTTCCGATTTCATGGCTATTTTTACCACGGCTATCGCCATTGTTTTTGAAATGCGTCGCCTCAAAAAGCTCGAGCGGGGCGAGGTGCAGTCGAAGTTCTGATATGTTCTGCAAAAAAATCGACTTCTCAGTCAAGTTTTTCCACTACACCAGAATATAGAGTGGTAAAATTTTCATTCCACAACCTAAGGAAAGGGTTTTCATGACAGCTTCAGCAGTAAAAACTCACGCGCCATCGCGGACACGTTCTATTGCGTTTTGCGGTCTCTCTATCGCCTTGATGGCGGTTTCGGCTTGGATTTCGGTCCCCTTCGGTCCGGTTCCGTTCACTCTGCAAACGTTCGTTATGGTGTTTGCCTTATTGGTGCTGACGCCACGGGAGTGCCTTATCGCAATCGGTGGGTATTTATTGATCGGCGCAATCGGTCTGCCGGTATTTTCCTCGATGCGGGGCGGAATCGGTGTTTTGGCCGGGCCGACGGGCGGTTTTTTGTGGGGCTTTCTCATTGGTGCCGTAGCCGCGCTTGTTTTTATCCATTTCACGAAAAGCATTGCTGAACAGGGTGGCAAGAAAGCACTTGCCATTAACCTTGGCGCTGCCGTTATCTTTATGGCTATCACGTATCTTATCGGCTGGGGCCAACTGATGGTCGTTGCCGCAATGGGTCCCGTGGCGGCATTCGGTGTGGCAATCGCTCCGTTTTTGCTGATCGACGCCGTTAAGGTCGTCGTTGCGGTTGCGGTGGCTTCTGCGGTCAAGAAGGCTGTTCGTTAACGAAGATACAAATTTGGCACATGAAAGAATCGCCTTGCCGTAATGCGAGGGCCTGATACGGAAGAAAGCGTAACTTCGGATGATGAAGTTACGCTTTCTTCTTTAGTAGAACAGTTCGAGTTTGCTCTTTGGCGCAGTTTAGCATCGGTGATTGAGTTATTCCTGCGTTTGGCGGGATGGTGTCAGGTTGCCTTCCGCGGGGATTCCGTCTTCCTCCGCTAAGGACTGCTTGGCGGTTAGGTATCGCTTATAACCGGGCGATATCGCTTCTTTTGATGTCAGGGTGATGCCGACAAGCAGCAGGATGGTTAACGCGCACGCTGGCCACAGGGGTTCTACCCCAAAAGGGGATCCTGCAAAATGCCACACAGCAGCTAAAGCACCCCCGCTGAGCATAGACCAAAAAGCAGCGGTTGATGAAACTCGAGGCCAAACCATGGCGATCAACAAAACAATGCCTACTACGGATCGGATTTGGAAAGCGGCATACAGCTGACCGAGGATCGAGGCGGCGTTGAGACCGAGCCATGTGGAGAAAACTCCCAATACAATGATAATTCCTTTAGAGAAAAGAACCCGCTGCTTATCGCTGCTTTCGGGCTTGACGACAGCAAAGAAGTCACGCGTCAAGGTGTTTGCGCAGAACAGCAAAGCGGCTGGAGCTGAAGACCAAATTGCAGCGGCGATGGCCATACTGACCATGCCTGACACTACGGGCCCCTGCACATCGGACATGGCAAACAGCGCGGTGTTGGGTTCAATGCCAGGAAGAACGACGGCGGCGCACATACCGATTATGGCAGGAAGCACCGCAAAGGGTATGACGATGAGGGCCGCGGTCCAGGTTCCCGTTGTCATGTCGCGCGGAGTTTTAGCCGAGATGCCTGCGGTCACCATGGTCGCAGCTGCAATGAAGCTGATGCCGATGCCGATTGCGTTGGCCAAGGTGGAACCGACATTGGGCTGAAAGAAGTCGAAGTAGGTTGTCGGCAGACTTGCCTGCAGACCTTCGAGACCGCCGACTATGCCCAGACTGCCCTGCGCAGCCCAAAAAAGACCAACATACATGACGAGCATGTGAATGAGGTTCAAAGCTGCGAGGCCCTTCATGCCGCCCAAAAGCGTGACGAGGATGAAGCACGTCGATACGCACCAGGCAACGATGGTCGGGTCGACACCTATCATCGGCGCAATCAGCGCTGCCGCTGAAATGGGCTGAGAAGAATAGAGAAAACAGTACACGACGACGATGATGAGAAGCATGACCATGCGGCATCGTTGGTCGAACATGCATTTAAAGGCTTCAGGTACCGAAATGGCACCATATTTTTTGTGCATAGCACGGTAGAACCGTGCGGCGAAAACAATGAATATAATCATCCCTATCGCCATGCCCCAGTTTACCCAAACGGCGGATATGCCGGTGGTGAATCCTGTGGCGGCCTTGCCGATGGTAGCAGCTCCGGCCATCATTTCCGCAAAAAGCAGAGGGATGATCAAAAACCATTTAAGGCTTCCTTCTGCTGTTAAGAACTGAGTAGAATTCCCTTTATTTTTTACTGCGACAATCATGCTGATGAGTACGGTGAGTGCAATGTAGACGATGAGCATTATGAGAGGTAAGGCCATACTAAATTCCCCTTACGTATTCGCTACAAACAGACTGAAAGATCATTCCTCGATGCGTTAAGTTTTCCTTATGGCGTCGAGGAATGAGTTTTAGCAAAGACCCAGCATGCTCCAAAGCGGGATGCTGGCGAACGTGGCGACGAGCGTCATGATCATATAGGCGTACGCCGTCTTCTTGAACTCCTTGATAGTGACGTATTCATTGCCTGCGATGCCGAGTGTGCCGATGACGAACGGGTTCTGGAACGAGTTGAACCAGATGTTCGCTGCGGTATAGACCGGGAAGCAGAGGATGAACGGGGAAATACCCGCGCTCACCAGAAGGGGTGAGAAGATCGAGTAGAGGATGATGAGCACGACGCCGAACGAGGGGATCACCGAACGGAGAATCCACGTGATGATGCACACGGCAGGAACGAGAATCCAGACGCTACTGACCAGCGGGGACAAGATGGGGCTCAAAAGACCGGAGAGCCACGCGCTGACACCCAGCGTGGTCAAAAAACCCGCACTTCCGATAACGGAACCGATGAAGATGATCAGATCCCAAGGAACCTGCGTTTTGAATGCCTTGGTAGAGAGAATCTTGAAGAACGTCAAGACGATAACGCCGAGCATGCACACCATGCCGGCATCGACGCCGTGCATCGGCTGGGTGATCCAACCGACAAGGCACAAGAGGATGACGACTGTGGTGATCTTTTCTTCCGGCGACATCTTGCCCAGAGCCTTGAGCTTATCGGCGAAGTAGGTAGGCGGAAGCTCGAGCTTTTCTTTGGGCTTGCAATAGGTCATGCAGAAGATGAAGGTGCCGAGCAAAATAAGGATCAACCACACCCAGGTCATCTCAAACCAACCGGTCCATGAGAACGTGAGTCCCATGATACCGATCATGAAGGGCACATTGGCATTGCCCGTTAAAAACGCATGCGAGCCGATGTAGGGAGGCATGAACGTCGCGGAGAACAGACCGAGAGCGGGTTTGCTCCTTTTGTCGTAGCCTACTTCCTTGGTCATTTCGGTCGCCATGGGGATCAGTAAGTTGACCTTGGCGTTGGAACTCGGGATCATCGGGCTCATGACGGTACCGATCGTCATGAGGGATAAAACCTGACCGAAATAATTTTTAGGGAAGATGGTGAGAAGCTTGAGGGCCAGACGCGTCATGAGCCCGCTGTTGATGACCGCCGCCGAAAACGCGAATACTGCGATCATGAGCCAGACGATACTGCCGGAAAACGCGCCGAACACCTCAGGGATGGTGCCGACTTTGAAAACCACCATCAAAGAAAGGGCGCCTAAGCACGATGCCCAAGTCGGAATAGGATTGGTAACGAGAAGAACCAGCATGCCGATGAAAATACCCAGATACGTCATGGCTATCTTCTCCAAACCTTCCGGTACGGGAAGGTTTGCGATGACGATGCCTACGACGACAGCTAGGATGACAAGGGCCAGGTTCTTGAATGAAAAGTCTTTCATAAGGTCCCCTTACAATATGTTTGAAACTTGTTTCAAGAAAAGAAGGTTTGGACTCTGGTGTGATGCGGATACCTCACGATAAATGAAGCGTCCTGCGCAGACTCACCTTTATTGGCCCTGCGCAGCTCGCTTCGCTTCTTTGTCGAGCTTCTTCTGTTTGCTGAGCGCGCCGGGAATCTGTTTTGCAAATGCCCAGATGGCTTTCTTGTTCGCCTTGACAACGGGCATGCCCTTGGCAAGGTCGGTGGTGTTGAGGGTGACATCCATACGCATGCTGTCGAGTGCTTTGACATCCATAACCAAGGTGTTGCCTTCGGTTTTCATGCCGAATACTTCCACCATGGGGCTTCCGTCTTCGGTTTTAGCGATGATAGACGGACGTTTCGCTGCTTTTTGTGACATGAGTTTCGCCTTCTTTCTTGATGGCCAGGCGTTCGCTGAACGCGTCACGCCTGGCCATTGCTTCGTGATTTGCTAAACTACTTCTTGACTACGTCGCGGAAATCTACGCCGTAATCTTCAAGGACCTTCTGCA
>JAVWAI010000027.1:0-17281 GCA_036650075.1 Raoultibacter sp.
TAAAATGATTGCCGACGTGGAAAAATCAGCAAAGGATAAATGAGCGGTATTCCGCGGTGAGTTTATAGGTTCAGATTCTTGATGTACGTCGTCCATTTTTTGAAGGACTCGTCGCTGATAGCATGTTCCATCTGGCAAGCTTCCGCATCAGCGGTTTTGTCGTCGATGCCAAGCGCGTTCGTCATGAAGGAAAACAGCAGGTGATGGCGGTCAAGAATCTGATTCCCGTAGAGAAGTCCCTCTTCGGTTAGGGTGATGTCGCCATAGTAGGGCTGGTCAACCAACCCTTTTTCCTTGAGTGAGGAAATGGCTTTATTGACGGAAGCTTTCGATACCCCAAGCTTGGTAGCCACGTCGACGGACCGGATGGGTTGTTGCACGCTGCCGCCCAGCATAACAATCGCTTCAAGATAGTCCTCATGAGACATAGACATTTTTTCCACGGAACAGACCCTCCTTCATTGAGTGTCTGTATTGTACTATACAGACACTCAGCTCGCAGCCCGGGCTCTCTCGTACGGCATAGCGAAGGTTGCGGCTGCTGTCGGGCGGGTTTGCCCCAATCGGTTGATTCTGTACATATTTTCTTCAAGCTTACTTGCAATCGATTTTGGGAATGTTATTATATCTTTCATCGCTTAGCACTCAGCTTGCTCGAGTGCTAGCACTCCAATAGGAGCAGCTGATAAAAAATAAGCGAAATATTACGTTTTGAGTGAAGAGACAACTTGTTTGAAAGGAAGGTATTGCAATGAATTTGAAGCCAGTTGGTGATCGCATCATCGTCAAGCAAGATGAAGCTGAGGCAACAACCGCATCCGGTCTGTACCTTGCAACCGACGCGAAGGAAAAACCCCAAAGCGGTATCGTTTTGGCAGTTGGCGGCGGAAAAATCGGCAAAGATGGCAAAGAGCTTCCCATGCCGGTCAAAGAAGGCGATCGTGTAATCTACGGTAAGTTCGGTGGCACCGAGATCGAAGCCGACGGCGAAACTGTTTTGATTCTGCGCGCGGATGACATCTACGCGATTTACGCATAAACACGCTTCACCATTTTTCATTCAAACATGTTTTAGGAAAGGGATATAAGTCATGGCAAAAGATATTAAGTTCGACTCAGATGCACGTAGCGGTCTCGCTGCTGGCGTTACCAAGTTGGCTGATGCAGTTAAGGTCACGCTTGGACCCAAAGGTCGTTATGTGGCTCTGGAAAAAAGCTACGGCGCACCGCTTGTCACCAACGACGGCGTGACGGTTGCTCGAGAAATCGAACTTGAAGACCCCATTGAGAACATGGGCGCACAGCTTGTCCGCGAAGTTGCCGTTAAGACCAACGATGTTGCTGGTGACGGTACCACCACCGCGACCCTGCTCGCTGACGTTATCGTGCGTGAGGGTCTGCGCAACGTAACCGCTGGTGCCGATGCTCTGGGTATCCGTCGTGGCATCCAGAAGGCAACCAACGCAATTGTCGAATCCATTAAAGACGACGCCACCCCTGTATCCGACAAGGATCAGATTGCCAACGTCGGTACCATCTCTGCGGGCGATTCCGAAATCGGCGAAAAAATCGCCGAGGCCATGGATGCTGTCGGCAAAGACGGTGCCATCTCAGTCGAAGAAAGCCAGACCTTCGGTTTGGAAATCGATATTGTTGAAGGCATGCAGTACGAACGCGGCTACATCTCTCCCTACATGGCAACCGATATGGAGCGCATGGAAGCCGTTTTGAACGACCCCTACATCCTGTTGACCGACCAGAAAATCTCCAGCATCCAGGACATGGTTCCTTTGCTTGAGCAGGTCATGAAGGCAGGCCGTCCGTTGTTCATCGTCGCTGAAGACGTTGAAGGTGAAGCGTTGGCAACGATGCTGCTCAACAAGCTGCGCGGCACGTTTAACTGCGTCGCTATCAAGGCCCCTGGTTTCGGCGATCGCCGTAAGCGCATCCTCGAAGATATCGCTGCGGTAACGGGCGCTCAGGTTGTTGACAAGGACTTCGGCATGACACTCGCCGATGCTAAGATTGAAATGCTTGGTCACGCCAAGACGGTAAAGGTCACCAAGGATACCGCACTCATTGTTGATGGCGGCGGTTCGAAGGACGAGATCGACGGGCGCATCAATCTGATCAAAGCAGAACTGCCCCGTGCTGACTCCGACTTCGATCGCGATAAACTGCAGGAACGTCTCGCTAAGCTTTCCGGCGGCGTGGCTGTTCTCAAGGTTGGCGCTGCAACCGAGTCTGAACTCAAGGAAAAGAAGAGCCGCATCGAGGACGCACTGCAGGCAACCCGCGCTGCTGTTGAGGAAGGCATCGTTGCTGGTGGCGGTGTCGCCCTGGTTGACGCAATGCCTGCACTTGACAAGCTTGAATGTGTCGACAAGGACGAAGAGGTCGGCATTGCAATCATTCGCAAGGCACTTGAAGCTCCGATGCGCGTTATCGCCCAGAACGCTGGGTTTGAAGGCAGCGTTGTCGTTGAGCATGTCAAGGGCATGAAGAAGGGTGAAGGCCTGAATTCTGCAACGGGTGAATACGGCAACATGATCAAGATGGGCGTAAACGACCCGGTCAAGGTTACCCGTACGGCCCTGCAGTCAGCTGCTTCCGTTGCTGCTTTGATTCTCATCACCGAAGCTACGGTCAATGAGATTCCGAAGGAAGGTCCCGACCTGTCAGCTCTCGCTGGCGGCGGTGGCGGCATGGGCGGCGGCATGGGCGGTATGATGTAGGCTCTGCCTGCTTCAGCTCTGACGCTATCCAGCTTTTAGTTTCGATTTAGCTAGAGGGTTGCCGCAATGACGGCAGCCCTCTTTTTTTGCGGGCCGAGGGCCGCAATCCTATCTGCGGTGTGGCAGGGATGCGGAACTTTTCTAAATTATCTCGGCAGGGAAAGGTTTCGAGTACAATAATCTAATGGACATTTTTATTGCTATATTCAGTGATGCACTTATCGACACCCTTAAACTTTTACCGTTTCTTTTTGTTACCTATTTGGCCATGGAAGCCCTTGAGCACAAAGCGGGCAGCAAAGCTGAGGCGGCAATTCGACGCGCGGGAAGCGCAGGACCTGCGGTAGGCGCTCTCATAGGGGTTTTTCCTCAGTGCGGCTTTTCCGCGGCAGCGGCAACGCTTTATGCGGGTCGGGTGATAACGCTCGGCACTTTGTTCGCGGTGTTTCTGTCGACTTCTGATGAAATGTTGCCAATCTTTATTGCCGAACAGGTCGATATTTCCGTTGTGCTCAAAATTCTCGCCGCGAAGGCGGTCATCGGGCTCATCATGGGCTTTGTCATCGATGCAGGGTTGCGCCTTGTGCGTCGTGCCGGTGATAGTAAAATGCACATTCATGAACTTTGCGAGCAGGAACATTGCGATTGCGACGAAGGCATCTTTAAGAGCGCCTGCAAACATACCTTGCAAGTAACATTTTTTATCTTTTTGCTTTCCCTCGTTGTGGGGGGCGTAGTTGAATTCGTCGGCAAGGATGCTATTGCCGGGTTTGTCGCGGCGCAACCCTTGTTCTCCGTGTTCGCGTCAGCTCTGGTTGGGCTTATCCCTAACTGTGCGGCAAGTGTCGTCATCACCGAGCTTTATCTTGACGGTACGCTTGGTGCCGGCGCCATGATGGCTGGTCTTTTAGTCGCGGCTGGTGTTGGCCTGCTGGTCTTGTTCCGGACAAACCGCAATGCGAAGCAGAATCTCACCATACTTTTGGGTCTCTATGTAATAGGTGTAGTTTGGGGCTTGCTTATTACCTTGATGGGCATTACGTTTTAGTAAGTGCTTTCTCCGGGGCGAGAAGTGCTTCGGGGTTAAAAAAGAAGGGATTATATCGATGGCGAAACTTGATGCTGGCATTACGCGGGAAGCGGCTTACGCATTGCTCGTAGAACACAACAAAGATCCGTTTCACCTGGAGCATGGTGAAGCGGTCGAAGGAACCTTACGTTATTATGCGGCTGAATTCGATCCTGAGAATAGCGATTTCTGGGGAATTGTCGGGCTACTTCACGACGTCGATTGGGAAGAATTTCCCACGGCGGAAGAGCACACCATTAAAGGCGCTGAAATCATCAAAGCCGCCGGAGGAAGCGACGAGCTCGTCCATGCCATTCAAACGCACAATTCGGACTTCAATTCGGCGTGTCCCCAGCCCGAGCTTTTCATGGAAAAGGTTCTTTTTGCAACCGATGAGCTGACGGGGCTTATTGGAGCCGCTATCAAGATGCGCCCTTCGGGAAGCGTTATGGATTTTAACGTGAAATCTCTCAAGAAGAAGTTTAAGGACAAGCGTTTTGCTGCGGGCTGCTCGCGCGAGGTCATCGCCCAAGGGGCAACCATGCTGGAATGGGAGCTCGATAATCTTTTTGATCAGACAATTAAAGCGATGCAGTCGTTTGCTCCCGATAAAGATACTTTTACGGCTACAGAATAAGTAAGCTTCATACGCCCTGTAGCTGATAGAAACTGCAGGGCGTATTGCATCAAAAGGCAAAACTCGGTAGGATGCCATGATTGTCCGTGCATTGACGGGCGGCGAGGTCAGGCTGTTCACCGGGCGATATATAGTGAAATGCATCATATCTCCTGGGGTAAAGCGATCGCTGCCAGGCGTGCGTATCATGCTCGTTATCGTAGTATCCACCTATCGGTCGCACCATTCTAGCGAGGGCGCAGCAGCCATACCATTCGCCGTTGGCATAGGATACACCGAGATTGCGAAACAACTCGTATTGCGCTCCCTCTTTGAGGTAAAGATCTTTTTCCCAGCCCTCGGTGGTTTGGTTTCCTGTTGTGCCGGCGAGTTCGATATAGCTCATGAGCCAGATTTTATCCGAAGTCACCGTTACGTCGTCGATGGTTGCTTCAGAACCCACGTTATTTGTCATCTTGTCAACGGCAACGATATGTGTGGTTAAATCGGTTGGAAGGAGATTCCAGATCAGACCACCTTCGGCGAGTGTTTTGTTGCGCATCAGTGTTGCTTTCCACCCTCCTTTACTTGAATTTGTGGTGCACATCGGAAGACGATATTGGTCTCCGAGGCAGTGGCCCGCGGTAAAGGTAATGCCTGCTTTGCCTGTTCCGTCCGACTTCGTGTCGTGGTTAAAACCGGCAATCATAAAATCGATAGCTTCACCTTGAGGAAGGTGTACTATTTTTCTATAGTTACGATTAAGGGCTTTCTGCATTTCGGGCGGAATAGTTCCCGTTTTGGAAATATCCTGAGAAATACGAGCAAGATCGGCCCATGAATAAGTTTCAAGGCAATTGTCGTTTGTTGTTAGAACGACATTTTTTACAAACCCTTCCTTGAGTCTGGGGTTCCATGTGGCATATCCCTTTTCGTATACATAGCGGACTGTGTATGTTCCCGCAGGTAAAGCAATATTTTCGGGCATATAGTGTAGTTTTGCTCGATCGGTTCCGTCGTACCCTCCAATGCGAAGACTACTTGGACCCGTCCCGGAAACAACTTTATTTTGGGAATCACGCACTTCGCAATAAATATATTCAAGGGGCATCAGGGTGGTTGAAGTGGCCCAATCAAAAGAAAGAAGCGCTCCTTCTGTGGGAACGGTGAAAGGGTCGCTGATGAAAGTACTTTGGTCGACTTTTGTCGTGGCGTATGCGCCGTCGCTACCTTTGGTCCATGTAGGGAAAACAATCGGCGTGGTGAAGCTTTTCTCGGTAATGGGGCCATCGGTACTGGCGGAAAGAGACCCGGTATACCAGCCTTTCGAATCGGTGGCGACGCAGGTTAAGTAGAGTCCGACATCGTTTTTTGTAACCGTATAGGTTGCTTCCGTACCAACCGGGGTGGTTGTTGCGTGGGGAGTCGATCCGGTGTACCACTGAAACGTCGGCGCCGCGTCGCTCTGTGCGCCAACCGGGGATGCGCTCAGCGAGGCTCCCTCTTCGGGGGAGCCCGTGAGGGAAAGCGTGCCGGTGAGGGGCAAGGGGGAAAGGGTGTAGGTAATGGTGCCGATCGTGGCGACGTTTCCTTTCTTGTCGAGAGCCGCAACGGCTTCGGTGGAGGGGAAGGTGGTACTCCAAGCTGTGGACACTGAGGCACCTCCCGCGAGAACGGGTCCCGTAATATCCGCTGCCGCACCGGCGGGAGCGGAAAGATAGGTTGTTCCGTCGATCGAACAAGTCCAGGCTCCCGTGATGCGAAGCGGGTCGGCGTTGAAGGCGACCCGAGTCACTCGCATTGGAAAGGGCTCGGTGTTGACCAGGGGCTTATTCTTAATGGAAACAACTCCTTGCGCGTCGAGGAAGCAAGGGGTGGCATCGGGAGGGTTAACCGGGGCGTTTCCTGCCGATATCGTCCAGACGATATCGAGGACCTTGTTTTCGCGGGCGTAGTCTCGCTCAATATTTTTTGTACTTCCCGAAAACAGCACCGCGAGCGTGTCTGCCGGGGATCCTGCTTTTTCCATACTCCAATCTTGGGAAGGTAATTCTTTTTGAGTGGTGTGACCAGCTAGTTCAACCGCACTTTTCCCCTGAGGGGCGATAGTGGCCCAGAGGGCATCAGGGGAAGTGCAGGTGGCGAAAGACGCTTTAGGTACGAGCGCTATCCCTGGAGCGGGCGTAGCGAGCACGCCGCTTACCCGAATAGGGTAAACCGAGGTATTGGTTATCCTTGCCGCCGAGGGCGCGGTCAGTGTTCCGTCCCCTTGCAGGGTAAGCGGTAAAGTGGTTGGTACGGTAACCGAAATTTGAGCGTTGTCGACTTGGAGCGTGACGGGGCTCGAAACCTCTTTTGCTTGCAGAGGAATCGTTCCTGTTCCGCTGAGGAGCGTGCAAAGTGTTATGGCCACCGCCGCGTAGACACAGCGTACGGATACGCGTGAAGGGCTTTTCTCCTTCATGGTGATTACCTCTTTTTCAACAACTGGTAGGAGGCTCCTGCTTTGACAGCATGTCGGGATGCTGAGCGTGCCATAAAAAGAATTGCAGCGGCGATGGCGCTGACGAATCCGAAAGTCAGAGCTTCGTTTCTGAGGCTGTCCCCTGTCTGCGCCATCGTCTGTTTTTGCGGTGGTTCATGAGGCGCGGAAGCGGCGTTTTTCGAGGAAGCGTCAAGGGGGGCTTCGGGTGGTGCTTGGTCCGACGCGTCCGCCTCTTCTGTAATGAGTATGACATTGCAAGTCCCCGTTGTTTCTGACGCAGCTGCAAATGAGGTATTCAGGGTACAGCCTCCGGTGATGCTGGCAATGACCACCAGGGAGAAAAAGATGAGATCGAGAATTTTGTGGGCTGCTTTCGCGTTCATGAGATTTACTTTCTCTAGGCTCTGGTTCCGGCTCTGACCGTAAAGGCTACTTCGAGTACTTTTTCTGCTGTCGTTGCGACGTCACTTACATTTTTAATGGCTCCCGCCGAAGAAAGCGCAATTTCGTCCGTGGTGCTTTGGCTGTCCGCTTTGGACATGTTCCAATCTGTTGCCGCATTGGGTACCAGGCCGCTTGTGCAGCTACCGAGTTGAATTGCTGTGCCGGCACCGGGGGTTATGCTGAACCAAAGTGCGTCCGTCTTAACTTCGGTGCCGAAATTAGATTGAGAGACGAGCTGATATTTCTTTTGCGCAGTTGCCTTGATTGACGCGACGTGGGCACTGAAGATCGAGTTGTTGATGATCTTCATGCTTGCGGCATCGGGGGTAGTGAATGTGCCATCGGCCTTGATTGCAATGGCCATCGTTGTCGGTATGGTGACGTTGATTTGCTCGCTGTCGGCCTGGAGGGTAACTGAAGTTGTTCCGACCGAGGCGAGGGCGGGAGCGCTTCCTGCGGCCAGGCTTGCTACAACGCCGCAGGCTGCGGCGACGCCGATCCATCTTCCTCTCGTTGAGCTTTTGTTCTTTCCTGCGTTTTGCATGGTAGTGCTCCTTTCCTGCGCTATGTTTCCTACGAGGAGACGTGCAGAATGGTTTCTGCGGCCGATCGACCTGTTTCCTCATGGGTTTCTTTGTTGTAACCGGTGAACGTTGCTATGGCATCGTAGCTTCCAGCTTCGAGCACCCGGTTGAGCTTGATGGTGTCAAGGTGTTGGCCCGGTGCAATCGCCCCCGATTCGTAGAGGGTTTCGTCTGTATCTTTAAGGGATATGACCACCTTTTGATCGACGGGATTCGCTGCTATGTTCTCGATGTGGGCGGTTCCGGCCGAAGTTCCTGAAGGAAAGGTGATACGTGATGCGATGGAGATATTCATCATGCCCTCCTCAACGCGCCGGTTGAGGTCAGCCTTGATTTCTTCTTCGGTTTTTCCTGCATAGGGTCCCTCGGCCGCGTTCTGGTCGAACCAGGGCAGGTTCTCTTGCGGTAAAAACAACACGGCGGCTGCAATGACGGCGGCAAGAATAGCGATTCCTGCAGCTGATATGAGAAAGGTCGTCCTAATTCGGCCATGTGGCGTCTTGTCTGTCGTTCCCTTTACGTCGATTTTCGCTGGGGGACATGGCGAAAGTGCCGGCCGGTCATTGGAGCGCCCATATTTCTTATACATCACAATCACCTCGCATGATTAGCGTAGTTGTCTTTTCTATTCCTTTTGCGTCCGCTGCGTGCGCAGCGGTTTCGATAATCGCATGAGTGCCACGGGGCCGTTGCGAGAGGTGCCAGGGGGCAAGAGTTTCAACACCGAGCACCTGCAAAGAGGAGTCGAGAAACACGACATCGATGGGGACGCGCATGAAGCAGGTGTGTATCGAAGTGCACCGGGGGAAAAGATAGGCGGCATCGGGGCTGATAGTGCGCTTTCCCATAAGTCCGATCACGCGCTTGAATGGGGTATCCATGATGAAGGCGGGGCGAAAAAGCACTTTTCCTGTCTCGTCGGTGATGTGCGTTGAGCGCTTCACGTCACATCACCCCCATGATGTTGTGGGCGATAGAAAGAGCGGCTGGAGTAAGCACCACGATAAAAACGCCGGGCATGATCAAGAGGGTTAAAGGAAATATCATTTTCGTCGGAATCTTGTTGGCATCTTCTTCGATTTTCTGGAAGCGTCGCGTGCGCGCTGAGCGGGCCTGGCTTTTTAGGGCACCCGCCAGGGGGGAACCGGCTTTACTCGACGAGATAACGGAAGAGACGAAAAGTGATAATTCTTCCACTTGGCACCGTCCCGCCAAACGCCGAAGCGCCTGTTCGCGGCTGTAACCAAAAAGAGATATATCACGATCGACCAAACCGAACTCGTCGCTGAGGACGCCTTTGCCCTGTGCGGAGAGGTAGCTGATCGCGCGTTCCATCGTCAGTCCCGCTTCGACGGATACCGCGAGTAGTTCAAGCGCGGCGGGAAGCTGAGCTTCAATTGCGCGTCGGCGTTTTCTTGTTGTCGCATCGAGAAAGAGACGGGGCGCACTTATCGTCGTCGTACTTCCGGCTACGACGACTGCGATGGTGAGGGGTAAAGAGTGATTGGAGAGGAGCGGAGCCACCATTAATGTTCCGGCGATTCCTACGACAATCACGATGACCGAAATACCGTAGAACAACGAAGGCGTGCAGGCTAGCCCTGCCTGGGCGAGGCGCGTGCGCAACGAATCTTTGTCAACGCGAGCCTGAGGCACGAAGCGGCTGATTCCTTCCGCAATTCCTGAGATGCTCGTGCTGCCTACACGCTTATCGGGTTGGGCCCGCACGGGTGGTTCGACCCTTCTTTCGGGCGCGAATCGCGCCATGAGGGCGAGATATGCGACAAGGCCGATGCCGGTCGACGCGAAGAGGGCGAAGGCGATACTCATGGTGTTCTCCTAACTGATTTCAAGGGTGTACATGCGGCGGATGACGAAGAGGCCGGTTACGTCGAGCACGGTCACAATGATGAGCGCGGGCAGCCAGAGGGGGCTTGCCCAAAAATCAGCCATGTAACCGGGGCTTGCAAAAGAAAGAAGAGCAAGTAGGGCGAAGGGCATGGCACCGACGATGATTGCCGAGAGGCGCGCCGAAGAGGTTATTGCGTCGATATGTCCGCGCATTTCCAGTCGCTTCGAGATGGTCGCGGCAAGAGAATCAAGGATGTCCGCCAAATTGCCCCCGCCCGTTTTCTGGATTGCCACGGTTGTTGCGAGCAGTTCGACATCGGGATTCTTCATGCGGGAACCCAGCCGATTAAGCGCCGCCGATAGAGTCATATTCGCTGTGGCGACATCGTTTACGACGCGCGTTAATTCCGTATGTAAGGGATCATCGAGATATTGCGCAACGGTGGTCAGGGCGGATTGCACAGTCAGGCCCCCTCGAAGGTTTTCAGCGATCATGGGAAGCGCCGCAGCCAGCTGGCGGTCGAAGACTTTCGCTCGTTCTGTGATGCGGTGGTGAATCTGCAGGACTAAGATAATTGCGACCAGCGCGATTCCTCCGATGAAACCGAAGGGTTGCTTGCTGAGTGCGGCGATAAGGAATCCAGCTACCGAGGCGAGTCCCATAAAGCCTGCGACAAAGCGAGCAGGCGTTGTCTTGATGCCAGCCCCGAGAAGTTTGCCCTCGATAAACGAACCGGTTTTCGGGTGGTTGTCCGTCGGACGTTTTGGATCAGTCGGATACGGTTGCGCGGCGAATTCGGCATACTCTCGGTCGCGTTGTGTGACAACAGCGCGGTGATGGTAAATGATAACCGCCGTTCCTGTTGCGAGGGCGGCGATTGTGAGGAGGATTCCGCCAATTAGCATCATGCACCTCCGCAGCCGGTTTCGTAGGAATTGAAAAACCAGTTTTTGTTATACGCAACGCCCCATGATTCGATACGATTGCGAATGTTTTCCGGTTGTGCGCGCATGCCGACAAAGGTGCCGAGAACGGTTCCCTGAGCGGAAAACCCCTTGTCACGATTGAATACAAAAAGTTTTTCTGTCGAGATAACGTCGCCTTCCATGCCGGTAACGGCGGTGATCGAGACGATTTTTCGTGTCCCGTCTACCAGGCGCTCAATGATCACAATCAGATCGATCGCTTGGGCGATCATGCGCTTCACCGTGGAAGTATCGTAGCGGGAAGAGCCCTTGAGCAGCATCGTTTCAAGGCGGGAGAATGTCGTTACCACGTCGTTGGCGTGGATGGTAGTCAACGATCCATCATGCCCCGTTGTCATGGCGTTGATCATCTCGATCGTTTCGGTGTCGCGACATTCCCCGACGATAATGCGATCGGGCCGCATGCGAAGCGCGTTTTTCACCAAATCGTGAATAGTGATTTCACCCTTTCCCTCAATGTTGGCGGGCCGACTTTCCAGTGAGACAAGATCGTCTTGCTTGAGTTGCAACTCAGCGGAATCTTCAATCGTTACAATGCGCTCGTTGTGGGGAATGAAGGCGGACAAGATGTTTAGAAGGGTTGTCTTGCCCGATCCGGTACCGCCCGCGACGATGATGCTGCAACGTCCCGCAACGGCGGCCGCGAGAAAAGCGAGCATGGCGGGGGAGAGGCTTTCGGCTTCAAGCAGGTCAATGGCATCCATGCGGTCTTGGGCAAACTTTCGAATGGTGAGGGCTGATCCGTTGACGGCAAGGGGAGGTATGGCGGCATTGACGCGACTGCCGTCGAGCAGTCGCGCATCCATAAGGGGACTCGCGTCGTCGCAGCGGCGGTTAACTCGCTGCCCGATGCGATCGATGATGCGACGCAGGTGCGCTTCGTCGTCGAAGCAAACGCCCGCAGCAAGTTCCATTTTGCCGTCACGTTCGACATATACCTTTTCAGGGCCGTTCACCGCTATTTCGGTGATCGTGCTGTCGGAAAGAAGCGCCTGCAAAGGGCCGAGATAGAGGAAGTCATCAACGATTTCGCGCGTGAGCTTTTCAGGGCTGTGCGGAAGCGAGGAGCCCATGGCTTCGGTGCGCGAAGCGACGATTGCGGCAATCATGGCTTCGAGTGCGGATTCTTCGGGCACCTTTCCTTGGTCGGCAACCTGAGCGGAAAGCTCATCTTGAATCTGCGATTTTACGCGAGCCATCAGCTCTTTGTCGGTGGCGGCATTCATGGTCGTGCCTCTGCGCTTGATCGGAGAATGAGTCGTACGGGATCGTTCATCTGGGCGGTTTGTAGTGCCTGAGCATCGGCGAGGGATACTTGCAGTGTCACCGTGGAGTATTCCGGCGGTGCACTTGATAGGTCGCTGTCGAGTGCCACTACGCGTGCATTCTCGATAATCGGTTTACCCTCGGCAAGCACATCGACCCGGTCGTCTTGTCTGAGCAATCCCGCTAGACCGGTTTCGGCATCAACGGTAACCGAGGCGGCAAGCGTGTCGGGGTCGATGGCCGCAGCGAGTGCGGAAGTGTTGTTCTGCCCCGCGAGAAAATCGGTGTTGATCTGACCTTTTGCAGGAATATCGGCGATGGTTGTTTTGCCGATGGCCTCCGTCAGCTCGGTGATGCACCCCGCACTGAGGTACGTGGTCGGTATGTCGATTTTCTCCACGAGATCGGCGGTAATCGTCGTGTTTTTCGAAATCGCTCCTTTCGCGATAATTCCGGGGGTACTGCCGGCTTTTAAGGCGTTCAATTCGTGCTGGCTGCCGCTCACGGTAAGAAAGGCAAAAACGACGGCTGCTACGGCGACGACAACGGCGAAGGCGGCGATGCGCGAGAGTGCTCGTATGCTTGACTGCGGGTTGTCACCGCCCGCTTCAGGCGGAAGGAGCACTGCGTTGCCGCCTCTTCGACCCTCGCGGACTTTATGGGTGCTTCTCATGGTGGTTGTGTCCTTTCGTGTTTTGTTGAGTGATGTCTTCAATGCCGAGGGCGATTTCTGCGCGGATTCCTTCGGGCATGTGCGCGAGACGTGTGCTTGTGAAGGACAGCCGCGAAGGCGTCATTCCTGCTTCAAGGCGGAAGACCCCTGATCGCGCGGCGGTGGGACGCCAAACTTCAAACTCGGCGTAGGGGGCAGAAGAAGTGACGAGCGAAGAGGCTAAAGGAATTTCTTTAACGCCGAACACCCGGGAAAACGCAGGTTCGCAAACGTCAAGAACAACCAGTTCAAAGGCGTACACCCGCTTCGTTTTAGAAAGTTTTCCTTCGATTTGCCCCACTTCATAAAACCAAACCTCGATCGTTCCGTCATACCCTTCTTTTCTCAAGGTGGCCACGAGCGTTCGGGCGATGAGTGCGCCGGGATCGTTTGAGTTTTTTGCCGCAAGCGTGATAGTGGGAGCCATGCGGGCCTCCCGCGCTGCGTTCAGGGCGTTTTCCTGTGTCATTTTCTGTGCTATCACGGCTGTAGCGTCGACGCCGAAGGCAAGCAAAGCGAAAAGGAGGGGCAGGGTTGTCGCAAGTAGGACGAGCATGTTGCCCCGTTCGTCCCGTAGGCGGGAAGCTTTGTGCTGGGCGAGGATTTTTTGAAATGCGTTCATCAGGACACCTCGAAACGTGCATCGATCAGTTGGGTTTTATCGACATGGCGGGTGATGGTGATGTCGCTGAATCCTGGCATAGATATTAGGGAGGCGATGCGATAATCCACGTCGGCGATTACGCGCATGAAGCGCTGCTCGGTGGTGGCGCGTTCGATTTGGAAAATGCGATGGTCGGCCTCGCTGTGCGTGGCGGCGGTTGCCCGATGCTGCGTATGTATGGCGCGCGCGTTGCGGACGGTAAGTCGGTTGGGGTCGAGTGGTGCCCAATCCGCCTGTATCGCGGAAGATATCAGGGTGTCCAGATCGGCAGCACTTTCCGCGCGAGTCGCGTCGAGTGTCCATCCCATCGCATAGACGCCGTGATCGATGCAGGCTGTTTGGAATCCGATCCAGGAAAACTGTATGAGCACGAACAGAAAAAGAAAGAACACCGGGTAGGCGAAGGCCGCTTCGAGACTGAACGTGCCGATTTCATCAAGGCGCGCACTCATATCACCACTCGCCCCTTTCGACGGTTTCGTCTCTATTCGCGCTGCCCCTTGCGGAGACTTCGTAAGCCTGCGTTGATCCGTCGGTGACAGGGGCGAGCAAGGCGCCGGTGGGCGTGATATATTTTCGCGATACGGCTAGGTTTGCGGTGACACTACGACTCGTTGTGAACGATGCGCGTTCAAGGGTTTCGCCGTTTCGGGTGCGAAAGCGATGGATGTAGGGCTGCTTTTGCGGCGCGCTGATTTTTACCGAAAAATGCGTGGCAGCGGCGATGGCTGGATAGGCTCTCTCGAGGAAACACTCCTGTTCGCTGTGCGTCATGTAGGGGTTGGCCGCCACTGCGCGTGCTAAATCGACCGCCGCCGATGACGCAGCGGTCGCATCTGAGGTCATGCGGCCGAACTCGACGCAGGGACAGGCGAGTACGAACAGCAGGAGCAGGGAAAGAGCGCATTCCACGCTGGCTTGCCCCGAGTGGAGGTCGGGCCAGCATCGAAGGTGCTTTTGTTCCCGTATTATCAAGCGCAATCGAATCATTTGATCGTACCGATTTTTCCGATAACATCTTTCCAAAAGCCCTCGATCGCAGGCACTCCGACGGTGTAGACAAAAAGTCCGAGCACCACGGCAATCAAGACAAAGATAACGATTTCGACGGTGTGTGTCTGACCTCCCCGCATCTCTGATGCGATGATTTGCGCGCGTGTTTTCATCAGGTAATCCTCCTTGTTTAGTGGTCTGGCGGTGTTGAGAGTGTCATATGAAGGTTGCAAGGACTCCTCCGATCGCCACGAGGGCAATGAAGGGGCCGAAGGGCACTTTGGTTGTGCTGGTCAAGTGTCCGGTAGCTTTTGCGACAAGCGCGAAGGCGAGAAAGGCGATTCCTGATAGCGTCATCCCGGCGACGATTCCGGGAAAGCCGGCGGCAATCGCCGCCGCCGGAAGAGCGCGCACGTCTCCGCCTCCGATTCCGCGTGTTTTGCGCAGGTGCAGCGAGCACGTATTGATTGCAAGAAGAAGGCAAAGGATGCTTCCTGCTCCGACCACCGATTCGGCCACATAAGACCACCCCGAGGCTGTTTGCCAAACGATGCCGCAAAGGGCGAGGACTACGGCAAACTCGGTTGGGATAATGCGGCACTTCGCATCGACCAGCGCCATCAGCAGGCAGATGACGACAAGGGCAAGCAGCACGTACCGGTAAAGGAAAGATAGGGGAAGCGCTGCAATACATCCGGCGACGAGGGCGGTTCCTCCTGAGCAGACCGGGGTGAGGAAGCCTTTGTGCTCGAGGGAAAAATCGGCGGTCAGCTGCGCGAGTGTCGGAAGGTTGGCAACCTCCTCTTCGTTGAAGAGGAGGGGGAAGGCGGCGGTAAGCAGGGGAGTGATTTCTTCCCGCGCAATGGCGCGATCGGCTATTAGGCACGGCAAATGCTGCGCCCATGTACCCCAGGCCCCTTCGTCGCCGGAAGCTTTCGGGTTGGGCGCACGGTGCGTTTGTTCCCAGAACGTAGCGTATCCTTGGGCGCTTGCGGCAAACCACTGACGATATGTGCGGCATTTGAAGCGCATCATCTTGTCTGCGGCATGAGGGATGGTCGCTCCGGCGAAAGTTGCCGTCATCATAAACATTATGAGAAAAAAGGTTTCAGGCATGGTGTCCTACCAATCCAATACGCCGTCATAGGTCGATTGCAACCAGCTGTCATAGACTGCTGTGTTGCCTTCGATCTTCAAAGCGGAAACGGGGTTGCCTACGGCGCTGGGGGAGCGATACCACCCGTCGATAAAGCGCCGC
Source organism: Raoultibacter sp. (assembly GCA_036650075.1). Lineage (GTDB taxonomy): Bacteria > Actinomycetota > Coriobacteriia > Coriobacteriales > Eggerthellaceae > JAVWGW01. The sequence continues at coordinate 15,665 of JAVWAI010000027.1, forward strand.
AAGGTGCGCCAGCGTTCGCCGTCGTGCAAATAGAGAAGGGTGTATTGAGGGTTGGACAGTTTAACCGTGCTGCCCCAGTCGACGGTGCGGCTTTGGGGCAAGATATCGGCAAGCTCGAGTGTTGCGGCGGCGGTGTCCCTGCAGTCATGCAGGGACAGACCCGATTGCACTGCGGATGTTGCAGCGGGCAAGTAGGAAAGCGTCGCAATGTTTCGACCATAGAGGTCGGTGTCTTCGGTTAGGCGATCGGTGTGGTAGAGGGTTCGGTACTGCATGTCGCGATACCATGCATCGAGACCCGGCGTGCAATTGGCTTTGGCCGCCGATTGATTTACCCAGGTTGGAGGCGTGTAAGGGGCGCCTAAAATCGCTCGCTCAACGGCGCAGGGCGTGTTGTCTCCATCGGTGAAATAGCGGACGTTTGCAAGCCAGCGAGTGGAAAAACCCAGCCAGTCGGTCTTGATTGCGGAGTGGTGAAACGCGAGAGATCCAACTCCGACGCGCTGATAGCCGGCAGGAAGGCCGTTGTGATAACTGATGCCATCCCACGCCCCGGGTGGGGTAATCACGATGTCTGAATATAGGGTAGTCGTTGAGGCATCGGCGGTGGCAATCCCGCCCACCTCTGTTCTGCCTGAGGAATCTCCGGCTGCGAAGGGGTCGGTCGTGCTGAGGTGAAAGCTTTGGCCGGGGTAGAGCGTCACGGTTGATCCTGGTTCGTAATCGCCACCACTGCAGCTTACGTGACAGTGTGCGGGTACGGTGAAGCTCCAGGATGCGTTGGGGGTGCCAGCCTGGAAGGTTATTGTCGGGGATCGAGAGACGTTGCTGGCTTGATCGTAATAAGCATCGCCGCCCGCGCCCTCAAGCCACAGGTTCGTAGAGCCGCCCGAACCCGATAAGGTGACTCGCGCGGTGTAGGGATAGTATCCGGGCAAAGGTTCTGCCGCACCACGATTGAGACAGTAGCCGGTGGTAGACCGCCCCAAAATATGTACGGTAAAATAGCTTTGGCCATCGACCATCCACGCACCGCCCACGAAGGCGTGCCCCGAAGCGGCGAGGGCGACCGGAGGGGTTAGTGTCAGAGAAAAGCACAGGGTGAAAAAGATAATCGCTGCGGTAAAAAACATCTTGACGGCCCGCTGGGGCACAAGGAGTTTTAAATTCGTCTTGATGCCGATCCCCTTCATGGTCACCGCCTTCATTCGTTTTTAACGGATGGGATGTGACTTACTTTAAAAGGGCAGCCTTGCCAATATTGAGAAGATATTTGTTCCGAAATTGTCTTTAGTTGTGGGGAACCTCTCCATAACCTTGCGAAAACCTTGTCAAAGTTCGCAATGGATCAAGCAGTATCTTGCCGAAATCGTAGTGCGGCTGAGAAAATTCAAAGCCGATGCTGTGGAAAACAGCAAAAGAAATGCGCGAGGCACTATGCTGTAAAGGTTGGATTATGTAAGGGAAACAAAGAGTGCGTGCTGCTTGAAGTGGCTGGGCCGGCAGGATTCGAACCTACTTAGCTGGTACCAAAAACCAGAGTCCTACCGTTGGACGACGGCCCAGTTCAAAGGCGGATTCGTACTGTAGTCAGACGATTCCCACGCGGTTGGTGCG
>JAVWAI010000028.1:0-16535 GCA_036650075.1 Raoultibacter sp.
CGCGGTCACGACGCATCGGGGTCGTTCAACCTGCGGCGGCGCGTGTCCGGAGCTGCGCTCGGCCACGACGCATCGGGGTCGTTCAACCTGCGGCGGCGCGTGATGCGGCTTCGCCTGTCACGACGCAGTGGGGGAGGGCGCTCAATTGTGGGGGAATTGTGCTTTCGGGCCTAATGCATGAACATGGCGTCGCCGAAAGAGAGTAGACGATAGTCGTGTTCGATGGCGTGACGGTAGGCGGCCATGATGTTTTCTCTTGATGAAAAGGCGGACACCAGCATCATGAGGGTCGAACGCGGCACGTGGAAATTGGTGATCATGGCATCGATTACGTGAAACTGCGAACCGGGCAGCAGGTAGAGCGAGGTGTTTTCGCCATCCTGCGCCACAAGTTTTTTCGTTTTCTCATCCCAGGCGCTTTCAAGACTGCGCACGCTTGTCGTTCCTACGGCGATTACGCGGTTCCCGTTGCGGTGCGCTTCTTCGATAGCGTCGACCACTTTTTGTCCCACGGTGTAGCGTTCGGTGTGGATGGTGTGCTGTTCGGGATCTTCTTCATCGACGACGCGAAAGGTGTCGAGGCCCACTTCCAGTTCAACTGTTTCGAAGAGAACCCCTTTGCTTTTGATACGCTCGATCAGTGCAGGGGTGAAGTGTAGCCCGGCAGTCGGGGCTGCAGCTGATCTTTCGCGTTTTGAAAACACCGTCTGATACAGCTCCTCATCGCCGGCATAGTGCTTGATGTAGGGAGGCAGGGGAGTGTGCCCGACGGCGTGCAGCGCTTCGTCGAGCGAAGGCAAGGGTGTGGTCAGTCGAGCTAGGCGTTCTCCTTTTTCGGCATCTTCGATCCAGTCGATGATTTCAGCGGAAAGCACGACGGTTTCGTTTGTGTCGCAGAAATCAACCACCGCGCCGGGTTTGAGGCGCTTACCTGGGCGCACGAGCACTTCCCAAGTGGCGGAAGTGTCGATTTTTGGTTCATGGCCAAAAACCTCACGCAGCAAGAACACTTCCGCCGCTCCGCCGGTTTCCCGTTTGGCACCCAAAAGGCGGGCTGGCATGACGCGGGTTTCATTGGCTACCACTACATCACCTGCGTTGAGATAATCGTAAATATCGCGGAAGATGCGGTCTTCCACCGCTCCGGTATGGCGATCCATGACGAGCATTTTGCAGCCGTCCCTTTCGAGAGCTGGTTCTTGAGCGATGCATTCTTCGGGTAGTTCGTAATCGAAATCACTGGTTTTCATGAAATATCTTTCTTCCTGGTAGGATTGGTGATCATGCTTTTGGGCTGCGCGTCGCTTCGCTGCGCAGGCGATCTTTCGCTGCTCGTTTTGCTGCCTGCTTGGCGGCATACTGCTGCCGTTCGACCTTTTTCGCGGCGCGTTGCGCTTCGGCGGCGGCGATTTCTTCGGCATGGGCCAGGCGTTCTTCCTGCTTGCGAGCGCGGCGTCCCGCAGCTCGCTCCTCGCGTTCGAGAGCGGCTTCCGCTGCTGAATAGCGGCAGCCGCAGTAATTTTGACGATACATGCCAAGCTCATGGCTTCTGCGGGTTGCCTCTTCATAGAAAGGTCGGAAGTCTTCGAAGACCGAAACGAGGCCGTAAAGGTGGGCGGTACGCCCCAGTTCTTCTTCGATAACGGTTGTGTATTGGTAGGGACTGACGCTCAAGGTTGATCCGATACCATCGAAGCCGTGTTCGGCAGCGTAGCGCGCCACCTCAGTAAGGCGTAAGCGATAGCAGGCGCGACAGCGCTCTTCGCGCACTTCTGCGGCGGTGCCGAAGCAGCCGACTTGCGCTTCCCAGTGCGGCGGATCGTAGATTCCCTCGATGACGGGAATATCTTGATCTTGAGCCCAGGCTAGAAGCGTTTCAAAGCGATGGGTGTATTCGCTTGCGGGGTGTATGTTCGAGTTCATGTAGGCGAGTGTCAGTGTATGGCCCGCAGCATGCAGCAGCCGTACCGGTTCGAGCGAACAGGGACCACAACATGCATGAAGTAACAATTTCATAAGGTTTCTCGTACTCCTTCTATCCTGCTTTATACTAGCACGGAAAGATAATCTGCATTCAGGTAAGCAAAGGAATCACGTATGACACAAACTGCGTATCGCGCCATCTTCTTCGACCTTGACGGAACACTGCTTCCGCTCGATATGGATGCCTTCATGGGAGGTTATTTTCTCTCGATTGAGTCGTTTGTCGAGGAGCATGGCCTCGATGTTGTCTGTTTCACCGCCGCTTTGCGCAGTGGTATCGGAGCTATGGCGCACAACGACGGAATGCGCACCAACGAGGAAATGTTTTGGAGAGTTTTTCTGGACGAAATTGAATCGAATACCCCCAAAGAGGTTGACTGGAAAAGTTTGCTTAACGAATTCTATGAAAAAGATTTTGGAGAAATTGGTGCGGGCATGCCCCTCAATCCTCTGTCCTCCGTCGTGGTCGAAACGCTGAAGGAAAAAGGCTACACGCTTGCGCTTACCACGATGCCTATGTTTCCTGCCTGCGCCGTTGACTGGCGTCTTAATTGGGGAGACGTTGATCCGGCAGTTTTCTCGCGCATCACGACCTATGAAAACTCAAGCGCCATCAAGCCGAATACGGCTTATTACGAAGAAAACCTGGCAGCCTTTGATTGTAAGCCCGAAGAAGTGTTGATGGTCGGCAATAATACGCGCGAAGATCTTGCTTGTCTCAAGGTCGGTATGCCCGCCTACCTGATTACCGACTGCTTGATTGATCCCGATGGGTTTGACCTCGAAGCCGTCGACCATGGTTCAATGCAGGAATTCTTCGAATTCGTGTGCGCGCTGCCCGATTGCGACAACCCTGCAACCTGTATTGCGCCGGCAATCGGTGTCGTACCCCTTAAAGGATAGTATATGGCTCTCTTTGATTTTTCTGTGCAAGCTCAGTCGGGCCACGCTCGCGCCGCCGCTTTTGAAACAGCGCACGGTACGGCTCGTACGCCGATGTTCATGCCGGTGGGAACCCACGCCACGGTGAAGGGTATCACCCCCGAGGTGCTTCACGAACTGGGCTCTCAAGTCGTGCTTGCGAATACCTATCATCTGTCGTTGCGGCCGGGTGCCGATGTTATCGCTGAGGCGGGGGGCCTTCATTCGTTTATGAATTGGGATGGTCCTCTTCTGACGGATTCGGGCGGGTTCCAGATTTTCTCTCTGGCCGACACGCTCAAACTCGATCCCGACGGGGTGAACTTCCGCTCTATCTATGATGGTGCGAAGATTCGTTGGACGCCCGAAGACAATATGGAAATCCAGCAGAAGCTCGGTGCTGACATTGCCATGCAGCTCGATCAGTGCTCGGCGTATCCGGCATCGCGTGAAGCATTACGGAAGGCCGTCGACCTTTCGGCTAACTGGGCTCGCCGCTGTCTTGCGGCACACACCCGGCCCGATCAAGCACTGTTCGGTATCGTTCAGGGTGGAATGGAGCTCGACTTGCGTATGCACTCGATCGAGCAGCTACAGCGTATTAACGATGAATCAATTGCCGCGGGTCATAAGGGTTTTGGCGGCTTCGGTATCGGCGGCTATTCGGTGGGTGAAGAACACGATGTGATGTTTGAGACTCTCGGTGATGTTGCTCGTGCGCTGCCGGCAAACAAGCCGCGCTATCTGATGGGGGTCGGCAATCCCACGACGCTCGTCCGCGCCGTGCGCGAAGGTGTCGACATGTTCGATTGTGTGCTGCCCACGCGAACCGCGCGTATGGGCACGGCGTTTTCTTCGACGGGGCGTATGAACATGCGCAATGCGAAGTTCATCCACGATTTTGGGCCGCTTGATCCGGAATGCAGCTGCCCCACCTGCCGCAACTATTCGCGTTCCTACCTTCGCCATCTGGTGAAGTCGGGTGAAATGTTGGGTGGGATTTTGCTGTCGACGCATAATCTGCACTTCCTTCTCGATTTGATGCGACGCGCTCGCGAAGCGGTTTTGGCGGGGGAATACGAAGAATTCTATCAAGCTTGGATGACCTCTCCTGCCGCCCTTGATTATTAGGCGGACGAGAGGGGTGAACAGGGTCGCGTCTTCTGTTCCTGTGCGGGATGGCAAGTGAAGCGCAAGCACCGCCCCTGTTCCAGTGCATCGGCGGTCGGGGTCCTGTTGAAACTTTGTGATTCACCCCATAGGGTGTCCACACTTGTGGCACAATGGGACGGTTCGTTTGAATTTAAGGATTCCCTATGGAGGGGTCTGGCTGTGAAGGTTTTCGGCTTTCGTAGAATGCAAGAAAGAGGATATTGATGGCGCCAGCACAACGGGATAAACAAACAAAGAAAAAGCGTGGGCAGTCCGGTGATCGCCGGAATATATGGCTTCTCGTCGTAATGACCCTTTTGGTGGTGGGGTCGGTGTTCATGTTCACACCCCCGCAAGAGAAAATCAACCAGGGCCTCGATATTCAGGGTGGTCTTTCTGTTGTTCTGACGGCTAAAAGCGATACGGGCGGAGCGGTTGCTCCTGAAGATATTGAGAAAAGTCGCGCTATCATCGAAAGCCGCGTTAATGCGCTTGGTGCTTCTGAAGCAACGGTGCAGGTGCAGGGTAATGATCAGATTCTTGTGCAGATCCCCGGGCTTTCCGATACCCAGGAAGCACTCAATACCATCGGTAAAACCGGGCAGCTCGAATTTGCGCGCCTCGATTCATTCACCGATAAAGAAACAAAGGAAAAGATTGAAAAGGGACAGTACGCCAATGAGGGTACGGTAACCGACGCAATGGGCAACACCCTGCCTTCCGGCAAAGAAGAGCACCTCGCGGTCAAGCCGGGCACCTACGCCCCGATTGTTACCGGTTCCAATATCACTCGCGTCAATATCGACAAGGAAAATGAAACCTCCAGTAACTATGCGGTTAATATCGAGCTTGACGCCGCCGGCACCGAAGCCTTCGCGACCGCATCTCGAGAGCTCGTGGGCAACAAGGGCAAAATCGTCATCATCCTCGACGGCGAAGTGCAGTCTGCTCCCGCTGTGCAAAGCGAAATTACCGGTGGCAAGGTTGCTATCACTGGTGGTTATACCATTGATGAGGCGAAAAACCTGCAAACGGTGCTCGAAAGCGGTTCTTTGCCGGTCAGCTTTGAATACGCTCAAAGCCAGACCGTTGGGCCGACCTTGGGTCAAGATGCCCTGAGGTCCGGCGTTCTCGTCGCAGGTATCGGCTTACTGCTCGTTATGCTTTACCTGTTGTTTTTCTACCGTGGTTTAGGCCTGCTTACCGCAGCGGCCATGGGTGTGTTCGCTATCCTCTATCTGGGTATTCTCGCAACGCTGTCCCATTTCGGCCTGTTCAGCCTTTCTCTTGCAGGCATCGCCGGTATCGTTTTGACCATTGGCATGGCGGCCGATTCATCGATTTTGACGCTCGAGCGATTCCGGGAGGAAATTCGCATGGGCAGAAGTGTGCGTGCCGCTTCCATCACGGGCGTGCGTCATGCTATCCAAACCTCAATCGACGCCGACCTCGTTACTCTGGTTTCGGCTTTGTCCCTGTTCTTCTTGGCCTCTGCTTCCGTCAAGGGCTTCGGTCTGACGTTGGCAATCGGTATCGCATGCGACATCATTATGATGCTTATTTTCAAAGCACCGCTTATTCGTTTGCTGGCACCTCGTTCTATTCAAAAACATCCGGGCTTCTGGGGTACCAGGGATAGTCTGGCTGCTGCCGATAGCTACAAGGCACTTGCCGAAGCTGAGGGTCAAAGCGTTGCAGCTGCCGAAATGGGTGAAGAGGTCAATGCGGAGAAAAGCGAATCTATTGCCGAAAAGAAGGCGGGCTCTGAAGCTGCCGGCGCCGCTTCCGCTGCAGCTCGCAAGCCGCGGGGTAAGTTCATCAAGCATGATATCAATTTCCTTGGATACCGCAAGGTGTTCTTGACTGTCGCTGCCGTTTTGGTTGTTGCTTCGTTTGCGGTCGTTGGTGTCAAGGGGATGACGTTCGGCATCGAATTTGTTGGCGGTACGAGTGTTGCGTTCCACGGAACGGGCGACATCACCACCGATCAGCTGCGCACTGCCTTTGATAAGGCGGGCGAAAGCGACGCCGTCATCCAAACCACGAACGCCGATGGGCAAGAAGGCTTTTTGGTCCGCACTACCACGACCAGCGCGGAAGACGCAACGGCACACGCCAAGCAAGTCGCCGATAGTCTCGGGCTTTCTACGGAAACATTCGAGGTTACGACCATCGGACCCGACTGGGGTGCCGGCGTTATTCAGTCATCTCTGATTGCGTTCCTTGTTTCATTAATCTTGATCATCATCTACATCGCACTTCGTTTTGAATATAAGATGGGCGTTACGGCCATCGTCGCGCTGCTCCACGACCTCGTGCTCGTTATGGGCATCTATGCCTTGGTGGGCAGGGAAGTGAACCCGAATACCATCGCAGCTCTTTTGACTATTCTCGGTTATTCGCTCTACGATACGGTTGTCGTGTTCCATCGCATTAACGACAACATGAAGGAAACCGACATCAAGTGCACCTTTATGACGATGGCGAACCATTCCATCAATCAGGTTCTCATTCGTACAATCAACACGACCCTGTCTTCGTTGATTCCGGTTGCAGCGATGCTGTTCTTCGGTGGAGCGACGTTGCAAGACTTTGCCTTCGCTATGACCATCGGCCTTGTGTGCGGTTCTTACTCTTCGGTCGCGGTGGCTACGCCGCTCTATGCGATTTGGAAATCGCATGAACCGAAGAATGCCAAGTTGGTTAAGAAATATGGTAACGAAGTCGGTCGTTTCGACTTTGCTCACCCCAGCGTTTCGGCGCCGGTCGCCGCCGCAGTCAAGCCGGTAGCCGCTCAGGGTGCGCAGGCTTCCAGCGCCGCGGCAAAGCCGAAAGCTAAGGTTAAGCAGCAGCCGCACCCCACCTACAAGCGCAAGAAGACTGCTGCGGAAAAGCCCGTCAAGGCCTCTCAGGCGCAGCCCGAGATTCCGGTTATCCCCGTGGTTCCCGCCACAAAACCCATTAAGGAATCCGCTGTCGAAGCTGTACCTGCGCCGAAACCTGCCGCAGAAGCGGCACCTGATGTTGCGGTCGAAGCGGAAGAGACGGCTGAAAACGCTGAAAAAGAATAGCGGGCAGCGCTAAAGAAACTATGAAGGCGACCTTCCGTTTGGGGGGTCGCCTTTTGTGTTGCACGGCGACTTCGCGGAGGTTCCCTGCCTCGTTTGAGCAGCTAATCTTGCTATAATGAAGCCAATACATAGTGTAAAGTGAAAGGAATTGCCATGCGTGAAGGAAGCGCTCCGAATTATTGCCCTCCCGTTGAAGAGGGAATTATCTTCACTTTTGAAGACGAAGAGGGTGAACTGACCAGCCTTGAATTTCTCGGTTTGGTGTTACACGGAAACGCCCGTTACGGCTTCTTTTTTCCGACTTCCGAAGAGACTCCCGCAGGGTCGTCGGGTGAAGTGGTGGTATTGGAGGTAACCGAGCTTGATGATGAGGGCCAGCCTAGCGCGTTCGAGCTGGTTGATGATGACGTTTTGGCCCAAGAGGCCTATCTGGAATTCCAGGAAGCGACGAAAGATATTTACGATTTCTCGGAATAAATAGCAAAAAGGCTCGTGATGGTTTCCCTCACGAGCCTCGTTTAAACAGGGAGTGTAATCCTGTCCGTTAAGGGGTCTGCTGCGTGCTAGAACTCGATTGGCGTCCAATCTTCGTGGGTGCAAATCCAGGCTTCGGGTTGCTCTACCGAGAAGAAGACGAGCGTGGGGTCGCAAGCACCCTCGTAAGACTCGCCTAGACCGGTCATGTGCTCGTAGCCAGCCTGGCGGATTTCGTCGCACACCGTGTCCTCTAGGCCTGCGAGGCCACGCAATATCAGCCAGCCGTGTCCCGGCCACCAGGCAGTGGCTTCAAATTTTCGGTTGAGGTTCAATTCTTCCCAGACATCCTTGGTCGTGGCGGTGCAGAACCAGATGACCCCATCCTGTTCGGCGGCGAAACTAAAGGGACGCACATGGGGTTGATTGTCGACGCTCGTCGCCAAATACCAGGCGGGGATGCTGGTCAAATAAGAAAGAACGGTTTCGTTTCCAGTCATAATGATTCCTTTCGGTTGGGTGATTCGGGCGGTTGGGAAGGGCCTTTCAATCAAAGCAAGATGTTGGACGCGACGACGCAGATGAGCATAACGATCACGGTGAGAGCGCCGACACCATCGAGGATCGAGAAGCGCAGAGGGTGGAGTCGCGTGCGCCCCGGTCCGCCGTGATAGCAGCGGGCATCCATGGCGAACGACAGCGTTTCTGCATGGCGAAAGGCGCTGGTGAACAGCGGCACCATAATCGACGAAAGCATGCGCAAACCGCCCCTGAAGGGGTTTTCTGCAAACGTTGCGCCGCGGCTGATCTGGGCTTGATAAATCGTTTGCAGCTCCGTGGCGAACTGGGGCAGAAAACGCAGCGCTATACCCATGATCATGGCCAGTTCGTGGGCGGGTAGTCCGATGCGACGAAACGGCCTCATCAGTTGTTCGAAGGCCTCGGTGGTATCGAAGGTCATCGTTGTCATCGTGATCAAACTCATTCCCAGCAGCATCAGCAGCAACCTGCAGGCAATGAATAGGCACGACCTGATGCCTGCCTCGCTAATCTGGATGAAGAACCACTGTATATATACCGTTCCGCCCTGGACGACGAAGAGGTTTAAGAGGGCGGCAACGACGACAATGAAGGCGAGCGGAGCAATCGAGCGGAAGGCTTTGCCTAGTGGGATTCGGGCAATCAGGTAAGCGGCCGCCACGAAGAGCGCGCAGATGGCAAGCCCGGCAAAATCTTTCGCGCATAGCACGATGATGATGAAGGCGCAGGCAAGCAGCAACTTCGCGCGGGGATCCATGCGGTGGAAGGGGCTATCGCCCGCAAAATAGCTGCCGAACATGAGGGTCTTGCTCATGGGCGCATCTTTTGAAGCGTCGCGATTTCCCGCGTGAGGGAATCGGTGGTAAATAAGACTTTATCGGTCAAGGCGAAACCACTCGCACGAAGCGTGTTGGCTAATCGTTGTGCGGAGGGAACGCCTAGGCCGATTTCGCGGAGTTCGTCAGCATGGAGAAACACTTCCCGGGGCGATCCGAGGGCGAATTGCTTACCTTCCTTCAGAACGAGAATGCGTGAACAGAAATGCGCCAAGTTGTCCATGCTGTGCGAGACCATGATGATGGTCAGACCCTGGGTGTGTAGGTTGGCAATGAGGGCGAGGAATTCCCGTCGCGCGGCAGGGTCGAGCCCGGCAACCGGTTCGTCGAGAATCAGCGTTTGCGGTTGCATGGCAAGCACGCCGGCAAAAGCGACACGGCGCTGCTGGCCGCCTGAAAGTTCGAAGGGACTCTTGCCTTGCAGCGTTTCGTAATCGAGGTCGACCAAGCCAAGAGCTTCTCGAACGCGTTTCTGTACAACTTCTTCCTTGAGTCCCAAGTTGCGCGGCCCGAAGGCGACATCGTCGTGGACGGTGCTAGCGAAGAGTTGGTGTTCAGGATACTGAAAAACGATACCCACCTGCTTGCGTGCGAGGGCTGCTGCCCTCTTGTCGGCGATGTCGATGCCATTTATGAATACCTGTCCCTGCGTGGGGTGGATTAATCCGTTCATGTGCTGGATAAGGGTTGATTTTCCTGAACCGGTGTGTCCGGCAATTCCCAAGAACTCTCCTTTGTCGATGGAAAAATTGAGATCATCCAGTGCGAGGAAAGAGTCAGGCTTGTTGCCCCAGGCGGGCGTTTTGCCTTCTTCTGCGTTGCGGGCAGCACGTGCCTTGTTCTTCTTTTTGTTAGGCGCGAAGTCGTAGGTGTACGAAACGTGTTCGAAGCGGATGAGGGGAACGGTTTCCGTTGTGCTTTCACCTGTTTGGGCTGTTGCGGCAAGGGGTAAAGGATCGCTCGGGAAGGTTTGCGCACTCCCTTGCGAAAGAGGCGCGAGAATCCGTTTGATTTCTGCAACCAACGCGCTTTCGTCGACTTCGGTTGTGACGGGAACGCCGGCTTCTTGCAGCGCGCGCGAAAGCTTGCAGGCAAAAGGCACTTCCAGGTTCAGGCGGCCGAGCAGATCGACCTGGACCAAGACGTCTTCAGGTGTTCCTTCGCAGGCGATGCGGCCTTCATCAAGCACAACGACCCGGTCGGCAAGAGCGGCCTCTTCCATGAAGTGCGTGATCATCACAATGGTCATGCCTCGTTCGTGGAGAGTCTTACATACGCGTAAAAGCCCCTTGCGACCGCGGGGATCGAGCATGGCTGAGGCTTCGTCGAGAATTAGTATCTTCGGGTTCATGGCAAGAACTCCGGCGATAGCGACGCGCTGTTTCTGTCCGCCGGAAAGAGCCGCCGTTTCTTTCTTATCAAAACCCATGAGCCCCACTTCGGCAAGAGCTTCCTTGACGCGTTGTTGTAATTCTTCGGAAGGCACGCCGAGGTTTTCGGGGCCGAACGCTACGTCGTTTTCGATGAGGCTTGCCACCAGCTGGTCGTCAGGGTTTTGAAACACCATGCCCGCATTTGAGCGGATAAGGTAGGTGCAGGTTTCGTCTCTCGTGTCGTTGTCGAGCACGCGCACGTTGCCGGTGTCGGGTACGAGCAGCGCGTTGATGTGTTTGGCAAGGGTGCTTTTCCCACTTCCGTTCCCGCCAAGCACGCACACGAATTCGCCGGCCGCAACGTGGAGGTCGATGTCGGTGAGGACGAAAGTTTCGCCATCGTAGGTAAACCCGGTATGGTTGAAATCGATCATAATGCTCCTTTTGAGCTAGATGATTGCGTTACTTTCCCTTTATCTGAGCCTTTTTCGGGGTGATTAAGTTAGAGATGGCTTTGTAGATAATGAGGGTCAGCGCGGAGTTGAGAAGACCTTTAATCAGGTTGAAGGGAATCAATGCGGGGATGATAAGCGGCAATACGGCATCGGGGGTACCATACCAAAACGCAACACCGATGGTGAGGTTGGCGAGGATGGCACCGATGGTTGCAACGATGATGCTGATGATGAGACCGATGATGGCACCCTTGTAGTTATGAACTCTACGATAGACAAGGGCCGCAGGCAGCACAAAGCAGATTGCGGCGATGATGTTCATCAACGAGCCGACCCATTCGCCCAAAATCAGTCCGTGGATGATGGCCGCAACTGCACCGACGGCGATGCCGGCCCCCGGACCAAAGGAGAAGCCGCATACCATTGCGGGCATAAGCGAGGCGTCGTACGTGAGAAAGGAGACGCCGGGGATGAGAGGAATCTGGATGAAGGAAAGCAGCGATCCAATGGCGCACATGAGGGCCATTGTTACCAGCTGCCGCGTGTCCCATTTGTTGGTGTTCGTGAACTGATAATTGGCTTTCTTTGCGGTCTGGTTGTCCATGACAAACCCTTTCTTGAGGTAAGGCATCCAATGATGATGGACCTGTATCCTGCCTTAAAAGAAACAAGCCCGTATGAATTCGTTCTGTTCATACAGGCTCTAAGGGTTTGTTCGGAAAATCACAAAAATCGTGATGTGTCGAACAAGCTCTGCCTCTTTCATCCGGACTATAACCGTCGGTTTCGGAGTTACACCGAATCAGCCCGCAGACGTGTTGCATATGCCTGCGAGGTTGCGGACTTACGACCAAGCGGCCGATCACCACCGGTGAGGAATTGCACCTCGCCTTGAAACAGAATTCATCTGGGGATTATTGTAAGCGCAGGAGGGGACGGCGTGCAAGGGGCATCTTTCGGTATGTGTACATAACCGCGCTTGACTGGCACTCGGTGGCGATGATTTGGTATTGCCCCTGCATCGGAAGGAGTAGACGAGAGTGTGTAACTTCGGTTCGGGTTCGTTGTGCTTGTCAAGTATGGCTTTGAATCAGGTAGAATGTCCACCTTATGATAGAAATCCTTAACACAATCGATGCTTTCGTATGGGGCCCGGCGATGATAGCTCTGCTTTTGGGCAGCCATCTCTTTCTCACGGTCAAGACGGGGTTCATCCAGCGTAAACTGCCGGCCGCTATCAAGATGTCGTTTGCGAAAGAGGTCGATGCGGAAGGCGACATCACTCACTTCGGTGCGCTCACGACGGCTTTGGCTGCCACTATCGGTACGGGCTCCATCGTTGGCGTGGCCACCGCCATCTTGGCGGGCGGTCCTGGTGCGGTGTTCTGGATGTGGTTGACCGGCGTATTCGGTATTGCAACGAAGTATTCCGAAGTGTATGCGGCGGTCAAATACCGCGTGAAAGATCACAAGGGCGAAATGCTCGGTGGTGCGATGTTCGTGTGGGAGCGAGCATTTCGCAGAGAAGGGAAGACTCCCTGGTGGGCGCGGATGGGCGCGGTCTGCTTCGCCCTCTTTGCGGCCATTGCTGCGGTCGGCACCGGTTCAGCCGTGCAGGCAAGTGCCATGACGGGGATCATCACCTCGAACGTGACTGCGATTCCCTCGTGGTTGATCGGTGCAATCATCGTTGTGCTCGTTTCCATCGTCATCTTCGGTGGTGTGGAATCCATTTCGCGGGTCTGCGAGAAGATCGTACCGATTATGGCCGTCGGGTATGCGGCGGGTTGCGTGCTCATTCTTGCCATGAATCATGCCTACCTCGGGCCTGCGGTACTCGAAGTGTTCCAGTGCGCTTTCACCGCTAAGGCTGCTTTTGGCGGCGCGGTGGGAAGCGGTATCATGGTCGCGCTGCAGTTCGGTTGCGCACGTGGCTTGTTTTCGAACGAGTCCGGCCTGGGTTCTGCCCCGATTGTTGCGGCTGCTGCTATCACGAAAAACCCTGCCCAACAGGCACTCGTCGCCATGACCGGTACGTTCTGGTCCACGGTTGTCATCTGTGCGCTCACCGGTATCGTGCTCGTTTCCACCATGCTTGCTTACCCTGATATCCAGGAGACGATCCTGGCGGACCCGGCGGTGTTTTCCGGCGCGCAGCTTTCGAGCCTTGCCTTTGCGAAGATTCCTGTCGTGGGCACGCCGATCCTCGTACTCGGCATGATTGCGTTTTCGTATTCGACGATTCTCGGCTGGTCATATTACGGCAGCCGTTGTATCACTTATCTGTTTGGTAAGCGTGCCATTAGACCCTATCAGGTGCTTTATGTGGCTGTTGCCTTCCTGGGCGCCATTGGCATCGGCGATGTGGTTTGGGTGATTTCCGATATCGGAAACGCGCTTATGGCTATTCCCAACATCATCGTGGTGCTTGCGTTGTCAGGATTGATCGCCCGCGAAACGAAGCATTACGTGTACGAAGGTCATTTGGATGAGGCTGACAGCACGCCGATTCCTGTCGTTGACAGCAAGTAAACCATCGCAATCTGCCGTCCACCCCGCACCATCCACCCGGTTCACGATTAAATTTAGCTTTATCAACGGTTTGGTGGCAATACTCCCCTTATAATTTCCTCTATTACTTTAGCAGGGGAAAGTGCTTGAGCCGAAAAAGCCATTTTTAATCGGTTGTGTTCTGTTTCGATTTTCTAATCTTTTTCGGCGTTGGCACTTTTCCGATCTCTCGAATATCCTCCCGTTTGAGCGGGTGGTGTTTCGTGTAAAGAGAGGAAGGGAATGGCATGGATATTGTAGGAGCGATTACCGCGGTTGACAGCTTCGTCTGGGGTGTCCCCATGATTGTTTTGCTGCTTGGTTCGCATCTGTATCTGACCGTTAGGACGGGCGTAATCCAGCGCAAGCTGCCGACCGCTATCAAGCTTTCGTTTGCGAAGGACCCTGAGGCGGAAGGCGATATCAGTCAGTTCGGTGCGCTTACTACGGCGTTGTCGGCAACGATTGGCACAGGTAATATTGTCGGCGTGGCTACCGCTATCTTGGCGGGCGGTCCTGGTGCGGTGCTGTGGATGTGGCTTACCGGCGTTTTTGGTATCGCCACCAAGTATTCGGAAACCTATGCTGCCGTCAAGTATCGCGTCAAAGACCATAAGGGCAATATGCTCGGTGGCGCTATGTATGCGTGGAAGCGTGCTTTTCTCAGAAAAGACGGCACAACTCCTTGGTGGGCTTTGGTCGGTGCTGGCGCTTTCGCTCTGTTCGCGGCAATCGCCTCATTCGGTATCGGTTCGGCGGTGCAGTCGAGTGCGATGACCGATGTTATCGAATCGAACTTCCCGGGCATTCCCGCATGGGGCGTCGGTTTGGCAATCGTCATCATGGTGTCTATCGTTATCTTCGGCGGCATCAACGTCATTTCCCGCGTGTGTGAAAAACTCGTTCCGTTTATGGCTATCGCCTATGCGTGGGGCTGTATTGTGATCATTGGAATGAATTGGCAGTTTGTCTGGCCCGCTATCCAACTTATCTTCGAATGCGCCTTTACGCCAAAAGCAGCTTTCGGTGGTGCGGTCGGTTCGGGTTTGATGATGGCACTGCAGTTCGGTTGCGCGCGCGGCCTGTTTTCGAACGAATCCGGCCTGGGTTCTGCTCCAATCGTGGCCTCTGCGGCAGCTACACGTAATCCCGCTCGTCAGGCACTGGTTTCCATGACTGGTACCTTCTGGGACACCGTTGTCATCTGTGCGCTCACCGGTATCGTGCTCGTGTCCACCATGCTTGCCAATCCCGGAATCATGGAGGGCGGCACTATTACTGCCGGCGCTGATTTAACGAGTGCAGCCTTCGCCTCCATTCCCTTCGTGGGCACTCCGGTGCTTGTTATCGGCATGGTTCTGTTCAGCTATTCAACCATTCTTGGCTGGTCTTACTATGGCAACCGTTGCGTCACCTATCTGTTTGGTAAGCGTGCTATCCGTCCTTATCAGGTGCTTTATGTGGCAGTTGCCTTCTTGGGTGCCATCGGTGTGGGCGACATCGTGTGGACGATTTCGGACATCACCAACGCACTCATGGCGGTTCCCAACATCATCGTCGTACTGGCGCTTTCTGGTTTGATCGCGCGCGAAACGAAGCACTATGTCTGGGAAGGAAATCTCGACGAAAAAGATGGAGCGGTAATCCCGGTGTTGGATAAGAAATAAAGTTTCAATCGTGGTGGTACGGTGAGGTGTTTGTGGGCTGGTTTTGATTGGTCTGTACCCTCGATTGACTTTGACCCTGTCGCCCCTTAATCTTGCAGCTCGTTCTTTAGCCGGAAAGTCTCGACGAGGTTTTCCGGCTTCCTCTTAGATCGGTCTGTAAGGTGGCATGCTTATGAACATGAAGAATATTTCTCTTGGTATCATCTTGCTGCTGCTTGTGGTCCTTGTTTTCGGAATCACGTCGTGCATCAAGGGGGAGCCGCTCAAGGGTGAAACCGTCCCCGAATCGCTCGAGCCGATGCAGCTGGAAACTTCGCAGGTCGATGTTACCGCCGATCTTAAAAAGGAACTGGGAACTTTGGCCGGGGTAACGCTACGCGCCAACGACTCGATTCATCTCGATGTGCCCCTGATTGACCAGATGGACAACGATGAAGAAGGGGAGCGGTTGCTCTTCAACGGCTGCGAAGTGACGAGCATGGCGATGCTGTTGCAGAGCGTGGGATCCGATGTCACCAAGGAGGCCCTTGCCGAAGTCATTAAAAAAGTGCCCTTGTGGACCCTTGATGGCGAAGAGAGGGTGTACGGTAATCCCGACGAAGGGTTTGTCGGGTCGCTTGATTCCCAGGATGGGGAAGAGGGATACAGCGTCTATCACGGCCCGGTCGTCACTGCGGCGAGGTCGCTGATCGCAGCCTCGGGGCTGAAGGTCATCGACTTGACGGGTCGCGATTTCGATGACGTTTTGAAGGAGCTGATCAGCGGTCATGCCGTTTGGTGTATTACGACGGTTAATTTCGCACCTACCGAAAACTGGGAAATATGGAAAACGGATGTCGGCCCGATGGGTATCAGCTGGGACATCCACAGCGTGGTGTTGGTAGGTTTTGATGATCAATTCGTATACATCAACGACCCCTATGGCGATAAGGGCGTTGCCTATGATCGACAGGATTTCAAAGCGGCCTGGGAACAGATGGGGAGCCAGGCGGTTGTCGCGCATTCGTAGTTGCGCTACAATCGCACAACACATTTAAATAGTTATAACGCTATGACGAAGACAGCATTGCGATCACCTATTACCTCCAGAGAAAAATCCCTTGGCTGAAAGGATTTGGTATCAGGCGCGATGATTCCCTTCACCAGCAGCGAATTGAACGCCTCGCATCTCGGTGTGTTGGTCACTAGGTTTGCCGGGAGCTCCCGAAACAGAGCGCTTAAGAGTGGGCAGCGATGTCAACCGAGGTGGTACCGCGAGAATCTTATCTCGTCCTTGGAAAAGGATGGATAGGATTCTTTTTTTATGGAAAGAAAGGCGTGGGGTATGACAGTAGTAGATGAAATAGCAGCCTTGCAACAGCAGACCTGTGCGCAGGTAGCTGCCGCCGCTACGACGGCGGAGCTCGAAGCGGTTCGTTTGGCGGTACTGGGCAAAAAGGGAACACTGACCGGGTATCTGCGGTCGATGGGGCAGTTGCCCGTCGAGCAGCGTGCCGAAGTAGGCAAAACCGCC
>JAVWAI010000029.1:0-15408 GCA_036650075.1 Raoultibacter sp.
GACTTTGTGCTCACCGGGAGCCAACACACGATGGCCACGCGTTGTCTTGCCTGCGACAACATCGGCAAAACGCACCGGGATGACTTCGTTGTCGAGCAACGCTACCAGCCAACGTACGGGGCGCGAAAAGTACACGGTTTGCGTACCCCAACGGCAGGCCTTCGGCCATGAAATATCTTCAATAAGGCCCCCGAGCACTTCGGGTAGAAGATCGCGCACGGGACACGCCGGTATATGACGGGAAGCAAAGACATATTCGACACCGTCGACAACGCGGCGCTCCAGTTCGGTTACATCGAGACCCTTACCCCGCGCAAAGCCGCTTGCCGCTTTCGTGGGAACACCCTCTTTGTCAAAAGCAATGGCAATAGAGGGTCCCTTATGCTCTTCAACGAGTGCAGCCGTTTCATCGGCCATGCCTTCGATAAGGGCAATCAAGCGACGGGGTGACGAATAGATAGCAACCGATTCGTAAGGAATACGCACCGCATCGAGCGCCGCCGGAACAAGCTTATGAAGCTGCTTAGTCGCACGATCAAGGTCGAATGCAGGAATTTCCTCAGTACCGATTTCAAAAGCAAGCGTGTGGAGATTAGTCATTTTCGGTCCCCTTCCCTTCCACGTCGGCAGGTGTCTGGCCCACCACATGCTCGAGGTAGGAGGCGCAACACCCTTTAGCCAGGGTGCGCACGCGCAAAATATAAGCCATGCGCTCAGTTGCCGAAATCACGCCACGCGCATCGAGTAAGTTGAAAGCGTGACAGCATTTCAAGACACAGTCGTAAGCAGGAAGCGGAAGGCCCGCATCGAGCGTCCGCTGACACTCGCGTTCGCGATCGCTGAATTCCTGAAAGAGAAAGTCAGTATCGGCCACTTCGAAGTTGTAGGTGGAATACTCGCGTTCGTTTTCCAGGAATACATCGCCGTAGGTGAAAACAACCCCGTCACTACCGCGGCTCCACACGATGTCGTACACCGAGTCGACACCCTGGATGTACATGGTAAGGCGCTCGAGACCGTAGGCGATTTCCACGGGAACGGGGCTGCATTCGAAACCACCGACCTGCTGGAAATAGGTGAATTGCGTCACTTCCATACCATTGAGCCACACTTCCCACCCAAGACCCCAGGCACCAAGTGTCGGGCTTTCCCAGTCATCTTCAACGAAACGAACATCGTGTTTGTCGACGTCGATACCAATTGCGCGCAAAGACCCCAGATAGAGATCTTGAATATTGTCGGGAGAGGGCTTCATGAGCACCTGGAATTGATAATAGTGCTGCAAACGGTTGGGATTTTCGCCATAACGACCATCGGTCGGACGACGGCAGCCCTGTACATACCCGGTACGCCAGGTATCGGGGCCGAGCGCGCGCAACGTCGTTGCCGGCGCATTAGTACCAGCACCCACCTCGTTGTCGTAGGGCTGCAAAATTACGCAGCCACACGATGCCCAATAGTGCTGCAGGTTCATGATGATGTCCTGAAAGCTCGGCACCTCAGCGGATGCGACGGACTTTTGAACAGACGAGTTTTGTGTTGCCATGACTCTCCTTGTGACGGTTATTTAGTTCAACAAACCTAAGTGATTAAAAGGCCAATAGGTGAAACAGCCGCGACCGAGCACGCTTGCGGCATCAATGGAACCGAAATAGCGCGAATCGGCTGAATTGGTACGATTATCCCCCATAACCCACAGTCTCCCATCGGGAATGGTGTAGGGGTAACTGATGGAAACATCGGCGGCAGGAGTCAGCGGATCGCTCGGTAGCCCATTGGTGTAGGGTTCGTCGAGCACAACACCATCGACGAGGACCCGACCGTCGACGAGATCAACTGTTTGCCCACCAGTGGCGATACAACGCTTAATAAGGACCTGACCGGCAATTTCGGTGCTGGGAAAGGTCACAATGTCGCCCGGTTGCGGCTCGTGTAGGTAGTAGGAAACCTTCTCGGAGAAAACCTTATCCCCCGTCATGATTGTAGTCTCCATGGAGCCTGAAGGAATTTCGTAGGGGGTTACAACGAACGTGCGCAAAACCCACGTCGCGCCGAACACGAAAGCAATCAGTACGACGAAACTGACAACCTTGCTTAAAAAGCTTGAACCTTTTGAATCGGCGTGCTGGCCGGAATTCATGGACATTCCTTTCTTGACAGACAAACACTTCCCGCTGTCTGTACGAAATTACAAGTGTTCATGATAGCGCTCCCGAACACCTCTGCCGACCGCAGCGCGTCAGCTTGATAAAGATTTCAGAAACTCCCGCTCGCGATCGTTCAAATCAGCCGCATCAAGAAGGTCGGGGCGGAGACACGCCGTACGTTCAACGCTCTGTTGTCGACGCCATCGCTCAATCGCTGCGTGGTCACCAGAAAGCAAGACCGGAGGCACTTCGACGTCACGAAACGTTGCCGGGCGCGTGTAACAGGGATATTCAAGCAATCCATCGCCGAAACTTTCATCGATAGCGCTGCCCGCGTCGCCTAAAACGCCATCAAGTTTTCGCACCACCGCGTCAATCACCACCATCGAAGCGAGCTCGCCACTGGTGAGCACGAAATCGCCGAGCGAGATCGTGCGATCAGCCAAGGCGTACGCACGCTCATCGATGCCTTCGTAGTGGCCGCAAATGAAGAGAAGATGATCGCATTCCGCCAAATCGCGCACAACCGCTTCGCTGAGCACTTCTCCGGCGGGAGAAAGGAAGATGGTACAGGGTTTATCGGAGGAAGACGAACATATATCGTCATACGCCTCGAAGATTGGCTCACACTTCATCACCAGACCCTGACCACCACCGTAGGGGCTATCGTCGGTCGTACGATGTCGATCGTGGGTCCAATCACGCAGATCATGCGTGACGAATTCGAGTGCGCCCTTTTCCTGGGCGATACGCATCATTGAAGTCCCCATCACCGATTCATACATCTGGGGAAAGGTTGAAAGCGTTTCTATTTTCAACGAACTCAGTCCTTCGAAAGATCGAGGAGAGACTGCGGGATAGCAACATCAATTCGAGCATCGTCTTCGGAAACGTCTTTGACGAATTCGCTGACGAAGGGAATCATGATTTCACCGCTTTCGCCTTCTACGCACAAGAGGTGCTGTGCGGGGTTTTCTACGACTTCGGATACGACTCCGAGAAAACCGCGGGTGGCATCGTATACCCGAGAACCCTCCCACCACTCTTGTGGGTGAAGGGGATAATCGAGAGGAAGGTCGCTTTTACGCACGAGGCAAAAACGTCCGACGAGCGGTTCAGCTTCCCCGATATCATCGATACCCTCGAAATAAACGAGGCGAGAGTCCTCTTTCAGAGAAGTGATTTCAGTAATCACCGCCTGCTTGGGAGTTTTAAGCACAGGCGGCACAAAGACCACCGACATGCCCTCTTGCAACAAAAAAGGAAGGCTGTGTGCGGGACGCACAACAAGCCCTCCTTCGCGGGTTTTTGCTTTCACCAGTTTGGCAACAACAGCCCAGTCACTCATTTAGTCGATGAGTTCCACTTCGACATGGGCATTCGTACGAGAGCCAGCAGCGCGCGCCAGCGTACGAACAGCTTTGATAACCCTACCTTGACGACCGATAACCTTACCGGCATCGGCTTCATTCACGTGTATTTCAACGAGAACAGTGCCCTTTTCATCGAAACTCGACGAGATTTCAAGTTCTTCTTTGAACTCGACGAGCGGTTCGACAACCGAGCGTACCAAACCAGCAATATCAGCCGCTTGATCAGTCATGGTGTTATTCGCCCTTACGAGCGTTCGCGATCAGACGAGCGACCGTGTCGGTCGGCTGGGCACCCTTGGCAACCCAAGCGTCGATCTTCTCGAAATCGAGTTCGATCATCTTGGGGGTTGAACAGGGGTTGTAACGACCAACCTGATCGATGAACTTGCCATCGCGCGGGCAACGGGCGTCCGCAACGACAACGCGGTAGAAAGGTGCCTTTTTAGCGCCGTGGCGGGCGAGACGAATTTTGACTGCCATAAAGGTAAGCTCCTTTTGTTTCCTTATATATTCCTATTGCATGTGAGAAAAATACCTCACAAAACAGCAATTGCTAATGATAGAGCCTCATGCCGCTCTTGGCAAGTACTCACAGAAAACCCACGGCAAAAAGTTCTGAGGTATTTTGATCCCGCGGCTATGCGTCGATATTCTTAAACATATCCTGCATCTTCTTCATGTCGGCCGGATTCATGCCCGACATTCCCGGCAAGCTGCGGCGACGCCGCCCTTTTTTACCCTTCTTTCCCTTCTTGCCCACAGCTTCGGGTGTCGGCATGAACTGCTTCATCATCTTCTTGGTTTCGTTGAATTTTTTGATGACCTGGTTCACGTCGGATACCTGCACTCCCGCACCGGCAGCGATACGACTGCGGCGCGACCCATTGAGAAGATCGGGTTTTTCGCGTTCTCTTTTCGTCATGGAAAAGATGATCACCTCCATGCGATCGAGCGCGTTCATGTCGACCTGACCTTGAGACAGAGCCTTATCACCACCCGGAAGAGCGCTGACCAGTTTCGAGATACCGCCCATCTTGCGCACCTGGCGGTTCATCTCAACGAAATCGTCGAGATTCAAATCGGCGCGCATCATGCGCTCGGTTTGCTCGGCCTCCATTTCCTCGGCCTGCATCTTGGATGCGCTTTCGATAAGCGACACCACGTCGCCCATGCCAAGAATACGTTTTGCCATGCGGTCGGGATGGAACTCTTCAAGCGAGTCGGGTTTTTCACCGGCGGAGATGAACTTGATCGGTTTTCCCGTGACCTGCTTGATGGAAAGCGCACCACCACCACGAGCATCGCCGTCCATCTTCGACATGATAACGCCGTCGAAATCCACGCGATCAGCAAAAGCGGCGGCAACGTTAACCACATCTTGACCGGTCATCGCGTCGACCACCATGAGTATCTGGTCCGGCTTGACCGCACGCTTGATGTTGTCGGCCTCCTCCATCATCACCTCATCAACATGGAGGCGACCAGCCGTGTCGACGATGACAACATCGCGCAGGTTGTCGATAGCGTCCTGTATACCCTCCCGTGCGATTTTGACGGGGTCTTCGCCCGCTCCGCGATACACCCGAACACCCATTTCGTCGCCGAGTGTCTGAAGTTGATCCGCCGCAGCTGGACGATAAACGTCGCAGGCGACGAGCAGCGGTGAATGATTTTCCTGCTTCAATCGATAGGCAAGTTTGGCGGCTGCAGTCGTCTTGCCCGAACCCTGCAGACCGACAAGCATGATCACGTTGGGGATACGCGAAGACAAAACGAGTTTCGAATCGGTGCGCCCGAGCAATTCAGTCAATTCATCAAGCACGATTTTAATGACATTTTGAGCCGGCGTCAGCGATTCGAGGACCTCGACACCGAGACAGCGCTCCTTTGCGGAGGCGATGAAGGTCTTGACCACCTTGAAGTTAACATCCGCTTCAAGCAGGGCCATACGAATTTCACGCATGACCTCATTGATGTCGTTTTCCGTCAGCTTGCCCTTACCGCGCAAACCCGAGAAAATATTTTGTAAGCGTTCAGAGAGATTATCAAGCATAGCGTCTCCTTTACTATTTGCCGAAATCGCCGATAAGAGCCCGAGCAAAATCCTGCGGCACAAAATCGCGCAGGTCCTCTATGGCTTCACCGACACCAATCTTAAAAATCGGGATATTGAGTTCGTGTGAGATGGCGAGCGCGATGCCGCCCTTCGCCGTACCATCGAGCTTCGTCACAATCAGGCCATCCAAATCGAGAGCTCGATTGAACTCACGCGCCTGCTGCATGCCGTTTTGCCCCGTTGTTGCATCGACAACGAGCACCGTGGCGACCGGCATCGGTGAACGCTTGCGCACCACGCTGACGACCTTCTGTAATTCACGCATAAGATCATCTGAGGTATGAAGGCGGCCCGCCGTGTCGATCAGCACCATATCAGCACCTGTTACTTCAGCACGTTCGATTGTGTCGTAGCATACGCTCGCGGGGTCTCCGCCCCTTTCACGCGTGACCACCTCGACCCGAGCGCGACGTGCCCACACTTCAAGCTGCTCAATGGCGGCAGCACGAAACGTATCGGCGCTTCCGAGCAGAACATGACGTCCAGCCGCAGTCGACTCGTTGGCGAGCTTGCCGACTGTCGTCGTTTTGCCGGAGCCATTGATGCCAACAAAAAGCACGAGAACGGGGTTTTCGTCGAAGAGGTTTTTCTCGCTGGTCGCAAATGCGGAAGCAATATGGTCGACCAGAACATCGAGTACCGCATACGCATCCGGAAGCGCCTTACGGGTTGCCTCCGCACGTATTTTCTCGACAATTTCAAGCGCTGCGGGGGCCCCAATATCGCTTAAGATAAGCGCCTCTTCCAGACCTTCCCAGAAATCTTCATCGAGATCGGGACCGCGGTCGAGCAAAACATTCATCTGTTCCTTGAATTTATCGCGAGAGCGGCTGAGCCCATCGCTGATGCGATCAAAAAATCCCATACAATTACCCCTTTGCGTATTTCAGCACACGATCGAGCTTTTGGCTAACCACCTTGGTCACGCCATCGGCCTGCATAGAAACGCCGAAGAGAGCATCGGCCATTTCCATCGTGCGACGTTGATGTGTAATCATGATTAACTGTGCATCTTCGCGCAGCGAATCAAGGTAAGCGACCAAACGACGAAGGTTTGTGTCGTCGAGAGCCGCCTCTACTTCGTCGAGAATGTAAAACGGTGTCGAACGAATGCGGTAGACCGCGAATAGCAGCGCCAATGCCGTCAACGACTTTTCGCCACCGCTCATAAGCATCATCTTGGATATGCGCTTACCGCGCGGCTGCGCGTTAACCTCGATGCCCGTGTTCTCTAGATCGTCAGGATCGACGAGGCTTAAGTTGGCCGATCCGCCAGGGAACAGCACGGCGAATATTTCACGAAAATTAGTATCGATAACCTCGAAGGTCTTAATGAAGTCATCTTTCATGCGAGCATCGATGACGTGCACGATTTTAGAGAGCGCACGACGCGCCGTTTCAAGATCGGCAAGTTGCGATGCCATATAATCATAGCGCTTCTTCAGGTCTTCATACTCGGCCGCTGCATCGGGATTGATCGTTCCCATATTCGCGATACGGCGACGCAACTTGAATGTCTTATCTTCCGTTTCGGTACGATCCTCCAAAACAGGGATTGCGAGCGCTACTTCAAGCGGAACACGACAATCTTGCACAATAGTATTAATCGCAGATTCGACTTGCACCTCAAGGCGCCCCTTGTCGACGCGAGCCTGAGAAAGGATCGCGTTGGTTTCATCAAAGGCATCATGGGCCGCACGTGCCGCATCGCGTGCTTCGCTGATGGAAGCGTGCAGTCCGGCTGAGACGCTTTGAGCGGAAGTGGTGTCAGCCTCCAGACGATCAGTCCAGTGTTTCGCAGATCGGGACAGCATATCGAGCACCGACAGCAAGGGATCGATGCGCGCTTGCGCGACAGCATTGGCTGCCAGAGAGGCTTCCGTATTGACGTTGCTTGCAGCAAGCGTGGAAATGTCCTGCTCACGAGCAAGCAGTATGCGTTGTGCGTATATTTCGCGTTCGGCAAATGTTGCCACGTCGAGCTTCGCCTCAGAAAGGGCTTCGTTGGTTTTTAAAGCTTGAGCCTGCAACGGGTCGAGCGCGTGCTGTTGTTTTTTTATCTGCGAAATTAAAATCTCAAGATCTTCATTGAGCTGGACAAGTTGTTTTTCCAATCCAGCAGCTGTCGGTCGCGCCGCAGCCAAAGCCGCCTGAGCTTCGCTCCGTTGCTTTTCGAGACCACCGTATTCGCGCCGTAATGCGGAAAGTTTTTCTTCGGTACGCTGAGCTTCCTGCGTACACGATTCATTTTGTCCTCGTGTTTGGGCAAGTTCTTGACTTACCTGAAGGTTATCCGCCTGGGCTCGTCGCTGCACTTCCTCAGCTGCGTCTCGGGCGGAAAGAGCATCGTCGCAGGCTTTCTGAGCCGCACTATAGAGCTCGCGCAAAGACTCCAGATGACGATGGCGCGCCAAAGCACCCTGCTCTCCCACCTCTTTGAGCCCCACTGATATTTTGCCGTTTTGCCAAACCACAAATCCATCAGCCGTAGCAAACCGTATACCGGAAGAATATTGAGCATGGGCCGCAAGCGCTTCGGCGGGATTAGCGCACAGATACACGTCCCCCAAAAGCGATTCAACCGCATCGGCATATGCAGCAGGATAGGTTAATTTTTCCAATAAACGCTCAGCAGGACCGATGCGCGAGGGATGTTTTGCGCCTGCCGACATACCGTTTTGCGGCAAGAGGACGATATCCCCCACCGCAACCGCTTCACGAAGCGCACTGGCCGCCAAGTTGGCTGCGCGCGTATCACGCACGAACAAAGCTCCGAGATCGGTACCGAGAAGCACCTCAAGCAAACCCTCGAAATCATCGGGTGCCGCAATCACGTGGGTTATGGGAGCCATCGCCTCATCGAAACGAGCCTTATGGTCCATAATCCAGGCAAGTGCCGGATTAGCGGCTTCCTGCGCCCGCTCCAATTCTTCAAGCGCCTTGATTTCAGCGGCGACTTGGGAAAGGCGGTCGCGAGCGTCATCAAGTGAAGCCTGCGCCGCTTCGCGTGCAGCAAGGGCGGCCACGACAGATTCGCGAGCTGCGGCATCGCGCACCTGCAACGCTTCCACATCGGCCGCAACACGCTTCGCCTCTTCAAGCGAACGATCGTAGTCAGCCTGAAGGTGCGTGAGCTGCATTTCGAGTTCACGACCGTGACCCGCAATCAATTTCTCGTGGGCAAGATTGTTGGAAAGCACCTCTTTTGTTTCGGCCTGTCGGCGCGCGGTGGCCTCGATTTGATTGCGCAGCCCTCGCTGTGAATTACGGGCAATCCCCAGCGAATCGTTCAGATCCCTCATCTGCTGCGCAAGCCGATCACGCGCGTCAACATGCTGACGCAAAACCTTTTCGGCACCTTCCTTGTCGGCACGAACGCCGACAAGCGCTTCCCGTGCCTTGTCTCGCTCGACGACAACATCGGTGGAGTGAGCTTTATTCTCTTCCAAAGAAACCGCAAGATCGCTTCCGTAACGCTGGAGTGAACGCTTCTTTTCACGCAACAAAAGCGCGTTCGCATCGAAGCGTTCGAGTGCCGTTTGGGCACGACGATAACGCTGAGCAAGCGCGCCAGCATCAAGACTCTCCGACTGGAGCTTGCCCTGCAGCGTTTCGGCTTGCGCCTCGGTCTGTGCCACACGCGTATGAATCTGTTCAAGTTGTTCGTTTAGAGTTGCTTCATGGGCGGTCGCTTCGTCCCACTTTTTCTGGAGGACACGCAAATCGTCAACAGCAAGGGTGAGATCGAGTTCAGTAAGTTCGTGAGCCACATCTTGGTAGGCAAGCGCACGTTTCGCTTTGCGCTCAAGGGGCTTGAGCTGACGTTCGACCTCGAATGCCACATCCTTCACGCGCGTTAAATGAGCATCCATCTGCTCAAGCTTGCGCTCGCTTTTGAGTTTGCGCTGTTTGTGCTTGAGCACCCCGGCGGCTTCTTCGATGAGTGCCCGTCGGTCTTCGGGTTTGGATTGAAGAATCGAATCAAGGCTTCCCTGGGAAATAATGGAATGAGTGTCCGTACCAAGACCGGTATCGTGCAGGATATCGAGTACGTCCATACGGCGAACGATCGCACCATTGATGAGATATTCGCTTTCGCCACTGCGGTACATGCGGCGCGTGATGACCACTTCGGAATAATCAACCGGCAACGTATTATCGGAATTGTCGAGCACTAGATCGACTTCAGCGATACCGACCGGCTTACGCGCTGAAGAACCCGAGAAAATCACATCCTCCATCGCCTGGCCTCGTAAGTTTTTCGCATTGCGTTCGCCAAGGACCCACAGAACCGCATCGGAGATGTTTGATTTTCCCGAGCCATTCGGGCCAACGACCGCACTGACGCCCGGCTCGAACAAAAGCACGCTGCGATCAGCAAACGACTTGAAACCTTTGAGGACCAGAGATTTCAGATACACGAATTATACCTGCTTTTTCTGGCGGAGCGCATCACGCTCCGCTTTCTTGCGCGCACGTTCAGCAATGCGCGCGTTGGCCTTTTCAGCCTTTGCCTGAGCACGCGTTTGCTTGCCAGCAGATTGCATGGTTTCAAGGGCGATTTCCGCCGCCTGGCTCTCTGATTCCTTTTTGGTGCGGCCAACGCCTCGAGCAAGCGCTTGCATGCCCGCGAAAACCTGCGTTATGAACGTGCGGTCATGGGGAGGACCCTGGGTTTCTACAAGCTTATAGGTGGGCGTGATGCCATCTTCCTGCAGTTTTTCCTGAAGGACGCTTTTTGGATTCTCGGGCTCTTGCGCCATGCCAAACGACATGTGGTCGAGAAGGTTATCGGCAACGAAATGCTGTGCGGCTACCAACCCCCCATCAAGATACAGGGCGGCAACAACAGCTTCATACACATTTTCCAAAGCGGAATGCAAACCACGTTTACCGGTTCCCGTTTCAGAGGAACCGAACATGATGATATCAGCAAACCCGAGGGTTCCAGCCACCTTCGCCAACGTGGCGCCAGAGACGAGCGAAACCTTGATGCGGGTCAAACCGCCCTCATCGAGTTCGGGATAGCGATGAAAAGCCTCGGTCGCGACAATAGCCCCCAGAATGGAGTCGCCCAAAAATTCAAGACGTTCATAGGAGAATTTAACCGGTTTACCTTCCACTGCCGAAGGATGAGTGATTGCAGAGAGCAACAGTTGCTGATCGTTAAAACGATAGTTCAGCATCTGCTGCGTCTGTTCGAGTTTGTCTTTCTGTTCGTCGGAAAACATCATGCTTAGCCCTACTTCAAAGTGTATTTTGATTAAGTTTACCCTAGCGGGTCTTATTTGGTAACCGCTTGCGCTATTAAATCAGAAACGTGCGCTCTCACGGTTTCCGCCGTTGTGCGGATGCCGTTTTTTATTGCCAGGGGATTCGATGATCCATGCCCCACGATGCAGGCGCCCTTCACGCCGAGAAGCGGCGCACCACCGTAGGTATCCGGGCTAATCTTGTCCATAAGCTTCGATAGCTCACCTTTGATTGGCAGCGCTCCGAGCTTGGTGGCCATATTGGTATAGAAAACTCCCTTAAGCGCTTTAAAAAGAGCTTTGGAGGTGCCTTCGATTGTCTTAAGGCACACATTGCCCGTAAAACCATCGGTTACGAAGATATCGTAGGTGGCCGAAAGGATGTCGTCACCCTCGCCGTTGCCGACAAAATTAGGAACATTTTCCTTGAGCAACTTGAATGATTCCTGCGCGAACGTCGAGCCCTTTTCATCCTCTTCGCCGATATTGAGCAAAGCGACACGAGGGTTTTCAATTTTGATGATTTTCTCGGTATAGATAGTTGCCATCAGCGCGAACTGCACCAAATATTCCGGCTTACAATCGGCATTGGCGCCGATATCACACATGATCACCGGCGCTATCGGAGACGGGATGACCGAGCAGAGCGCCGGACGAGCAACGCCCTTGATTCGACCCATAACCAACGTAGCCGCCGCCAAGCACGCACCGGTAGAACCTGCAGAAAAGAAACCCTGCGCAGCACCCTCTTTCACCAAGCGGCACCCCACCACGATCGAAGAATCTTTTTTGGTGCGAACGGCACGTGCGGGATGTTCGCCCATGGCGATCGACTCGGTGGTTGGCTGTGCAACACAGCGTTCGTGAGCCGCAGCAAACGGTTCGACGATTGCTTTCGGGCCGCAGAGGATGACCGTCAAGTCGGCGTCTTCGGCGAGCGCTACCGCCGTGCCTTCAAGTACGACATCGGGAGCGTTGTCCCCGCCAAGCGCATCGACGGTAAGGGTGACTTTTTCGGGCATCGGATGCTCTCCTTCACTAAAGGTGCTGACAAACAACTAAGGGTGAACGCACGAAGAGCGGCATGAGCCGCCCTTCGTGCGTATGGCAGGAGGTGTTCAATCGAGCAATACCGTAAAAACAAAAATCCCTAAGAGATACGCTGCAATGCTGCGCAACCCAGAGGGATTCTCGATGTAGGTGGCTCACTGCGCACCAAGGTCGTTAGTCGACGACGATGACTTCACGATTCTTGTAGTATCCGCAGTTCGGGCACACGCGATGAGGAAGCTTTGCTTCGCCGCACTGCGGGCACAAAGAACGTGCAGCTACAGGGATTACGCTGTTTGCACTACGACGAGAATGAGTGCGAGAACGACCCGTTTTACGCTTAGGTACTGCCATAACATTTCTCCTTTTGCAAAAGACGAGCCTGCGCTCGATTAATTACTCATGCGATAAACACGCAAAGCGATATTCTAGCAAAGCAGATCGACAGACGCAAGCATGCATCGATAAAAAGACGAAGCTTCACACGAATATACTAATTCTGAAACGGGTAATCCTTGAGAACCGCGAAAGGATTTGCGGGGCCAGCGGCATCGCGGCCATCTTCTTCGACCATAACACAATCGCAATCCCCCTCGTTGAGGTTTTTACCGCACGCCGGGCACAGTCCCTTGCACTCTTCGTCACAAAGGGGAACCAGAGGACACTCAAGCAGGATAGCCGCACGAATGAGCGGCACCAAATCGATAACGTTATCGGGGCCAAGAACCTCGAATTCGTCTTCCTCGATGTCTTCCAAATCAGCCTCATCGTCGGCCGACAGCAGATAATACCCTTCTATCTCACCCGTCATCGAAAGCTTGACCGGTTCCATGCAGCGCGCACAAGAGGTGACCGCATCACCTTCGACCGTTCCGATTACCAGCAGGGCGCCACCGGTATTGGTGATGCTCACCTGCCAGGAAAGCGGCTGTGCGAAAGTGTAGAGATCGGGACCGGCCTTGAAAACCGTCGGCTCGTATGTTCCGGAAAAGGAAGAACTCTCCGCAGCAGCAAAGAGTTCAGCAGGCACTATAAATGAAGTTTCAGACATCTATCGCTCGCTCATAGAATTGGCATTCAAACGATCGCGACAGCGACGCACGTTGCCCAAAAGCGTATCGAGACTCTGTTCAACATGGGAAAACACTTCATCAGCGTAATCTTCCGCACCCGCACGGGTCTGACGTTCGAGTTCGCGAGCATCTGCCATGATGGTGTCGGCTTGCTGCTGGGAGATGCGGACGATTTCCTGCTCGCTTGCAATGGTCATTGCCTGACTGCGAGCATCTTCGATAAGACGCGTTGCCTCGGCATCGGCATCGTCAATCAGGCTCTGGCGTTCTCTTACGATTTGACGGGACTGAGCGAATTCACTGGGGAAGGTATCGCGAATTTCGTCCATAATCTCAAAGGCGGCCGCGACGTCGACCTGTCGTAAATTGCTTTTACCGAATACTGGCTTTGAATCCTCGAGCAGGATAGAAAGCTCTTCGATCAAGCTCAATACTCCCGTTTCGTCCATGATAATCCTCTCGACTGCTGCGATTAAACTGCGTTTGTTGCGCCTGCGTGCGCGTTTCCGTGGTTACAGAAGATAAATTATTTTAGCATGAAGTACCTAGATTACCAGTGCTTATGCACAAAGGGCGCATATTTTGCAACACAACAACCTTGCGGGGGGCACCAACCGACCGACAGCCGACATGCCGCCCCCACACAAACAAAACCACTTGCGTGAAGCCCCTACTTCTTAAACATACCGCCGAGCAGGTCCTCAGCGACACCGCCAGCTGCTTTCTCAACATCGTCGATAACGCCGCCGATGCCCTTGCCATTGACGAAATCGCCGATCAGTCCTTCGACGCCACCAAGCTTTGCGACGACAGCATCAATCTGCTCGTTCGGAATATCGATGCCGGTCATGTTTTCAATAGCACCCGCGGGATCCTTCTTCAGCTGTGCGAGAAGGCCATCGTCCCCTGCTGCCTGGTTCATAATCTGATCAACAGCACCCTTGATGTCAAATTCTGCCATTTTCTCTCCTTTAACAAAACATACATTGTATATAATACTACCTAGGTTTTATATTTGTTTCCAGCTTAATCTTAGATATTTTTGTAAATACACGAAAATATACCCTCGGTGAAAGGATGTTTCATGACCGAAAAAAAACAACACCCCAATCGTAAGTTTGTTGCCGCCGATTCAGGTAAGAGTGTCGACGCTCCCCAGCAGGCCACTGAAGCCGCAGAGGTTGAAAAAACAACACCTGATCCGGCGGGAGGAAAAAATGTTTTCGGCATGCGCATCGCCTCCGCCATTCTCTGGGTTCTCGCCATCGTCTTCGAGGTTTTAGCCGTCCTCGTGATGAATGGTACGATTTACCTGCAGAGCGCTCAGGTGTGGATGATTGTGGCCCTGGTGCTCGACCTAATTTGTGTCGTCATCGCTTCCCAAATCTGGAAACGCGCTAATCACATCGATCCCCCATCAAAGGCAGAAAAAGTCAAGTTTTTTATCCAGAACCAGCTTGGCGCAATCATGTCCATCCTTGCCTTCTTGCCTTTCATCATTCTGGTACTCGTAAACAAGGATGCCGATAAGAAAACCAAACAATTAGCCACCATCGTTGCCGCAGTAGCCTTGGTAATCGCCGGAGCGTCCTCCATCGATTACCATCCGGCCAGTGCCGAAGATCAGCAAGCAGCCGCCACAGCAGCTGCCACATACGGCGACGGCACCGTTTATTGGACCACCTTCGGCAAGGTTTATCACCTCGACCCGAATTGCCAAGCAATCGTCAATTCCGGAACCATCTTCACCGGTACCGTACAGGAAGCCTTTGATGCCAAGCGCAATCGTGCCTGCAGCTTCTGTGCTGAAGAAGCAACGAAAAGCGCGTCTGCCTTACCGGCAAACGAAACCATCGACGCAAAACCCGATGCCGATAAAACCGAGAAAACAGACGTGAAGGATGCAGAAAAGACCGACACGAGCAAGACGGAAAAGCCTGACACAGCAAAGACCGAGAAGGAAAAGCCTGCAGAAAAACCGGCAACCGAGGAAAAGAAAGCCGCCTAACTTTTTCCTGCGCCCCCCATCAACCCAAAACGCCCCAGATGCTGAGCATCCGGGGCGTTTTATATACCCAAGCCCTTCTTACGCCGCGACAGGTAAGTCTCGTCACGCGCGGACTTGCAAGTTAAAGCAAGGACGGCAGAGGAAGGCGTGCTGCTAGAAGATCAATGAGGACAAAGGCAAAGCCAAATTCCCGATAACCACTATGGCAACAAAAACCACCAACATGATACGGCCGTAGTACTGCGCAAACGCATTATCCTTACGTTCGTGCCTGATGTAGTTGATTCCAATGACAATGGCTGTACCGGCGATAATCACCGACACACCAAAGAGATTGCCGTATTCAAGCAAACCGAACTTCAGGGCATCGGGCACCAAAGCGGCACCGA
>JAVWAI010000030.1:0-14991 GCA_036650075.1 Raoultibacter sp.
GTCTGCCAATTCCGCCACGCCCGCAAACATGACAATTACGCAAAGTCTCGCGTAAATAGGCAAGGATGAATATTAGCGCAGCAAGCCCGCCTTGGCAAGGGTGAGTGTGGTTTCGACACTATTTATTTAAGCGCGTGTGCTATGTGGCGGCAAAAGGCTTGGCGAATAGATGTCTTTCAGGCCCCCGAAAAGATGATGGCTGCAGTAAATGCGGTATCATAGGAAAATACGGTTCGGCGGCAGGCGGGAAGCGATTGACCGTTCGGATTCGTCGAGCTTTCTGCACCCGGGGCAATGAGAGCACGGAAGGCGCGAGTATTGTACGACCAGCAACTTATACTCAATAGATACCGGCCTATTTCCGAGGCGGGCAGCGGCGGTTTTGCCACGGTGCAGCTTGCGTGGGATACACGCATTCAGCGTCGTGTCGCCATCAAATGCATCAAGCTCGACCAAGGTGATATTGTCTTGGGGCCCGATGGGCTACCTGTTGCGTCGGCAACGCTTCCCGGGCTTGACGAGGCGCGAACTGCGGCGCTTCTTTCCGATAGCAACATCGTCGGTGTGTATGATTTTGAAATCGAAGGTTCTTTTGCTTATCTCATCATGGAATACGTTGACGGCATGACGCTTTCGGCTTTTATGGATCACTACGGGGAAAGCTTATCGCTCGACATCGTGGCTACCGTCTTTTCTTCGGTGGCTCACGCTTTGGAAGTGGCTCACGACAATCAGGTTCTACATCTCGACATTAAGCCAGACAACGTGCTGATCAACCGCCAGGGCCAGGTCAAAGTAACCGACTTCGGCCTGGCGACCCTGTCCGATGCTGCCGGTTTCCGGCAGGCAGGTGGTGGCACTATCGGCTATATGCCTCCCGAACAGATGCGTTCGGACAATCTTGATGCCCGCTGTGACGAATGGGCGTTGGCGAGTCTTACCTACGAAATGATTACGGGGACCAACCCGTTTTTCGCTCCCGACCTCGACCGGGCCGAAGCGGCCATCACCGATTCGGAGCTTATTTTGCCCTCCCTGTGCATGGAGGGCCTCGACCCCGAGGCCGATGACGTGCTGTTCTATGCGCTTGATCCCGATCGCGAAGAACGCTATGACAACG
Source organism: Raoultibacter sp. (assembly GCA_036650075.1). GTDB lineage: Bacteria > Actinomycetota > Coriobacteriia > Coriobacteriales > Eggerthellaceae > JAVWGW01. Next base: position 1,121 of record JAVWAI010000030.1, read on the forward strand.
TTGGGGATTTCACGGAAGAACTGATGCCGTTTTTGGGTAACTTCGCACGAGGCCACAAGCAGCTGGCGGTGTTGGTCGGACAAGCCTGTGAAGATTTCGGAGACGAAGATGAAGAAAAAGCCGAAGAACGCGTCAGTGTGTTCGACCGCTTAAGCCTTCCTTCTCGCGTGGGCTTTGCTCGCGTGTGGGGCGTGCTGAACGTGGCGATTCTTGGATTCGTGGCGCTTTCCAACACCCCGCAGGTCAATGGGTGGACGAGCCCGTTATTCTGGGGGGTTTTTGCGTTGCTTGTCTTGGCCGCAGCAATCAAGCCCCATCTGGGGTCGCTGTTGGCGGTGGCGGGATTGAGCGTGGCTCTGCTGGTAAATCAGGCCTATGTCGCCGGAGCGGCGCTCTTGGTTGCCGCCGTGGTTTGGTGGCTGTTCGCAGGACGCCGGGGAAATGCGCAAGCGAACGTCGCTCTTTCACCCGCCTTGTTCGGGTCATTTGGGTTCAGCTCGATTACCCCTTTACTTTCCGGGTTCTTTCTTTCCGCGAAAGATGCTGTGATTGCCTCGGTCTTCGCTTCCGCACTTGCTATTGTCTTGGCCGGTTTTGGTTCTGAAACGCTTATGGGCTGGAATGTTCTTACCTTCTGGAATTTCAGTACCCTTGATGTGCAAGCAAACATTTGGGCCTTGCTGCAGCAGCCGATGACCTGGTGTATCGTTGCTAGCTGGATTGTGGCCTCGTGCGTTATGAGTCTTTTCTGTCTGCGCCAAACGCGACTTTTTGCCTTTTTTGGCGTAGTGATTGCCTTCTCGGTCCTGTTCGGCGCACTTTGCCTAGGAACCTGGATTGCCTCGTCGCAGGTTGCCTGGATGCCTGATTGGCGCTTGCTCTTGCCGGTGGTAGGCGCTGCAATCGTAATGGCCGTAGCGTGTGCGCTTGGGGTGCCTTCCCGAGACGAACTGGATGTAGATTAAAAAATGGACCGGGATAGGTTCCCGGTCCATCGCGAGCATCTCGATTGGTTTCTTAGAGCAGTTGCGTGATTTTCCCCATCAGAGGTTCGAAGCTGACGCCGCGGTTCTCAAAATCGGGCTGCTGAGCTGAGACAATCATCGCGTCGTGCACGAAACTACCGGCAAACTCGACAGCTTCTTGGATCGTATGTCCGGCCATGACGGCGGCCAGCAGACATGAGCAGTACAGATCGCCGGTGCCATGCAGCATATAGGGCAGATATTCGTTTTTCGCTTCAAAGAAGGCGCAGTTCTCTCCCGCCACAAAATTACGGATCAAGCCATCACCTTTGCGCTGAATGCCCTTGAGCACAACGTGTTTCGCACCCTTTTCGATAAGGGCATCGATGAGGCGGTGCGCCTCGTCGTCGGTGATGTCGGTGCCGACCCACTCTTCACCCAAAATAATGGCGGCTTCGGTCAGATTCGGGGTGAGAATGTCAGCACCGCAAGCAAGTTCTGCCATGGCGGAACACAGCTCCGGCGTGTAGGTCGGGTACACTTTTCCGTGGTCTGCCATGACCGGGTCAACAACGCGCAGTGCATCGGGGTAAGTTGAATAGATGTCCCGAATGCGATCGACCTGCTCGGGTGCACCGAGGAAACCGGAGTATACGGCATCGATTTCTACGCCGATTTTTTTCCAAGCTTCCAGATAATCGCACAGCATTTCGGTGGTGTCGTGCATGTACCAACCGGGAAATGCCGTATGCGACGAAAACAGTCCCGTCGGAACCGGACAGACATCACAGCCGGCGGCCGATAATACCGGAATGGCAACGCCGAGCGAGCATTTGCCGTAGCCGCACATATCGTGCACGGCGGCAACACGGGGGATGTAGGCATCTTGGCGTTGGTACAGAGAGGGAGAGTCGGTCATGGTATTCCTTTACAGTCGAGGGCGTTCTGAAGGCGCGGACGTTGCGAGTCTTCAGTTTAAGGGGCTCAAAATCTGACCGACGTTCTGTCGGTGCGGAAGGGTTGCTATTCGTCTTCTTCGTCGTCGTCGAAGAAGCTCCAGTCGTCGCCGTTCTTTTCGTGATTCTTGTAGGCCTTGCGTGTGCGGCGTTCCATAATTGCACAGGCGATAACGCTGAGCACAAGACCTAAGCCGACTAAACAACCGATGCCGGCAAAGGTTTCGAAGAGGAAGTGGTACAGTTCGTTGAAATCCATGACTACCTTTCGCGTAGATTCACCATGGGAATATGTTCATAAAAGCCATCAAATCATTCTAGTAGAGTATACTATGCGCGAGCAAGACCCGTTTGTATAACGCACCCGCTCACCACAGAGAAACTCTCTATGGTCCTCATTGGAGGGGGTCGGAATCGACCGGGCATGATCGAAATAGGGAAGGGTAACAATGCTTGATATCCGTTTTGTTCGCGAAAACCAAGACGCCGTCGCCAAGGCGATGGAAGACCGCAATGCGCGCTGGGACAAGAAGCGCTTTGCCGAGCTGGAAGAAGCTCGTCGCGCCGCTATCGCTGAAGAGGAAGCTCTTCAGGCGCAACGCAATAGTGCCTCGAAGGCAATCGGGCAGATGATGGGCGCCGGTAAGACGGAAGAGGCAGAAGCCGCCAAAGATCAGGTACGCCAGATTAACGAAAAAATTTCCGCAGCAGCAGCTTTGCATGAAGAAGCTGAAACTGCGCTCAACGATATCCTGATGGCTGCGCCCAATCTGCCTTCAGAGACAACTCCTTTCGGCAAAGACGAAAACGATAATCCCGAGGTTCGTCGCTGGGGAACACCGAACGATTTTGATTTCGAGCCGAAGGCTCACTGGGATCTCGGTGCAGACTTGAGCATCATCGACGCAGAACGTGCGGTCAAGCTTGCCGGCAGCCGCTTCACGCTTCTCGGTGGTCTTGGCGCTCGTCTCGAGCGTGCGATTATCTGCTTTATGGCCGACACGCATGTCAGCCGTGGTTTTAAAGAGTGGTGGTGCCCGGCTATGGCAAACACCGCGACGCTGACGGGCACGGGTCAGCTGCCCAAATTCGAAGAAGACCTGTTCAAGACGACGGAAGGTCTTTATCTCATTCCGACCGCCGAAGTGCAGCTGACCAACATTCACGCGGGTGAAGTACTCAATGCCGAGCAGCTACCCCTTAAATATTGTGCGTTCACTCCCTGCTTCCGCGAAGAAGCCGGCAGTGCCGGTCGCGATACCCGAGGTTTGATTCGCCTGCATCAATTCGACAAGGTTGAAATGGTCAAGTTCGCGAAACCGGAAGAAAGCTGGGATGATCTCGAGTCCATGGTTGCCGACGCCGAGAATATTCTTCAGCTTCTGGGTCTGCCGTATCGTGTCATCAATCTGTGCACGGGCGACATCGGATTCTCTGCGGCCAAAACGTATGACCTGGAAGTATGGTTACCCTCCTATGACGGGTATAAAGAAATTTCCTCGTGTTCGAACTGCGTTGATTTTCAGGCGCGTCGTGCCAATATCAAATATCGCGATCCTCAGAATTTCAAGGGCACGCGCTTGGTGCACACGCTCAATGGATCCGGTTTGGCTGTCGGGCGTACTATGGCTGCGATCCTGGAAAACTATCAGCAGGCTGATGGTACGGTGAAGGTGCCTGACGTACTCGTACCCTACATGGGCGGTATCACCGTCATTGAGCCTGAATAAATTTCAGGGCAATTAGATATCGCGAACCGAACCGTGGCCAACGAGAAAACGGACAGAAAAGCAGCTAGCCAGCCCCGGCGCAGAAAAGTGCAACGGAGGTGGCTTCGTCGCGTAGCGCTGGGGTTGCTGCTTGTCGTCGTGGTCTTTGTTGGCGCGTTTGCGTGGAACCGCTGGTTTCGTTTTGACGATGCCCGAGACATACAGGGTGAATGGAGATTCGCCTCTGCGCCGAAGACGATTGTCATCGATGGCGCGGCGATGAAATTGACCCAGGATGTCGCTTATACCTACACGCTCGACCCTTGGATGAAGACGATTACGTTTTCGTTCGATAAACTGAAGGGCGAGGGGCTCTATGCGTTTTCAGAGGATCGGAAGACGCTGGTAATCGTTGAGGGGCGTGCACCAGATGTTAGATCGGTGCTGGGCATAGTTGATTTTAGTCACAATCCCTCGGGTGAGGATGCCGCGGCATCCGGTGAAGCAAACGCTGCACTTTCCGGACGCAGCGTGTTCACGAAAATGAGTGATGCGACGGACGTGTCTCCCCAGAGCCTGGCAAACAACGCCACGCGGGATGCAAATACTGTTGGAGCGGCTATCGTCGCCGGCGAGGGCGCACCGCAGCGTTCCGATGAGGTCACGTATCCTGCAGTAATCGATCCGGAAGAGGAAGTGCCGGCGCGTGAGCAACAGGACGATTCTCTCGACCGAGCAAGTGCCGTTGATGAAGCGGCGATGCCGCCGAGCGCGTCTTCTGCTACGTCGGGCGAAGACGCACTATGAGCATTCCACCCTCTGCGCTTACTATTGAGAGAATCACGGTGATGGCGGATCGGGTTGCCTGCGAAATGGTGGTTGTTCCGGCGGATGCTATGACAACTCCTTTGTTGGCGGCGCGCGTACAGCACGTTTTTCCGAGCCTCTCCCATCATACGTGTGTGAACGATGAGGGTGATACGTTCGGCGCGGTAATCGACCATACGTCGCTACCTCATCTTCTTGAGCACTTGGTTATCGACCTGCAAACGAGGGAAGCTGCCGCACCTCGGGCGGTTTTTGTCGGAACGACGCAGTGGCTTGATAAGATGCACACAAAAGCACGGGTGGAAGTGAATTTCGCCGACGATTTGGTAGCGTTGCGGGCTTTTCGCGATAGCTGCGAATTTCTTAATAGAGAGGTGATAAAGTAATCCAATGCCATCAGCTCACTTAACATTCGATCAAACGGGCGACAAGCTCGCCGATCGCGTCACGAAGATGCGATCGTCCGCTGTGCGCGATTTATTCGCTGCAGCATCTCGTTCCGATATTATTTCACTGTCCGGCGGAATGCCTGACGTTTCGCTGCTTGCACAGTCCGTCATCAAGGATGCGGTACGTGCTGCGTGCGAAGAGGACCGGGCCGTTGCCCTGCAATACGGGCCGACGGATGGTCGCGTTGAAACCAAGCAGGTTTTCTGCGATATCATGCGCGACACGGGCATTCGGTGCAAGCCGGCCGACGTCATGATTACGACGGGCGCCCAGGAAGCGCTCGACCTGATTGCGAAAACATTCATCAATCCCGGAGACGTTATTTTGGCGGAAGGTCCGACGTATCTCGGTGCGCTGCAGGCGTTTTCTGCGTATGAGCCCGATATCCACTGCATTCCTTTCGATAACGAAGGCATGCGCATGGATCTGCTTGAAGAGGAACTAAAGAAAATCGGCAAGGGTGGTGCCAAGTTCCTCTACACCATTCCCAACTTCCAAAATCCCGGCGGCGTTACCATGATTTCCGAACGTCGCGAACGCCTGCTGGAGCTTTCGGAAGAATACGATTTCATGGTAGTGGAAGACGACCCCTATGGCCGTCTGCGCTACGACGGTGGTCACGTGATTCCCCTGCGGGCTCGTTCCGATAAAGTTATTTATCTCGGTACGGTTTCCAAGGTGTTTGCCCCGGGCTTACGCACGGGCTGGATTGTTGCTCCGCGCAGTGTGCTTGCGAAGATTAACTTGGTCAAACAGGGTACCGATTTGTGCGGTAGTGCCTTTAATCAGGTCGTGATTGAGCATTATTTCACTGATACGCCCTGGGAAAAGACGCTGCAGACCTTCGTTAAAACCTACAATGTTCGCCGCGATGCTATGCTGGCGGCGCTTGAGGAATTCTTTCCGCCCGAAGCTACATGGACTCACCCCGAAGGCGGATTCTTCGTCTGGGTTACCCTCCCGGAATACGTCGACACCGACGCTATGCTGGCTGTGGCGCTCGACAAGGGTGTCACCTATACGCCGGGAGCAGGATTTTTCCCTGACGGGAAGCGCGGCGGCAACAGCATGCGTATCGCATTCTGTTTTGAAAGCCCCGAGAACATTCGCGAGGCTTGTCGTCGTTTGGCTCTGGTTATCGAAGAACGCCTAGAGCTGTATCGTGCATTTTTAGAGGCAGGAGCATTATGAAAGTAGCGGTTTTGATGGGCGGAAGCTCGTTTGAGCGTGAATTTTCCCTGGCAAGTGGCAAGCAGGTGTGCGCCGCTTTAGAAGAAGCCGGCCATAAGGTGGTGCCGCTCGACACCACCAAGGATTTGGTACCCACGTTGCGCAGCGAAAAGCCGCAGGTTGCGTATAGCGCTTTGCACGGCAAGCACGGGGAGGACGGCACGATTCAGAGCCTTCTTGAATTTCTCGAGATTCCTTTCGTCGGTTCGCCTTCGTCGGTTTGTCGTAACACCTGGAATAAGGCAACGCTGCCTTCCGTCATGAATCAGTACGCCAACGCCACGGGCGACGAATCGGTGGCCTCTTGGCCCCAGGGCATTTGCATCGCGCGTGATGCCTTTAAAGATATGGGTGCTGCAACTGCACTCGATTTGGTCGAATCGCGTATTCCCGGAGGATTTCCTCTTGCCGTTAAACCTGCCTGTGGTGGTTCTGCGCTGGGTGTTCATCGCGTTGATACGCAGGAAGATTTAGGAAAGGCTATTCTCGACGCCCTCGGATATGACACCGAAGTTGTTGTTGAGCAGTGGGTTGAAGGCGTTGAGCTGGCTGTATCGATCTTGGGCGAGGGCTGGGATGCTCATGCATTGCCGCCGGTTGAAATCGTGCCGAAGCAGGGTCTGTTCAGTACGGAAGCGCGCATGGACATCGATGCAGTCGATTATTACACGCCCGTTCGTCTCGCTTCTCTCGCCGAAAAAGAAGTACACGCGCAGGCGATTCGTGCTGAAATCGAACGTGCTGCGTTGGAGGTCTATCGCGCGTACGGCGTTCGTGATTTGGGCCGTGTCGATATGGTTTGGGACGGAGCTCGTGCGCGGGTTCTCGAAATCGATGTCTCGCCCGGCATGACGGAGCTCTCACTGTTCCCCGCTGCCTGTGCCGCGGCAGGGCTTTCTCTGTCCAGTGTGTTTGATGCTTTGGTGTCTCGTTCCTGATAGTATTTTCGGTCGGACAACCAAGTTCTTTCTTGTTTTATACCCAGGAACCGTGAAGCTTGCTTTACGGTTCCTTTCTTGTGCCTTCGGTTGTATTCGGGAGTTTCTTTGTGCGGGTTTGTTCGCCAGATAACAAAAGAGCAACTTATTGTTCGCCATTTCGTCTCATAAGCTTATAATCATCGTATGGAGAAAGAAACGAGGTCCTGTCTGGGCTTCGTCGTAGCGGGAGAGTCCCGCCACGCCGTATCGAAGGAGGCAGTTATGGGTAGCAAAGGCATCGGTGCTTTTATCATTGGTGGGTTGCTGGGCGCGGGCGCTGCGCTTTTGTATGCACCACGAGCAGGTGCGGAAACACGTGCGCTGGTTTCAGATAAGGTGAACACGGCATGGGGCGAGGCCCAGGAATTTGGTACGCAGGCGGGTGCTAAGGGTCAGCAAGTGTATCAGGAGGCTACTGCTCGCGGTCAGGAAATCTATCACGATGTAACCACCAAGGGTCAAGAGATTTACAGCGGTGCTTCTGCACGGGTGCAGGAAGCTGCCGAAAACATCAAACCTGTTTTTGCGGAAAAAAACGATGAGCTGCGCGACAAGATCGAAGCTGCCCGTCAGCGCATCGCTTCTCAGGTGGCTCAGAATGCGGGAGAAGCTCATGCTACTGCGCACGAAAAGATTCCGGTAGTTGCTGAAGCAGCTGGCAAGGCAGTCGGTAAGGCTTATGATGTCGTAACCGCTGCAGCCGATAAAATTGCGGGCGAAAAAGACGCAGCAGGTGAAGCTATTGAGGGTGTTGTCGAATCCGTGACTCCCGTTGTGGCAGAAACGGCTCCGAAAGCAGCTGAAGCACCTGCAGAAAAGCCAGCCGAATAGTATTCGGGCGTATTGGAAGAAATAACTTTGACTGAAAGGGCATCCTTTATGGATGCCCTTGGAAAATCGACATGACCATAAAAACTATTACCACCAAAGAATTGCTCGGCCTTCGCGTTGTCGGAGGTAAATCGGGCACTAAGCGCATCGGTAAGGTGCGGCGTATCGTTTTTCATCCCCAGGAAAAACGCTGTATCGGCGTTATTGTGAAGCGTCCTGATTTGCTCTGGATGTTTCATCGAAAAGACCGTTTCGCGGCGCTTGACTCTTGCGACTTTGTCGACGGTCGTCTTTGCATCAGCAACGAAGCGGCCGCAACCGACCAGGCCGCATGTAAGCGCTTGGGCGTCGATTGGGATTTGTGCGTGTTGTGGATGGGCCTTCCCGTCGTCGATGAGAACGGCGACGTTTTCGGCACGGTTGGCAAGGTGACTTTCAATCGCTTGACCGGTTCGGTGATAAGTGTTGAGGCCGACAAGGGCTCGACCGCAAAGGCGTTGCTCGGTACGTGCGAAATCCCCGTTGCTATGGTTAAGGGGTTTCGTCGCGGCATCGGAGGGGCGTTGTCTCAGACGGGGCACGAGGCGGAAGAAAGCGATACCGTCGATATCGGTGCTCTTCTTGTTTCGAACGAAGTTGAAGCCCTCCCCGTCGAAGGTGGTTTGGCCGAAAAAGCGGGCGAAGCGACGGCTGTCGTAGCCGAGAAGGCAAACCAAGCGGTTGCCAAGGCAAAACCGAAGGTTGACGAGGCTGTCCAGAAAACCGGTGAGGCAATCAATAAGGGTGCCTATGTTACGGGCAAGCAGATATCGAAAACCAAGGGAATGTTTTCGGCATTCAAGAGTGAGTACGATAAGGCGCGACATGAAGACGACGCTTCTGCACTTAAGAAAAAATAGCCGACGGCGCAGATACCGCTGCCGGCCGCTGAAATAGAGACTCGGTGTTAAACCTCCTATCTTGAGGAACTTATGAGCGAATCGAAGAAAACGAAGCAGAACACACCGGACCCTGCGCAGTGCGACACTCCCGGAGACGGGTCTTCCCGTCGGCGCGTTTCTGAGCGTGTTCATGCGGAAGTCGGTGTTGCTGGCCACGTGATGGAAAAGGCCGACATATTCAAATTTGTCGGATTGCTGGCATTTTTTCTTGTGGCGGGTCTTGTCTGTTATCTTATGTGGCCGATGGTCGCCGACATCTTTGAGCCAGGTGGCGTCGATCGCGTTATCGCTGACGTGCGTCAGGCAGGTCCTTTAGGTGTTCTGATATTGTTTGCGTTGCAGTTCCTGCAGATTGTCGTCGCCTTTATTCCTGGAGAAGTGACCCAGGTTGCGGCTGGCGTTTTGTATGGCCCCTGGTGGGGAGCGCTCATTATTTTAACCGGCTGCATTCTCTCGAGCGGTTTCATTTTTTTCGTTGTCAATAAACTTGGTGCGCCCTTCGTAAAATCGATGGTTTCCGAAAAACATTTGACGAAATTTCGAGATTTTGAAAAGACGGGCAAGCTCAATATTATTGTGTTCATTCTTTTTCTTATTCCTGGTCTGCCGAAGGACACGTTTACCTACCTGGTTCCTCTCACCGATATGCGGCTCAAGACGTTTCTGTTGTTGACGACGATTGGCCGCATTCCCGGTGTACTTATGTCGACCTACGCGGCGTCGGGCTTTGTGCAAGGGCGCATCTGGGAAAGCGTGGCGTTGTTTGCGATAGGGACGGTACTTGCCATCCTCGGTATCGTTTTTCGGGATAAAATTATGGCCGTATTCAACAAATATTTTTCAAAGCAATAGCTTTCGATGCAAATCTAACGATTGGTCAACCGGTGGTTACGGAAGCGTGACGGAATGTTCTTCGCGTGTGTTTTGACCCGTATGATGGAGAGGTCAAAAATTAACCGAGAAAGGTTTGCTATGGATACCGATACACCTAATGCGAAAACGAAAGAGCCTTCAGAGTTCGTGACTGCAGAAGCAGAATTGGAAGATCTCTACGCTCAGCTTGAAGCTGCGCGACAAAAGCTCGATCAGATCAAAGGGCGTTCAACAAGTCAGGAAGCTTTTGTCCAGCCGGATACGAGCGCTGTAGCGGAACCTGAAATGAGCGAAACCGCCGACGAAGCGGTGTCTGGCGAGATTAAAGACCCCGGCTCTTCGGAGTTTGAATTTGTTTCCGAGGGGGAGGCCGCCGTCGGTTCTCAGGCCGGTGAATCACAGCCGGATGCCGGCGCTTATCAGGTGCCGAACCAGGAGTGGCAGCAACCCTCCGATAATCAGGTTCCTTTTCAAACTCCACCGGTTCCTCCGTATGGGAAGTCGCAGTATAGTCAGGTTCCTCCACAGACGCCGCCTCAGCAAACCTACTATCAACAGCCTTACTATCAGCCACAATACGTGCAGACAAAGGATCATGTAGCTGCAGGGTTGCTTGCTATTGTTTTTGGAAGCCTCGGTATCCATAAGTTTTATATGGGATACAATACGGCGGGTTTCATCATGCTGGCCGTAACCATTATCGGTTCGATTGTCACGTTCGGTCTTGCCGGTGCGGTCATGGCTTTGATTGGCCTTATCGAGGGCATCGTTTATCTTACTAAGTCGCAAAGTGATTTTGAGCAGGTATACGTTTTCAATAAGCGAGAATGGTTCTAGAAAGATCAGGCTGGCGCTCCGGGGTGCATCTATCCACTCTCCGGGGGCCGCTCACGGGTTTTTGTGTGAAGGGGTCGTGGCTTATTTCCCCTTTCAGCTAAAATCGGAATAACGTTTGTTTCCCAAGAAGGAGGAGTCATGCCCACGATCACTCATGATCAGGTAAGGGTGCCGGTTGATGTTATGCCGGAAAACCGCGAAGCGTATATCGAAAACTACCTGAAGGCCACCCGTGGCACTGGCCGTTTGATGTTGTTCGCTTGCGACCAGAAGATTGAACATCTTAATAAGGACTTTTATGGTGAAGGAATCGACATTGCCGATGCCGAACCGGAGCACCTTTTCCAGATTGGCAGCCAGGGTGTTTGTGGTATCCTCGCGGGCCAGCGTGGTCTCATCGCTCAGTATGCCGCCGATTACCCCGAGATCAACTACCTTGTAAAGATGAATTCCAAGACGAACTTGGTCGGCACAAAGCAGGAAGATCCCTATTCGCCTCAGCTGCATGAACTCGAAGCTGTTTTCGCGATGCGTGATGCCGGCGTGAATATTGTCGGTATCGGCTATACGCTCTACCTCGGCAGCGAATACGAAGCGACCATGATGGCTGAAGCGGGCGAACTGATTGCCGAAGCACATGCTAACGGCCTGCTCGTTGTGCTGTGGATTTATCCCCGCGGCAAAGCGGTTACCGCTGAAAAAGATCCTGCGCTTATTGCCGGCGCTGCTGGTGTAGCTCTTTGTCTCGGCGCAGATTTCGTGAAGGTCAATCCTCCGAAGCCTGAAGAGGGCGCCTCTGCTGCTGACGCGTTGAAGATTGCCTCCATGGCTTCCGGCCGCACCGGCCTTGTATGCGCAGGTGGTTCTACTGTCGACGCTGAAACGTTCCTGACTCAGCTGCATGACCAGATTCACCTTGGTGGCGCTTCCGGCAATGCTACCGGACGCAACATTCATCAGCGTTCGCTTGACGAAGCAGTGCGTTTGACCAAGGCTATTTCCGCCATTACCCTGGCTGACGCTTCGGTTGATGATGCCCTTGCTATTTTTAACGGCGAAAAGGATTTCTCGCTGTAGGGTTTTGTTTTTAAAGAAGGATATGTTGAGAAAGGAAAGGATTCTACGGAGTCCTTTCCTTTTGCCGAAATTTATGTCACTAATGAGAATTATTATTAATAAGTATTTATTTCCAATATCTTCCGCTGTATAGTAGGAAAAACTAAAGGCGCAGGTTTCGTGTGATGGCACGGTTGTTCATCAAGCGAGAACAGGGCGTCCCTTACTTTGCAAACGAAGAGAGGAAATAAATCGTATGGATACAACAAGACTAACGAACGAGGTTGGTAATCCGGTTGCCGATAATCAGAATTCTTTAACTGCCGGAGAACGTGGTCCCATGATGCTGCAGGATAATTGGATGATTGAAAAGCTTGCGCATTTCGATCGCGAGGTTATTCCTGAGCGTCGTATGCACGCCAAGGGTTCAGGTGCGTACGGCACCTTTACCGTTACGGGCGATATCGAACAATACACGAAGGCCGCCGTGTTCAAGAAGGGCGCAAAGACTGAAACGTTTGTGCGCTTCTCCACCGTTGCGGGTGAGCGTGGTGCAGCTGATGCCGAGCGCGACATCCGCGGCTTTGCTATGAAGTTCTATACGCCGGATGGCAACTGGGATTTGGTGGGCAACAATACTCCGGTATTCTTCCTGCGCGATCCGAAGAAGTTTATCGACTTGAATCACGTGGTAAAACGCGATCCGCATACCAACATGCATTCCGCGCAGAGCAATTGGGATTTCTGGTCGAGTCTTCCTGAAGCCCTCCATCAGGTCACTATCGTTATGAGCGACCGCGGTATTCCGGCAAGCTATCGCAACATGCACGGTTTCGGTAGCCATACCTACAGTCTGATCAATGCCGACAACAAGCGCACCTGGGTTAAGTTCCATCTCAAGACCGAACAGGGGATCAAGAACCTGACCAATGAGGAAGCGGCAGCTATCGTCGCCAACGACCGCGAAAGCCATCAGCGCGATCTGTTCGAAGCTATCGAGCGAGGAGATTTCCCGAAATGGCGCTTCTGCGTACAGTTGATGGACGAAGAGACCGCCAAGAACTACAAGGAAAACCCCTTCGATATCACCAAGACGTGGAGCCAGAAGGAATTCCCCCTTATCGAGGTCGGTATCTTTGAGCTCAATCGTAATCCTGAAAACTACTTCGCGGAAGTCGAGCAGGCAGCCTTCGCTCCCACTCACTTGGTGCCGGGTATCGGTCTTTCCCCTGATAAGTTGTTGCAGGGTCGCTTGTTCGCTTACGGCGATGCTCAGCGCTATCGTCTTGGTGTGAACCATAACCACATTCCGGTCAACGCGCCGCGTTGCCCCTATGCCGAATTCCATCGTGATGGTGCGATGCGCACCGACGGAAACTTCGGTGGAGCGATTGGCTATGAACCGAACTCTTACGGACAATGGCAGCAGCAGCCCGAAGCTGCCGAGCCGCCGCTTGATCTGTTCGGTCCGATGGACGCATGGGATCCCAAAGACGATCCGACCGACGACTGCTTCTACCAGCCTGGCGACCTGTACCGCTTGATGGAAGAGGACAAGAAGGCTGTGCTTATCTCCAATACGGCGGCTGACATCGCTCCTTGCACGGAAAACATCAAGTTGCGTCATACTGCGCATTGCTACAAGGCCGATTCCGATTACGGTACACGCTTGGCGCTTGCCCTGGGTATCGATACTGAAGAGGTAGCTAAACTCGCACAGCTTTCGCATGAGGAATTGATGGCAGCAACGGGGCAGCCCGTACCCTCCCTCAAAAAAGGCGGCGCTATCAAATAGTTCAAATAGTTACGGGAGTTCCCCTCGGCGGTATCTTCGCCGAGGGGAGCGAATCATAGCGTCAAGCCGAAGTGCTTCTGCCTTGAGGGTGGGAGCACTTCGGGCTTGCGGACGCGCGGTTGTTCGTTGATGGTGAATTGTCGGGAGAACACAAAAACAGCCCCGTGAATACGGAGCTGCTGTATTTGAAATGGTTGAATGAGGGCGTTGGCGATTGTAGTAGCACTCAATGAAGTTGATGACAGCCATCTTTGCCTCCGCCCTAGTAGAAAAGCTTTTTCGGTAATACATCTCGTTTTTAAGTGTTGCAAAAAACGATTCGGCAACTGCGTTGTCGTGACAGTTGCCCGTACGGCTGCAAGACAACCTGACATCGTTATCACGTGCCCATTCGGCAAGCAGTCGACTCGTATATTGTGC
>JAVWAI010000031.1:0-14748 GCA_036650075.1 Raoultibacter sp.
TTATGTATGAAGGGAACTTTCTGAGCATGCCGCTGGAGTAACGGATGTCATGTCGTTTACTGATGCTCCGTTAGTGTAAGATTTTTTAACCAAAACAAGCCACCTTCGGGTGGTTTTTCTTTGCCCCGATACGGGGCTTTTCTTATTTAGGGGGCGAAATGGTCGATAAGCCAGCATCTATATCAGCGAATGATTTCAAGTCGCTCAAGTGGGACGAAATAACAGCGGGTCGCTCGTTTTCAGCCTCCGATATACCGACGCTTGAACTTCTGTGCCAATGGCACGCAATCGTAGCGCGGTGCATGGATGACATGGACGTGGGCGGGGATGTCATGGTCGCATACGAAAATTCTATGAACGACATAAAAGCGGTTCCGCAGATAGGCGTGCTCAAGCAGGCAAGCGCGGAAATTCGGGCAATAAACAAGCAACTAGGCATAAACGACGAGCCAATACAGGCGAAGGAAACTAAGGGCTATGTGGTAGAATCACCGGGCGAGGTACGCCCAGACGGAAACGACGGGATGCGGCCGCCCTCATTTTTCCTATAGACAGCATTGCCATTGGTGGCATTTACCACTCCATCACCAAACGATTCTACGCCGTTTCAGGCCCCATGTTGTCTGGAATGCATTTCGGAGCGGAGCACAAGGATTGCAGATACGTGGGCGGGTTAAAGAGAATCCAGGGCATAGCTAAGACGGTGCAATCCGTCGCCGATTCGATGCATGCGAAAATCGTATGACTCCCTGCACCACGAGTGTGGATATGCTAAGATACGCTCATACGGTGCCCCGGCAGACCGGGCAGCATCGCATCAATCTAAACCGGGAGCCTCTGCAAAGTCACCCGGTTTTCTCTATTCAGCAACACAGTTCACTTTCTCCGTTCGATAAGCAGCAGAACAAGTGTCAAAAGCGCCCGAGCATCGGCATTTACCCTATTCCTGTATCTAATAACGCCAGTTCAGAAGCCTATTTAGCCCTAAAGGCTTGCCATGGGAATTCTACGCTGGTAGGGTCTGATTGAATGTTCGTTAGCTTTTCAAGAAAATAGGTTAGGGTGCACTCGAAAACCTGCACGTTCTTGTGGGTTACGCACCAGGTTCCTTCCTTGTTTCGGCAAGATACGCCTGCGAAGATAGAGTTTGTTATCTAGCGAGAAAGGCGAGCGTCTTGAAGAAGTGGACGGTTGTTGTCGGTGTTATATGTGGGCTCCTCTCTGCGCTCGCGGTTTTTGCGTACACGCAGAGCGTCCAGCACGATGCTGACGCGTCGCGTTCTGAAGCGCTTGCTCGTTACGGCGGAGAACAGGTCGAGGTTTGCGTTGCTGCTCGCAATCTTGCGGCGGGCGAAACCGTTTCGTCGGATTCGGTGACCACAAAACTTTGGCTTGCCGATCTGCTTCCCGACGGCGCGGTGCGCCAAGCCTCCGAGGTGACCGGCAAGCAGGTGACGTCATCGATTCTTGCCGGAGAAGTCATTTCCCAGAAAAGATTTGAAAAGACGGCCTCGGAACTTGAGGTTCCCGAGGGTCTTTCGGCCCTTTCGGTTCCGGCAAAAGATGTGCAAAGTGTCGGTGGTTCGCTCGTATCCGGCACAAAAGTCGACGTTTACGTTACCGGTGGCGCTTCCACCGATTTGATGATTCGCGATGTTTTGGTCTTGGCTACCAGTTTGGGCCAAGAAAACAAGAAAACCGGGGCCGCGGTTTCGTGGGTCACCCTCGCTCTTCCCCCCAACCGCATCCAAGAAGTAATCGATGCCTCTCATAAGGCGGAGCTGTATTTTGTATTGCCGGGAACGCACGATGAAGGGAGTAAACAATGATGTCGGAGGTAGTGCTGTGTGCCGATACTGAATCGTTGAAGGACCCGCGTTTGATTGGTTTGGAGGGAGAAAACCTGTGCGCTCAGCCATGGCTGCGCGTTTTCGCCGACGCCTGCCAGGCGCGTCATTATCTGCGGCAACATCAGAAACCCCACGAAGTTTGGGTCGCATCGAGCGACAATGTCGACCCCATCAATCTTGCTGCCGCGCTCAAGAGAGATTCCTCGGAAAACAAGGTGTACCTGTTGGCGTTCCAGGGCTCGGGGTCGCTTAAAAGTCGCGTGAATGCGGCTAAGATAGATGGGCTGCTCAGTCGGGCCGTCTTTGCGCAATACTACGGTCGACGCAAGCAGGTCTTCTCGCCGCAGCAAAGTGGTGTTATGGGGAAAGCTCCGGTACAAACCACCGACACGTTACCCCCGAAAGATTGTGCGGTCCAGCTCGCTTCGAGGCAACGCACGCGCTTGCCGCAAAGTCATTTCGGCAAAGGTTTGGATTCTGAATTTTTACGCGATCTTGATTTAAAACGAACTTCGGGCGCCCCGTCGTCGGCTTGCCAACAAACTGTTTCGCCGGGCTCGAACGCAGTCACAGAAACGTTGCTTTCGGAGGAAAGGCCATGCAGTATAAAAGCTGCAGCGAACCCACCGACCGCTGTTGGCAAACAGGCTTTTGTCTTAGCGGTGGCAAGTGCAAGCGGCGGTGCCGGAAAATCAACGGTTGCTGCGCTGGCGGCAGCTTTCGCCCAGGGACTGGGTCATAAGACACTTCTGATCGATGCGGATTTGCAGTTTGGCGACGAACAGTTCTTGTTGGGGATTGAGCACCCTCTGACTATCGATGGTGCCCTGCGCGATTTTGCCCGTTTTGAAAAGCTAAAACCAGAAAATGGATTACCGGCCCTGCTCGCAGCGCCGCCGCATCTTGAACATTCCGAAACAGTCTCGGCTGAATTGCCGCGTATTCTTGCTTTTGCGAAAAATCACTTCGATGTAATCGTGGTCAACACGGGGGCTTTCTGGGTGGAGCAGCATGCACTACTGCTTGAACAAGCAACGAAAGCGCTTTTTTTGGTTGACCAACGGCCCTCATCTCTGCGCGCGTGCAATCATGCACTCGAACTGTGCGCCCGGTGCGGTATCGCGACACAACCGTTTCTTTTCGCGGTGAATCGCTGTGCACGCGGTTCGATGTTTTCTTCGATTGACGTTTCGTGTGGATTGCGCGGCGCACACGTTGTCGAGCTGAAGGAAGGTGGGCGTGAAGTTGACGAATTGCTCGGGGCCGGAATGCCCCTTGAATTAATCAGGGCGGAAAATGCGCTGTGCGTCAGTTTGGAAAGTTTACTGGTTGATCTACTGCCGGTTTCGGAAGGCGGAAAAGTTGATCAGTTTTTTGAGACGGAAAAAATACCGGGAAAATATAACCGTTTTTCAAAATGGAAAAGGAAAGTGGCATGTCTTTGCTAGCCCGCGTGCAGGCTGCGGGGAATGATGAGCAAATAGCTTGCGTTCGCAGCCGCCCTCAGATATTGCAGGAACTGAAAACGCAGCTTCAGCGGCGATTGCCCGTCGATGAAATCGCGCGCCTCATGGCCGATAATCCTCAGCAGGCAAAAAGCGAAATTCGAAGTGGCTGTCGTGCGGTGCTTGAAGAAAATGCATACGAAATTTTTGACGAAGCCGAACAGGATTCTTTAATTGAAGAGTTGATTGCCACGGTCTTTGGGCTTGGCCCCCTTGAAGCGCTGCTGGAAGACGAAAGCATTACCGAGATCATGGTTAATGGCACGCAGTCCATCTACTGCGAGCGTGCAGGTAAGCTGCTGAGAACACCGGCGGTTTTTTCTGACGACGAGGAGGTTCGTGCTCTCATCGATCGCATCATCGGTCCTTTGGGGCGGCGCATTGACGAATCTTCACCGATGGTCAACGCGCGGCTTAAGCAGGGGCATCGTGTCCATGCCATCATTCCTCCGCTCGCCCTCGACGGCCCCGTGCTGACCATTCGAAAATTTCGCGAGAGGGTGATGACGCTTGAGGAAATGATGCAAATCGGTTCGATGGACACGACAATGGTCGCGTTTCTCGGGTGGGCTGTTGCCGCGCGAAAGAACATCGCGGTTACGGGGGGTACGGGCAGCGGCAAGACCACGCTGCTTAATGCGCTTTCCTGCAAGATAGCCCCAACGGAACGTATCGTCACCATTGAGGATTCGGCTGAATTGCGCTTTCTCGAGCATCCTCATGTCGTGCGCCTCGAAGCGCGTCCGAAAAATGCGGAAGGTACCGGCGAAGTGACGATTCGCGATTTGGTTATCAACGCTTTGCGTATGCGTCCTGACCGAATTGTCGTCGGTGAATGCCGCGGTGCTGAAGCGCTCGATATGCTGCAGGCCATGAATACGGGGCATGATGGGTCGCTGACTACCCTGCATGCGAATTCACCCCGAGAAGCGATCATGCGTCTTACCACTATGGTCCGCTATGCGGCGGAATTACCGGTGGATGTGATCGAGGCTCAAATAGCAAGCGCTCTTGATGTGGTGGTGCAGACGGCGCGAACGGCGAATGGGCAGCGCTTTATACAGGAAGTGGTGGCGTTTTGCTTCGACCATCAACGGCGGGTCTGCAGCGTTGTTCCCCTCTTCGCTTGGGATCCGGCTGCAGCGTGTTCGACGTGGGTTTGCGCTCCCGATTGGCTGGACTCCCTTACCACGTATGGTGTCGCTTCTGAAGGGGAGGTGCGGGCATGGCGACAAACTTGTTTGCCTGTTTCGGGTTTGTGATGGCTTTTTTTGCCGCTTTTTTCCTTTTTCCCGATCTTGCGAGAAGAGTGCGCCGTCGTGCTGCGGGAGCGAAGGTTCAGCGGCGTACGGTTGCGCAAGGAGGATGGGAGCACCGGTTGCTGCGCAATGGTGTAGTGCTTTTTCAGCCGAGCGCGAGACTGCTCCTGAGGAGTTGCCGAGTTGCTCGATTTTTCGAGGAAGCTGGTGATCTCTGCCGCGAAAAAGAGATCTCAACGACCACTCAAAATCTCTGCTCGGTTGCGTGCGCTCTGGTGGTTGTTGCCATGTTTATCGGAGGGGCGCTTACTGCGTCTTTCCTGGTTGGCCTTCTGGCCGGTGCTGGCATTTTTGTGATAATCGCAGCAGCTGTTCATCGCGCACGAGAAAGGCAGGAGATGGACATGAGAGAGGCTATTCCTGACACGCTCAGATCAATGAGCGTCTGCTTCCGCGCAGGACTCTCTTTGCTGCAGACGTTTCAGCAGGTTGCGCAGGAAACGCACGGTCCGCTGAGGGCGCTTTTCGTGCGGGCCGCCAACGATCTTGAAACGGGTCATACTGCGCGAGAGGCTTTGTGCGTTTTTCGGGACAACTCGGCTACGAATGAATTGATTTTTGTGGCAGTCGCACTCGATATCCAGCATAAAACGGGCGGTAGTCTGCAACAAGTGCTCGATACGGCAAGCGATTCGATCCGTGCAGAACTGGAGCTGCGTCGAAGCCTGCGGGTGCAAACGGCCCAAGCAAAGCTTTCGGCGCGTGTGGTCAGTGTGATGCCGTTCATTCTGATTGCGCTTTTTTCTCTGATCTCAAAAGACTTTCTTGCCCCGTTTTTTCAGAGCGGTGCCGGGATTGCGCTGCTGGGGTTGGCTGTGGGTATGCAGGTTGCCGGTATTACGGCGGTACGGCGGCTTCTCGATGTGGAGGTGGAATAGATGGGCGTTCTCATCGTTGGGGCCTGCTTATCCGCTGCGATTTCAGCGACTGTTTTGTTTTGGTGCTGGCAGGACAGCAAAGTTAATCGGCTCCGTCGTAGGCAAGTGCATCATGCCGTGCTCAATTCCGGGGCATCCCGCCGTTTTGTTTCGCTCGAAAGTAAGGGCGTTTCGGCACGGCTCATCGGGCTGATGCAAGCAGAAACCGAAAAACTTGAACTCGGTGTTGCCTCGCCTTTTCTTGGCCGCGTCGCCCCCGCTCGATTGCTGAAGCGGTGTTCGCGTCTGATTCGCGTGGCCGGTTTAGATGATTCCGTCAGCGTGGAGGGTGTGCGCAATATGCGCATGAAACTTATGGGTCTGGGGCTTTTTGCGGGCTCGGCGTTTGGGTTGGTTTTCTCTAACGAGCTTGGTTTCGTGCTTGGTTTACTGGGCGCGCTTGGAGGGTTTTCGTCGTGTTCCCGTTCCTTGAAAGGTGAGGGTGCACTTCGAACGGCCGGGCTCGAACGCCACCTTTCCGAGATGATTGAGGTAGTCTCTCTTGGTCTGCGCAGTGGGCTTTCGTTTGATAAGGCGTTCGAGCTTTATCATGACCATTTCGAAACGGGACTAGGCCATGCTGCCGCCAGGGCCCAGCAGCGGTGGACCATGGGGCTTGCCAGCCGTGAAGAAGCATTACGTGATTTGGCCCAGCGATACGATTCGACTTTGTTCTCGCGTGTCATGGAAAATATTATCAGGTCGCTTCGCTTCGGATCATCGCTCGCGGAAAGCTTGGAGGCTACTTCGGTTGAGGCACGCGCGGTGCATAGGGCTCGCATGGAGGAAGCGGTTGCGAAAGCACCAATCAAAATGATGATTCCGACGGGAACACTTATATTGCCGGCGATGTTGTTGCTGGTGCTGGGTCCGGTTCTGCTCGATATGATGCAGGGTTTTTAGTGAGGGGAGAGAATATGTTGACCAATCGCATACATGAAGGAATTTTAAAAACGTGGTGCCGTATGCGCGTCAAGCTTTTTGATGTGCGCGGGCAGGGCACGACGGAATACGCCATCTTGGTGGGCGTGCTGGTAGTGATTGCCATAATCGCAATCACGCTCTTTCGTCCGAAAATTCAGGAGCTATGGGATGCTATAGCGCAGGGTATCAACGGGCTGTGATGATGAATATCCGTGTGCAGCAGCGATTCGTAGGCAACAGCTGCGGTCAGGTGACGGTGGAATTTGTCGTGATACTCGCGGCATTTCTCGTGATCGCCTTGGTTCTTGGCGTCGTATGGCGCGCTCTCGAAGAGGGTCTTCTTGTTGATCATGCGCTACAGAGTGCTTCACACCATATAGAAACTGTCGTTCCGGGGGTGATTTCCGATGTTTTTCTTTACTGATTCTGCCTGTTCCTCGCATCGGAGGGCGACTGATGGGCAGGCAACGGTTGAGGCGGCGTTTTTCATCCCCATCATCTTCGTCGCAATGCTTTTACTGTTACAGCCGGGGATCCTCCTTTACAACCAGGTGGTCATGAAGGGCGCGGCGGCGGAAGGGTGTCGCTTGCTTGCCACGAAAACGGGAGCGACGGGTGCTTCAAACGAAACGTACAAAGCCTCTATCCTGCGTCGTCTCGGAGCGGTGCCACAGCAGGATAATTTTCACGTACATGGTGAGCAGTGCACCTGGGATGTTCAGCTGGAAGGCGACGAGCGCGTGCCGCACGCACGCGTGATCATTAAAAATCAGGTAAAACCCTTACCCTTGCTCGACACGGCATCCACGCTTTTGGGGCTGACGAATGCTGCGGGCAATCTCGAGCAGAAGGTCGAGGTGCAGATGCCGACGCAGCCCGACTGGGTAGCCCAAAACACCCTCGGCCTTGATCCGAAAGCATGGGTTCAGCGATGGAGCTGAGGAATTCTTACCTATTTATATGCCGCTCGGGACGGGATATCTTCCATGATGAAGAGGGGTTTTCCACCCTCGGCATGGTTTTGGCTCTCCTGATCTCGCTTTCGCTTATTTTCACCACCGCGCAGGTTTATCGCATCGAATCCGCATCAGCCGACATTCAAAATGTGGCGGATGCGGCATCTCTCGCAGCGGAAAATCCTGTAGCGGAATTCTTTATCGTTGCGCGGGTGTGTGACGCTGTTATTCTATCCCTTTCTCTGGCGGGGCTTTCGGCCCTGGGCCTCGGGGTTGCGGCTTTGTGCGTCCCGGCAGTGGCGACCCTTTCTGGAAAGTTAATCAAGGCGGGTGTCGATATTCTCAAAGCGCGGGATTCTTTTGCTGAAAAAACAGCAAGCAGCCTGAATTCACTGCAGGAGGCTCTCCCGTTTCTCTGTGCCGCCAACGCCGCGGCAGTCGTGGCGGCAAATTCGGAGGAATCTGCCGGAAAGCGTTACGTCGGTTTTGCTGTCATCCTGCCGAGTGCCGGGGAAGAGATTTCGGTAGGAAAACTTGATGCTGCAAAGGATCTTTTCCGGGATGTCGAAGCAAAAAAGGAGGAAATTGCTCAGGCGGCACAGCAGGCCGAAGAAGCGGCAAAGCAGGCGAACGCCGAAAAACTCATCGGGTTCCACCATGATTGCGGCAATAATCCGAACTATTGCATGCATGAACGCGCACAAACGCTTTCGATATTGCCTTCGTCGCAAAACCCGCTCTACCGCAGTGTCGATGCGTGGAGTTTTTCGGTGGCGCTCAAACGTGCCCAAGCCTATTATCCAGCGCGGCTTGCCGCTGAAAAGCCGCTTTCTGATTCGGTCGAAGAGCAGGCTCGTTCGGCGTTACGCCAGCGTTTTTACACCTATGCTGCTTCGTGCATTGCGCGGGGATACGTGCGCGAAACCGACGATTCGTTCGATGCCGATTTTCCTGAACTGCCGCGAAACACCGATCAGATGCGCGAGACAGCGCTTTATACCGAAGCGGCTTATCCTGTCACAGGATCTGGCGATGAACGGATAATGCACGCATGGGCAGGCTGTCCTCTTGCGAGTAATGCCACGTCACAAGCGGCGGTCGCAGCACTGGAGGGGGGTGGATTCACCGAATGTCCGCAGTGCCATTTTTCCGCGAGCAGTCTCGGGAAAGTCGCAGCGGCTTCGACATCGATAGAAAACGGCTTCGAATACCATTACGCAAAAGTAGCCGATGCCGCTCGTGCGTATCAAAAAGCGCGTGAAGCGTATAGTCCGCTTGCTGAAAACGTGAAGGGAAACGTCGGTAGTCTATGGGAGCGATTTCGTGAGGTGTTTTCGCAGGCGATTGCTTGTCGCATAGAGGTTGCACCGCCAGGACGCTTCGGTGCGCTTGCTCTGGTCGTTGATGTGGCGCGAACGCCAGCCCGGCAGGGATTTGAATCGGCGTTCGTCAAGTCGAGCTCAGTTTTGGGTACTCGCGCGTCGGTGTCGGCATCGGTTCTTGTGGGGGAGGGTGCTGCGGAAGGCTCGAATGTTATCTCGTCGCTTCTTGACGGGGTGGCGCGGCAAGGTGATTCGGTCGCTGTGGCGGGGCTTGATCTTGTTGTCGATCTGTGGGCAACTTTCCTTTTCGCCTATTTGCGAGGGCATGACGCTTTGCGCGATGGCATAGAACAGGCGATCGACTCCATTCCCTTTGCAAGCGCAAGCGGTTTGGGCGGTTGGGCCGCCCAAGCTTTCGTCGATATGATTGATACCTTGGGGGTGCAACCAGTCGACCTCGATGCGCCCAAGCCGGTGCTGGTCAATTCGGCGCACGTGGCATCGGCTGATACTTCTGCGCTGGCTGTGCGCTATGTTGCGGTGCAAAACCAGGCTATCAGTGTTTCGAGCCAAACGTCAGGTGATATCTTTTCGAGTATCATCAATCAACTTGAGGCGGGAGCGCTCGAGAGTTTGACGGGTTTTGGCGGGGAGGTGACTCTTGCGGAAATTGAGCTCTTAGGTGAGGGCGGGCCTTCGATTCCGATTACGATCGCGCTGCCGCCGCAGATAATGGAAACTGGCGCTTCGTTGGTTGCATCGGCTGCAGAAACCCTGCGGGGCGTGGTTGCAAGCGTTACGGGGGCGAGGCAATGGGAGTAATCAAAAGAAAGTGCGAATCGGGACAAATGACGGTTGAATTCGTTGTGATATTTCCGGTCCTGATCATCGTGGCTATTATCGCCGTCAATGCGTTGCTGTTTTTTTCCGAGTGTGCAGCTTTCGATCGGGTTGCGCGGGATGCGGTGCGGGTGTATGCCTCGTCGCCGGGGTATGGGCAAACGTCCGACCAAGCGTGCGCTCAGATACAAACTTCGCTCGATGCTGCTTTGGAGGAAGATTATCTGGCGGTGGAAGTTGCGGTAGCACAGGGAAGCGTTGGTCTTGCAACCTACACGATGACGCTGCGGTTTTCCCCGACCCTTTTCGGCCGTGGAGGCGTATCGCAGGTTTTCGGAGTTTTGCTGCCCTCCCTGACTCATCGGACTTCGTTAACGGTCGACCCTTACAAACCGGGGGTGTTTTTATGAGCTCGAAAAAAAAGCATTCGCTTCTTGTGGTGAGTTGTCTCTTGGGGTCTTTATTGCTGGGTGTTTTTGCAATCGAGGTGGTGATGGATAGTGCTGGTTCGGTGGTGTATGCGACTTTTTCGAAAGAGCTTTCATCTTGGGGAGAGCCGGTGCTGCCGCAGGCGGAAGGGGGTGAAGCCGATTCTTCTCTCGGACGTATGCTACCCGACCATTTTGAAGCAGAACTTTTTTATCCCGCGGAGGGCAGAGAGCTGCGTGTGTCGGATGCGGGCGATGTTGTCGGTTTTTTGTCGCACGAACCCGCCGAACTATGCTTTTCGTCCTATGCAGACAAACTACGTTCGAAGGGGTGGATCCCGGTTGAAAGTGGTCAAAAACAGGCAGCGTCGTTCGTGAAGGCGCGTGGACTGTATCCCGAAATCTTTCTCAGCTGTACAGAAGTGGGAGATGAAACGGCGGTCGTCGTTCAGCTTGTCCGAGGCAATTTGTAGGCAAGGATTGAAAAATCGTTTATGTCGAAAAAACAGGGGGCGATTCGAAGCGCCCAGGAAAGGAGATTAGGATGAAAACGTGTCCGGTCTGCAAGGCTCGTTGTTTTGATGATATGGAAATCTGCTATGGGTGCATGTACCGATTCGAAGATGTTGTGTCTGCGAAAAAAAGGGCGAATCCTGCACCGGAGATGCCGCGGGGAGGGGCTGAGGCATCTTATGATGCTTCCGATCCCTTTGCGGAAGACGAAAAAAAGCCGCCTCGCCAATCGTCGATCGGTGAGGCGGCTTCAGAGCAAACGGCTTCGTTTTTCAGCCCCTCATTTTCTTTGGACGAATTATTTGCCGGCATGGAGTACCGCATGGAAATCACGCTGCGCCCCTGTAGGAAGTGAGGGCAATCGACTTCCCAAGAAAGGAAAAGTCTATTCCGCGAGCAGGTAGTCAGCCAAAAACGTATAGCCAGGGTCGATCAATATGCCAGAATCTTTTGCTTGCGCCTCGGTTGCGCGGGTCGCTTCATTGCGTGCAACGCCGGGGCCTGCAATGACGAAGGGAACCGGGTCGTAGGAATGTTTGCGCGTGGTAAGCGGCGTGGGATGATCGGGCATAACGGCAATGCGCAGCGGATGGGTTTCAGCGTATTCGCACAAGGGTCCTAAAATCAAGGTATCGCTTTGCTCGATGCCGTTTTTCTTTTCGTCGGGACGTCCGTCGTGTCCTGCAGCGTCGGGTGCTTCGACATGGATGACCACCACATCAGCACCGTCTTCGAGCATCTTGATACCGCCTTGGCCCTGCGCGTTGAAGTCGTTGTTGGGACCATCGGTGACGCCATCGAACTTGTAGACTTTCATTGCGGTTAAAAGCGCGATGCCGTCAAGCAGGTCAACCGCTGAGTTCATTGCGGCAGTTTTATGGAAAGCCTCTTCAAATGTGGGCATGGAGGCCGGACGCATCCCAGGCCAAAAAATCCAAACGAAGTTTGCCGGCGCTAACCCCTCCGCTATGCGACGGACGTTGTTCGGGCTTTTCGCCAAAACTTCGTTCGCGCGACGAATGTAGTCAACAACCAGGTCGGCACCTACTTGTCCGACCGCATCGGCTGCCTTCGGTTTGTAGGCTTCAGTGATGTCGAGGTTGGTGTTGTCGTGGGGGGTCTCGTAGGCTAAATCCATTAGTTCGGGGTGCCCATTCACGACCAAGATGTGGCGAAACGAGGTGCCCAGATGGAGTTCGAAGGTTTCGTCGTCGAGCGCTTCTTTGAGTTCGCGCGCAAGCTTGTGGCTTTCCTCGGTGTCAATGTTGTCAGTGGAATAAAGCTTCATGATGCCGTTTTCCACGTTGCATAGGTTGAGGCGGCAAGCGACTTGTCCCGGCTTGAGGTCGATTCCCAGGGCTGCGCCCTCAATGGCTCCGCGACCGATAGGATAGGTTTCGGGGTCATAGCCAACGATGGACATACAGGCGACATTCGAGCAGCTTTCCATATCGCTCGGCACATTTTGCATAAGTCCGACGGTTCCGGCCTGTGCCAAAGCGTCAAGATGGGGGGTTCTGCTTACTTCGAAAGTGGTCTGTCCATCAAAGGCCTCTACGGGGTCGCCAGAGGCACCATCAAGTATAACTATTGCGTATTGCATGAAATCCTCCATGAGAAACGCTTTCCTATATTTTCGTGCATAGTATACTGTCAGGAATCGCTATCCCACCGAGAAAGCCTTCACATGTCAAAAAACTACTACATTGATACCCGTGGCCGCGTAGAAACTGCCGTTCCCTTCACTGAAGCGGTAATCAACGGCCTGGCAGACGGCGGCGGTTTGTTTGTGCCCGAGCAAATCCCCCAACTCGCCCTTGATGATATTCTCGCGCTGGCGAAACTGCCTTATGCGCAGCGAGCGGCAGCGATCTACAAGGCCTTCGACATCGACCTTCCCGAAGACGTGGTCGATACTTTAGCAGCGGGGGCCTACGGCGAAAACTTCGATACAAAAGATATTTGCCCCATCACTTCACTTGACGACAACACTCACATTCTCGAGTTGTGGCATGGACCGACTAGCGCATTCAAGGACATGGCGCTGCAATGTTTGCCGCGATTCTTTTCGGCAAGCGCCAAACAGCTGCGTGGAGAAGGAAAGCTCGATCACGAATTTTTGATTCTCGTTGCAACTTCGGGGGATACCGGCAAGGCGGCGCTCGAAGGCTTCAAAGACCAGGAAGGGGTACGTATCGCAGTCATGTATCCCGACGGCGGCGTGAGTGATATCCAGTACAAGCAGATGGCCACGCAGGCCGGCGAGAACGTTATGGTTTGGGGGGTGCGCGGCAACTTCGACGACTGCCAAAGCGGGGCCAAGGCGGTCTTTGGTGACGAAGTTTTTAATAAACAGCTGCTCGAAGAAGACCATGTTGCTCTATCGAGCGCCAATTCCATTAACTGGGGGCGTCTTCTTCCGCAGATCGTGTATTACATCGCAAGCTATGCGCAGCTGGTGGCCGACGGCAAGCTTGTTGCGGGTCAAGAACTTGACGTTTGTGTTCCGACGGGCAACTTCGGCAACATTTTAGCTGCTTATTACGCCAAGCGGATGGGTACGCCTATCGGCATGCTGCTGTGTGCGAGCAATGAAAACCGCGTGCTGGCTGATTTTATCAACACTGGCACCTACGATATTTCCGACCGCGAATTTGTGCTCACGCCGTCGCCCTCGATGGATATTCTCGTTTCCTCCAATCTTGAACGCCAGCTTTTTGAGCTGACCGACCGCAACGCCGAGGCCATCGCTGGATGGATGGATGACTTAAAGGAAGGCAAACGCTTCAAGGTAGACACGAAAACCTATCTGCGGATGAGGGCGAATTTTGCTGCCGATTCTGTCGATAACGCGACGTGTCTGGAAACCATTAAGCGCACCTTCGACGAATGCGGCTATCTGCTCGATCCTCATACGGCGGTCGCAGTCGAGGTCGCGCAGCGTCTTCGTGGCGAAAACCCGGTACTGGTTGCCAGCACCGCCCATTGGGCGAAGTTCGGTGAAAACGTGTATCGCGCTTTGCACGATATTGCTCCCGGCCAGGCATTGCCAGAAGATGTGGCCCGTTTGACCGGCTGCGAGCTCAACGAACAGGTCGCGCGCGATACCCAGTGTGCTACTATTCCCGTAGGGCTTGCGTCTCTCGATCGTGCTCCCGTCAGGTTTACGCAGGTCATCAATAATAGACCGGCTGATATCGAGGCGGCAACGATGCGGTTCTTGAAAGGATAGG
Source organism: Raoultibacter sp. (assembly GCA_036650075.1). GTDB lineage: Bacteria > Actinomycetota > Coriobacteriia > Coriobacteriales > Eggerthellaceae > JAVWGW01. Next base: position 13,808 of record JAVWAI010000031.1, read on the forward strand.
CCATGGAAACTTTTTCGTCGCTTCAAGCACGGGTAAAGGTCAGCATCGAAAACCCCGATACCGAAATTAATTCGGTATTTGGCCGCGGCATCGCAGAGCTGTGCGTCGGCGTGCGCGATAGGGGCTCATTGTATGCTGCGGCGAAAAGCATGGGCATGGCGTATAGCAAGGCTTGGCGCATCATGAAAGATACCGAAACGGCCCTCGGCATGCAGTTGCTCAATCGCGATGGGGCACACGGCAGTGATTTGACCGAAGAGGGAAACAAGCTGATTGATGTCTATCTTGAGCTTGAGAAAAAAATGCAAGCCGATGCTGAAAAAGCTTTCCGAAAACTTATCGAAGCATAAGGTCTGGCTTTGCGTTTTCTGTTGAGAGATTCCGTCCTGTTAAAAAATAGTTAACCAAGGCTTCCTTTTGAGGAAGTCTTTTGTTAGGATGTTGTAAGTCGTGGCTAACAAAATCAAGCAGGAGGTCTTCGGTGGTCTTATCAGAAGTGAAAAAAATGGGCGAATATCATGTAAGGCAATTGCACGAATTCGGCGGCACCCACCATCGGCTTGAGGAGCTTGGGTTTGTGCCCGGCCAGGTCATTATTGTTATCTCCCGCATGGGCGATGGTCTGATCGTGAACGTGAAGGGATCCCGCGTGGCGCTGACCTCTGAATTAGCGCGCAATATCGTGGTGTAATCGAGACAAATGAACAGTGAAGATCGGTGGAAGGAAGTAGTATGAAAACACTTCGCGACGTCAAAACGGGCGATTGCGTTTCCGTGATTAAACTCCACGGCGAAGGGGCGACCCGCCGCCGCATTATGGACATGGGTGTAACAAAAGGCAGTTCTATTTCGGTTCGCAAGGTGGCCCCCTTGGGTGATCCGATAGAAATAACCGTGCGCGGCTACGAGCTTTCCATCCGCAAGGAAGATGCTCGCATGGT
>JAVWAI010000032.1:0-14509 GCA_036650075.1 Raoultibacter sp.
ATACTGCAATGACCGTTTGTGTATCCATCTGCCTCACCCCCAATCTTCGGGGATGCCGTCCGGCAAGCGAAGCACCGCGTGCACATTATAGCGCGCGGTGCTTAACCAAGAACCTCAAGCAGCAGGTTTTCAAGAACGCCGAAGGAAGCCCCTAGGCTGGTACAAATCTGGTACAAATCGTCAGTGTTTCGCGTTCCCCCTCATTCCCCCCTGTTCCCCCGTGACGTGCGGTTATTACCAAGCATTACCCCAGGTGGGCACGTATAATCCGCCTCCCGTGGGTTCAAATCCTACCTCCTCCGCCAGAGAAATCAAAACGAACGCCGCAAGGTGTTCGTTTTTTATTGCTTGAAGGAGCGCTTCCGACAAACACCTCGCCAGCCCCGCTTTCGGCCCAATCAACAACTATTTACGAAACTCCGCATGACTCATAGGGGACAGCTGATACAATTGATTCAAATTATCGTTATTTCACAATGCGAAGATTTCTCAGAAACTCAAAGCGCTGTTAGAAAACCATCTGAGACAAACGCCTTATATGGATAACAGCTTCGGAAGCCCCCGAAACCAAACGGGAAGCAGATTTTCTTTCATCAGAAACACCGGGTAACCCTGCTTCTTCCGAAGAACGACAGAGCCGCAAGTAAGGAGCGTCCATCGTATGCAGGAAACTTCGAACCTCCCCATAATAGGTCAGTCGGTTCTACTGCAAGCACTCGACCACGATACTGCGGTAGGAATCAAGCTTTGCGAATACTCTTCGGGCGAATACCGAATCACCTATGCCAACAAGGGCTTTGCTAACCTGAGCGGATACTCGAGAGAAGAACTGGTCGGCAAAAACCACCGCGCCCTTATTCGCCCCGAAGACCAAGCGCAGCTCGATGAAGATATCGAAGAACAATGCAGCACAAAACAGCACTTCAGGGTGGTGTATCCGCTCAAAAGAAAAGATGGCACCTTGCTATGGATGCTTGACGAGGGCGTTGTGCTGCCACAGCAAGACGGAACGATATTGGTGCAAAGCTCGGTGGTCGACATTACCGAGCAAACCAACGCGAAATTGACGATGGAAGACACCAGGAAACGCTATGAAATCGCACTGGGGTATTCCAATGTCGCCATCTTCGAATATAACTTAAAAACCAAAAAAATCACGACTCCCGACAACCTGTTCGACATATGCGAACTGTCTCCCGCCGTTGAAAAGACCGTTGAAGAAGTAATCGTATCGGGGGCTGTCGCTCCACGAAGCCAAAACGACCTTCGCAACTTTTATCGAAGGATCGATGAAGGAGCTCCGTCTTCTTCGGCGACGATTTACGCCCAAGACGTCCACGGCAACGAACGCATTGTCGAACTCCAGCTGATTCGCACGTTCGCTGACGGCAAGGAATACTCCCACGCCCTCGGAGTGCGTAAAGACATCACCGATTCTGTCCGCTTTCGCCAAGAAGAGGCTTACGGCGATCAGCTGACATCGGAGAGCCTCTTTCTTTACGAAGCGAACGTGACCAGAGATAAGATCATCCACTACAATCCCCGCTGGGCGGCTGAAGCAAACATTTCTTCTACCACGACGCTTTCGGAAGCGGTGAAGTTTGTGTGTGACACCCGCATCGTGCCCGAAGATATCCCGATTTTTGCCGAGAAACAATCGCGGGCATTTTTACTCGATGCCTTTGCTCGCGGCGAACAGCTGGTAACCTTTGAATACCGCCGCCAGGTAAAAAACGGACGGCCAGCGTGGGTTGAAGCGAAAATCAACATCATCGAAGACGAGCTGACCGGCGATATCACTATGCGCGTATACGTGCTCAATATCGATGCCAAGAAAAAAGGCGAACTGCAACTTGCGGCAGAGAGGCACCGCTATGAATTAGCCCTTTCGAAATCGACCCGTGCATACGAGGTCAACGTGACCAAAGACACCCTCGAGCTCGGTACCGAAAATATTCGAGACATCCTTGGCACCTCTTACGACCAAAAAAATGCCACAGGAACCCTGCCTGCCGTTCTGAGAACAATCCATCCGCTCGACAGGGCGGAAACAACCGATTTCCTTTCGTACGCCAACCTGAAAAAATCATACGCTGCCGGCAAAACCTACCTGGTGCATGACTGTCGTCGCATCACCGACCAAGGTGCTGAATGCTGGGTGCGCTTTGCGCTGCAATTGTTTGAAGACACGCAGACCAATGATCTGATGTGCTATACCTACGTCGAAGACATCAATGAAGACAAGAAAGCTGAGCTCGCCCTGCTCTACCGCGCGCAGCACGATCTAATGACCGGCCTCTACAACAAGAATACGACCCAAGAAAAGATTGAAGAAATACTTACCTCCGAAAAAGGAAGCCTCGAAAAGCATATATTCTTTATCATCGATCTGGATTACTTCAAGCTTATCAACGACCGCTTTGGACACGCTTTCGGCGATGCCGTGCTTTCCCAAACCTCCGCAAAAATCGGTGAACTTTTCCGGACAGGCGACATCATAGGGCGCATCGGCGGAGACGAATTCGTCGTTTTCATGAGCAATATCAAAAACGAGAAGATTGCCTTTTTGAAAGCGCAGGAATTGTGCGACAGCCTTGCTGAAACCTACACTCAAAACGGCGTTGAGCAGAAGATGACGGCAAGCGTCGGTATCGCCCTCTACGACAAGCACGGAAAAACTTACGACGAACTGTATCGTCACTCCGACACCGCACTCTACCACGCGAAAGAACAGGGCCGCTGCCGCTATTCCCTCTATAACGAAACCATGCGGATGGGTCACACCATCACGAGAGACATCGACTTCAGGCAGATTATCGAAACAAGCACCTTTGAAAGCAACATGAGCGAATACGTATTCCGCATCCTCTACGAATCAAACGACAAGCAGGCGGGAATAACTTCCGTGCTTGAACTGATCGGGAAGCATTACCACGTAAGCCGCGCCTACGTTTTCGAAAATTCGGAAGATGGACAATACGTTCGCAACACCTTCGAGTGGTGCAACGACGGAATTCCCTCGCAAATACAAAGCAGCCTCAAAGAAATTTCCTACCGCAAACTGGGCGACTACGAAAAGAACTTCGGTGCTGAAGGGGTGTTTTACCTGGCGGACAGCAATGATGCGCCCGAAGGCATCAGGGAAATCCTCAAAACTCAAAACATCAAAAGCATGGTGCAGTTTTCCATCGTCAAAGACGGACAGTTTGCAGGATTTATCGGATTCGACGAATGCACCGGCTATCGCACACCCGAAGACCGCGAATTCAACGACTACCGAAACTTTGCGAATATCTTAGGTGTTTTCATCACCGAAATGCGCGCGTTCAAGCAGGCGAAAACTTCGAGTGAGGCCGTGCTCTCCATCGTGAACGGCCTCGATTCGTGCGCCTACGTCTGCGACCCCATCACCCACAAGCTTCTGTTCATCAATGATCAAACGCTTCGGGTGATGCCCGGTATACAGGTGGGGGACTACTGCTATGAGGCGCTGTGGGACAACGGGGAGCCCTGTGAAAATTGCCCCATGCAGATACTGGCTGCAAGCGGAAAACAAACCGACTCGAGCATTCGCTTTCACCCAGTATTAAAGTATTGGGCCAAAGTGACCGCTTCATGGGTTGACTGGATTGTCGGCACAAAAGGCTGCCTTATCAACAGTGTCGACGTGAGTGATTACCACCCAGAAAATTTACCATCTAAGGCAAAAGCGAAATAAACGATCGACGGAGGGGCCGCCAAGGACCCTCCGTCATCCAGCGGCCAAGCCCCCGTCTTCTCACCCTAATACAACGAAATGATGGCAATTTTCGACTTGCTCGCACCAAGGGATTATTCTCTTTTTTGACCGGATAGTCAGTAATCATTGCTACAGCAAACAGCGGCATCGAGCATCTTCGCCGTCTGCTTTCTGCACAGAAAGGACTGCTATGTATTACAGCAACGGGAACTACGAAGCGTTCGCTCGACCGGAAAAGCCTCAGGATGTCGACCGGAAATCAGCCTACCTCGTCGGTGCGGGACTCGCATCGCTTGCGGCGGCAGCTTTTCTGGTCCGCGACGGGCAGATGCCAGGCGATCACATCCATATCCTCGAGGAGATGAGTCTGCCCGGAGGAGCATGCGACGGTATTCACGATCCGCAAAAAGGCTTCCTTGTTCGAGGGGGTCGCGAAATGGAAAACCATTTCGAATGCCTCTGGGATCTCTTTCGGTCCATCCCTTCCCTCGAGCTTGAAGATCTTTCGGTCCTCGACGAATTCTACCGCATCAACAAACACGATCCCAACTATTCACTCATGCGCGCAACCGTAGATCGAGGGGAAGATGCCCACACCGACGGCAAGTTCGCGCTCTCGGAAAAAGCCGCCACGGAAATAGCTCAGCTTTTCCTCACCCGCGATGAAGATCTCTACGACAAGACCATCAACGATGTGTTCACTGAGGAGTTTTTCACGTCGAACTTTTGGTTGTATTGGCGTACCATGTTCGCCTTCGAGCAGTGGCACAGCGCGCTTGAGATGAAGCTTTACATCCAGCGATTCATCCACCATATCGGAGGATTGCCCGATTTTTCCGCCCTGAAATTTACGAAATACAACCAATACGAATCACTCATCCTGCCGCTTGTTTCCTACCTCGAGGCCCATGGCGTCCAATTCGAATACGACTCGCAGGTGTCAAACGTCGTTTTTGACATCCAGAGCGACAAAAAATTGGCGAGACAGATTCTGCTCACACGCAAGGGCCAGCCGGAAACCATCGAGCTTTCCGAAAACGACCTCGTATTCGTCACCAACGGAAGCTGCACAGAAAATTCTTCCTGGGGAGACCACGACCGCGCTCCGGAATTCATTACGCAAGGCGGTGGCTGCTGGGACCTGTGGCGCAACATCGCTGCCCAGGACCCGGCCTTCGGCCGTCCCGATAAATTCTGTACGCAACCGGACAAGACGAATTGGGAATCAGCCAGCGTCACCACCCTCGATGCGAAGATTCCCCCTTATATTGAGAAAATCTGCAAGCGCGATCCTTTCAGCGGCGGCGTCGTCACGGGCGGTATTGTGACCGCGAAAGACTCTAACTGGCTTATGAGCTGGACGGTTAATCGCCAACCCCACTTCAAAGATCAACCGAAAGACCAGTTGGTCGTGTGGGTCTATGGCCTGTTCGGCGACATTCCCGGTAACTTCATCCAAAAGCCGATGCGCGAGTGCACCGGCGAGGAAATAACCGAAGAATGGCTCTACCACCTTGGCGTGCCCGAGGCTGAAATCCCCGCAATGGCACACGATTCGGCCCGTTGCATGCCCTGCATGATGCCCTACATCACCGCGTTCTTCATGCCGCGCACCGCGGGCGATCGTCCGAAAATCGTACCCGAAGGCTGCATGAACTTTGCTTTTATCGGCCAGTTCGCCGACACGGTCCGAGACACGGTGTTCACCACCGAATACTCGGTGAGAACCGGTATGGAAGCCGTCTACACGCTGCTCGACATCGACCGCGGCGTTCCGGAGGTCTTCGGTTCCTGCTTCGATGTGCGCATGCTACTGGATGCAACCTCGAAGATGATGGACGGGAAAAAACTGACGGAGATGAAGCTGCCGTGGCCCTTGAACTGGGCAGAACATGCGGGGTTGAAAAAGATTAAAGATACCGAGATAGAAGAGCTGCTGACGAAATACCATGTCGTCTAGCTTCGTACGCATCGATCAAATCGAGCAGGCGCACATCATACAGGGAAGGGGCGTACGCCCCTTCCCTGTATTGCCGCCCCTGACAAAAGCCTGTGTTCGTCAGGAGAATCATATATATTGCCTGCCGAATTTGGCAGTTTCTAGCGCTCGTCCATGGGAATGTAGGGACGTTTTTCAATGCGCGTCGATTTGTAGGCAGGACGGATAATACGTTTACCCGACACGATTTCTTCGAAACGATGTGCGGCCCAACCCGTCATGCGTGCGCAGGCGAACAGCGGCGTAAACAACTCTTCAGGAATGCCCATCATCGAATACACGAAACCGGAATACATATCGACGTTGGCGCACATATCTTTTGTCGTGCCCTTTTCCTTCAAGATAACTTCGGGCGCCAAACGCTCGATACTCTTGAGCAAGTTGAGCTCAGCTTCGAATTCGGTGCCAGCGGCAAGACGTTCGGCAAAAGCCTTACAAATAATCGCGCGGGGATCCGACTTCGTGTACACGGCGTGCCCCATGCCATAAACAAGACCCGTTTTGTCGTAGGCCTGCTTATTGACAACGCGCGCCAAATAATCGGCCACTTCGTCGTCGTTGTCCCAATGCTTGATATTCTCTTTAAAATCTTTCTGCATAGCAAGCACTTGGTGGTTTGCGCCGCCGTGCTTGCTTCCCTTCAACGAACCAATTGCCGCCGCATACGTTGAGTAAGGGTCGGTGTCAGACGAAGAAAGCACCCGGCACGTAAACGTGGAATTGTTGCCGCCGCCGTGTTCGGCATGTAGGCAGAGCATGATATCGAGCATGCGAGCCTCTTCGGGAGAGAACGAACGATCGGGGCGCAGCATGGACAAAATAGTTTCCGCCGTGGTTTGACCCGGAATAAAACGATGCATGATCATCGATTCGTTATGGTAGGCCGCACGTTGAGCGTAATAGGCCAAAACCATAATGCGGGGCAAACGGGAAATCAACGAAATCGCCGTATGGATTTCATGCTCGGGCGAGCGATCTTCCGCTTCGGCATCGTCGGCATAGAGCAACAAAACAGAACGGGAAAGCGCGTTCATCAAATCGCGCGGAGTATCCTCCATGAGGCGGGAAGCGGTGAAACCATCGGGCAATTCGCGTTCGGAATCGAGCACCAAGACGAACTGACGCAGCTGGTCGGCGGTGGGCAATTCGCCCATGAGCAGCAGGTAAGCTATCTCTTCAAACCCGTAACGACCATCGAGCGGAGCGGTAGCAAGCAGATCGGAAACATTGTATCCGCGAAAGGAAAGTACGCCATCGTCGGGTTTTTTATCGCCATCGGAGACGACATAGCCGTGAACGTTTGAGATATTGGTCACGCCAGCGATGACGCCCGTTCCGTCGGCATTACGAAGGCCGCGTTTAACCTGGTATTTCTCATAGAAAGAGGGATCGATCGAATTGATTGCGTTGAATTCTTCGTAGAGTGCGATTTTGCGCTCTTCTTCAATTTGTTTTCCCATTGCATACCTTACCTTTCTTATACGTCCGGTTATCATACCTTGTTTTTACCCCAATCACGAAGAGGAGTCGGTGGAAGCGATTTCTCCGACGGTAGAATTCAACAAGGAACGGGTACTCTGGTGATATACTATGCTTTCGTATAAGGAGCGTCTTTATGACCCGGCCGTACCCCGACCCCGCGCCAAAGCGACGCATCCGCGCGTAAGCAAAAGGAGCAGGGATGGCCGATTGGGCAGCGAAACGAAAGGAATGGGTTTTCGACCCCCTCGATTTTTGTTGCCTGCTTGCTTTTTTCGCAAGCGCTCCCGCGCTGCTTCCCAACCTTGATTCTCTCCGGCGCCTCATGCTTGAAGCAACCGGGATACCTTTGCAGCTTTTCGCTGATTTTGGGCTAACCCTCTTAACGACCATGGCAATCGCCGCGATGTTCACGGCGTTGGCGGTGCTTTTCATCTGCCTGCTCAAAACGTCTTATGGGGGTTTGAGCAGGCAGCTGGTGTTCGGAGGCGGCCTTGCCTACCTTATCGGTTTGCTCGTGCTTTTTGTCGCAGCCTATTGCCCCACCTGCCCCGTACTTGTCGAACAGATTGCCGGCGTTCCCGTGGGATTCGGTTTCGCGATTTTATGCATGGCGTGGATAAAGCGAGTGGCGGTTCCGGATTACCGCACCTCGTTTTTTGTATTGGTCTGCACCTCTGTCGCAGCCCTTCTGGTCGATGCCCTCACCCTTGCGCTACCCCCGCTCGCGTCGCTGCTGCTGATTTTTGCTCTTGCTGGTGCCGGTTGTGCGGGGTGCTTGCGCCGATTCGCCCGCTACAGCCGCGAACCCCGCAGAAACACCGCATCGGGCTCAAACTGGTGGGATGTGTTCGGTAAGCTTGACGTATCGCTTCTTGAAGGGGCGAAAGATTTTGCGTCTCCCCGATCTCGCGTCTTTTTCTTTTTGGTGACCCCCTTAGTTATTTTGCTACTCTTCGTCGTCGGCACCAACTTATCACAAACGATTTATTCCCAGGGTTATCCGTTGGCCGTTGTCGGGGGGCTGATCGGCACCGTCTGCGCCGCACCGCTTCTTTTTATCAAAACGGACTATGGCATCGTCAACTTCGGCTATCGCTTTTATCTTCCCCTGATTGCTTTTGCGGTGTTCATCGTGAATTCTTTCGTCGACCCCGGCCTACATTGGATCATAATCGACACCGGAGTGTATGCGTTTTGCACGCTCTATGGACTTTTGCTCTGCGCGATGTTCGTCACTATGGCCGGCCGCATGAAATCGCTTGCTCTTCCAACCGTCTGCATGCTGATTATCGCCTTGTTTCTGGTAGTACTACTTTCCTACCGCAAAATGGACGCAGGAGCTCTCGATGCCTATCAGCTTCCCATTCTGATGGCGCTTTTTGTTATCGCTGTCGTCTTGCTGCTTGCCATGCCCAGCTCGACGGTGTGGCACAATGTTTTGGAAGGCGTCTCCGCCGCAGGAGCCGCCGAAGACCTTCCCGAGCCCTCACTCGCGCAGCGATGTCAGCAACTTTCCCTCGAATGCGGGCTCACCCCTCGCGAATCGGAAATTCTCCAATATTTGGGGCGCGGCTATGGGTCAGCCTATATCGCCACCGTGTTGGTCATCGCCGAAAGCACGGTGCGCACCCACGTGAAAAGCATCTACCGTAAGACTAATATCTCATCGAGAGAAGCGCTTCTCAAGCGAATCGATGAAATAAAAATAGAAAACAACGTGCCGGAATAAACTACCGCAGCAAATGTTTTCGCAGGTTGACTGCCGATTCATTCATCTCCCCTATTTCGACGAGAACAAAAATATCCGTTCATTGATCGATTCCCCCTATTTCGACGATGTTCAAATCCACCAGCCCGCACTAGGCTGCAAAACAGATGGCACGACGTTGCCACTGTGCGGCCTATCGGTGAGGGACGATATCCATCCTGCCGCAACCAGTCGCTGAAGGCTCGCCGCCGCGCACGCGCAGAGCACTGGTTTTGCAGGGAGAAATGAAGGAGAAACGAAATGAAACACCTTAAATGGAAAGCAGGACTCGTTACCGGCGTTGTCTGCGTTGGTCTTGCCGGCCTCGCGCTGAGCGGGTGCGCAAGCAGCCCTAAAGCTGAAACCGAACCGGCTAATGCCGCGCCCGCCACCCACACCGCAACACTGCACCGCGGTTACGCCGCTGCGCACGGTGAAAATGCTTTTGCCCAGGTTGTTGTTGCAACCGCCGAAGACGGCAGCATTCTCGGCGTGAACGTCGATGAATATCAGTTCACACCCAAGGCTTCCGGTGCGGTCGGTGTACCGAATTCCGACGCTAAATTCGGTGCGCAGATTATCAATGATTCGGTTTTGATGTCGAAAACCGACAACAACGAGATGTATTCGAAAATGATGAAAGACAAGGCACAAGCAACCCAGCCGTGGCTGACGTCCATGCAGGCCATCGAATCGTTTGCCAAGGGAAAGATGCCCGCTGACCTAACGAAAGCTTCAGGACCCGATGCCGTTTCCGGCGCAACGCTCGTTGACACCGCCAACTACCTCAAGGCTATCGCCACGGTTGCAAAGAGCAGCGATGTCACCTCTGAAGGCACTTACACCGGCGATGGCGCAGATTTGAAAATCGGTCGTACCCTGGCTAAGGCTCATGGCGAAAGCGCCATCTGCAGCGCCGTTACCCTGGTACAGGGAGACACCATCGTTGCCACCAACATCGATGAATTCCAGTTCATGGCTTCCACCACCGCCGGAATCGTTCCGGTCCCGAATTCCGACAAGGGACTCGCCAAGAGCATCGTCGAAGGCAGCGTATTGGCTTCCAAAGCGCTCAACAATACCTCGTACAGCGAGATGCTCAAGACCAAGGGCAATGCTACCCAACCGTGGTTGACCTCGATGCAGGCTATCGAGTCCTACGTAGCCGGTAAGACCCCCGCAGACGCAGGTAAGGCCAAAGGCCCCGATGCCGTTTCCGGAGCAACCCTCGTCGATACCGCGGGATACATACAAGCTGCCACCGCCGCAGCTGCCACCGCCGCCTAGCCCTCCTTTCCCGACCCAAAGCGCCGAATGGTTTATCTCTGCACGAAACCGGACCATTCGACGCTTTGGGAAAAGGTTGCAATACCAAACTCTTCTGCGCGCCCCTCTCGTGCGCACGAATAGGTTTAACGCGAGCCGGCTGCCGCAAGGATAGCCGGCTCGCATCATTTTGCATCACTCCGTATTACACTGGACGAAAGCTTGTTTTGGAAGGTCTGCACCGATGAAGAGGAATCTCGACACCTACGCCACGTGCCTTTCCCGAAGAAAATTTCTCACGGGTGCTGCCGCCTGCGCCCTGTTCGGCTTGACCGCTTGCGCCGCCGGGCCCTCTTTTCACGACGATTCGCAAGCTTTAGCCCCCGCGGACGACGACCCCGATGCCGCCATTACCCGCGCCAGCACGTTTGCCTTCGACACCGTAGTCGACCTCGGCATTTACGGGAACCAGTCGATCCTCGACGAGGCCCTTGCGGCCTGCAATCGCTTTGACCAGCTTTTTTCCCTACAGCGTGAAGGAAGCGATATCTGGAATATCAACCACGCAGCGGGGGCACCGTGCGAAGTCGCGCCCGACACCGCCGATGTCATCATGAAATCACTTGCCTTCTGCGCAGCCTCCGAGGGCACCTTCGACATCACCATCGGAGCCGTCAGCACCTTGTGGGATTTCAAAGAGGGCATCAAGCCTGATGATGCGGTTATTCAGGAAGCAATTACGCACGTCAACTGGAAAAACGTAAGCGTGCAGGGCACAACGGTCCAGCTGAGCGACCCGCTCGCCGCCCTGGATTTGGGAGGCATCGCCAAAGGCTGGATCGCCGATGCGCTGGCCGACCTTTTCCGCACTCGCGGTGTCACCTCCGGCATCATCAACCTGGGCGGCAACGTTTTCGCCTTGGGCGAAAAACCCAGCGGCAAGCCCTGGCTTGTCGGTATCCGCGATCCTAACACCCGCGCCGGCAAATCGGTCGCAACCGTCGAGGTGCGAAATCGCTCGGTTGTAACCAGCGGCCTCTACGAACGTCACTTCGTGCTGGACGGCGTCGATTACTACCACATCCTCGATCCGCAAACCGGGTACCCCGCCAAAACGGACATCAAAAGCGACACGATTATTTCCGAACGATCTCTTGACGGCGACGGCCTTTCGACGACCCTCTTCATCTATGGATCGCAGCACGCCGCTCAATCGATCGAAAATCGCGGCGACATCGAAGCGATCTTTATGACCGACGACGGCAACACCAGCTTTTCTTCAGGATTTGACACCTATCATTACCGGAAACTTTAGGAGCGACTCATGAAACAGGGATTTTTCCGCACCCATGGTCTAGAGCTTGGCATCGGCACGGCAATCGTGCTCATTGCGCTTGCCGCGTTCTTGCTTTTGCACAACCCTTTTTCGGTCGCTTCGGCCGCTGAAGAGGGCCCCTATGCAGTCATCCAAAGCACGGCGGGCGACTATTTTGCCGCACCGCTCAGTCAAGATGCCGAATTCAGTTTGACCTCAGCGACAGGCATCAACCACGTCGTCATTGTGAACGGCGCTGTCAGCATCGATAAAGCCGACTGCAAAAATCAAATATGCGTCGAAACCGGGGCCATCAACCGCGTGGGCGACACGATTGTTTGCCTTCCCCACCAGGTTGTCGTTCAGGTGGTAAACGCCCCCGAGGAAGCAAGCCCCTTGCAGGGATTGCTGGGTTAGCTTTGCTCGGGTGCCGCCGTGCCGAAATGCTTCAGGGCCATTTGGCAGACGATACCGGTCAACAGGCCCGTGGCAAGCCCTGACACCAAGAGCACAGGAAGATTTGCCAGGGCGATATAGGGCCCAAGCAAAAGAGTGACCATCACCAACTGGCCCAAATTGTGCGCGATGCCACCCAGCATCGAGAGCGCGATAACGGATAGATGCTTAAACGATGCCCCTATCGCCATAACAGCAAAGGCAAACAGGCCACCCGCCAAGCCGAACGGGAACACGGCAGGATTGCCGAACAGTAGAGAGGAGACGACCACCTTGAACAGCATGAGTAGCAATGCCGGTTTGCGTCCGTATTCGACCAGGGCGAACAGCACCACGATATTTCCCAGCCCCAGCTTGACACCGGGAACGCTCACGGGCAGAGGAAACAGCACTTCAAGATAACCCAGCACCAGCGCCAAAGCCGTCAAGACACCATACGATGCAACCTCATGGGCGCTCATGCGCTTCTGTTCCCGAGCATGCATGATTTCCTTTCATCGAAACAGCAGGTGTGAATCCGAAGGTTTCTTGTATGCATTATACTACGGAGAAAGCTGTTGCTTCCCGGTAGGGAAAAGAGGAAAAAATGACGGAAATTGGAAATATCCGCGAGCGTTCTCCCAAACAGATGGCCGCGCTGGCAATTCTCATAGCTATGGCCATGGTTCTCAGTTTTGTTGAAATCCCCCTCATCGAAAGCGCTCCGTGGCTCAAGTACGACGCTTCCGGCATCATCGCTCTGCTTGCCATGCTCATCTACGGTCCGTTGGCAGGTGTCGCAGTGGCAATTCTTGCCTGGGTCCCCCACTTGGTCACCAACCCCCTGGGCGCTTTCATGAACATCATCGCATCGGTTGTTGTGGTAGTTGTGATGTGGCTTATCTATCGAAAGAAACGTAGTCTTCCCTTCGCAATCGGCGGTGCCCTTGTCGGTTCGGCGTGCTCGATCATTGTCTCTATCGCACTCAACTTCTTGGTCATGCCAATATACCTACCCCTTACTTTTATCGACGTCGCCAACTCGATCCTACCGGCGCTGCTTCCCTACAACATCGCGAAACTGGCCATCAACTGCGCCGTTGCCCTGGTTGCGTATCGCAAACTGGCCGCCCTGCTCGCCGAGAAAGACGAAGTATGACACTCACCGTTTCCATCGGACGATGCACCACCATCGCTTCCCCCCTGCATCGTCTCGACCCTCGCGTGAAAATCCTCTCCCTCGTGGCCTTGGTTACCCTTTCGTTTTTTCTCACCACTATTCCCACCGGCTTATATCTCAGCGCCATCGCCCTGGCGGGTATTGCGCTTTCGCGGGTGCCAGCTCGAACGATATGGCGCACCATCAGGCCGTTTCTGGTGTTCTTATTTTTCTCCTTCATCGTGAACGCTCTGTGTATCACCAGCGGCTCAACCCTGCTCACGCTGGGATTCGTCACCCTGACGACCGGCGGGATCACCGCAGGTCTGACGGTTACCTGGCGCGCCCTCATCGCGCTGATTTTTGGCATCCTACTCGTCTCGACCACCACGCCAGTCGCCCTGGCCGATGCACTCGAAAGTCTCATGAAGCCCTTGCGCATCTTCGGTGTGCCCACGCAAGATATCGCCATGATTTTAGCTGTAGCGCTCCGCACAATACCGCTGCTTTCCGAGGAGGCCGCTCAAATCACCCAAGCACAGAAATCTCGTGGCGCCGGCAGATACGACCACAACTTGTTCGAGCGCCTAAAAGCCTATGCATCCCTGATCGTCCCGTTATTGGGCACTTCGTTGCGTCACGCCGAGCGCTTGGCGCAAGCCATGGAAACGCGCTGCTATGCGGCCTGCCCAACTCGTACCCACCTGCACTCACTGCGCTTTTGCACACGCGACGCGATAGGAATCCTCGTCGTGCTTGCACTCTGCGGCGGCTTTATCGCGCTTGCCTCTTTCGCCTGAACGGCAAGACGAACCAAGACGAAAACTATCGGGGTAAAATGGGTAAATGTGAACTTTCAAAATTAACCGTTGACAGGCGACCCCTTTTCGGGGAAAATCATTTCTGCTGCATTTGACGTGCGCCGTTACCTCAGCTGGATAGAGGGACTGACTACGAATCAGTACGTCGGGGGTTCGAATCCCTCACGGCGCACCATTAAAATGCGGCATTTTTGTTTTTAGGCCTGTTTTCATTTCAGCGCTTCCTGTTCGCAGCATCGCTCGCAAGAAGCCGAACACAGACTCCTCCACAACCTACGAAAGGACAGTTCTTGAAGGTTCGAAAACCGAAACCTCACAGTAACTAGCCTTCGACTTCCCTTATGCGGCAGTCGAGGCACAAAGACTGCGCGCAAGCATCGATATTGACATAGATTTTACGCACGCAAGGCATGACCTGCGTTTTTGCGCGTTACAATCATGTTCCTATCGATATGAAACGATAAGGGAATATATATGCTCTATCTCTCACAAGTACTCGGTAAACCGGTGGTCGATGCCACCGGCGAAAAAATCGGCACCATTTCA
>JAVWAI010000033.1:0-14271 GCA_036650075.1 Raoultibacter sp.
GGCGGGCAGTTTTCTATCGTGAAGAGATGTGTTGACAGTTGTCGCCGTAGAGCGAGAAGCGTTCGCTTGCGGTAATCTGCGCCCCGTCCCAGGGGTCGAGTGCGATGAAATTCGCGAGCGTTAGGTTGTCGGGATCCGTTGCGTTCTGGTATCCGATAAGGGTGACCCAGTGTTCGCCATAGCTTGCTGCAACGTGGACGACGGTGGGTCTGCCGGAAGCGATCTGACCGTACATCGTATGGTCGTTTGCGGTGGCGGTCACGAAGGCATCGCCGTAGGCGCAGGCGAAGGTGGAACAGCAGATGGAATGCCCGGTGGTTTCCTGGGTTCCGATAGCGGCGAGCAAAGTGGGGTCGCAGGTGAGCAGTTTGCTGTTTGCGGCAAGCCGTGTTTGTTCGGCATGTTTTTCTTCGGCAAGCGCCCTGACGGCCACAAAATGAGCGACGGCTTCATCGTTTGTCTCCGAGGTTGTTTTTTTAGTTACGGGAAGTGCCGCCTCGATTGCGATAGTGCCGGCAGTCTTGGCGACGACGCTATTTTCAGTAGATTTTATAGAGGGCGGGTTGGTGGCTGGTTTTTCGCTTGCAAAGGCAAGCGGGGTAAGCGAACACAACGTCAGCAGTGCGCACAGGGCTAAAGATGCCCCCCGAAAGCGTATATTCAAAACAAAGTCCTTTCTTTTGGCCGGGTGTGGCGGTAATAAGGGAGATTCCGGTCAAAGAATTGAAGGATATCGTAGCGAAGGGGGAGGATTTCCTTGATGATTTTCAGGGAAATCGCAGGAGAGGGCCACACTCATTGCAGGGAAGCATCATAGTATCTGCAGGAAATGTCCATAGGTGGGGTGCTGTAAGAGCGTCCGGAGATAAAGGAATTTATTCGCCCGATGGTTATAAATGGGATACAATTTCTACGGTTCAACCGTCTTACAGCAAGGGAGCACCATGGAATCTATCTCAACGGATGTCGTAATTGTCGGGGCGGGTCCCGCTGGTATTTTTGCTGCGTTGTCCCTGTTGGAAACCGGAAACCCCCCTCGTATTCTCATAGTTGAGAAGGGTTTGGCTATCGAAGAGCGGTCATGTCCTAAGCACAAGGTCGGGCATTGCGTCGAATGCGATCCCTGCCGCATTACCACGGGTTTTTCGGGCGCTGGGGCCTTTTCTGACGGTAAGCTTTCCCTTTCGTGCGAGGTTGGCGGAGATTTACCCGAACTTATCGGGGCTGAAACGGCCCAGAAAACCATCGAGACGGTTGATGGGATGTATTTGCACTTTGGTGCCGACGAGCACGTAGAGGGTGTCGGCGAAAAGAGCGAAGTGAAGGAAATCCGCCGTCGAGCTATTCAGGCGGGTCTTAAACTTGTCGATTGCCCCATTCGCCATCTGGGTACCGAAAAGGCTCAAGAAATCTACGGACGTATCGAGCATTACCTTTTGGATGCTGGTGTCGAGATTCGGTTTCAGTGCGAGTGTCACCAGGTTTTAGTTGAAGATGAAGTCTGCCAAGGAATTGTTATCGAGCAGGCGGGCACGACAACCGCTATCTATGCCGAACACACCATCATTGCAACGGGTCGACGCGGGGCTGATTGGCTCGAGCGCATGTGTCGCGAACACCGCATAGCCCACGGTCCGGGACCGGTTGATATCGGGGTGCGCGTCGAGGTGCGCAATGAAGTCATGGAAACGGTCAACAATGTGCTCTATGAATCGAAATTGATTGGGTACCCCAAACCATTTAAAAACAAGGTGCGCACTTTCTGCCAAAACCCCGGCGGATTTGTCAGTCAGGAAAATTACGATGGGGGTTTGGCGGTAGTGAACGGGCATTCGTACAAGAATCTCAAATCCAACAACACAAATCTTGCCATTCTGTGCTCTCAGAATTTTTCCGAACCGTTCGATCAGCCTATTGCCTATGCGCAGAAGGTGGGCGAGCTGACCAACATGCTTGGCGCCGGTCATATCCTCGTGCAGCGTCTCGGCGATATTGTCGATGGCAAGCGCACCTGGGAAAAGGAACTCCACCGATCTAACCTGGTACCGACTCTGCCCGATGCTGAAGCGGGCGACATTACTGCCGCCATGCCTTATCGTGCGATGACGAATATCTTGAACTTCATGTTTGCCGTCGACGAGGTTGTTCCCGGTTTCGCATCGGATGAAACGCTGCTCTATTCGCCCGAACTCAAGTTCTACAGCAATCGCGTGAAGATGGATGAGGGCTTCACGACGAGCATAGGGGGGCTGTATTGCCTTGGCGACTCGAGTGGCTGGACGCGGGGCTTGATGATGGCAAGCGTCATGGGCTATCTCATGGGAAAAGAACTGACCGGCAAGGTATAGGGCAGCGGGGCTAGAGTCTGGCGCAATACCCCTGGGTGATGATCTGCTTGTCGCTTTCGGGAAAGATTGCGGCATAGAGCGCCATGAAATAACTGTCAGTCATGGATGCCATGTAGTCGACGACGATTTGGTTCGGTTCCTCTTTAAGGTAGGATGTGGCATCGATGGTACGGGATTTCGTCACAAGATTGCTGATGTGGTGTTTGAAGAGGGGAGACGTTTCGTTGCGTTTCAAGCAGTCGTCCAAAAGTTTTTCATAGAGTTCGCCGAACATTTCTTCGACGATGTTGCCGACGCCAGAGATCATACCTTCCTTGTCGTAGATGATCTCGTAGTTTTGACGTTTGGCCCGCTTGAGGTCATCAAAGACCACTTTGCTCATGGCAATGCGGTCTTTGCCGTAGCTATTGTTGACGATGTCGACGGTGAGGTTATTGATGATTTTTGCGTTATCGGTGCCGATCACTTCGGAATCGAAGCAATCGAGCGAATCGATAACTTTCATATCGAGCGCGTCTTGGCGATCTTTCCCCAGATAGGCAATCATGTCGCTGATGCGCACGACACAGGCTTCAAGGGTTGAGGGTCTCAGTGTTTTGATGGTTGTTTCGTCGATGTAGCATGATTCAACCAGGGCATCGAATGCTTCGAAATCAGCCAAGGTGCCAACCTTCAGCACCCGTTGGGCGAATTCTCCGTTGTGGCATAAAACTCCGTCCAGCGTCTGCAAGCTGATATTGCGACGGAAGAGTCGGTCGAGTACGCGCACGGAATGGACGTTGTGGTTGAAGTATCGTCCGGTATTCGCATGATAGAGCTGGTTGAGAAAATGTTCGCCGGCATGCCCGAAAGGGGTGTGCCCGACGTCGTGACCGAGCGCGATTGCTTCAATCAAGTCCCCGTTGAGCCCCAGAATGTCTCCGATGTTACGAGCGATACGCGACACGAGTTGCACGTGCAGACCACGACGGGAAATATCGTCATTTTCGATGAAAGAGAAGACTTGGGTTTTGCCTGCGTAGCGATTGTAGGCGGGTACGTTGATGATTTTCTCGATGTCACGACCAAACGCCGGCCGCGTAAGGGTTGCGGTGTCGTGAAGATTGTTGTCGCGACGGATAATGTGAGTATCGTCGAAACGATAAGGACAACGTTTCGCCGTAGTGCGGTCGTGGAGAATAGCTTCTTCGACTGCTGCGTCAAGGGTCAGATAGGGGATAAAACCCCGCTTCGTTTCGGTCGAATTGATTAGGCGAGGTGTCATAGATGCGCTCCTTGTCTGCCGAGTAGCAAACGTTTCGTATGGTCGCGTTATTGTAGCGCATCCATCGGCCTTGGGCTTGTCGTGCAGGAAATGTGTTTCGTCCATAGTATGGTAAAGTGAACATGAGAAAAAAGTTACGAGTAAAGCAGGTGAACCCATGAAGGATATTGTCATATATTTGAAGTGGATTGCTATTCTTTGCGCGGTCATGGCGGCTTTCTGTTTGGCGATTTTTGCAGTGGGATACAAGGATCTCAGCGTTGCCCGCGTTGCGACCGTTGTGGTGCTTCTGATCGCGTCGGCAGGGTGTGGCATTGCTTACAGGAAGAAGTCGACAGAGATGACCAAACCCAAAGACAACGCATCACGAAAGGATGCCCAATAGGAAATGGCCGGCATTAGCGAAGAAGATATTCGTCGCGTCCGCGAAGCGAGCGATCTTGTTGCTATCGTAGGCGAGCGCACTCCTGTGCGTCAGCGTGGTCGTGATTTCTGGTGCTGCTGTCCCTTTCATGAAGAAAAAACTCCTTCTTGCAAAATCGATCCGACTACGCAGTTGTGGCATTGTTTCGGATGTGGTGAGGGGGGCGATGTCTTTTCGTTCATCATGAAGCTCGATGATATTCAATTTCCTGACGCCGTGCGTTTGCTGGCTGATCGCGCGAATATTCAGATTCGGGAATCGGGCGGAAAACCGCAGGTGGCGCGAAGCTATAAGGCGCGCTTGAAAGAAATATGCAAGCAATCGGCGCTGTTCTATCACACTCAGCTTATGCGTTCTTCCAAGAAGACGGCCAGCGATGCCCGCGATTATCTCTCCCATCGCGCACTCGGCGGGTCGGTACCAAAAACCTGGGAACTCGGGTTTGCGCCGGGCAGCGGCGTTCTCGTCCGTCATTTGCGCTCGCTTGGTTTCAAAGACGCGGAAATGATAGATGCTAACGTCGCGGTCAAAAGTGATACGCGGGGGGTGAGCGATCGATTTTACAACCGCATCATCTTCCCCATATTCGATCTTCAGGGCGACTGCATTGCGTTTGGCGGCCGCGTCATCGGGCAAGGTGAACCGAAGTATCTCAATTCGCAAGAAACGCCTATCTTCCATAAATCGGAAGTGCTTTTCGGCCTCGACAAGGCGAAGGCATCTTTGACATCGACTGGAATCGCTGTGGTGGTGGAAGGCTATACCGACGTGATCTGCCTGCACGAAGCCGGCATCACTAACGTGGTGGCCACGCTTGGCACGGCATTGACAGCGCAGCATATTCGCACGTTGTCGCGCCATGCAAAAAGTCGCATCATCTATCTCTTCGATGGCGATGAAGCAGGTCAGCGCGCTGCAGACCGAGCGCTCGGATTTATCGATAATTCGATGACGCCCGAGGCGGGGCGCAATAAGATCGAACTGGCGGCGGTGACGTTGCCCGAAAACCTCGATCCCGCCGATTTTGTTGCGCAGCAAGGAGCCGACGCGTTGCGCGTCTTGCTTGACGAGGCGCAACCGCTTCTCAAGTACGGCATCGAACGTCGTCTTGCTCGTTTCGACCTCACCAATGCCGAGGGACGCAATCGCGCCATCGCCGAAGCGCTGGCCGTATTGGCTCCTATTAAAGATTCACTTTTGGCAAAGGATTATGCCGTACAAGTTGCCGGGTGGTGTCGGGCACGCGAAGACGACGTGCTGGCCCAACTCGAGCGTGTTGTCGTTCGTAGCGCTTCGGCCGAACGCGGCAGCGCGGATCAATCGAATACTTCGGCGGCACCAATCAAGCTTCCGGAAGGGGAGCGTAATCGCCGGCGATTCGAGCGTGACTTTATCAGTCTGTGCGCTTGCTATCCAGAGCTGGGGCAGCGTTTTGCGGCAGCGCTTGCGCAGACGAACTGGCACGTGAAACTTCATGGTGTCCTGGCGCAGGTTGTCCTCGCGATACTTTCCCAAACGCCGAGCATTTCCGCAGCTGAGCTGATTGCGCATGCAACTGAAATCGAACCTCAGGCGTCTCAGATGCTCACATCGGGGTCTTTGGCCGATGCGGTTGCTCCTGAAGTGCTCGCTTCGTTTTTGGCCGAAGAGCTTGCAATCGGCGATCAAGAAGACACCATCGCGTCATTGCATGAGCAGTTGAAAGCACCGGAAAAGCTTAGCGCCGAGGAATACGAAGCGATTTTCGAAAGCGTTGTTGCATTGCAGAAGGATTTGACGAACCTACGCAGGGCGCATAAGCCGCTCGCGAGCTCGGGCCGATAAAGGCTTTGAGGGTGGTATACTCGGGCAAAGAGAGAGGAGTCGTCGCATGAGCCCTTTTATCTGGCTTGCGGTAGCTGTGATCATGGCTGTCGTAGAAATCGTTTCGCTGGGATTGATCACCGCATGGTTCGTTATTGGTTCTTTGGTGGCTTTCGTGGCGAATCTGCTCGGAGCTGATGTTATGGTTCAAATGATAGTATTTCTCGTCGTGTCGGTGCTCTGTCTTATTTTCTTGCGCCCCGTTTTCCTCAAATATCGTAAACGGGGGGAAGCGCATGAGCCGACGCTTATCGGGCGGGATGTCCGCGTGTGTGAAGAAATCGACAACGAACGTTTGGCGGGTCGTGTTGAAACGAGCAATCGCATGACGTGGGTTGCCCGCAGTGCTGACGGAAGCATCATTCCGGCGGGTGAAACGGTTGTGGTTGTTGCTCGGGAAAGTGTCAAACTTATCGTTGAAAGGAAGCCTTCATGATTATCGCCCTTATCGTGTTAGTCGCTCTTGTCGTTCTCTTCTCGCTTACCTGTATCAAGATTGTTCCTCAGGCACACGCTGCCGTTGTTGAGCGTTTGGGTTCTTATCTGACCACGTGGCAGACGGGTCTTCATATCAAAGTTCCCTTTATCGATCGTGTTCGCGGGGGCATCACCCTCAAAGAGCAGGTTGCTGATTTTCCTCCGCAACCGGTTATCACGAAAGATAATGTAACTATGTCGGTTGATACTGTTTTGTTTTTTCAGGTTATGGATTCGAAGTTGTATTGCTATGGTGTTGAAAACCCTCTGATGGCTATCGAAAACCTAACGGCTACCACCCTTCGTAATATCATGGGTGACCTCGATTTGGATACGGCACTTGTTTCCCGCGATACCGTTAACGCCAAGATGCGCGAAATCCTCGACGATGCAACCGATGCATGGGGTATCAAAGTAAACCGTGTTGAACTCAAAAACATCACTCCGCCGCCCGTTATTCAGCAGGCGATGGAAAAGCAGATGAAGGCTGAACGTGAAAAGCGTGAGGCAATGCTTTTAGCGGAAGGCCAAAAAGCTGCCGCTATCACCATCGCGGAAGGCAATAAGCAGTCACGTATTCTCGAGGCGGAAGGTGCCAAACGACAGGTTATTTTAGCCGCAGAAGCCGATCGCGAAAAACAGATGCGCGAAGCCGAAGGCGAAGCAGCTGCTATCCAAAACGTTCAAGCCGCAATGGCTGACGGTATCCGTATGGTCCGCGAAGCGAAAGCCGACAACGCCGTTTTAACTATGAAGGCTTTGGAGGCGTTGCATGCTTTGGCAAACGGTCGCGCAACGAAGATCATCATACCTTCCGATATTCAAGGAATCGCAGGTCTTGCGGCATCGTTTAAAGAAATCGTCGTTGATGATGCTGCACCCGGTGTTGCTGTCCCGCTTACGTCGAAGGAGCACCCCGGGGCGTAGGTTGCTGTGGAATGGTTGCGTGTTTGGGGTCGCGTCTGCGGTAAGGAGACGATATGGAAAAAGTGATAACGCTACTGATTGTGGTGATTATGGCAGTCGGTTTTTTCGTGGTTTCGCGAGGGCAAAAGCGATAAACTGAGGGTGTGTGTAGGTATTGTCTTAAACATTGCGAAGAGAATCTTCCGTGTGTGCCCGGCAGGTGTCTTATTCGGTGAGTATGGTCCATAATTAATTGGTTACGTGATCGAGCATAAGGAGTTTAGCGTTCATGAATGTAGTGCTTTCCCCCGATCCGATGTTGCGGCAGGTATGCGAAGCTTGCGAAATCGGCGATAAAAGTTTAAAAAAATTAGCGAAGCAGATGACTCGCGTTATGTATAAGAACAACGGGTGCGGTTTGGCAGCTCCCCAGGTAGGAGTATTGAAACGGGTCGTTGTTATTGATTGCGGCAACCAAGAAGAGGGGCAAAATCCCCTTGTTCTCGTCAACCCGGTCATCGTTGAAGTGCGCGGGGATGCCGTGGCGGAGGAAGAAGGTTGTCTTTCGTGCCCCGGTATCGCGGTGCCCATTAAGCGTCAGCCCTGGGCACGCGTTGAGTACTATGATCTTGATGGCAACGCATGCTCTATTGAGGGCGATGGCTTGTTGGGGCGTTGTTTGCAGCACGAGACCGATCATCTTGATGGGAAGACGCTTTTCGAGAGCTGCTCTCCGATAGCTCGCCTCGAGGCACTGCGTGAATATGAAGCAGCTCGCGCTGCTGGTGCTTTACCCGGGGAAACTTCTATAGGTCCCCGTATTCGTTAAGTTCCATGCGAAGGGAGCAACGTGAATATCATCTTTATGGGAACACCTGATTTTTCTGCGACGGTTTTGGAAGAATTGGTTAACCAGCACACGGTATGTGCGGTCTATACCAGGCCCGATGCGGTAAGCGGTCGCGGCAAGGAACTGATTGCCTCTCCGGTCAAGCGTCGGGCGTTGCAGCTTGGTCTCCCGGTTCACACTCCGAAATCTTTACGCGATCCGCAGGTTATAGCAGAAATCGCCGCCTATGAACCCGATGTTATTTGCGTGGCTGCTTTTGGCGCAATTTTGCCGACGGAGGTATTGTCTATTCCGAAATACGGATGCGTCAACGTGCATGCTTCTCTATTGCCGAAGTGGCGAGGGGCAGCTCCGATTGAGCGTTCGATTCTTGCCGGTGATGTTGAAACCGGTGTATGCGTGATGCGTATGGAGGAAGGCCTTGATACGGGCGATTACTGCATCTGCCGCACCATTGCTATCGAGGATAAAGGCGCACGTGAATTGACCGATGAACTGGCGAACCTAGGAGCTTATGCGCTTCTGACCGCCCTGATACATCTGGAAAGCGGAGTGGATGAATGGGTCGTACAGGACGAATCCCAGGTGACCTACGCCGAGAAGATTGGAAAGCGAGAATTGTTTTTGGATCCTTTCGCGACGGTGCGTGAAAACGCACTGCGTGTGCAGGCTTCCAGCCATCCGCATCCGGCGCGCTGTGTCATCGCTGGTCGTTCGGTAACGATTGGATGCGCCTGGCCTGTTGAAGACTATGCCGTGTGGGAGCATTGCTCCGACCTGGGTTCCGGTCAGGTGCGCTTTGTTTGCAAGCGTCTGTTTTTGGGATGCGCGAACGGCCCCCTTGAAGTATTTGCCGTACAGCCCGATGGCAAGCAGGCCATGGAGGCAAAAGCGTTTGCGGCAGGTTTACATAATATAAAAAGTAATACCTTAACATGGGAGAAACTTGATGGATAAACCCTCAAAAGCGAGTCCGGCACGTCTGTTTGCGGTGCAAGTGGGTCGTGCGGTTCGTATGCGGAATGCTTTTACGCACGACGTAATCGCTGCGCAGCTTGAAAAGACGAAGCTTTCCAATGAGGATAAGGCGTTTGGCACTAAGCTGGCCCTTGGGGTGACCCTTTCGCTTGGAACGCTCGATGAGATTATCGATCGCTGCCTTCGGAGCCCGAAAGATATTTCTCCAGAAGTTCGCGACACGCTTCGCATCTCTACCTATGAGATTATTTTTTTGGATAAAAGTCTCCACGCCGCGGTTGATCAAGGCGTTGAACTGGTGCGCTCAGTAGCCCCTCAGGCAGCGGGTCTGGCTAATGCTGTGCTACGTAAAATTGCCCGCGCAAAAGAAGATTTTCCCTTTGGCGACCCAGCCACGAGCGTGCAGGCACTTGCGCGTCAGTATGCGTTTCCACTCTGGCTTACCCAGCTGTTCGTTGAAGATCTTGGACGCGAGGGAGCAACCGATTTGATGCGGGCATCAAATATGGTGGCACCTTTGTATATTGCTATCAATGCCCTGCGCACCGATCCTGCCGCTGTTCGCGCCATCTTCGCCGAAGCAGGGGAGACCTGCGGACCGGTTTCAATTGCAGGAATCGATCTACCGCTCTGCATACGCATCGAAAACCATCGCGTTATTCAAGATGTGCGCATCAAGCAGCTTTTTTCCGATGGGAAGATTATCGTGAGCGACGTTTCTGCGCAGGCCATTGCCCGTCTCGCCATGCCCCGTGAAAAGCCGACACGTTTTCTTGAGATCGGGTCAGGTCGTGGTACAAAAAGTATTCTTTTGCAAAATGTGGCTCAAGGTTCGTTCGGCGCTCAGATGGCGCTTGAAACGCTCGATAATCGTGATTTCAAGACTCAACTGCTTGAAAAACGCGCGAAACAGTGTGGTGTGGAACTTGCAGAAGCACATACGGGTGATGCCACCAAGCTTGCCGAAACATTCGGTCTTGAAGCCTTCGATGCCATCTTTATCGATGCTCCCTGCTCAGGGCTCGGTACTCTGCGTCGCCACCCCGAGATTCGATGGCGTATCACGAAGGCTGATATCGAGGAACTCGCAAGTTTGGGTGCGACGATGCTCGATGAAGCTGCGGCATGCTTGAAAGTGGGCGGTCAGCTGACCTACGCGACCTGCACGGTCACTCGTCAGGAAAATACCCAGGTAATCGAGCGTTTCCTGAAAAGCAAGCGAGGCGAGTCCTTCCGTTTGCTGCCCGTGGGTGAAGCTCCGGCTTTTGCCACGCGTCTCACTCCCGGATCCCCTGATGCGCATTTCGCGGCGCGCATGCTTCGTGTTCGATAAGGTTGTTTCGTAGGAGTGCAACACCTGTCATAACCTTCTTGTGGCTCAGGCCGAAAGGAAGGTTATGACAGGTTGATGGGCGACAGTTCGTTAAGCGTTATCTCGGTCGCGGATGGCGACGCGACGAATTTTTCCGTTGGTAGTTTTCGGCAGCTCATCCACGTAGTCGATGGTGCGCGGGTACTTGTAGGGTGCGGTGCGATGCTTGACCCACGTCTGTAATTCGCGCGTCAGATTATCGTTGGCGGAAAAGCCAGGGCTCAAGACGATAGTCGCTTTGACGGCTTTGCCGCGCACGGGGTCGGGCACCCCGGTAACGGCGCATTCGCGAACCGCCTCGTGTTCAAGCAGTACGCTTTCGATTTCGAAGGGGCCAATGCGGTAGCCGGAAGATTTGATGACGTCGTCGTTGCGTCCGATATACCAGAAATAGCCATCTTCGTCGCGCCAGGCCGTATCGCCGGTGTGATACCAGCCGTCATGAATGGCAGCAGCGGTTTTTTCGGCATTGCGGTAATATTCCACCATGATACCCGCCGGGCGGGGATCCATCTTGATGCAGATTTCGCCGGTTTCACCGGTGTGGCAGCTGGTGCCGTCGGCACGTTGAATCTGTATCGTATAGAGCGGCACCGCCTTACCCATCGACCCCGAGCAGGGAGTTGAACCGGCCAGGTTGGCAATGGTGAGCGGGGTTTCCGTCTGACCGAATCCTTCGTAGATGGTAAGCCCGGTATGCTCTTTCCAGAAAGCGAACAGGTCGGGATTGAGCGCTTCGCCTGCGGTGGTGGTGCGTGTCAGCGAAGAGAGGTCGAACGCATCGATGTTTTCCTGTGAAATAAGACGATACATCGTGGGTGGGCAGCACAAGGTTGTGATGCCGTAGTGCTCGATGAGTGAAAGTATTTCATCTGCATGGAAGCGGTCGAAATCGTAGGTGAAAACGCAGGCTTCCATAAGCCATTGTCCGTAGAATTTACCCCATACCGCTTTGCCCCAGCCGGTGTCGGCAATGGTGAAGTGGAGACCGTCGGGGTCCACGCCGTGCCAATGCTTGGCAGTCATGATGTGGGCGAGTGCATAGGTTGAATCATGTAAAACCATCTTGGGGTTGCCACTGGTGCCGCTTGAAAAATACATGAGCGTCGGATCGCTTGCGCAGGTTTTTTGTCGCGTGAAATTGGCTGGTGTCGCGCGCACGCAGGTGTTGAAATCGAGCCAACCTTCCCGAATAGCCGCTGCACGGCAAATGCCTTCTTCGCCACTGAGGGCGCTTCCAATCGGCGAATCGGCTACTACCACAAGCTCGCCTGCATCGTTTTTCGGCGTCAATCCGCCGCCCGCACCGTTTACGATGATTTTCACCGCAAGGCTTGGGGTGTTTTCGGCCACGTTGTCGCATACCTGGGCAATGTCTCCGATGGAGGTGCAGATCATGGCCTTGATGCTTGCACTGTTTAGGCGATATTCTAGATCGTGTTCCTTGAGCATGAAGGTCGCCGGCACCATGATGGCTCCGAGTTTGCTCAGGGCGGTTGCTACAAACCAGAACTGGTAGTGGCGACGTAGGATGACCATGACCATGTCGCCTTTGCCGATACCCTGTGTAGCCAAAAAAGCTGCCGTTTTGTCAGACCATTTCTTCATGTCGGCAAACGTGAAGAAATGTTCTTCGCCTTCGGGGTTGCACCAGACCATGGCTCGCCTGTCGGGGTCGGCGTACGCGATATCATCGACGCAGTCGTAGCCGAAATTAAAATCTGTCGGCACATCGATCGAGAAATCGGTGAGCAGACCCTGTGCGTCGTAGGTTTCCTTTGCGTAGCGAAGGTTGATGTTTCTCATGGCAATCTTTCTGTGTGAAACGTGGCACGTGAGGCCACCGAACGGATGGGGGAATGAAGGGTAAGGCGCTGCCGAAAAACGGCGAGGCGCCTAGATAATTTCCTCATCGTGGGGTTTCATGACGATTGCAAGAAAGGTGCAGGGTTGTCCGTCGATGGCAATCATTCCGTGACCGCGTCCCGAATCGTAGAGCAGCGTATCTCCCGCTTCAAGCTCTTCGATGTGGTCTTCGTAGGCGAAACGCATGCGGCCGGATATGATGTAGTCGAGTTCTTGGCCTTTATGATACGAAAGATGAATCGGGGCGTTTTGTTCTTCTTCCAAACACGGTGCAGTCACCAAGAAAGGTTCGCACAATTTATTTTTAAAGTAGGGCGCCTTGTGGAGGTACTCGAATCCCGCACGACGCCTGATGGAAAGTCCGTGGTCGGCACGGGTAAGCGAATAACCGGTCAAATGGGGGTTTTCGCCGGTGAGCAGTTCGATGACGTCGATTCCGAAGCGTTCGGCGCACTTGAAGAGGAACGTGAACGACATGTCGACCTCGCCACTTTCCATAGTGGCGTATTCGGCCAGGCTGCGTCCGGTGGCATCGGCCATTTCCTGCATGGTGAGATCCATGTCTTCGCGCAGAGAGCGAATGCGTCCCGCCACCTCTTTTATATTCGGCTCCATGAACGTCGACCTCCCTTTTGATGGCAATACCTGTATGCTAACTTCTTGAACCGGAAAGCGCGGAGGGCTTAACGCGCAAGAAGAGTTTCATCATTGTAGAACATTTCGCGGGGGAGGGCGTTGCTGGAGTGGGGTATTTACGAGGTTTGGTGCATTTATTAGATGCGACACGCGTGATTTTCCTCTGATTTCGTCTGCCTTTTCGGAGCTGTGTGGTTCAATACGAAAAAACGGTTTCGACGATGGTGGGGGTCTTTTGGATACCTTAGAAAATAATTCCAGCATTTTATCTGACGGTCCTACGGATGGTCCTGAAGTTGCGGGGCTTTTCCCTCTGGCTCCTATCACGGTTGTCGTGGGGCATTACGGGGTCGGTAAGACGAATTTTTCCCTCAATCTCGCAATTGACGCTGCGGCGCTTGGTCAGCAAGTTACCCTGATCGATCTCGACGTGGTGAATCCCTATTTCCGCTCGAGCGAATATGCTTCAGTGCTCAAGGATGCGGGGGTCACCTTGATCAGCCCGGTGTTCGCAGGCAGCACCCTTGATTCTCCCAGCCTTTCCGGTACGATCGATACGGTACTGACCGACGTGATTGCTTGTGCGCCGGTGGATGCGTGCGCTTGCGAGACGTCTGGCACCTGCCTCATCATCGATGCGGGAGGCGATGATGTCGGGGCTACGGCACTTGGTCGTTTTGCGGGGAAGATCACCCCTCATCCCTATACTATGTTTTACGTGATCAACGCCTATCGCAATCTGACACATGAACCCGAGGAAGCCGCCGCCCTTCTCGCCGAAATCGAGATTAAATCACATCTGAAAGCAACGGGAATCGTCAACAATTCTCACTTACAAGATGACACGACGGAGGCGGTGATAACCGATGCTCGGCCCTTTGCGCAAGCGACCGCTGATCTGCTTTCGCTTCCGTTGGTGTGCACTACCGTGCCAAATACGCTCGTTGGGCAGAAAAACCGAGCATTTTCCTCGGGAAGTGTTTCCCGAAAAGCGTATCCTGTGAAAGTGTACGTTCGTACTCCCTGGCACGGATAGGGAGTTCGTTTCCCTTTATTGATTTTATGATTCGCACCCCGAGGGTGTCTATCGCTGTACAAGGAAGGTGGTTGCATGTCACGAATTATCGTAGATGATCATTATTGCAAAGGATGTGGTCTTTGCATCGATGCGTGTCCTCAGGGCATTATCGAGCTGGACACCGCCACGATCACCGCCAAGGGATATCATCCCGCGCGTCTGACCGATGAAGAAAAATGTACGGGCTGCACGTTCTGTGCGATTATGTG
>JAVWAI010000034.1:0-14177 GCA_036650075.1 Raoultibacter sp.
CGGATATTATTGAGGCCTTTGATGGCATCGGTTTTCGTCTGGAGAGGTCCGAGTACCGGAAGAGTATTTTCGTAAGAGTAACGCGCCGGCACAAGCGAGCGCGCGACCTTGCCGCCGCAGGCAACGATAACCGAATCGAAGAGAACCGTTTCCGAATCGGGAAACACGACCATCATCCCGCCTTGAAGGGGGGTAACATGAGCAACCGGATCGCCGCACACCTCGCTCACGTTTGCGTCGCGGGCGGCAAAGCGCAATACGTCAAGCACCGACGACGCCTTCAGGGTGCGCGGATACAGGCGACCCTCGCCCTCCTCAAGCCACAGCAGACCCAGCTCATCAAAAAACGAGAGAACCTCGGCGGGCGGCAAAGCGGTGAACGTTTCGCTGACGAAATCCGCGTGATGATAGCGTGCGATATCGAGCACCGCATTCGAGAAATTACATCGTCCGTTACCCGTAGCAAGAATCGTCTTCCCCACGCGATCGGCCGCTTCAAATATCGTTACCTGCCCACCGGCGCGCGCCGCTGCAACCGCAGCCGCAAGACCGGCGGCTCCCCCACCTATGATTGCTATATTATTCATGTTTCCCATAATAACGTATGGCTCCGGCAATGCCGGAGCCATACGAGTTTTTCCGTAAATTTCACGCCACAACGTGCCGTCGGGTTACAGCTCGGTTTTCCATAAACCATGCAGATTGCAGTACTCATACACCGCGACCGGCGCATCGCCTTCAGCGACAGCAAACGTGGCGGCAGGTTCGTCAGCCGGAGTCAAGCGAACGACTTGATAACCCTTCTTCGTTTCGAGACATATGAAGGTGATGTAGTGCTCGTCGGTCATGGGATGAGCAACGCTGCCCACCGCAACTTTTACGGCAGCACCCTCAACCGTCGCAACCGGCACATGTTTTTCCACAGCAGCATCAACGGTATTGGCGCTCAGTTCTTCCATCTTGTCGCCACAGCACACCAGCGGCACTCCTGCGTCAAACGGCTTAACGGCAATATTTCCACAGTGAAGACACTTAAAGAATTGCAGACTCATGGAACTCCTCCTTCTGACCGATCCCTCGGCCGTGTAGCGACATTTTCATAAATGATACCATATTGGTATCATTTAGCGACACCCTGCTGGGGAAGCTTCATCTTAATCGCATACACCAAGACCGCAATACCAACCAGGATAAGCGGGACGGAAAGCACCTGCCCCATCGTCAACCAACCACCCCAAAGGTAACCCAGCTGTACATCGGGCTCGCGTACAAATTCGACGACAAAGCGGAATGCGCCGTACAGCAACAAGAAGACCCCGAAGAAAGTCCCTCGCGGACGCGGGGGCATCTTGCGCGAAAGCGCATAAAGCACGACAAAGATAACGATACCCTCCAGAAACGCTTCGTAGAGCTGTGATGGATGACGAGGCATCATGCCCGCTGATCCACCAAAAACCACACCCCATGGCGCGTCGGTGGGAGCACCCCACAATTCACCGTTAACGAAATTTGCGCATCGTCCGAATAAAAGACCGATCGGCGCACCGATGCAGCCCAAATCAGCAAGCGTCAAATAGGGCATGTGGATAAGTTTTGCGGCAACGACTCCCATAGCCAACGCACCGACCAAGCCGCCATGAAAACTCATGCCACCATTCGATATCGCAAAAATCTCCAAGGGGTTGTGCAGGTAATCGGCACCGCCATAAAAGAGCACGTACCCCAAACGCCCGCCAGCAATAACTCCGACAATTGCGCAGAGCATGATGGTGAGTAACGAGTCGAGGTCGACTTCGACCCTCCAGCGCTTCGCAACCCGATAGACAACAAACGCCACGCAGATAAATCCGAGGACGTAAGCTAAACCGTACCAGCGTACAGGAAAAGGTCCGACCGAAAACGCGATGGGATCAAGGTTCTGAAAGATGTCGTTGAGCATAGGTTCCTAACTTTCGCAGCCCATGCCCGCGCCCAGTTCAATGGCGGCAAAGCGGACTTCTTCACGCAGAAACGCGGGGATATGGGCAACCGATGAAACCTCGGCGCCACAGGTGGGGCAGCGCAGAGTGAAAAGTGCCGTATCAGCACGCAAGACCATCATCGATTCATATTCAGCCAAATCGAATCCGGTAGCCCCGCACGCAGGGCATTGCATAATTTCGCCCATCGCCAGCTCCTCACTTTACGGTGTCTATGCACCGCTTTTTCTTTATTGTAGCAGAGTTTCGGGCCGGTGAAAGCAAAGCTCACCGGCCCGAAAAATTGATACAAAAGTGATGCCTCACGCTAGATGCCGCCCACGACCTGACCGACAAAATATTCGTGAACGCGCGTGTCGTCAGTCAATTCCGGATGAAAGGCAACCGCCAAAGCGTGACCTTCACGCACCGCCAAAGGCTCCCCTTCGTCGGAAGAAGAAAGAATGACAACCTGCGCCCCAAGACGATCGAAACGCGGTGCTCGAATAAACGTACCCCGCACCTCTTCCCCAGGAACACCAGTAAACGACACCGTCGTTTCAAACGAATCAATCTGACGCCCATAGGCGTTTCGTCGAGCGCGTATATCCATGAGGCCCAAAGCTTCTTGATCGGATCGGCCGCCCTCGATTTCGCGCGCAAGCAAAATAGCCCCCGCACAGGTGCCAAACAGGGCCATGCCCTGCGCATACGCGTTCCGTATCGGGGCATACATGCCATGAATAACCATCAACTTGGCGATAGCCGTCGATTCACCGCCGGGCAGGATGAGTCCAGAAAGCCCCTCGAGCTGGGCGGGATGACGCACCAGGCACGTTTCGCACCCGATGCGCTCAAGCATATTCTTATGCTCTCGAAAGGCCCCTTGCAGTGCCAGAACGCCGACTACCACCCGCGGCCCGCCATGAGTTCGCTTTCGGGGATATCGGAAATATTGATGCCAACCATCGCCTCGCCAAGATTGCGGGAAACGCGCGCGAGCACTTCGGGGTCGTCATAGTTCGTGGTGGCCTCGACGATTGCGCGAGCACGGGCCGCAGGATCGCCGCTCTTGAAAATGCCGCTGCCGACGAACACGCCGTCGCAACCGAGCTGCATCATCAGGGCCGCATCGGCCGGAGTCGCGATACCGCCAGCAGAAAAGTTAACCACGGGCAATTTTCCGTTTTCGGCAACCCATTTGACCAATTCGTAAGGAGCCTGCAGATTCTTCGCCGCAGCGAACAGCTGCTCGCCACGAAGACCCTTGATGCGCGCGATATCATCGCAGACGGTGCGCATATGATGAACAGCTTCGACGACATTACCCGTTCCCGGCTCGCCCTTGGTGCGGATCATTGCGGCACCTTCAGCAATGCGGCGCAAAGCTTCTCCGAGATTGCGGGCACCGCAAACAAAGGGCACCGTATAGTTCCACTTGTTTACGTGATGC
Organism: Raoultibacter sp.; assembly: GCA_036650075.1. GTDB lineage: Bacteria > Actinomycetota > Coriobacteriia > Coriobacteriales > Eggerthellaceae > JAVWGW01. The sequence goes on from JAVWAI010000034.1 coordinate 3,412, forward strand.
TCTTCATCGGCAGGGGTCAGCACTTCGCTTTCGTCGATAAAATCGACACCGAGCGTCTGCAGAATCTGCGCTTCAACGAAATGACCAATGCGACACTTTGCCATAACGGGGATGGAAACCGCTTTGATGATTTCTTCAACCATGGAGGGGTCGCTCATGCGAGCTACACCACCGTGAGCACGAATATCGGCAGGAACACGTTCGAGAGCCATGACGGCCACCGCGCCCGCATCTTCGGCGATTTTCGCCTGCTCAGCGTTGACGACATCCATGATGACGCCACCCTTCATCATTTCAGCAAAACCGGTTTTAACCGACAGCGTTCCCGTATTTAATTCTGACATGGACACCACTTTCTCTACTCGTATCGGCCGATCCTCGCGCTCCGCGCTTTTAGATAGAACCGCAAAAGGCATATGCCGATTTACTATAGAGGTTCGCCGCAGCAAAGCAAGAGGAGATCGAGAAATAACGAAGAGTCCGAGTGAAATGCGAAAGCTTTCAAAGCATATACGAAACAAAACATCGGACAGGGCTTCCTAGAGAAGGAAGCGATTCGGATTGCCGAGGGGCTTTCTGTTCGAGTTCGGATCATCGACCGCGAGAGGACCTTCACTGAGAAAGAATTCGCAGAAGTGGCATACTTCTTTGACGGAAGCGTTGTAGTTGAGCTCAGGGTTGAGCAGCAGGCTGAAGTCGGTCGCCACCTTATGGGTCGGTCGACTGCACGCCGCAAAATAGCAGTCGGCAGGGCAGGGTTCACCGGGTGTATTATGCGGGCATCGAGACATCATTTCTTCGTCGCATCCACGCATTTCCCAACAGTGTGTCATCGTTTGTCCTGCCGACCTTTCCGAGATTATGGGTATTATTACCGAATAAAACACTTACTGAGCAGGAACGACACGAAGAACGCCCGGAACTCGCTCCTTCAGGATGCGCTCAACACCATTGGCGAGCGTCATCTGCGACATCGGGCAACCCTTGCAAGCACCCTGTAGTTCTACCGTCACCGTACCATCTTCGGCCACGTCGATTAATTTCACGTCACCACCGTCTGCCTGGAGGCTGGGACGGATTAATTCGAGCACTGCTGCTACATCGGTTTTCTCTACCATGGAACACTCCTTTTCGAGTTCTTTTTTCGAAATTCTACCACAGGATACCCGCCCACACAGAAACAGTGCCCCGGGAAGCGCGAAAACCTATTTGATGGGAGCGTAATCCTTCCCTATCATAACCAAAATATCAGTGTTAAAAGTATAGAACGTGCTCGCGTCCGTTGCGCGACCCCCGCCAAGGGCGGCAACCACCGAATTCGCGGCATCGGCTTTCGCCGGATCCTTATAGATTACCAACGTCTCACCGTAAACGGGACTATCGGCATTGCCGGTTTCCGGCACTTGAAAACCGGCCGCAATCAGCCGCGCCGCCGTTTCGGCGGCGATTCCCGTCACGCTCGAACCGTTACGCACCGTGATTGTGAAGCTTTTCGGATCGCTTTCAACCGGCACCGCCTGCGCTGTCGCGGGGTTTTGCCCCCCATCAATATCGGACATCATCTGCTTCCATCCGGTGGAAGACACGGTGAAAAGCCGCTCGTGGTCTGAATTCACATAAATCGATCCAGGAACCTGGGCGGTATGAATCGACGCACCATCGATTCCTCGCATCGCTTCGACAAGACCCGTAAGATCTGCGGCAGAATAGTCCGTCTTGATGCAGGTAGAGAGTGTGTCAATGGTGGCGGGCAGAGCGGCAGTGCCGACCGCAAGCAACTTATTGGAAAGAGCAACCGTGAAGGCAAGCTGATTGGCTTCACGCGTCTGCGTTCCTTTGGAGAAATTGCGCGCTCGACAAAACGTGAGAGCCTGCTCTCCATTGAGCGTTTGCGTTCCCCGCGCAATATATTCACTGCCCGCATTCGGGTCATCAACCTCTTCGGTCACGTCAAGCGAAATTCCCCCCAACGCATCAACGATCGTCTTGAGCCCCACGGAATCAATTTTCATATAATGGGCAATCGGAATTCCGGCGAACGTTGCCACTTCCTTAATGATTGCCGAATCTCCCCCCGCCATATAGGTTTCTCGAATGGGGCGGAATTGGCCATCGCTTTGCGCCACTTCCATATTGGGAGGTATATTAACCAAGGTCACCTGCTTGTTCGCCTGATCGATACGGGCCAAAATCATCAGGTCGGCCTGCATATCGTCAGCCCCGGCATCGGCAAAGGGAGCCGCAAGCAGCACGTAATACGGGGCGCCTGCAGCAGGAGCAACCAATTGAGATTGCACGGCATCATCGCCGAGCGCCATCTTAGAGGAAACGGAACCAACGTAGGTAAACGTCGAAACAGAAGCGACAACGGCAACGATCAAGGCAAGTACGATCACCCCGATGAAAACGCCTTTTCGCTTCGAACGACGGGTGGCCTTAGCCGTCAGGTCCAATTGGCCCACACGACGCAAATGTGCCCTACTGCTTTCACGGGAAGACGTGTTCGGGAGAACTTGGTGTATCTCTCCCCGATGAGCTCGCGCAGTCCGCTTGTGGCTGGAAAACTCAAGCTTATCGCCGGAAGGATGATGCGATGCGTGGCGGGAGTGGCGAGCGACGTGCGTACCGACGGTTGCCGTATTCACCCGACGTGAAATATTGCGAAAATGGGCTTTCGAATAGCCCTGACGACGACGAAACACCTGATTAATCCCCGATCATGACGCGGGCCACATCGGCACCGAGAGCAGTCAGTTTATCAACATAGTTTTCATATCCACGATCGATATGTTCGATTTTATGCACCTGGGTTTCGCCATCGGCAAAAATGCCCGCCAAAACCAAAGCCGCACCACCGCGCAAATCGGTCGACGAAACCGGAGCACCCTGCAACGTTGGTACGCCTCTCACGAGAGCGTGATGACCCTCTATGGTGATATCAGCACCCATGCGGGTAAGTTCGGCCGCAAACATGAAGCGGTTTTCAAACACGTTTTCGGTGATGATCGAATTTCCTTCAGCAACGGCAGCAAGCAACATGAACTGGGCCTGCAGATCGGTCGGAAATCCGGGATGAGGCAGCGTTTGCAGATCGGTCGGGCGAAGCGGAGTATCGCGAGAAACCGTAATAGAATCAGCCGTTGTTGCAACCTTGCAACCCATCGCCGAAAGTTTCATCAAAGCCATGCGCAAAAAAACAGGATCGATGCCCTTCACCGTTACCGGTCCACCCATGAGAGCAGCACCCGTCAGAAAGGTTCCCGCCTCGATACGATCACCCACTGTCGTGTGTTCGCAAGAGTGAAGCGTCGAGAGAGCAACCCCCTGTATGACTATGAGCGAAGTGCCCGCCCCCTGGATATCGGAACCCATCGCGTTAAGCATGTTTGCCAAATCAGCGATTTCTGGTTCGCAGGCGGCATTTTCAATAATCGTTTCGCCTTCGGCGACAACCGCAGCCATCATAAGGTTTTCCGTCGCGCCGACACTGGGAAACTCGAGGGTAACCGTCGCGCCGCGCAATCCGTCGGGCGTGTGCGCTTCGAGGAAGCCGTGATCGACATCAAACTTAACCCCGAGCGCTTCAAGGCCGACGAGGTGCATATCTATCTTGCGGGCACCGATCTGACAGCCACCAGGCATAGCCACCCGCGCATGGCCGAACCGACCGACGAGGGGACCGAGAACCGAAATACTGGCGCGCATCTTGGAGACGAGTTCGTAGGGGGTATCGTAGGTGTCGACCACCTCCGTGTCGATGGTGAGCGTATGCCCGTCGCGCACAACGGTAGCCCCCAAGCAGCGCAAAACGTCCGACATGATACTGATGTCTGAAATAATCGGTACGTTATGAAGGACCGACTCGCCCTGCCCCAGAATGGAGGCAGCGATTAGCTTCAACGCAGAATTCTTCGCGCCCGAAACCGTCACTTCCCCACGAAGCGTGTTATTGCCCTGTACAACGATGATTTCTTCCGACATATTCAGTATCCCGCCTCTCTTTTATTCCCCGATTATAAACAGCAAAGCCCTCCCCGACCAACTTTCACAACGAAAGCAGAAGGAAGGGCTTTGTCTTAAAGTAAACTACTAAAACACCACCGCGTCGTGGCCGAGCGAAGCTCCGGACACGCGCCGTCGGGTTGAAAAGAGCTATTCGGCGCCAAGCACGAAGCGAGTAAAGCTCACGATTTCGATGGTGTCGCCCAGAGTCTTGGCAACTTCAGCGGTGTATTCGTTGACAGACTGGTCAGGATTCTTCACGAAAGGCTGCTCGGTCAAGCAGTTTTCTTTGAAGAATTTCTCCATACGGCCGAGGGCCATTTTTTCCTGAATGTTCTCGGGCTTGCCGGATTCGGCGGCCTGAGCCATATAGATACCCTTTTCGTGAGCAACCAAAGCCGAGTCGACCGCGTCGCGCGTTGCGGAAACCGGAGCGGCTGCAGCAACCTGCATAGCGATATCGCGACCATAACGCTTGAAATCGTCATTGGTAGCGGTTTCGGGTTTGCCAACCTTGAATTCAACCAAAACGCCGATTTTACCGGCACCGTGGATGTAGCTAGAAACAGCTCCGCCGTCCTGCTCAACGTAAGCGAAACGGGCGAGGTTGATGTTTTCACCCAGGGTATGGATGGCATCGGTGATGACTTCTTCCACCGTTTCGCCGTCGATGGTGCTTGCCTTAAGAGCGTCAAGATCGGCAGGCTTGTTGTCGAGCACTGCCTGAGCAACCTTCTTGGCATAAGCGGCAAATTTTTCGTTAATGCCCACGAAGTCGGTTTCGCAGTTGATTTCAACCAAAGCGCCCGCCATACCACAATCGGCGACGAGAGCCATAACGGTACCTTCGTTGGTGGCACGACCAGCCTTCTTGGCTACCGCAGCCAAACCGGCGGTACGCAGTGCGTCAACAGCCTTTTCCAGATCGCCATCAACTTCGACGAGAGCCTTCTTGCATTCCATCATGCCGGCACCCGTCATTTCACGGAGTTCTTTAACCTGAGATGCAGTAATTGCTGCCATAGGATATTTCCTTTCTTAAGACAAAGCTGCGGCAGGGTATGCCTGCCGCAGAATACATTTCATCATACAAGCAGTAAGGCGCTTGGATTATTTTGCAGCAGGAGCTTCAACGGCCGGAGCGCCAGCAGCAGGTGCTTCAACAGCAGCGGCAACCGGAGCTTCTTCGGTGATGACAGCGGCTTCAGCGGCCGGAGCAGCAGCCATGTCTTCAGCGGTAACCGGTGCGACTCCGCCGGCGATGACAGCATCGGCGATGAAGTTGGTCAGCAGTGAGACTGAGCGAATTGCGTCGTCATTGGCCGGAATGCCAAAATCGACATCGTCGGGATCGCAGTTGGTGTCAAGCGTACCGACAATCGGAATGTTGAGACGACGTGATTCGTGAATTGCGATGACTTCGCGGTTTGTGTCAATGATGAACACGGCATCGGGAGTCTTTTTCATGTTGCGGATACCGTTGAGGTTGGTCTGCAGTTTGGAAAGTTCTTTGCGAAGAAGAATTTGTTCTTTCTTCGGAAGTTTTTCCATACGGCCATCGGCTTCCATGGCCTCAAGTTCTTCCATGCGGCTTACACGAGAACGGATGGTGACGAAGTTGGTGAGCATGCCGCCCAACCAGCGAGCATTCACGTAAGGCATACCGCAGCGGTTTGCTGCTTCAGCAACAGGTTCTTGAGCCTGTTTTTTGGTGCCGACAAACAGCACGGTGCCGCCCTTGCGTACCAGATCAGCTACGAAGCTGTAGGACTGGTCAAGTCCGATCAGGGTTTGTTTGATGTCGAGAATGTAAATGTCGCCGCGGCTTCCGAAGATGTACGGTTTCATTTTGGGGTTCCAACGGCGCGTTTGATGGCCGAAGTGAGCGCCTGCGTCAAGCAGGGTAGTAATGCTGATCTTAGTCATGCTAATCTCCATTCGTTAGTCCTCTGTGCAAGTTCATCCCTGTTCCGCAGCCTTTTTCTGTGGCCACTAGCGAATCCAGGTCCGTTGCACATGTGTATTAGAAACTTTGAAAGTATATCATTTCTCACTCGTTGTTCAAGAAATTAATTCCCAAAGCCCACAGAGCGCCTCGCGGAACGAATCCGTGGGGCGCTCTGGTCCGAGATTAAGAACGATTTCCCCCGACAAACGGCAGGCTTATTCCTGCTTCGATTCTTCGATGGTAACGTCGGCGTGGGCAAGCAGCCAAGCGGCGGCCTTCTGTCGTTCGGCAATCTCGCGCAATGCGAACATGCGCCCCGTGTTCACCATTTCTTCCTTCAGGGCTTCCGGCTGCTGCGGGCTCATCATCTCGCAGGTCGCAAGAATGTCGGCATCGGTCAGCACCATTTTTTCGTGGCGGAAAAGTGCATCGAGCGAATAACCCTGCACGAGCGTCTGACGCACTTGCATCATCATCATCATGCCGAACTGCTGTTCGCCGCCCTGCTGTTCCATGAATTGCTCCATGGTCATGCCCTGCTGCTGAACCTGGGCGCGAATTTGTTCCACCTGGGTTTTCTGCATCGCGGCATAAATCGGATCTTCGATTTTGCCCTCGAACCGCTTCGAAAGTTCAGCCATGGCGAGAGATTGCTGATACATGTCGTACTCTTTTTTGCGAGCTTCGGTAAGGCGCTCTTCGATATTCTCACGAAGACGGGCAGCGGTTCCGAACATGGGAAGATTGGTGGCAACCCACGCATCGGTAACGGCGGGAATCACGCGTTTCTGAATTTCCTTGACCGTAACCTTACAGGTCAACGATTCGCTCTGCTCTCCGGCTGTATCATCGGGAACAGGAAGCTCGATGGAAAATTCTTTGGTTTCCCCCACGTCCATACCGACGATGTTCTCATCGAATTCAGCAGGCATATAACCGACGCCGGTCGGATAGGTGCGACCGTCAGTGTTCAATCCCTCCATCGGCTTATCGCCGAGCTTCGCGTCAATAGCGATTAGGCAAACATCACCCATAGCAACCGGATGAGGTTTATCGGTGACGTATTCCGCATAGCCCTCAGCGATGCGGGCCATTTCAGCATCGAGTTCGGTCGGATCGAGCGCAAAGGGAACAGAGGTAATGGCAACGCCTGCATACGAAGTGAGGTTATACGTGGGCTTCAGCGTAACATCGACCGTAAACGTGAATTCGGAACCGCGGCGTAAAGCCGTTTTCGCAACAGGTGTCGGAGGGAACGCGGGGACAATACCCTTCTTGTCGATTGCGAAAGGAACCAGGAATTCAGCAACCTGCGATTGGACAATTGCGTCGAGGTCTTTGACTCCCAGCTTCTCTTCAACAACCTGGGAAATCGACTTCCCTTCTTCAGGGCTGAGACCCATCTGTTGAGCAAAGCCGATTGCGGCATAATCAAACGCTTGATTTACTTCCTGCGGTGTCGCGACGGCCTCAAGCACGATTTTGTCACTCTCAACCTTTTTTTGAGTCACCTTCATGTATGGACTCTCCTTTCAACTTTCACAGCATTGTAGTCCACGCCGACCCCACAACAGGCGACATCATAAAATCACGTGGTCTTCTTACCCAAAAAAACGGGGGCCGAAACGCCCAAAACGTCTCAGCCCCCAAAACCCCCTTGCTTAATTACCGGCAGCACGCGCCGCTTGATAATCTGCAACAAGTTTTTTCGTTACGTCGTGCGGAGCCTCTTCATAGCCCTCCAACTCGATTGAATACCAGCCGCTACCCCGCGAAATGGAACGCAGATCCTTTGAGTAGGTGACCACTTCGGCGTAGGGAACGCGAACGCGAATAACGGTTTCTCCCCTATCGTTGGAGTCGGTGCCGACGATGCGGCCTCGACGGGTGGAGATATCGCCCATGACCGGACCGGCGTATTCTTCACCGACCACAATAGCGAGATTAGCCATAGGCTCGAGCAAAATGGGCTTTGCCTCAGCGCATGCCGCACGAAAGCCAATGCGGGCCGCCGTACGGAAAGCCATTTCGTTGGAGTCGACCGCGTGATAGGAGCCATCGAATACCGCACACTTCAAATCGACCATGGGATAACCCGCCAAAACTCCCTCGACCATAGTTTCCTGCACGCCACGATCGATTGCGGGAATAAAGCCGCGGGGAATCCTGCCGCCGACCACTTCATCGAGATATTCATATCCGCCACCAGGATTGGGTTCAATGCGCAACCAGCAATCGCCGAACTGCCCCGCTCCTCCGGTTTGCTTCTTGTGACGACCCTGCGCCGTTGCTGTTTTGCGAATAGTCTCACGGTAAGGAATGCGTACCGGCACGAGCTTCGCTTCGACACCGGCTTGAGCGCGCAGGCGGTTGAGCAGAGTATCGACCTGCGCCTCGCCCATTGCGGTGAGGATTGTCTGGTGGGTTTCTTCGTTGCGGACAACACGAATCGTCGGATCGGTTTCAACAACGCGAGCCAAAAACGTGCCAAGTTTATCCTCCTCGGTCTTCTTAACGGCCTCGATAGCAACTGGATAAAGCGGCGTGGGGAGCGGCAGCGAATCGATTGCCATTTCGCCCGACTTGGAAAGCGTGTCGCCAGTCTTTGCTTCTGTCAACTTAGGGACCACGACGATGTCGCCCGCCTTGGCGCTTTTCACATCGGTCGTTTCCTTGCCCATCATCACATAGAGATGGCCGAAACGATCTTTTTTACCGGTACGGGCATTGATGAGTTCCATACCCGGCTCGAGCACACCCGAAATAACCTTGACGAAGCTCATGCGACCGACATAGGGGTCGGAAAGAGTCTTGAAGATAAAGCACGCGGGTTCACCGGAAGCATCGACGAAGGTTTCTCCCCCATCGGAAAGGCGGAAGCGACCATGAGCGGTTGGGCTGGGAAAATATGTGGCGACGTCCTCCATGAGGCCCAAAATGCCCTGCTCGACGATGGTCGAACCGACAAACACCGGGATGAAGAGCTCCTGCGCGATGGCCTTGCCCAGCAGCTTCTCGAGTTCTTCCTGGGTCAGCTGCTCTTCGCCATCGAGATATTTCATCATGAGGTCATCGTCTGCTTCGGCGACCAGGTCGCACAACTTGTCACGAGCCGACTGCGCAGCATCCTGATATTCGGGCGGAATATCTTCAACTCGCTCGGTGTCGCCACCCTTATCGAAATAGCGCGCCTTCATACGCAGGATGTCGACAACACCCTGGAAATCGGCATCAACGCCGATAGGGATGGTGACTGCGCCCAGGCGTGAGCCAAAGCGCGCATGCAAGGTGGCCATCGCGGTGTCGAAATTGGCGTTTTCGCGGTCGATATGATTGATGAAAACGGCCCGGCAAAGGCGCATATCCTCAGCCGCACGCCACAATTTCGTCGTCATGACTTGAGGACCCGCCACCGCATCGACGACGAATAGAGCCGTTTCGGCCGCCTGCATCGTTGCAAGCGCGTCACCGATGAAATCGGGCTGACCAGAAGTGTCGAGCACATTGATTTTAAAATCTTTGAAGGGAATCGGCGCGACGGAAGTGCCAATAGTGAACTTACGCTTGATTTCCTCGTCATCATAATCGAGGTAAGATTTCCCGTCATGGGTCGTACCCATGCGGGGTGTTTTGCCAGAGACGTGCAGCATCGCTTCAGCGAGGGAAGTTTTGCCCGCACCATCCTGGCCAACCAGTACAATGTTTCGCACGTGTTCGGTAGCAGGAGCTGCCATGATAACCACCAACTTTCGCGTTGTGTGGCTCGCGCCGTCGTCCAACTCATAGGCCACGAACCACTGCCGAGCCCTACAAAAAACTACTCATTGCGCCTAGTTTATCGCAACTGGACGCAATGAGGGAGACAAAGAACGAAACCGATTGGAGCAATCTGGCACCCAAACAACACCCGACCAAGCTCGTAACAACGAAAATATCACTGCTGAGCTCCACTGAGCAGACAGGGTTTCACGCGCTAAAAATAAGGAACCATTTTGTTTTGTGCACTTGCACAAAAAGATTATTGCGAGTACTATTCATGGATAACAAGTGAATAAAGAATAGTTTCATTCCCCGGATTGAAACCGCGAAAGCGTTTGAATGTCGACACTGCAGGGCTTGAAGGTGTCGGGGTTTGGGCGTTATTTTTTTGCCCATTCTCTCGCTTTCGCACCATTTCTTTAGCCACCTGGACTGAAGATGGACGGCACCGTGTCGTCCTCGTTTCGGATATCTGCCCGATAAGCACGTATCCCGTCGAAAGGAAATGGTATGTCGAACTCGAAAATGCACACCGTCACCATCAACATGGGCCAAGCGAGCGGATCCTACGAGATCTCCCCTTCCACCCTCAAGCAGGTCATGGCTCTCGTCGCTGAAGAAAGCACTGAAGAAACTGCCGGCAAGCTGTCAATGCGCACCCCTCTGCCGATCAGCTGGCCCTTCTAGACGCCTTCGAAACATAACTTTTCTAAATCCAAAAGAGAACCCCTCATCAGGGTTCTCTTTTGTTCTATACGCCCGCTTTTAAGCAACAAAACGAACGTACCCGACCTTTCAGCCTACATTTCAGTACAAAAAAGCCCTTTGCGCGTGCTTCACTATCAGACATGCACCACGGCGTTACCGCGATCAATCCATGCTTTTCGTACTCTCAGCATCACGTACAGAAGCATAATAATCGAATAGACAGCGATGCTTAAAGCAGCTTTTTGCCCTGTCGAAGAAATTGTCGGGAGCAGAACAAGAACAAGGTGCAGATATGTTAAACCGAAAAAAGCATAAGCCATTCTTTGTACAGCTTTCCACCTGTTGGGGT
>JAVWAI010000035.1:0-14166 GCA_036650075.1 Raoultibacter sp.
TAATTGCTTTAGTGATGTCCGTTTCAATGTGTGCCCAGCCTATAGGTCAAGCACTGTATGGAATAGTATTTGATGCGTTTCAGAATGATGCTGGTTTGATTTTGCTCTGTGCTGCAATAGTGTCCGCTTTGATCTCCCTTGCCTCAAAGAAAATTTTCAAAGGCATGGGTCATGATTAGGCTGTAATTTTGCATCCGTGGGTTCGTGGGTTTTGTTGCAAGTTTCTTGGGCGGGGATCGGGCGGGGTGGTAGAATGCTCGCGAACCAATAATGGCATCGATGATTGCGCCGTACGTGGCGCGGGCTGATCCCCGATGGATCGCTCGAGGGAATGCGGGTGAAAATCTCGCGCTATACCAGTAACCGTAAACGCTGATAAAGGGCAACCGCCGGTATCGCGGCACCTTAGATGAAGCAAAGTCGGAAAACTCGATCATATTCTTGTGCCCTGGAAGAGAGGTTTTCATGCAATCAAATCATGTTAATAGAATCCGAGCGGGTTCGGTGACGAGTGGGCATTCGACAGGATTTACTTTCCGTCTCTTGTCGCTGTTTGTGGCCATGGTGCTTGCGGTTTCGATGGTTCCCGGCACGGCCTGGGCCACTACAAGCGATACGATTGTCCCCCGGGAGCAATCGGCAGCTACCACCTTGAACGACAAGCCGGAAACGATCGCCTCCATCGAAGGCGTGCCGGCAACTTCAGACGAGCCTGCGCAGCCTTCGGTCGCGGCCGCTATCAGCGTGAATTTCTCACTGGTCGGTGACAGCGTTCACGGAGCGACCGGTCACGTTGCCTACGAAACGTGGCTTGCTGATGCCGCCTACGAGATCGCGCCGATGCAGGGTGGAAATGTTCTGGTACTCGATGTGATGAAGCACGTGCTCGACGCGAAACACTATGCTTACACGGTTGTCGACAGCACGTATGGTCCCTACCTGACCGACATCACGACACCTGCCGGCATCAAGCTTTCCAGTGGCGATAATGGTGCCTATGGTGGTTGGGGCTACACGGTAAACGGCGTTTCTCCTCAAGACGGCATCGGGGTGCATGTCGTATCTGCGGGTGATAAAATCTGCGTGAAGTATACCGATGGTGCCGAATGGGGCGGACAGCCTCCGGCGCCAACACCCGATGTCGTGCTTCCTTCCTATGATTCCACCTGGCCAAACTATCAGGGCGACGACGGAACCACCACCCTACCGACAGCAAAAAGTGCCGAAGAGGTTGTACTCGAGTTCAAGAGCAACCTGAAGGGCGAAGCCGCCTGGGTCAATCTTTCGGATCCCATCATCGTCAATGACGACATCTACGTTGCCGCCAATGACAAGATGTATCTCATCGACAAGACGGGCGCCATCAAGAAGAGCGCTCCGCTGATGCAGAGCATCGGCTTCACCTGTCGCCCAGTGTACGCGGCGGGCAAGATTCTCGTACCGCTCGACGGCGGTCGCATTCAGGCCCTTGCCGCCGACACGCTGCAGACGGTATGGGTTTCCAATGCGCTCTACGAGAACGAGAGCGGAGGAGTTGGCGCTTCGGGGCATCAAAGCGACACGAAGCTGACGCTCATCGGCGATTCTCTGTTCTTCGGCACCTACGCACCCGATGCATCTTACAAGCTCAGTGTCGGCGTGTATCGCTGCCTTGATGTGATCACTGGTTCGACCAAGTGGACCCACACGAATAAAGATGGTGGATACTACTGGAGCGGTGCTGTTTACCTGAAAAATTGCGACAGCGTTGTCGTTGCGGGCGAAGATGGAAAACTGACATCGCTGGCCGCAGCGGATGGTGTCGTGAGGGGTTCTTATGAGGTGGGGGCAACGGTTCGTTCGAGTGTTGTTGCCCTCGATGCGACTACCGTTGTCGTATCCGATAGGGCGGGTGTGCTGCATAAGGTTTCCGTTGCGTCCGATGGTGTGCTGACGGAGGGCGGTCGCGTGCAATTTGCCGCTAGCAGTACGAGTACTCCCACTATCTATGAGGGCCGCGCGATCGTCGGTGGCGGCCTCGGTGCCGACGGCGGTTACAGAGGCGTTCTCGCGGTTATCGACCTTGCGACTATGCAGGTGATTCAGCGCATTACCGCTCCGGCGGAAGTGCAGAGCGCGCCGCTTGTCTCCGTACAAGACGATGGTGTCTATCTGTATTTCACCGCGAATAAAGCTCCAGGTGGCGTGTATGTTGCCAAGCTGGGGGCGGGTGACGGTGAGGCGGTTGCCCTTTATGTTCCCGAAGGCGACGACGCGAATTACTGCAACAAATCGGTAATTGTCGGAGCCGATGGTACTCTGTACTACACAAATGATTCTGGCAACCTCTTCGCGCTTTCAAAGAAAAAGGTCGATTCAACCCCGGTCGATCCGATTCCGGGTGCGCCAATCTTGACCCCTGGTGCGCAGAATGCGGAAACCGGTCCGACGACTTCCGCAACCGCAGCTTCGGCATCGGCGAACCCTGCAGCTTCGATGGCGAAAACGGGCGACTCTGTTCCGTTGGCTGTCGGCATCCTGATTGGGTGCGGTGCTATGGGGGTCCTCCTCTTCAGTATGCGGAAGATGCGTCAGCAACGCGGTAGGTGAATTGCATGACCGAACAAAACCGAGAGGCAACCGAAACCGAACGAATCGTTCCAATGCGTGATGAAAACCCGACCCAGGAGCCTTGTGTTCCTGGGCTCGAAGATGAACTGGCGCTGGATTGCAAAAAAGAGGGATCCGCCTCGGTTGAATCGGAGGGTTTTCCGTCGAAAAAGAAAAAGAAGATCATCGGGGCGATTGCGGCCTGCGTCCTCGTTGTCATCATCGCGGTTGCGGGAGTCGGACTCGCACTGAACCAGACGAAGGCTCACGACCTGCTTTCGTCGCCCACTCTGCAGACAACCGAACAAGCACAGAAGTCAACTTCCGAGGGGAAGTCTGCGGCGAGCACGTCTGCAAACAAACCCGCAGAGTCCCCTGCGGCACCGGCCTCCTCCAATCCAGGATCGGCTGTTGCGTTGCCGGAGGGGGCAGCAGCTGTTTCGGCCACGAAAGCTTCCGACTCCGATCCCGCCCTCGCTCCTGCCGGCGATGCGTCTGCGGTTCCTCCGGCAAACGGCGGGGTAGAAGCTTCCGTTCAGCCTGCCGACCCCGAACCCGCTCCAGCTCCCCCCGTGCAGGCAGCGACGATTTCCGTTTCGGTTTCCGTGTCGAGTGCCGCGGTAGGGGGTTCTGTGTCCGGGGGCGCTTATCCTGCGTTCGAGCAGGGAGCCACTGCCTACGACGCGCTGTGCGCCACAGGACTTTCCATCAATGCTTCGTCGAGTCAATACGGCATCTACGTCAGCGCAATCGGTGGCTTGGCCGAAAAGGAATATGGCGCAAAAAGCGGTTGGGTGTATTCGGTCAACGGAACGACTCCGATGGTTTCGTGCAGCGGCTATATTCTGCACGAGGGCGATAGGGTAGAGTGGTTTTATGCGACGTGATAATCCGTTGGTTCCCGTCTTGTCTATTTGTTTCGGAAGTGAGGCAAGTATGTTTCAAAATCCTAAAGTTGCCGTAGCGATGGCCGTCATGGCGGTCGTCGGTGCAATCATCATTATCGTCACCACCGTGCTTTCGATGTGATGAAACCGACCGTATTCGATACGTATCATCCGCTCGTAGCGCTACTGTTCTTCTTCACGACGCTCGTGTTCTGTATGGTGGCTATGCAGCCGATCTATATTGCTATTTCGTGTCTCGGGGCGTTTTCTTACGGCGTGTTTTTGCGCGGATGGCGTCTGGCGGTGCGCAGCTTGCTCTGGCAGCTTCCGATCGTGTTGATCATTGCTCTGGTCAATCCCCTGTTTTCGGCTTCAGGATCCACCGAGCTGTTCCATATCGGCCTGCGTGCTGTTTACAGTGAAAGCCTGGTGTACGGGCTGTGCATGGGCGCGATGCTCGTGGCGGTGATGCTTTGGTTCTCAAATGCGTCGCAGGTTTTATCTTCCGATAAGGTGATGGCTGTCTTGGGTAATGCGGCACCCACGATCACGCTGATGATTTCGATGATCGATCGCTTGGTGCCTCAGTTCGTGCGCCGCGGAAGAGAAGTTGCAGCGGTGCAGACCGCTTGCTTGCCCGCGGGCGCCCAGACAGGTTGTGAGAAAATGACGGATCGCTTACGTCTGACCTCGGTGATGATGGGGTGGAGCATGGAAGATTCGCTCGAAACCGCCGATGCCATGCGTTCTCGTGGGTGGGGAATCGCGAAGGATCGCACTACGTATCGCCGCTATCGGTTTCGTTTTCTCGACGGTGCCACTCTCGTTTTTCTGGGTGCCCTCGCAGCGCTCAACGCCGTTCTTGTCTGGGTCGCGTGCTCGCAGTTTCAGTTTTATCCGACACTGAGCGTTTTGAAACCTTGGTGGGGCTATGCTCCCTATGTGGTATTGGTGTTTGTGCCGCTGTTGTTGCAGGTAGGAGAAAGAATTCGATGGATGCGCTCGTAGGTTCCGACTTCTCATTTACGTATTCCGGTGCGGTTTCGCCCGTTCTGGAAAACCTATCTCTTTTTATTGCGTCCGCCTCGTTTACGCTGCTTGTCGGAGCGACAGGGTCGGGCAAGACAACCTTGCTTCGCTGTGCGAAGCCCGAACTTGCTCCGGAAGGCAGTCGTCAGGGCACGCTCGAGGTGTTCGGACGCGCTGTCGACGAGATTGATACGCGCTCCTCTGCCACACAGATTGGGTATGTCGCCCAAAGCCCCGAAAATCAAATAGTCTGCGATAGCGTGTGGCACGAAATGGCTTTCGGGCTGGAAAACCTCGGAACGCCTCAAGAGATGATGCGCCGTCGCGTGGCTGAAACTGCTTATTTTTTTGGTATCGAACCCTGGTTCAGGCGTGCTACGGCCAGTCTTTCCGGCGGCCAGAAGCAGCTACTCAACCTGGCAAGCGTTCTTGTTATGCAGCCGAAATTGTTGTTGCTTGATGAACCTACGGCGCAGCTCGATCCCGTGGCATCAAAAAACTTTCTTCATGCCCTATTCCGCATCAACCGCGAATTGGGAATTACCGTGATTGTGGCGACGCATTCGCCTGAGACGATGGTTGATTACGCGACGGATATCATCCGCCTAGAAGATGGTGGCATACGTACGTGCTCCCTCGATGACGAGAGAATGGCCGCGCCTTTCGTACCGTCCTCTCCCGTGCTGAAAGGAGCGCATTCTCGGACACCTTTGGTGGAGGTGCGCGATGCCTTCTTCCGCTATGCGCGCGACACCGCATGGGTGCTGCGGGGAACGTCTCTGGCGATTGTGCCGGGCACCATCCATGCGGTTGTGGGTGGTAATGGGTGCGGTAAATCAACCCTGTTGCGTCTGATCGCCGCTGCCCTTAAGCCGGAACGGGGCAAGGTGACCAATTGGGCGAGGGATAACCAGGCGTTGCTGCCGCAAGATCCCAAGGCGCTTTTTGTGTGCGATACGGTGGCCGATGAGCTGGCAGAATGGCAGAAGCGGTACGCCTATACCGAGGAAGAGATGCGTGCTTTGATGGAGTCATTCGACCTGGACCGTCTGGCGGACCAGCATCCCTATGACACGAGTGGCGGACAGCAGCAGAAAATCGCTCTGGCAAAGATACTGTTGACGCATCCCGATCTCTTGCTGCTCGATGAACCCACGAAGGGCCTCGACGCCGCGTCGAAATTCGATATCGCCGAAGTGCTTGTGGATCTTTGCGGACAGGGTAAGACCATCGTGGTCGTTACCCACGATCTGGCTTTTGCTTCCTGTGTTGCCGATACGGTGACGATGCTTTTCGATGGGGAGGTTGCCTGCACCGATACGGCTGACGATTTCTTTCGGACAAATATCTTCTATCGGCCCGATCCCGATGCGTTCGTGACGCGATGGGATGCCCGATGAGCCGCGTTCTGACCCATCTTGAAATACCGATTCTCGTTGCGGTGCCCGGAGCGCTGGGTTTGTGTGCCGTTTTCCAATTTGATCAAACCGCGCTGTTGACGCTTGTGGTTGTGGTGGCAGCACTTGTGGTCTTTTTCGCCAACTTCGAAGCTTCCCGGCCGGCGCTGCGACAGATTATGCCGACGGTGGTGCTCGCCGCACTCGCTGCAGCCGGGCGCATTCTCTTTGCTCCGATTCCCGGTTTCAAACCGGTGTCGGCTATTTGCATTTTGGCGGGAATCGTCTTTGGTCGTCGTTCAGGTTTCATGGTGGGCGCTTTGGCAGCGCTCGTGTCGAACTTCTTTTTCGGACAGGGTCCGTGGACGCCCTGGCAGATGTATTCGTGGGGTCTTGTAGGGTATTTTGCCGGAGTTCTGGCCGACCGCGGTTGCTTCGAGTTGCATCCGAGCGTGCTCTATATCTATGGGTTCGCTTCGTCGCTTCTCTACGGTTTTATCCTCAACTCGTGGTTTATCGTCGGCTTCGTGCATCCCATCACCGTTTTTTCAGCTTTGGCGGCGTATGCGGCAGGATTTCCGTTTGATTGCATCCAGGGGGCTTCGACGGTGATTTTTCTCGCGGTACTCTATCAACCCTGGAGAAAGAAGCTCGAACGCATCAAGCGGAAATACGCCCTGACCACCGATCGGCAGAAAAGTGGGGAAGAGCAGCGGCAATGATCGTCGATGGGCGAAGGGCCCGCTTTCGTGCGTGAGGGCTCCGTGATAAAATGCATGCCCTGTATATAAATGAAAAGGGAAGGATAAATCGAGGCTCTTCTTACCTTGAAGTAAACGGCCTCGATTGGTTTCGTGGAAGATGAAGGCCGAAGGATGATTGCATGACACATAAAGATCCGCAGCTTCTGCGCGCCGTGGCTGCTCTCAAGGCGGGGGGCGTCGCTATTTTTCCGACGGAAACCGTGTACGGCATCGCCGTAGCTGTCACCTGCGCGCAAAGCCCCGAGGCGCTCTATGCTCTCAAAAGACGCGATCGGGGTAAGCCCATCGCCTGGTTGGTTTCGGATGCCTCGGCTCTCGATACCTATGGCGCAGATGTTCCCGATTTTGCCTATACCCTCGCACGCGCCTTCTGGCCGGGTCCGCTGACCTTGATCGTGCAGGCTGCCCGCGCGGTTCCTCCCGCTTTTTGTTCTTCGGGCGGCACGATTGGGCTGCGTATGCCCGATTGCGCAATCTCCCTCGAACTTCTCGCTCGCGTTGGGGTTCCCCTTGCGACGACTTCAGCGAACTTCGCGGGTGGCGAAGCGGCGAAAACGTTTAACGAGCTCGATTCCGCCTTGCTGGAAAGCGTCGATGCCGCGATCGATGGTGCCATCGTAAGCAGCGGTGTCGCCTCGACAATCATCGATTGCACGCAGGGGTATCCGGTAATGGTTCGCCAGGGGGGCATTTCCCTGGAGGCGGTCAAGGCCTTGGTGTAGGCGGTCGCGGCGGTTCTGTATCTTCGCGCGGGCATCTCCGCTCTTGCTTCTCTGCGCCAGCGGGTATAATGGATTGCTAACAAACTCTGGGGAGGGGATGTTATGAAATCAGAAATCGCGAAAACCGAAATCGGTTATTGCTCGCATGATGGCAAGACGCAAATCCATGCTTTGCTGTGGCTTCCGCAGGGAGCCGTGACCGTCGCTCCGCGCGGCATCGTGCAGTTGGTGCACGGTTTGGCAGAGCACGTTAAGCGCTATGATGAATTCGCTTGCTTTTTGGCACAATGCGGTTTCGTCGTGTGCGCGAACGACCATATCGGTCATGGGAAAAGTGTTTCCGAGACGGACGGGCGGGGTTGCCTGCCGGCCGATGACGGAGCTTCTATTCTTGTTGAGGATGTTCATGAGCTGCGCAAGCTCATTGCGGGGCGCTACGCGCAACAGACGCCCTATTTCTTATTCGGCCATTCCATGGGTAGTTTTATCGTTCGCGTGTATCTTTCACGCCACGCGGAGGGATTGACGGGGGCTATCATCTGCGGCACCGCGCAGCAACCCGCCCTGGTATCGGCGGCGGGCCATTGGCTTGCCGGCATGATCGCGCGTTCCAAGGGTGCCGATTATCGTAGTGATTTTCTCGACAAGATGGGTGTGGGTTCTTATAGCAAGGCTATCCACGATGCACGCACCTCTTTTGACTGGCTTTCAACTGATCCCGCTGTCGTCGACGCCTACATTACTGATGAAGCGTGCGGTTTTAAGCTCTCGGCGGGTGGTTATGCCGCGCTTACCAGCTTGACCGGTGAGATGGTGTCGAAGGAATGCGTATCACGCGTGCCACATGATCTGCCTCTTCTGTTTATCGCGGGGGCAGCCGATCCGGTTGGTTCGTGCGGAAAAGGCGTGAGGGCTGCTGCCGAACAACTTCAAAGTGCGGGCGTAGCACATCTCGACTGCAAGCTTTATGATGGTATGCGTCATGAAATTTTAAACGAACCGGACCATGCGCAGGTCTTCGATGACATTGCCTCATGGCTCGAGAAGCAGCTTCAGGCTCGTACGAAATAAGCGGTGCCGGGAAGGGCGTCAATGAAGCGATATGTCATAGCACTCGATCAGGGAACTACGTCGTCACGCGCGGTTCTCTTTGACCGGCAAGGGTGCGTGTGTGGCAGCGCACAGCATTCCTTCAAGCAGTATTATCCGCATCCGGGTTGGGTCGAGCACGATCCCTTCGACATTCTTTCCACGCAGATGAGCGTTTTGACCGAACTCATGGTTTCCCGTGGCGTTCAGCAGGATGAAATAGACAGCATCGGCATCACGAATCAACGCGAGACCACCGTGGTGTGGAACCGTAAGACGGGAATGCCGGTGGGTAATGCTATCGTATGGCAATGCCGCCGAACAGCCCCTATCATCGAACAACTCACCCGTGATCCCGCCGTCTTTGCGCGCATTGTCGAGAAGACGGGTCTGGTACCCGATGCTTATTTTTCCGCCAGTAAAGTGAAGTGGATTCTCGACAATACGCCGGGCGCTCGGCAGGCGGCCGAGGCGGGCGATTTACTGTTTGGCACCGTCGATTCGTGGGTCGTCTGGTCGTTAACGAACCACCACACGCATGCGACCGATGTGACCAATGCGAGTCGAACGATGCTCTACAACATCCACACTGGTGCATGGGATCCCTGGCTCTGCGACCTGTTCGATGTGCCCCGGGCGATGCTTCCCGAGGTTCGTTCCTCGTCGGCTGATTACGGGTTGACGGCTCATCCCGGTATCGTCAGCGGCGTGCCCCTCTGCGGTGTTGCGGGTGACCAGCAGTCTGCCCTTTTCGGGCAGTGTTGCTTCGAGGCTGGTCAGGCGAAGAATACGTACGGCACCGGTTGTTTCTTGTTGATGCACACCGGTGCGCGCGCCTGCGCCTCGAGCAATAACCTCATCACCACCATAGCCGCTTCCGCGCCGGGCATAGACCATACCGAATACGTACTTGAAGGAAGCGTGTTTGTGGCGGGAGCCCTCATGCAGTGGCTTCGCGACGAAATGGGGCTGATCAAAACGGCGGCTGAGTCCGAAATACTTGCTCGAAGTGTACCCGATACGGCTGGTGTTTATGTGGTGCCGGCGTTCACGGGACTCGGTGCGCCGTATTGGGATGCCGAAGCGCGCGGGGCGATTTACGGTATCACGCGCGGCACGAAGCGCGCTCATCTCGTTCGCGCGGCGCTCGAATCGCTGGCTTACCAGGTGTATGACCTCATGCAGGGCATGGAAGCAGATTCGGGTATCAAGGTGACTGCACTCAATGTCGACGGGGGAGCGTCCGTTAACGATTTCCTCATGCAGTTCCAGTCCGATCTTCTGCAGACGACCCTGCTGCGTCCCAGTAATACGGAATCAACGGCGGCTGGTGCGGCATATTTGGCTGGGCTGCAAACGGGCTTTTGGAAAGACGTCGACGAAATTCGCGACCGACGCACGATTGAAGCAGTCTTTACCGCGCAGATGGAAGACCCTCAGCGACAGCGACTTCTCGCCGGATGGGCACAGGCTATCGCCCGTACCCGTACGCTCGCTTGACCCGAAGTTTTTCACCGTGGTTGCGGCCGAGGTTTCTCAGTTTGGGAAAATCAATACTTTTTAGGTTATACGCTCACGGAAATCACGGCAAAAGCATATGGTTGGTCCAGCGTCGATGCGACGTTTTTATTATCACCGGGGGAAGGTCGTTACATGAAAATATCTATCGCAAGTGATCACGCGGGATTCGAGCAGAAGCAGCTTCTCAAGGCTTTTTTGCAGGATGAACTCGGGCATGAGGTGATTGATCGCGGTCCTGAAAACGAAGATCGCGTCGATTATCCCGATTACGCTATTGTCGTTGCTCGCGATGTCGCCGATGGCGCAGTCGAACGCGGCGTACTCGTTTGTGGGACAGGCATCGGCATGGCGCTTGCGGCCGACAAGGTGGCGGGCATCCGTGCCGCCAACATCATCGCCCCTGAATTTGCGGCTCTGTGCCGCCAGCACAACGATGCCAACGTTATCACGCTTTCGGGGCGTTTTGTTGAACTCGATACCAATAAAGCTATTCTTGAAGCGTTTCTCACTACCGATTTCGAGGGCGGACGACATGCTGGACGCGTCAAAAAGATCATGGATCTCGATTAACTGGTTGTATTTCAAAACCTCGCCGTATTTCTGCCCAAGTCGTTTGAAAAACATGGCGGCACCATATGTGCGGTAGGGTGCTGTGCTAGGATAAAAATTAATGTATCGTGTGAAAGTTTTGAAAGGGGCGACGCGCCATGCCATTGCAGTATATCTCCAAAACCGATCCGGTAATCGCTGATGCGATTTCTCAAGAATTGACTCGTCAGCGATCGAGCATCGAACTGATCGCGTCCGAGAACTTCACGTCTCCTGCGGTCATGGAAGCAGTTGGCAGCGTCCTCACCAACAAATATGCCGAAGGCTATTCGGGCAAGCGTTACTATGGCGGCTGTGAAAAGGTCGATATCGTCGAAGATGTCGCCATCGAGCGTGTCTGCAAGCTCTACGATGCCGGTTTTGCCAATGTGCAGCCTCATTCGGGGGCAAGCGCCAATTTCGGTGCCTATACGGCCATTCTCGAACTCGGTGACACGGTGCTTGGCATGAGCCTCGACCAGGGCGGTCACTTGACTCACGGTTCGCCGGTTAACTTCTCGGGGCGCTATTACAACTTCGCAGCGTATGGCCTCAATCCCGAAACCGAAACTATCGACTATGATGAAATGCTCCGCACCGCCAAAGAAGTTCGCCCGAAACTCATTGTCGGCGGCGCTTCGGCATACCCTCGCATCATCGACTTTAAGCGCATGAGTGACATCGCCCATGAGGTGGGCGCGAAATTCATGGTCGACATGGCTCACATTGCCGGTCTCGTAGCCACGGGCGCACACCCCAGTCCCGTGCCCTACGCCGATATCGTTACCTCCACCAGCCACAAGACCCTGCGTGGTCCGCGTGGTGGTTTCATCTTGACCAACGACGAAGCTCTGGCCAAGAAGATCAACTCGGCCGTGTTTCCTGGCTCTCAGGGTGGCCCGCTCATGCATGTTATTGCAGGTAAGGCTGTTGCTTTCGGCGAAGCGCTTCGCCCCGATTTTGTGACCTACATCGACCGCGTGGTCGAAAATGCCACAACGCTCGGTGAAGGCATGAAGGCGGGTGGGCTTCGTCTCGTTTCCGGCGGCACGGACAACCATCTCTGCCTCGTCGACCTCACCCCTGCTGGTGTGACCGGTAAAGCTGCCGAGAAGATTCTTGAATCTATTGGTCTGACGGCCAATAAGAATTCTATCCCCAATGAACCACTTTCCCCGTTTGTGACAAGCGGTATTCGCGTCGGTTCTGCTGCCGGCACGACCCGCGGCTTCACCGCCGATGAATTCTACGAAATCGGCGAGCTGATCGCTGCTACCGTATTTGCTGCAGAAGACGAAACGAAACTGGCCGCTATCAAGGCGCAGGTGGATGCCCTGATTGCGAAGCATCCTCTTTATCCGGAATATGACTACTAGGAGATACGGAATGACCCAAGAACAACCGCGCGTTACCATCGTCGATCACCCCATGGTGCAGCATAAGCTTTCTATTCTGCGCGATAAGGAAACTTCTTCGAAGCAATTTCGTGAACTGGTGAAAGAGTTGGCTTTGTTCGAGGGCTACGAAGCAACGCGCGGTCTCGAGCTGACTGATATAAGCGTGAAAACTCCCATCTGTGAAACCACATGCAAAGCAGTGAAGGGTAAGAAGCTGGCCATTGTGCCGATTCTCCGTGCTGGTTTAGGCATGGTCGAAGGCGTGCAAGAACTTATCCCCGCCGCGCGTATTGGGCATTTGGGTATGTATCGCGACCCTGCAACCCATATGCCTGTGGAATACTACGCCAAAATGCCGGAAGACATCGCCGGTCGCGAAGTTCTGGTTGTCGATCCCATGCTGGCGACGGGCGGATCGGCTGCCGCTGCTATCGACTATCTTCGTCGACAGGGCGTGAAGAAGATCAATCTCATGGTCATCGTTGCCGCCCCGCAGGGCGTCGAAACGGTTCTCGCGGCCGATCCCAATGTGCATATCTTCACTTGCGCAATCGATGAAGGCCTCAATGAGGCCGCCTATATCGTCCCCGGTTTGGGCGATGCGGGCGATCGCATATTCGGCACGAAGTAACGGAGACGGTCATGGAACCTGGAACGACACGTCCTTCTTGGGATGAGTACTTCATGAAACTTGCCACGGAGGTGGCAAGTAGAACTACGTGTATGCGCCGAGCTGTCGGGGCTATCATCGTGAAGGATCGTCGCATCTTGTCGACCGGGTACAATGGGGTGCCGACCGGTATTCGCCACTGCAATGAAGTCGGGTGCCTCCGTGAACAGCTCGGTGTGCCCAGTGGCCAACGACACGAAATTTGTCGCGGTCTTCATGCCGAGCAGAACGCTATCATTCAGGCGGCGCGCTATGGTATCAATATCGAGGGAGCTTCTATCTACATCACGACGCAGCCGTGTATCGTTTGTGCCAAGATGATTATCAATGCGGGAATCACTGAAATTGTGTATCAAAACCCCTATCCGGATGAGCTTTCTCAGGAAATGCTTGCTGAATCGGGTATTGTGCTTCGAGTTTATGTGCCGGAAGAATAAGTAAAAAGGGAAGAATGGGCTTATTTATGCAGTTTTTGCCATCAATTGTCCTTCCATTCACCAAATAATTGATGGATTTCTGCATACTTTCCGGTAACTTCGGCTATCATACTCTCCGGTTCGTGAATTTACGCATTTCTTGCCACAGAGAAAGTTGACCATGGTTCTT
The DNA here is from genome assembly GCA_036650075.1 of Raoultibacter sp. GTDB lineage: Bacteria > Actinomycetota > Coriobacteriia > Coriobacteriales > Eggerthellaceae > JAVWGW01. The sequence continues at coordinate 13,260 of JAVWAI010000035.1, forward strand.
TTTGTAATATTGGGTGTTGTTTTAGGCATCCTGGGATTTTTGCCTCTGTTCGGTTCGCTGCAATTGGCGAAGCGGGCGACAACAACCAGCAATTTGAGTCATGCGAGCGCTCTTATGCTCGGAGTGTTGGTGTCGTTTATTGTTTTAGCAGGTGCTCTGATTATATGTGCCGTTGCAGCGAGGGATATGGTTCTGCCCTTCGCGCTGGGTGAGATTATTACCCTTCTGGTTGCTACGATCACATATGGGGTATACAAGTTGGTACGGAAGTAGAACGGAAAGGTTGCTTACGTGAATGCTCTTGAAACTTTAGCGAGCGAAGTTCCACATCTTCAACATTCTTTTGATCCGGCCTATGTATTCGGTTCGGGTTCCTTCGGAATGACGCAGTACGTTTTCTGGATGTTGATCTGTGTCGCTCTCACCATGATCGTGGTGATGGTAGTCGGTAGGCGCCTGACGCTGGTTCCTTCCAGTAAATTCGTCAACATGGTCGAGTATGGCTATGAATTCGTGAAGAAGGATATGGGCGAATCGGCCATTGGGCACGGATATCGCAAGCATATACCCTTTCTCGCAACGCTTTTCTTCTTCATCCTCATCTCGAACTTCGTCGGTTTGATTCCTGGCTGCAAAACGCCAACAGGTTCCATTTCCATAACCTGGGCGCTTGCCGTCGTTTCCTTTGTCTACTTCAATTACTGGGGCATTAAGGCCCACGGCGGCTGGGGCTATCTCAAGTCCATTGCTCCTTCCGGTCTGCCGATTGTCATGGTCCCGGTTATTTGGTTTTTTGAGTTTATCTCCATGGTCTTGCGCGTGCTCACTCTGGCCGTTCGACTCTACGGCAATATGTTTGCCGGTCATATGGTTTTGGGTATCTTCGCGCTTGCAACGAGCGTTTTCA
>JAVWAI010000036.1:0-2825 GCA_036650075.1 Raoultibacter sp.
GATGACCCTTGCCGGGGAACGGACGCATGTCGTACATCTGGCTCGGCTGGAGGCCGATGTGTCCGATGTCGCCGTGCTCCATTGCGATGTCCCACGTCTCATGCTCGAGAGGAGTGAGGCCCCAATGGCCGATGATGTCGTCGTCGGTGATGTTGGTCATGTAGCTCTTGGCAACTTCCCAAACTTCTTTCTGAAGTTCGTCGCCGTACTTTTCCCAGTTCTTCGGGTCGCCATACAGATTGTAAGGAGCGTACTGATATACGTTCACAACGCTGTGGCCTTCAGGACAACGGGTGTCGTCGAGCAAGCAGGGCATAGTGATCAGAGGCATCTTCGGGCTGAATCCACCAAGACGGTAATCGCTAAACGTCTGGAGGTATTCCTTCTCAGATACTTCTGCTTCGATGCTGTACGCCTTGAGCAGCCCAGGACCGGCCTTGAATTCAGGAACCTTCTTCAAAGCGAAGGACTGGTTCAACGCAGAGAAGTCAGCATACTTCAAGCGCTCAACGCGTGTTGCTTCTTCTGCCGGCGCATTTTCGCCGAGGCATGTCTTGTAGATATACTTGATGTTGATAGTGCTGATGATTGCGTTGTCGGCGATGAATTCGTCACCGTTGGTCGTGCGAACGCTCTTGACTTCCCCGCCTGCCATAGTGATCTCGTTGGCGATGGCGTTGTTGAACAAATCAGCACCCATATCCTTGCAGCAATCCATCAAAGAATCGACGAACTTCTGGCTGCCGCCCTTGACGAACGGGGAACCCGGATTGTTGGGATCGTGAACGCCGCCCGTGAAGTACAGCAACGTCGCGGTACCGATAGCACGGGGGTCGATCATCATTTCTGTGCACCAACGGCTAAAGGTTACGCGGACTTCGGGACACTCGAACCACTCTTCAACGATCTGCTGAGCGCTTGAATTGAGCACGCGCTGGAATTCGCGGCCTTCAGGGCTCATGTACATGACGTTCTGCATGGCACCATACGGTGGCGGGGGTGACTGAGAACCGACACCGGCAACAGCCATCATGTTTACCATGTAATCGTGGAACTTGCGGTAGGTATCAGCATCTTTCTCAGAGAACTGAGCGATATTCTGGCACGCCTGGTCGATATCGGGATCCATGACGAGATAGCGCTGGTCGGGAAAAACGGAGGCAAACAGAGCCTCGGTATGGACATACTCAAGCCCATACTTTGAGAAAAGATCCAATTCGTCGTTACGAACGAGGGGCGTCTTTGAAATCAAGTTGTGAATCATGCCGCCGGTCTCGCTGATATAACCAGGAGCGCAAACCTCGCTGGAACGGGTGCCGCCACCAAATTCTTCATTGGCTTCAAGGCAGCAAACTGAAAAGCCCGCTTTCGCCAGATATGCTGTTGCGATAAGGCCGTTATGTCCACCGCCTAAAACAACAAAATCGTAATGACTTGCCATTGCATCCTCCTTTTCTTTTTAGCTTATTAACTAATAAAGACTGAACGCTCGTAGAACACCTTAGGAACTTGCTCCATTATGTGGGCGCAATAAGAACGGCCGCAAGGGACAGAGCGACGAGACTGGGGAATTTCGATGCAACACAATGCATAAAGTGTCCAACAGCCTCGCTTGTTTTTGATTTTAAGGGGAAATATTACAAAAAAGAGAAGACCGGCCACCCGAGGGCGCCGGTCTTCTTGATCCGCTCCTGCAGATTGTCTGTAGGAGCGAGGGCACGCAGTAGTACTACTTCTTTTTGACAACGTCGCGGAAGTCGACATCGTAGTCTTCGAGAACCTTCTGTACGCCGGCGCGAGCCGAGGCGGCGATGCCAGCACCGGGGTGCGAGCAGCAGCCGAGGAAGTACAGGTTTTCAATCTCGCCATGATAATCATGACCTTTGCCGACCAGAGGACGCATGTCGTACATCTGGCTGGGCTGGAGACCGATTTGTCCGATGTCGCCGTGGACCATTGCCTGGTCCCACTGCTCGTACTCGAGCGGGGTGAGACCCCATTTACCGATAATGTCATCGTCGGTAATATTGGTGGTCAGGCTCTTAACGTATTCCCAGACCTCTTTCTCAAGAGGCTCCTTGTATTTAATCCAGTTCTGAGGATCGCCATACAGGTTGTACGGAGCATACTGGTATACATTCATAACGCAGTGACCCTCGGGGCAACGGGTGTCGTCAAACAGGCACGGCATTGTGATGAGCGGCATGTTGTGATTGGGCTCGCCGAGAGGATAGTTGCTAAACGTACGCAAATACTCTTCTTCGTTCGGAGCAGCTTCAATACAGAACGCCTTGAGAACTTCAGGACCTGCCTTGAATTCAGGGATTTTGCTCAGAGCGTAGGACTGATTCAGCGCACCGAAGTCAGCATGCTTCAAATTCTTAACATGAAGAGCTTCTTCAGCGGGAGCTGCATCGCCCAAGAACTGATAAATCTGCTTGACGTTGATAGCGCTGCAAACGGCCTTATCGGCGATGTATTCTTTGCCGTCGGTCGTGAACACGCTCTTGGCTTCGCCGTTTTCTACCGTAATCTTGTTGGCGCAGGCGTTGGGAATCAATTCCGCGCCCAAGTCTTCGCAGCAATGCATAAGAGCATTGATGAAGTTCTTGCTTCCGCCCTTGGGGAAAGGAGCGCCGGGATGCTCTGGGTTGGCTTTGCCATTGATGATGTAGAGATCAGGCTTATGAACGTTGACCGTGAAGTACAGCAACGTCGCGGTGCCGATTTCGGCGGGATCAATCATCATCTCAGTGCACCAACGGGTAAAGGTTGTGCGAACTTCTTCGCTCTCAAACCACTCTTCAACGATTTGCTGAGCGCTT
>JAVWAI010000036.1:2835-13526 GCA_036650075.1 Raoultibacter sp.
GGAGGCGACTGCGACCCAACGCCGGCAACGTTCATCATCTTTGCCATGTAGTCATGGAACTCACGATAGGCAATTGCATCATGTTCTGAGAACTTGGCGATGTTTTCGCAGGCCTTGTCCATGTCAGGATCCATGATAAGAGTTGAATTATCGGGGAAGATAGAGCAGAAAAGAGCATCGGTTCCGCAGTATTCGAGGCCGTATTTCTCGATAAGGCCCAGTTCGTCTTCGCGGATAATGGGGGTTCGTGCAATCATGGAGTGGATCATGCCGCCGAGGTCGCTGATGTAGCCAGGTGCGCAAACTTCGTCGGAACGTGTTCCTCCACCAAATTCATCATTGGCTTCTAGACAACAAACCTTAAAACCGGCTTTTGACAAATACGCCGTTGCGAGAAGACCATTGTGGCCACCTCCCAAGACGACAAAATCATAGTGACCTGCCATTCTTTCCTCCTTCTGAGTTGGCGGGTAAGATCGAGCGTTCATTGGTTTCCTAAGGTGTTTTCGTTATACCGTGCGGAGGAATAGGCTGCCAAGGGTCAGTTTTTCTATCTTGGGGCGTTTGCCGATTAAATCTTTGTCTTATGCCCCATTTTCGTGAAAGTGGGGCATAAGTATCGGCATAAACGCAAGGTAGAATAGCCTTAAAGGAAGTTGCTACTTGTTTTGGGAAATCTGTTTTGAGTCGGCGTTTTATTACTCTTATAGGGAGGCCTTTTGCTCAAAAATACCGGATATACTCCAGTTGCTATAGCTAATACATTCATGGAATTCGTGGCTCAAGCTCCCTGCGATAAAAGAATAACGGTGGTGCAGCTTACCAAAGCAATCGATATCGACCGAAAGACGTTTTACCGCTATTTCGATAGTGTCGACGATTTGGTGCAATGGATTTTTCGGGATTTTCTTCGTGAGCTTTTGTCTCGTGAAGAATTTGCGCGGTATCGCCTCCACAGGCCCGATGCCTCCCTCGACGACAAGTATCCCGATTGGCCTATTTGCGTCAAAGTCGAACCGGAGGATGATTTCTATAGTCAGCAGCTTTTTTATAAGGCAATCGGCGAACACTTCGAAGAGCATCGCGGATATTACTCGAAGATATTTGCGAGCTATAGTTATTTCAGTCTTTTCGATTACATAGTGCGCCTATTTTTGCCGGCATTACGAGAAGACATCATCACCATGCTTGATGGCCGCGAAATGCCTGAACCGGTACTCAATTTTCTTGCCGAATATCATGTTATGGGTATTTTTGGGCGGGTGAGTTATCACTTTACCAAGACGGGTCGGTTCATTCTCCAAGAAGAGCTCGGTCCTTTTTTCCGTTATGCCCACATCATGCTTAAAAAAACTATCGACAGCCTCTACGTGCAGCAGGATGCGAAATGGTATCAGGATCTTTTGCGTAAGAATTCGCCTCGCGAAGTATATCGAGGCGATTTTGGGGATTTTCTCGACAATCACGATGCCTTCCTAGAGGGTAGTGACTGACGAAGAGCACGAAGACCCTTGTCGTTATGGCGTAAAAGACAGGGCGCGTATCGGTTTTGTCTCATACGTCCTCGTTTGTCATCTTCTGGAATAAAAAAGCGACCATCCAGACTTTTCAGCTAACTGGATGGTCGCTTGCGCGAAGCGAAGAAAGTTGAGGCCTAGAAGGCGGTGAACTTGTCTTTCGGAACGAAGCAAATGGGACACTTCTCGAAGTCGTCACCCTTGTTGATGTAGCCGCAGACGGGGCACAGGTAATATTTCACGCCGTCGTCGGGAATATCCATGGTGTTGTAAGCATCGAGATAGCGCTCAGCATGGTATGCCTCGGCAAGTTTGGCGCGCGTGAATACAGCAACGGCTGCGTTGTCGCCTTCTTCTTGAGCCTTTTCGATGAAGGAGGGATACATGTCGGAGGTTTCGTAAATTTCACCTTGCGCACCGGCGATAAGGTTCAAATCGCTTGTGCCTGCCGCGGGAGCTTCGGCCGTGGGTTTCTGGAAATCGGGCTCGGCCTTGATAACCAGGTTATATTCGAGACCGATGTGAAGCTGCTCGGCGGCGGCGGTGCAGCGGAATAAGCGTGCGATTTTGCCGAAACCCTGATCGTCAGCGGCCTGTGCGAAAGCGGCATATTTGGCGGAAGCGCCGGTTTCGCCCGAGATGGCAGCCTTGAGGTTTTCGAGGGTGGTGCCGACGGCGGTTGCGCTCCCGGCGGCGATGTTGAAGTTGCTGGAATTTGCGGCGGTAGGAATTTCTGAACGAATCTGCTGGGCCATGGTTGCTCCTTTGTTTAAGGGTATCTCATCTCTTTATATTTATTGATAACTTGTATCAATAAGACTATAAAACTCTTTGAAAGCCATTGCAAGGGGGGAACGGTAAGAAAAAGGGCTTTGCGATGAGATTCGCAAAGCCCTCACAATTATTGCTGGCAAGAAGCGTCAAACAGCCCGGACTCTATTTTTCTGCGGGCGTTGACTTGAAGCACTTCCACACAAGTGCGGCCAAGGCGGCACCCACAAGCGGTGCCACGATGAATACCCAAACCTGCGAAAGGGCGGTCATGTCGCCGTTGAATGCCATAAGCAGGGCAGGACCGAAGCTGCGAGCCGGATTGACGGAAGTGCCGGTTAGCGGAATGCCCATGATGTGGACGAAGGTCAGGGTGCAGCCGATGATGATGCCGGCATACGGGGCGGTCTTCTCGTTGGCGGTTGAACCGAGAACGGAAAGAACGAAGACGCAAGTCAGGATAACTTCGACGATGATTGCGCCAATCATACTGAGGCCGACGGATGAAGCGGCATCAAAGCCGTCGCAGCCGAGGCCAGTTTCAGCAACGCCACCGAGTGCGGGACTCATGGTAATGATGAGCATGAGAATGGCGGCCGCAACGATGCCGCCGACGAACTGAGCAATCCAGTATCCAATCAAATCTTTAGTTGAGAGACGTTTGTCCAAGAACAAACCGAGCGAAACTGCCGGGTTGATGTGGCATCCCGAGACGCCGCCGATGACGAAGGCCATAGCGACAATCGACAAGCCGAAGGCCATTGCAATGCCCAACGTACCGAGGATGGACCCTGCGATGGCCGCGCTCCCACACCCGAAGAGTGTCAGCACAAAAGTACCCAGAGCCTCCGCGCCATATTTCTTCATTGCTGATACTTCCATAGTACTCCTCCTTGTGACCGGGACGCTCAAACGAGCCCCACTGTGTTCATCCTGATGTCGTTACCCCCATGGTTCGCGCAGGATGTTGATATGGACAAAGGATAGCATATATAACTTTCGCAGTGGGTGAACGGGGAGTAATTCGGACCCAAAAATTACCCGTACGGTGCTTTGTCTTTGGATAATTCCCGAAAGTGTTTTGTTCATCTGCATAGTCGGTGATAATGAAGCGCGAAAAGAAAAGCAGCGGTTCAAAAGCCACAAGGCAGGAGTCGCTGCGAGGAAGGGATAGGTATGGAACGCACCAATGCTTGGAAGAAGTATCGAGAAGAAGATATCTCGGAGTTGGAAAAACTAGCCTCCGACTATATCGATTTTATTTCGGACAACAAGACCGAACGCGAGTGCGCGACGACGGCGATTGCCCGCGCTGAAGCGTGCGGGTACAAAAATCTTGGCACCGTGCTCAAGACGAAGCAGAAGCTTAAGGCGGGTGACAAGATTTGGGCGCACGCATATGGCAAGGCGCTCATTTTGGTCCATTTGGGAACCGCCCCGCTTGAAGAGGGTCTCAATATATTGGGCGCACATATCGATTCTCCGCGTCTTGATGTGAAGCAGAATCCGCTCTATGAAACCAACGACCTAGCTTTGCTCGATACCCATTATTACGGTGGAATCAAAAAATACCAGTGGATGACCACGCCGCTCGCAATTCATGGGGTGATTGTTAAAAAGGCCGGAGATGTCGTGCAGGTAAACGTCGGCGAAGACCCTTCTGATCCGGTGTTCTGCGTAACCGACTTGTTGCCGCATCTTGCGCGTCAGCAGATGGCGAAACAAGCCGGAGAATTCATTGAAGGCGATGAATTGGATATTTTGGTCGGAAGTCGTCCGACTTTAACCGATGCCGATATTCAAACACGCGACCACGGGGACGAACCATTGCCAAGTGAAGATCGTGCTGAGGATAAAAGTAAAACAGCGCTCGAAAAGCTTGCGGAAAAAGAACCGGTCAAGGCAATGCTACTGCAGTTGCTTGGCAGTAAATACGATGTTGAGGAAGAGGATTTCCTGTCGGCCGAACTTGAAGTGGTTCCTGCTGGTCGTGCTCGCGAGTGCGGATTCGATCGAAGCATGGTGATCGGGTACGGGCAGGATGACCGCGTTTGCGCCTTCACCTCGCTGCTCGCACAGCTTGCGGCGCACAACCTGAAACGCACCGGCGTGTGCGTGTTGGTTGACAAAGAGGAAATCGGCAGTGTTGGCGCGACGGGCATGGCTTCTATGTTTTTCGAGAATACGATTGCCGAAGTCATGGCTCTGACCGGCGACGAACGAAGCCTTTCTTTGCGCCGCTGCCTTGCGTCGTCGAATATGCTTTCCTCCGACGTCAGTGCTGCATTCGATCCAACGTACGCCTTTGCCTACGAAGCGAAAAATGCAGCCTATTGTGGCAAGGGTCTCGTGTTCAATAAATTTACGGGCTCTGGCGGCAAGAGCGGCAGCAATGATGCCAACGCGGAATACATGGCGAAGATCCGTTCGATTATGGATGCTGGTGAGGTGAGCTTCCAAACTGCCGAACTGGGAAAAGTCGATGTTGGCGGCGGCGGAACCATCGCTTATATTCCCGCAAAATACGGCATGAACGTCATCGATTCCGGCGTGGCGGTGCTTTCTATGCATGCGCCGTGGGAAGTTACCTCGAAAGCTGACATCTACGAGGCTTATAAAGGTTACCAGGTCTTTTTGAGAGAAGCATAGAAATTCACTGAGCTCTGTGCGTAAGTGATGTTAGGCTGTTTTATAATGAAATTCTTGCGAATTATGAATGAATTGACGACAAAGGAGTATCCCCATGGCATTTTATTTCGATGAGCCCTCTCGTACCTTTAATGAGTATCTTTTGGTACCGGGGTACTCTTCATCGAAGTGCGTTCCGACTGATGTGAGTCTGGAAACTCCGCTCGTCAAGTTCAAGCGTGGTGAAAAACCCGCGATTTCTCTCAATGTCCCCATGGTGTCTGCGGTTATGCAAGCCGTTTCCGATGATGGTATGGCAATCGCTTTGGCGACGGAAGGCGGTCTTGCCTTTGTTTTTGGGTCGCAGACCATCGAAGACCAGGCCACCATGGTTGCGCGAGCCAAAGAACATAAGGCTGGTTTTGTCACCAGCGACGCCAACCTTTCTCCCGAAATGACGCTTGCCGAAGTGATTGAGCTCAAAGATAGGTTGGGACACTCCACTATGCCGGTGACCTCAGACGGTACTCCGGGTGGCACGCTGGTCGGCATCGTGACCGAGCGCGATTATCGTCTTTCGCGCATGGATAAGGGCGAACGTGTTGCTGACTTCATGACGCCCCGCGAAAAGATGATCGTCGCCCCGGCGGACACGACGCTCAAGGTGGCCAATGATATCATCTGGGAGCACAAGCTCAATTCTTTGCCCATCGTCGATGCTGAAGGCCGTTTGATTTATATGGTATTTCGCAAGGACTACGATTCTCACAAGTCCAATCCTCTCGAAATGCTCGACGCGGACAAGCGCTACATGGTGGGTGCGGGCATCAACACGCGCGACTATGCAGAGCGGGTACCGGCATTGGTCGAAGCCGGCGCCGACGTGCTGTGCATCGATAGCTCCGAGGGCTATTCCGAGTGGCAGCAAATCACCATTGCTTGGATTCGCGAACACTACGGCGAGACCGTGAAGGTCGGCGCGGGTAACGTTGTCGACGCTGACGGATTCCGTTTCTTGGCGGATGCGGGCGCCGACTTCATCAAAATCGGCATCGGCGGTGGTTCCATCTGCATCACGCGCGAACAGAAGGGCATCGGTCGCGGTCAGGCTACGGCGGTTATCGAAGTGGCGCGCGCCCGTGATGAATACTACGAAGAAACGGGCATTTACGTGCCAATTTGTTCCGACGGTGGCATCGTATATGACCACCACGTAACGCTCGCTCTTGCCATGGGTGCCGACTTCATGATGCTCGGTCGTTATTTTGCGCGCTTTGACGAAAGTCCCACCAACAAGGTGAATATCAACGGCAGCTACATGAAGGAATACTGGGGCGAAGGCTCCGCTCGTGCACGCAATTGGCAGCGCTACGATTTGGGTGGCGATAAAAAAGGCCTCTCCTTCGAGGAGGGTGTCGATTCCTACGTTCCGTATGCCGGGTCGTTGAAGGACAATCTCGACCTCACGCTTTCAAAGGTGAAGTCGACCATGTGTAATTGTGGCGCGTTGACTATCGCTGAACTGCAGGAAAAAGCGAAGCTGACCGTGGTGTCGTCAACCTCTATTGTCGAAGGTGGCGCGCACGATGTGCTTTTGAAAGATAAGACTCCCTACGTGAGTAATTCCATCCGTTAGTACGACATTTTCATGGTTTTACCCCGATGCAGTCCCTGTGGGGGCTGCATTTTTTTGGGGATGCTATAATGCGCCATCAATCAAAGCGGGAGGAACACAGCAATGGAAGAGCGGGAAAAATTTGGGTCCCGATTAGGGTTTATTCTTATCAGCGCAGGATGCGCAATCGGTTTAGGAAACGTATGGCGTTTTCCTTATATTTGCGGAGAGTACGGCGGCGCTGCTTTTGTGGTTCTCTACCTGGTTTTTCTTCTGATTCTGGCTTTGCCGGTACTGGTGATGGAGTTTTCCGTGGGCCGGTCGAGTCAGAAAAGTATTGCTCGCGCCTTTGACACGCTTGAGCCGACCGGATCGAAATGGCATCGCTGTAAGTGGTTTGGTCTTGCGGGCAATTATCTGCTCATGATGTTTTACACCACCGTTGCAGGGTGGATGGTTTCCTATATGCTCAAAATCGGCTCGGGGCAAACCAAGGGTTTGGACGCAACTGCAATTGGCGCTCAGTTCGACGCGATGCTCGCGAATCCCTTCGAGATGGTGGGATGGATGCTTGTGGTAACGCTGCTCGGCCTGGTTGTGTGCAGCGCTGGTTTGCGCAACGGCGTTGAGCGCGTGACGAAGCCGATGATGATGTGCCTGATCCTCGTGCTGGGCGTGCTTTGCGCTCGTGCGGTAACGCTTGATGGTGCCCAGGCTGGTCTTGAGTTCTATCTGCTGCCCGACTTCAGCAAACTGTTCACGGATGGCTGGACGACGTTTGGTGAGGCGGTGTATGCGGCGATGGGCCAGGCGTTCTTCACGCTCTCCATTGGAGTGGGTTCCATGGCCATCTTCGGTAGCTATATCGACAAGAAACACCGATTGACCGGGGAGGCTTTACGCGTTGCCGGTCTTGACACGACGGTCGCGCTGTTGGCGGGACTGGTGATCTTTCCGGCGTGCTTTGCCTTCGGCGTCGAGCCGGACAGCGGCCCGGGCTTGGTCTTCATCACGTTGCCGAGCGTGTTCGAGCAGATGTGGCTGGGTCAGGTGTGGGGTACGCTTTTCTTCCTGTTCATGACCTTTGCTTCATTTTCCACCGTTATCGCTGTTTTTGAGAACATCATCGCGTTTGGTATGGATCAGTGGGGCCTTTCTCGGAAGAAAGCGGTGCTTTATAATGGTATCGCGCTTATTATCCTCGCGTTGCCGTGTGCTTTAGGGCCCAATGTGCTTTCGGGGGTTGTCTTCCCCGGCATCGGGGGTATCCAATCGCTTGAGGATTTCATCCTATCAAACAACATCTTACCGCTGGGTTCCATGGTGTTTCTCATGTTTTGCGTCAATCGTCGCGGGTGGGGCTGGAAGAAGTTTACGGCCGAAGCCGATGCGGGAAAAGGTACAAAATTCCCTCAGTGGGCACGTCGCTACCTGCTTTACTGCCTGCCGGTGCTGATCGTCATCATCTTCGTGATGGGCTATATCCCCAAGTTTCAGATTTGGTTCGGGCTTTAACTGTATACGGGATGATGATGCTCTCCGGCGGATTTTTTGGGTTTGTCCGTTCTGTGGAGGGATTTCTCCTATAATGGATGCCATTGCTGGTTCAACACGGAAAGATAGTTGCTTATGAAAGAATACAATCCGCACGAGCTCGAACCCCGCTGGCAGAAGGCGTGGGAAAAGGATGACGTTTATAAAGCCTCCGAAGATACCTCGAAGCCGAAGAAGTATGTGCTCGAGATGTTCCCCTATCCTTCGGGCGACCTTCATATGGGTCATGTGCGCAACTATACTATCGGCGACGTGATTGCTCGCTATGCGAAAATGAGCGGGTTCGACGTGTTGCACCCCATGGGTTGGGACGCATTCGGCTTGCCTGCCGAAAATGCGGCGATCAAGCATAACAGCCACCCGTCGAAGTGGACCTATAGCAACATCGAAACGCAAAAGGCCAGCTGCAAGCGCATGGGATTTTCGTTTGACTGGGATCGCACCGTCGTTGCGTGCGACCCCGAATACTACCGCTGGGGTCAGTGGATATTTCTGAAAATGTGGGAGCGCGGCCTTGTTGAGCGCCGTAATTCTCCCGTGAATTGGTGTCCGAACTGCCAAACCGTACTTGCAAACGAACAGGTTACCGACGGCGAATGCTGGCGCTGCCACGGCGCGGTCGTCAAGCGAGATCTCGAGCAGTGGTATCTCAAGATCACCGATTACGCGCAGGAATTGCTGGACGATTTAGATCAGCTCGATGGTTGGCCCGATCGCGTGAAGCAGATGCAGGCAAACTGGATCGGACGTTCCGAAGGTGCCGAAGTCGATTTTACTCTCTGTGATGCCGAGGGCAACGAACCGGCCAATCCGGGTGCTGATGACACCATCACGGTGTTCACCACGCGTCCCGACACCCTGTTCGGATGCAGCTTCTTCCTGCTCGCTCCCGAATATGCGCGTACGCTCGAGCTGGTTGCCGGCACTGAATACGAAGCCGCCGTCAAAGAGGTTATCGCTATCGCCAATGCCTCGACGGCGGTCGAGCGTGCTCAGGGCGACCGCGAAAAACATGGGGCATTCACGGGTCGCTACGTGATCAACCCGGTCAACGGCGCAAAGGTCCCCGTGTGGGTTGCCGATTACGTCATGGCCGATTACGGCACCGGCGCGGTTATGGCCGTGCCTTCTGGTGATGCGCGCGATTTCGAGTTTGCGCGTAAATACGACCTGCCTATCCCGCCCGTCGTGCTTCCGAAAGATGATTTGCTCTATGCCGAACTTGCCGACCAGCACGATTGTGTGCGCGATAACGTCGATTGGGAAGATGCTTTTGCGGCCGAGGGCTACCTCGTCCAGTCAGGTAAGTACACCGGTCTGGCCGGAGGCAAGAATTCCGAAGCGGTTGACGCCATTATCGGAGATTTGGAAGCGGTCGGTAAGGGCAAGAAGTCGATTCAGTTCCGCTTGCGCGACTGGCTGATCTCGCGTCAGCGTTACTGGGGTAATCCCATCCCGGCAATCTACTGCGACACCTGCGGTCTTGTGCCGGTTCCTGCCGAGGATTTGCCGGTCAAGCTGCCTTTTGATGTGGATATCGCCAGTGGCAAGGGGCTTGCCGACAACGAAGAGTTCGTTTCCTGCACGTGCCCGGTGTGCGGAAAGCCGGCACGCCGCGAAACCGATACGATGGACACGTTCACGTGCTCATCATGGTATTACCTGCGCTATACCGACCCGCATAATGAAAATCTACCCTTCGATTCTGAAAAGGCTAATCGTTGGATGCCGGTCGATCAATATATCGGCGGTATCGAACATGCGATTCTTCACCTGTTGTACTCGCGCTTCTTTGTGAAGGTGCTACGCGATATTGGTTTGGTTGATTTCGATGAACCGTTCAAAAACCTGTTGACGCAGGGCATGGTTAAGCTCAACGGCGAAACCATGTCGAAGTCTAAGGGCAATGTCGTTGCTCCGGAAGACATGATCGTCGAATACGGTGCCGATGCGGTGCGTACCTATATCTTGTTCATGGCGCCGCCGGACAAAGATCTTGAGTGGGAAGAAGATGGCCTGGCCGGCATCTATCGTTTCCTCAACCGGGTGTGGCGCATGGTCAACGATCTGGTGGGAGAAGCGGGGGAAGAAACGCTTTTCCAGAAGGGTGCCGCCACGAAAGAAGAGGGCGAACAGGCCGCAGTTGTGCTTCATCGTGAACGCCATCGCGTTATCGGGAAGGCCACGGATGATTTTGCGCGTAATAACTTCAACACCGCTATCGCCGCTATCATGGAATTAGCGAACACAACCGGTGATTACCTACGCAAGGTTTCGTTTGAGGTGCGCGCAGAAAGCGATATTCTCCATACGCTCGATGTCGAGGTTGCCGAAACGCTCGTGCGCTTGATGGCACCCATGGCCCCTCATTGGGCCGAAGAAGCCTGGCAGGTTATTTTGGGGCATGACACTTCAGTACATCTGCAGTCCTGGCCGACGTTCGATCCAGAACAGGCGAAAGCCGACGAGGTCGAGCTGGCGGTACAGGTCAACGGTAAGGTAAAGGCGCGCATCACCGTGGCCTCTGACGCTGCCGAAGAAGTGGTGCGGACTCAGGCTCTCGAAGCGGTTGCCGCTGTTGTCGACGGTAAAAGCATTGTCAAAGC
>JAVWAI010000037.1:0-11496 GCA_036650075.1 Raoultibacter sp.
ATACGGCGACGTATGTTCGAGATAAATGGTCGTCGATTACAGAACCCGGCTTACAGACCCACTCCCCCTATTCGACACCCCCGCGCGTGTCCATCGAGTGAACAAACGCCGATCACGTCGGATTGTCACCATCGATAAGCGCCTGTTTTTCCTGACGCGTCAACTTTTTAATGGCAAGCTCTCGCTTGAGGGCACAGGAACGATCGGGGTATTCTTCGATGTGCACAACCACAACAGGTCCGCGACCGCGCGTGTATTTTGCACCCTTTCCACTGTTATGCGCTGCCACCCGCTGTTCGATATCGTCAGTAATACCCGTATATAAGGTGTCGTCGCTGCAGCGCACGATGTAAACAAAGTAGGCCATCCGCACACTACCTCCTTTTTCGGTATTCAGCGTGTTTGCAATAGCCTTGCAAACACGTCGCGCTCACTACAGAGCCGCGAGAGCATTGCTGGTCGTCTTTTCGATGAAGCGCGCTATTTCTTCGGGGCTTTCACTCATGTCGTTTTGCACCCAAGAGCGAATGACGGCAAGGCATCCATTCGACATGAACGTATAAAACCGGTTCAATTCGGCATCGGACAAATCGGGGCGGTCTTCGCGCCACAGAGCCAGGCTGCTCTCCCGGAGCGTCTCCACAACCCGAAACGGGAAATCGGGATCTCCGTATTCACCGAAAATGGCCTGGCATGACCGCTCGTTTTCCACGATGATGGCGCAGATTTCATTACTGAAGGCGCTTAGTAAGTCTCTAGGTAGTGTTGTGCTGAGCGAGTGCATGATATTTTGCGCCAACTCGCGTTCGATTTCTTCATACAGGGCATAGATATCATGGTAGTGAGCGTAAAACGTTGCGCGGTTGACCTCAACTCTTTCGCACAATTCTTTGACGGTGATCTTGCTCACCGGCTTTTCTTTCAGCAGATCGATAAAGCCTTCGCGCAGCAGCATCTTCGTAATCCTCACACGATGATCTTGCTTCATACAGACCCCCTTCCCTCATCCTGGAACAACGGTACTTCATCTTCTTCACAGCACTCCGCATTCCTTGAGTCCAGAACGAACGGTGCGGGGTGCTGGCTGGCGGAAGACACCGTTAAGCTACCCGTTTTCATGCTCTTTTCATCAACGTCCGACACCTTCGACCGAAGTGTCGTTTTGCCGACAGATTTACCGACATTAACGGTTGAAGATTCACTGTATTGCAATATAACAGTATTAGCGAAAGATAATCAACACAGTGTCGTTGTTTATTCGTGCACCGCGAACATTCGCCGACCGCAGAGCGTTCGTCGGCGGAGAAGCACACATCGACACCGGTTGTAGCAGAGAGCAGGAAAACATCCCGTGGACCGGTTTACCGCATCAGTAGCGAAGTATCGCAAGCCTATCGTGCTTGTGTCGTTGCTGCTCGCCCTTTTAAGCGGCGCTGCCGCGCTGTTTGTTCCCATCAATTACGACCTTACGGCGTATTTACCTACTTCAGCCGAGTCAACCCGCGCACTCAATGAGATGAACGCAGAATTCGACACCGCCGTCCCCAACGCGCGCGTCATGGTGAATGACGTAGCTATCGAAGAGGCCCTCACCTACAAACAACGGCTCTCCGAAGTACCCAGCATTCAAAGCGTGCTGTGGCTTGATGACCTTGCCGATCTTTCCGTTCCCCTTGACATGCTCGACTCCGCTACGGTTGATCAGTATTACCGAACCAACCACGCGCTCTTCGATATAACGGTAGCAAACGGACAGGAAACCGAAGCACTGGCCGCCATCTACGATATCGTGGGTGACAGCGGAAGCGCAACGGGCGAAGCCGTCAACACGGCGGAAACGAAAGCCATGGCCGGAGGGGAAGTTGTCAACGCGTTTATCATCCTCGTACCCCTTATCTTGGTTATCCTTATCATTTCGACCACTTCGTGGATCGAGCCCCTCTTCTTTCTGCTAGCTATCGGCGTGTCGGTGCTACTCAACATGGGGACCAACCTTTTCTTGGGCGAAGTATCCTACATCGCGTTTACCATTTCGCCCATCTTGCAGCTAGCCGTATCACTCGATTACGCCATCTTCCTCTTGCACGCATTCCAGCGAGCGCGCGAGGAAGAACCCAGCGCACAAAAAGCCATGCGCACCGCCATGAAACAGAGTTTTTCCGCTATCGCCGCCTCGGCTGCCACCACGCTGTTCGGTTTCGCGGCTCTCGGTTTCATGGAGTTCCGCATCGGTGCTGACTTAGGCATGACTCTGGTGAAGGGAATCGTATTCTCGTTTGCGTGCGTCGTGGTTTTTTTACCCGCATTCACCCTTGTGGCCTACAAGCTTATCGATAAGACACATCACCGCCGGTTTATGCCCTCTTTCAAGGGCGTGGGAAAAGTGCTGGCCCCCTTGCGCATTCCGGTGTTTGCCCTGGTGTGCTTGCTCGTCATACCCTGCTTTCTCGCACAGGCGAACACCCAATTCACCTACGGTATGGGGTCGGCTGAAGGCAGTCCGACGCGCGTGGCGCACGACACAGCGGCAATTAACGAGACTTTCGGCAGATCGACCCCGGCAATGGTGCTCGTACCGAAAGGCGATCGAGGCCGCGAAACCGAATTGGCAACACGGATTGAGCAAATTGATCACGTTACCTCGGTACTTTCGTATCCGACCGCAGTGGGCGAACAGATTCCTGTCGAATTTTTAGATAAAGCAATCGTCGATCAATTCTATTCTGAACACGATGCACGTATCGTCGTCTATGCCGCTACCGAATCGGAAGGCGCAGCCGCATTTGACGTGGTGGAGCAAGTGCGCAACGCCACGCGCGACCTTTATGGCGATGCCGGCTTAACGGGCGGTATGGCGGCAAGTCTCTACGACATGAAAGGGGTTGTGACCGAAGATAACAAGGTGACGAATCTGATTGCCATCATGGCCATCCTTCTGGTTCTTTTGCTGACCTTTCGCTCAGCCACGTTGCCGGTTATCTTGGTGGCCACCATCGAATCTGCCATTTTCTTAAACCTTTCTGTGCCATATTTCACCGGAGAACCCTTGAATTATCTCGGATTTCTCGTGATCAATACCGTGCAACTTGGCGCAACGGTGGACTACGCCATCCTGCTCACCGACACCTACCGCAAGCATCGCCACCTTATGCCCGCACGCGAGGCGCTTTCCAAGACGCTCGGTACCTCATTTGCGAGCATTCTCGTTTCGGCGAGCATCCTTGCTTCGGCTGGTGTTGTCCTCTGGCTCACCTCGACGAACAACATCGTCTCACTCCTGGGATTACTGCTCGCTCGCGGCACACTGCTCTCCTTTTTTCTCGTGGTTACGTTCCTCCCTGCAGCCTTGCTTCTGCTCGATAAACTTATTGCCAAAACAACCTGGCATGCCAATTTTTTGATGAAGAAAAACACCGACGAAACGGAAAAGGAGGCGTCATCATGAAGCTTCTGAGAGAAAAATCAGATACCGGCACAGATCCGAAAATACCGAAAACCACCCGACGCCACGGAGCATGGAAACGCATGGGCGTTGCCCTATCGATTGTGCTGGCAGGGGTACTTGCCATCAGCGTATCAGGAGGATCGTTTACCTTGCTTTCCGCTTTTGCCGCAGAAGATAATGCGGCAAATCCATCGGGTGGCGCTCCGGCGGGAAAAACCACTGATAACGCACGCGACGTCAACGCCGTACCGAAAGACGAGGTTGTGTATGCACGCCTCTCCACCGCGGGAACGGTCGATAAGGTGTATGTGGTCAACGTGCTCTCCCCTACCAAACCCGGCACGGTAACGGATTTCGGCTCGTATACCACGGTGCAAAACCTCACCGATGCGAGCGGGATCACGCAAAACGGAGATGCGCAAACGCTTGAAGTGGGTGGCAAATCCCTCAGCTATCAAGGCGACATGGGTGCACACGCGCTGCCGTGGGATATATCGATCGCCTACACGCTTGACGGCAATCAGATCAATGCATCCGACCTGGGCGGCAAGAGCGGGAAGCTGGCGATAGAAATCACCACCAAACGCAACGCAAAGGTTGACCCAGCGTTTTTCGATAACTACCTCTTGCAGATTACAATGCCTTTTTCGTCCGATACAACAACGAAAGTGGTAACCGAAGACGGACAGATCGCCTTGGCAGGATCGAACACTCAGGTTACGTTCATGGGGATGCCCGGCAAGGAGAGCGCTTTCCATGCATCAGCTCAGGTGAATAATTTCACCATGGCACCCATCAGCTTTGCCGGTGTACCCTTCTCGATGGGTATCAAACCCCCCGACACCAAAAATCTCGTGTCGGGATTCCGCCAGCTTGGCGATGGTGTCGGTCAGCTCAAAATCGGTGCCGATGGTTTGGCAAGCGGCACACAAGACCTTGCATCGGGTGTCGGACAAGCAGCAAGCGGCGTAAGCGGTTTAGCAAGTGGCGCCGGTGAACTTGCGGGCGGTGTGGGTTCACTCGCCTTAGGCGCACAAGGTGTTGCCGACGGAGCTTGCGGCCTTACCAAGGGCGCTGCCGGATTATCGGGAGGCTTAGGAACGCTCCAAAAGAACCTGATTGCGCAGGCAAGCGAAACGCGCGGCACGGTTACCGACGTAACGGGAGCGCAGCTTGCCTACGAGCAGGCCGCGCAAACGCACGCAGCAGCTTTTGCGATGGCGTATCACGGAGCTAAAATGCAGGGAGCCGAAGATGGCGCCGCGATGCAGGCGGCGGCAGCGGCAACAGCGGATCAGAGTGCCGCCGTTCAAGACGCATTAGTAAAACTGACAACCGCAATTGGGAATAACGGAGGAGCACTCGGAGCCGCGGGGGCCCTCGAAGGAACTGCTTCGGGCTTAGGTTCGCCCGCTGAACCGGAAAGCCTACTGGGTGGTTCTGCGGCGCTCGCGGCCGGGGCAGCCGAGCTCTCATCCGGCGCTTCTGCGCTTGCGACAGGTGCGGATCAAACAGCACGGGGCGCATCGAGCTTTGCGACGGGAACCAATCAGGCAGCTTCTGGTGCAGGACAACTTGCCAGCGGCGCCCAGGAAATCGCAACGGGCTCAAGTCAACTGGCGACAGGCACCAAGGCCCTCTACACCGAAGTACAGGCTTTACCCGAAAGAGTGCAACAGGAAATCGACACGATGATGGCCGACTACGATAAGAGCAACTTCAAGCCCAGAAGCTTTACCAGTGCGAAAAATACTGGTGTCGCCCTCGTGCAATTCGTACTATCCACCGACCCCATCAACGCCCCTGAACCCGAAGCAAAACCAGCGACCGAACCCGAACTCACTTTTTGGGATCGTCTGCTGGCGTTGTTCGGGCAGTAACAAAAACCAACTTTTTCTTACACCGGCTTTTACCCAAGCCTACACACAACAATGACCCCCATGAAGCAACACCATGGGGGTCATCTATAACTACCTTGCAGCATATCCGTATCGGTACGCCTCATGTTCACCCTTTTTGCACCGAGGAGCCGTTAAAGGGCAATGGTGTTTACAGTGGAGGCATTGCGGCATACGCGGCTCTTGCATCGAAGAGCTCAGTTTATTTCTTGGAACCTTTTTTTGCTTTTTTCGCTGCTTTTTTCGTAGCCTTTTTCTTTGCGGCCTTTTTCTCGATTTTCTTAGCCTGCATCTTGGCTACCTTTTTGGCATCCTTCTTCTTGGCTTCTTTCTTTTTACCCATAACAGTCCGCCCTTCTTCTCATAAACTAAAGTAGCCGCAAAGCGGCTACTTTCCTATTCCCAATGATAGCGTACTTGCAGAAATAAGAAACCTCTCACGAGACTTATCGGGTAAACGGAGACTACTTGCCGCGCATTTTACCTGACCAAGGCAGAAAAAAAGGCCCCCCGCTTCGCGCGGGGAACCTTTCATGCATACCATTAAGCGATTAAACAAAGTTAGGCTTGAGCCGCCTTCAGACGCAATTCGCACCAAAGAACAGTGCTTTGAAGCGTTGAGCGAGCAGCCGCATTATCGTCGGAAAGCGCTTCGATTTCCGCTTTCGCCTCATCAGCTTCGGCCCTAACCTGTTCGACATCGATATCAGCAACGGCGCACGCACGGTCAGCCAAAACGATGACCTTCCTACCCGTCACCTCAACGTAGCCGCCCTGCAGGGCAAACGACTGCATATCGGCACCGTTTTCTTTACGAAGCCGCACCACACCATCGGAGAGCACCGACACGAGCGGAGCATGACCTTCAAGAAAGCCCATTTCTCCTTCGATACCCGGCACGATAACCGTGTAGACTTCCTCGGAAAACAATTTCGCCTGAGGAGTTACGATGTCGCATGCTAGTTGAGACATTATTCTTCCTTCATCTTCTCGAACGCCGCGTAGACATCTTCGATAGCACCCTTGTTACGGAAGCACTGCTCGGGGATTGCATCGCATTTACCATCGAGAATCTCAGCAAAGGAACGGATGGTGTCTTCGAGTTTAACGTAAACACCCGGTACGCCCGTGAAGACGACCGCCACATGAAACGGCTGACCCAAGAACTGCTGAATCTTACGCGCACGATTCACGACAAGCTTCTGGTCTTCAGAAAGTTCATCCATACCCAAGATGGCGATGATATCTTGCAGGTCAGCGTAGTTCTGCAGAAGTTCCTGCACGCCCGTAGCAACACGGTAGTGCTCTTCGCCGATAATCTGCACGTCAAGAGCGCGGCTCGTCGATTCCAGCGGATCAACCGCCGGATAGATGCCGAGCTCAGCGATAGAACGCGACAAAACGGTCTTTGCATCCAAGTGGGTAAACGTCGTAGCAGGAGCCGGGTCGGTCAGGTCGTCGGCAGGAACATAGACCGCCTGCACCGAAGTGATGGAGCCGGTTTCGGTGGAGGTGATGCGTTCCTGCAAATCGCCCATTTCGGTTGCCAGCGTCGGCTGATAGCCTACAGCGGACGGCATGCGACCAAGCAGAGCGGATACTTCGGAACCCGCCTGGGTGAAACGGAAAATATTGTCGATGAACAACAATACGTCCTGGCCCTGGTCACGGAAGTATTCTGCCTCGGTCAAGCCGCACAAACCAACACGAAGACGAGCTCCGGGAGGTTCGTTCATCTGGCCGTACACGAGACAGGTCTTGTTGATAACGCCCGAATCGCTCATTTCGAGATAGAGGTCGGTACCCTCACGGGTACGCTCGCCAACACCGGTGAACACCGAGGTGCCACCATGCGCCTGAGCGAGGTTGTTGATAAGTTCCTGGATAATAACGGTTTTGCCAACACCTGCGCCACCGAACAGCCCCGTCTTGCCACCACGAACAAAGGGTTCGATTAGGTCGATAACCTTGATACCGGTCTCGAAGATCTCGGTGGTGGTCACCAACGTATCATATGCCGGTGCCGGACGGTGGATGGGCATCCACTCGGTGATATTGTCGGGCATGGGCTTACCGTCAATAGGCTCGCCGGCGACGTTCCAAATACGGCCCAGAGTTGCAGGGCCGACTGGCATCATCATCGGAGAACCGGTGTCAACGGCATCAAGACCACGAACGAGACCATCGGTCGTTGACATGGAGACGGCGCGGACCATATCACCAGGCAAGTGCATTTCCACTTCCAGGATAACGCTTACATCCCCAATGGGGGTTTTTGCATTGACAGTCAAGGCGTTGTAAATCGCCGGCATTTGATCCGGCGGAAATTCAACGTCGACAACAGCGCCGACGATGCGGACAATGCGCCCGATCGCCCCCTGTTTTGTCGCCGCTTTTTTAGTTTCTTCAGCCATTTAGTCCTCCAAAGCCGCAGCGCCGCCAACGATTTCAGAAATCTCGGTGGTAATAGCGCCCTGGCGTACACGGTTGTACAATCTGGTCAACGTTTCGACCATTTCGATAGCATTGTCTGTTGCCGATTTCATGGCCGTACGACGAGCTGCTTGCTCGCTGGCGGCCGAATCGATCAAAGCATGGTAGAACATGGTCCGCACATAGGCGGGAAGCAGGCTTGCAAGCACTCCTGCCGCGTCGGGCTCGAATTCGATATCGCCCTCAAGGGTGATTTCTCCCTCGCCGTCAACCGCCGCTTCCTGCACGAACGCTTCCGTATCGATAGGCAAAACAGATTCTTCACGAAGAACCTGTTCAGCCGCATTTTTCGCATGATTATAAACGACGATTACTTGATCCAAGCTTCCGTCTTCATAACCAGCGATGGCGTAATTGGCCAACGTGGTAGCTTCTTCAACCGTCGGGTCGGCGGAGAGTTCTGAAAACTCCAAAACCGGCTGGGTATTACGGTAGTTGAAATAACCGATAGCTTTTTTACCGCAAGCAGCGATATGAACTTTCGCACCTTCGGCAGCCTTCGCTTTCATCAAGCGTTCGATGTGACGCAGCACGTTGGTGTTGAAACCACCAGCCAAACCGCGGTCTGACACCATGGCCACAATAAGAACGTTTTTTACATCGTCGCGCTCTTGCAATAAAGCATTTTCGGAGCCACCCACACGCTGAGCAACATTCGCCAACATTTCGGCCATGGACTCGGAGTACGGCGTCGCCAAGGCGACACGCTCGGAAGCGTGCCGAATCTTGGCAGCCGAAACCATTTCCATAGTACGCGTAATCTGCTTCGTCGACTGGACGGAGCTGATACGCCTTTCTATGTCGTGAAGGTTAGGCATAATCTACATCCTTAAACCGACGCGGAAAACTGGGTTTTAAACGCGTTGATAGCGGCATCCACCTCAGTTTCGATAGCTTCGGTAAACTTCTTTTCTGCAAGCAGGTTGCTTAAGACCTCGGGCTTGGAAGCGCGGAGGTAATCAAGCATCTCACCACGGAAACGAACAACGTCAGCAACAGCGACGTCATCGAGGAAGCCGTGGGTGCCGCAGTAGATGGAGATAGCCTGCTCTTCAACGGGCATCGGTACATAACGACCCTGTTTCAAAAGCTCGGTCATACGCGCTCCGCGGTTGAGCTGGTCCATCGTCGCCTTGTCGAGGTCGCTGCCGAACTGCGTGAACGCCTGCAATTCACGATACGACGCCAAGTCGAGACGAAGGGTACCGGCGACCTGTTTCATAGCCTTGATCTGCGCTGAACCACCGACGCGAGAAACGGAAATACCCACGTTGATAGCAGGGCGCTGGCCCTGGAAGAACAGGTCAGTCTGCAAAAATATCTGACCATCGGTAATGGAGATAACGTTGGTTGGAATATAGGCAGAAACGTCACCCGCCTGAGTTTCGATAAGCGGCAATGCAGTCATAGAGCCCCCGCCGTTTTCGTCAGACATCTTGACGGAGCGTTCCAGCAGACGCGAGTGCAGATAGAACACGTCACCCGGATAAGCTTCACGTCCGGGAGGACGGCGCAGGGTCAACGACATCTGACGATAGGCCACAGCCTGCTTCGTTAAGTCGTCGAAGACGCACAGAACATGACCGCCCGGATTCGTTTCGCTCGCCGGCTTACCGTCATCACCATTGTAGATGAAGTATTCACCCATAGCGGCACCCGCCATCGGGGCAATATATTGCAACGGAGCCGAGTCGGAAGCAGAAGCAACCACGATGATCGTGTACTTCATCGCATCGTGACGCTCGAGCGTTTCAACCAGACCTGCAACCGTCGAGGCCTTTTGGCCGATGGCGACGTAGATGCAGATCATGTCTTTGCCTTTTTGATTGATGATCGCGTCGATCGCAATAGCGGTCTTGCCGGTCTGACGGTCGCCGATGATCAGCTCACGCTGTCCACGACCGATCGGAATCATCGAATCGATTGCGAGAATACCGGTTTGCATAGGTTCGTCTACCGGCTTGCGGGCATGGACACCGGGGGCTTTGAATTCCACCGGACGCACGCCGTCTGTCTGAATCGGACCCTTGCCGTCGATCGGCATACCTAAAGCGTTCACAACGCGGCCAAGCATAGCCTTACCCGAAGGAACCTCGACGATACGACCGGTTGTTTTAACCTGGTCGTTTTCCTTGATTGCGGTGACGTCACCCAAGAGCACGGCGCCAACTTCTTCTTCCTCGAGGTTTTGAGCCAAACCATACACGGTCTGACCATTGCCTCCGACGAATTCCAAAAGCTCACCCGCCATTGCATCCTTGAGA
The DNA here is from genome assembly GCA_036650075.1 of Raoultibacter sp. Lineage (GTDB taxonomy): Bacteria > Actinomycetota > Coriobacteriia > Coriobacteriales > Eggerthellaceae > JAVWGW01. The sequence goes on from JAVWAI010000037.1 coordinate 10,101, forward strand.
CCATCGACACGAGCAATACCATCACCAATCTGGATAACGGTACCGACTTCACGGGATTCGACACAGGTATTCAGAGCGTCAAGTTGCTTGCGCAGCGCGTCGTCAATAGACTTTGCGGTGATTTCAGTCACTAGCATTCACCTCCATCTGTTGTCGTTTTGAGCACGGTGCGAGCGCTTTCAAGCTGCGTCGCGACGCTGGCGTCGATTCGCTTACCCTGCGCGCTCATGATGATGCCGCCTAAAATAGATGCGTCGACCCGTTCGTGCAGGACAACGTTCTTACCTAAATCAGCAGCGGCCTTTTTTGTAATAATCTGACGCAGGTTTTCGTCGAGCGCCACAGCGGTGATCACATCGACCACACACACCTGGAGCTTTTCTTCCAACTGCGCCTCGTAGCTTTCCCATACCCGTCCGATCAACGGAAAATCGCCTCGATGTGCCATAACGCCGAGAACCTCGAAAAGAACCGGGTTCACATCAGCAAACACATTTTGAACCAAAACTTTCTTTTGCTCGGACGAATAAGAGGTGTCAGCCAGTGCGCTGGTGAGATCCATGCTGGAACGCGTGACCTTGACGATTTGTTCCATCTGGTCGCGCACCTCAAGCACTGCCTTTTGCCCACCCGCATCATAGGCAGCCTGCAAAGCGACAGCTGCATACGTGGTGACCTCTTCTTTTATGACAAGGCGATTAGTTGGCATTGAAACTACCCGCCTCGTTTACGTAGCGCTCGATGATCTTACGGTGTTCATCATCGCTGAGATCTTCGCCGATAAGACGAGATGCAACAGCAACGGAAGTATCAGCAACGGAGCCTTGGAGCTCGGCGATAGCTGCTTTTTTCTCAGATTCAATAGCGGCTTTCGCTTTTTCGATCATCTGAGCAGCCTCGCTTTGAGCCTTAGCCGTGATATCAGCTTTCGCCGATTCCGCGGTTGCCTTGGCGCTAGAAACGATAGTCGCCGCCTGCACCTTGGCTTCTTCGAGCTGACTTTTGTACTCTCCCAGTACGCGTTCGCTTTCGATGCGAGCATCTTCAGCCTTTTCAAGGGCATCTTTAATGGTCGCTTCGCGCTTATCGAGCATGGCGGCGAACTTGGGCCAGCCAAGTTTGCCCAATACGAGACAAAGCACGATGAAAATGACGAGCATCGGGATAAATTCCGCCATATCAGGCAGAATGGCACCGATACCGGCCTTTTCCTCACTTGCGAATGCGAGTGCGGGAAAAGCAAAAGACACGCCGCTTACAGCAAGCGCACAAACGCCTGTCCGAGCCAGTGCTATTTTAGCTTTTGCTTTCACTTACATTCCTCCTTTAAGCCTTGTACATCAGTACATCACGTTATCCGAGTAAAGGCCCAAATTAGACGATGAAGGTGAGAACG
>JAVWAI010000038.1:0-10509 GCA_036650075.1 Raoultibacter sp.
GAAGACCGGCGGGTTGAAATGACCAGTTTGCGCTCTTCTGCTTTTTTTACCGCCTCAATGGCGTCCAAAAATATCTTGTCAAATCCCTCACTTGCCATGTCTTGCTTTAATACGTAATTAAAAGGCGACACACTAAAAGATTCCAGCGCGTATTCTTTGCTTGAGGTAAGAAACACGACAATACCTTCATAACCATGATTCCGCAAAACCTGCATGGTTTCAATGCCGTTATGTTCCCCCATCAGCATATCCATCATGATGAAATCGAAATAGGAAACGTTTTCGTCCAGAAAGAACAGCAAGCTTTCGCCACTTTCAAACTCTTTTGTTTCCACTTCGAGACCATTGCGAGCAATCAAGCTATCTGCTTTTTTTCTACACGTAGCAAGAAACTGAGGGTCATCATCACACAAACAAAGCCGTATCACCATACCGCTCCTTATCTTGCGTTTACTTCTTACCTTAAAGTAGGCAAGCACTGATACATCAAAGAGATATGGTAACAAAAAGTGACGCTTTCGAGCAGTAGTTTTACTGGCACGACGCACTTTTTTGCGTGATGATAAACAACACGCCACACCTCTAATCGTGTTTACTATTAAACCCTGAACCTCCGGTAATGGTCAGCGTGGTCCCCTCATTGCGAGTCTCCTTGTTTCGCAGGTACAAAAGAACGACGCCAAAGGCAATCGCAGAAACAACAGCGGCAGCAATGAGTAAGTAATCGATAATACACATGGTAGCTCTCCTTTCTGTCGGGCGCGGCAAGCAAGCGTGCAGCGCCTAAGGCTTTATGGTGCAGTGGTACGCGTTCTTGGCTGCTTGCACTTTAGAACATTGTGCGCGTGGCTTTGTCTACCGCATCTATTCACACCATAAATTTTCGCGAATAAAAAATCTGCAATTTGTCATGAACAGTAAATCCAGCGACATAAACGACAACGAAAGAGATGCTTTAGCTGCATCATGAAAGCAAAATTCCGCCCCCCGGATAGTTCGAGAGGCGGAATTTTCTCATAAGGGTGTAAGCAAAATCTGCACCCTTATCTGAAGCGAAAAGCTGTCTTACGCCAGGCTTTCTTCTTCGTTTTCACAACCGGCGAGGCCACAGGCTTCCTTCAAGCTATCGGAAGCGGAAAGGATTCCCTCTACCGTGATGCTGCTGAGAGCGGTCTCTAAGCCATCACGGATGAGTTTATAAGAAAGGTGCAATGGGCAGTGATGTTCTTCGCCATGGACACAGGGGCTTCCCTTACCGGAAGTACCGCTGACTTTCGAGGTTTCCTCCATGGCCGACACGATGTCGAACATAGTTATATCGGAAGCCCGCTGAGCAAGGCTGTATCCACCGTAGCGGCCAGGATGAGCTTTGATAAGCTCGGCGTCGCGCATTTCCTTCGTCAAGCGAATAAAATAATCGCGCGGAATCTTCATGGCCTCGGCGATTTCTCGCGAAGAACAGATGCGACCTTCTTCTGCCAAATACAGAATCGCTCGAATTGCATAATCTGTTGTTGCTCTCAGTTGCATAGCCTCACTCTTTCCCCCACGGAATAGTGCATTCTACCTGCGCTTAATTGTTTCGGGAGCGCAAACCCGAAGCGACTGGTGGTGCAAGTTTTACTACCTGAATATACATAGTACAATAATACTGAATAACTGAACGAAATACGATAACTGACAGTATGATAAAGATAATATTTGAAGAATTGATTGCACAATGTATTATTTCTCGATTATTCTACAACACCGCTATAATCAATCAGGTTATTTATCTACTTACGTTAGCCGAGGTGCAACGAGCCGCAACCCCGGAAGACAAATCAACCACCTTCCCCCCGGCACCCTTAACCAGGTAAAACCCACAACTAGTAAAAACACAAATTACGATCCACGGAGCCAGAAACACCGGGAACCTCTCCCGAGCTCGTATACTGCCACATGCGGAATCGGTAGGTCTGACCAGGCTGGTTAGCATAATCGGCATACCAAAGATCGTAGTTGTCAATCAAAGCTTCCAAATCGTAATGACCATCAAGCCAAAGATTGTTGCCGTAAATAATCGCCCCGAAACCCCGTTCGCGCACCCGGTTGCAGAACGCTTGGGCGATTGCGGTTTGTTCGGCACGATTCAGGCCCGCTATGCGCTCATTTTTGACACCGTTTTCCTCGAGATCGAAAGCAACGGGATAGTGGAGGTTGTAGCCGCCAACGGCATCGATCACCCAATCGGCTTCTTCGCGAGCTTCCTGTTCAGTGATTGCCTGCGAGAAAAAGTACACGCCCACATCGAGACCAGCATTAGTTGCCCCTTCGATATTGTAGGCAAATGCTTCATCTTCCCAAATCTTTCCTTCGGTATAACCACGATACCCCGCCCGAATATAGGCGAAATCAACCCCTGACGCAGCAACCGCCTGCCAGTCTATCTGCTGATTATGGCTCGAAACATCAATGCCTTCAGCGGCCATTTTACCATCGGCACCACGGTAGGATTTCACACCACCGGTATCGACAAGGCGCGCGTAGTCGTAACCATTCTGCGGCAGATTACGCGGAGAGGATAAACTTGATTCTCCCGAATCGAAGCAGCCCTCCAGAAACAAGGCACAGGCAGCAACAAGCGCCACGGTACAGAAGGCGGCAGCCAGCACGCCGGCGATGCGCCGTGGCGAATACGGGTGATTGGTACTTTGGAATAAAGAAGTCTTCATAAGTTATAGTTTAGCACGTCACGCAGCGCACCCAAAAATCATCCAGCTTCGCCCTCACCACTTGCGCATAATAGAGCGTTGCAGTCTCCTTAACACCGTTCGCCCGCCGTGAGATAATAGAGCGATGGAAACGAAATCAAACATACGCGCGCGGGTCCTACAACGGCGCGACAACCTGCCCCTGTCTGAGCGCGACCGCAAAAGCCAAGAAATTTGCAGCCAGCTGGAAGCTCGCCTGATACAGCTTTCCCCGACAAGAGCCGCGCATGAGACACGCCCGCTATCTGACGAAACAAGTCCTGCGGCCACACCCCTGATCGCCGTTTACGCCGCCATGAAAAGCGAGGTTTCCCTCGATGCTTTTATCATCGCCGCCTATGCGCGGGGCACACGCGTGTGCTTTCCCTGCATGATGCGCATCTCGACCGATAAGATAAACAGCTTTGTACTGCATATGGAATTTCGCGAAGTCACCCGTCGCGATTACGAAAGCGGGAAGGCACCCTTCATCGTGCACCCGCTACGCTCATATGCCCCCAATGCGGCCGAGGTGCGCGACTTTCCCCTCGTTGCCGCGTGCGCCATCAGCCTGATTGTCGTACCGCTGGTCGCTTTCGACCAGCGCGGTGGACGTCTGGGCTACGGTGGCGGCAACTACGACCGCTTCCTGCCCCTGATTGCCCCCACGGCCCCCCTGACAGGAGTGGCCTTCGCAGAACAGGAAGTTTCCCTCCTACCCCGCGAAGGCCACGATGTCGAACTCACTGAAATAATCCGCGCATAGTACCTTTTACTGCCCGTAAACCCAGATGCTTCGCTACGCCCAGAATGACAGGGAGAAAATGTGTTCAGGATGGCAGCGCTGCGGTTGTCATCCTGAACAGAGTGAAGAATCTAATCTTCCCATTATTTTTTAGTCGCTTCCCGCTTCTTTCCGTTGAAGCTAACGCCCATACGCGACATCACGACGATGGCACCCAGCATCAGTACGGTGCATACAGCAAGAGAAACCCAGGGGCTGCCCAGCAAGCCCGCGATGATATAGCCGATGATACAGACAACCATAACCATCGTTGCGTAGGGAAGCTGCGTAGCAACGTGACGTAGATGGTTGCACTTCGCGCCCGCCGACGACAGGATGGTTGTGTCGGAAATGGGAGACACGTGGTCACCGTAGACCGCGCCGCCAAGGGTAGAACCAACCGCAACCAAAAACAGCGGCGATTCGGTCGGAAAGACGCCGATGACAATCGGCAGAATAAGGGCAATCGTACCCCAAGAAGTGCCCATCGAAAAGCCGATAAATGCAGCTACGATGAAAATCACCACGGGCAGCATCGCCAAATCGACGCCAATACCGTTCAGAAAACCACTGACGAATTCGCCCGTGCCCAACAGATAGCGGCACGCGCCGCCAAGACTCCACGCCAGAACCAAAATCATGATGGCGCCAATCATCGAACGCACGCCCTCGGCAATCCCTTCGACGAATTCACTCAACTTCATCAGACCACGCGGCAAGAACATGGCCGCGGCCACAAGCAACGCCACGCACACACCAATACACAGACCAGCAACCGGGTCTTCACCCACAGCTGTCGGGAAATCAACACCCTGGAAAAACCCGCCGGTATACGCCATGCCGAGAATGGCAAAAACGATAAGTACGACAATAGGAATAACCAAGTCAAACACGCGACCCTTATCCGAAACATTGAGCCCCGTGTACTCTTCGAGTGCGCCTTCGGCAGCAGCATCGAGTTCGTCTTCCTGGGCGACAACCGTGGGAACCTTGGGACGCGATTCCGAACTGGTATCGGCCTTGTCCGCGACCCCGATGGTCGAAAGTATTGCGAGAGGCGTATCTACCCCAGGAATCTGATGCTTTCCCGCTGCCGAACGGCGACAATCATCTTCCGCCAGCTTCATAGGTCCGAAATCGAGGTTGGTCGCGCAGATGAAAAACACCATGATGATAGTCAACAGCGCATAGAAGTTATAGGGGATGGAAGCCACGAAGGTCGAGAATCCGTCTTCGCCCAAATACCCGCCGACGGCAACTGCCCATGAAGAAACCGGCGCGATGATGCACACCGGAGCCGCCGTAGAGTCGATGATCCACGCCAACTTTTCGTGGCTGATATGGAAACGATCGGTGACGGGGCGCATGACCGCGCCAACCGTAAGGCAGTTGAAGTAGTCGTCCACGAAAATGATGATACCCAAAACGGCGGTCATCAGCTGGGCCACGCGCGCATTCTTGATGTGCCCCGAAACCCATTCGCCATAAGCTTTCGAGCCGCCGGCGATGGCGATAACCACCGTCAACGCCCCCAATAACGCAAGGAAGAGCAAGAGCGCCCCATTCGAGCCTATTTGCTCAGCCATCATGCCTGGCACCATGGTGAACGAATCGACCAATTGCTCAAACCCGGCGCCATTCAAAGTGAACTGGTAGATGACCATCCCCGAAAAAACACCGATGATCAGCGACGAGTACACTTCCTTCGTAATGAGAGCGAGCCCCAACGCCAAAATCGGCGGGATAATAGACCAAGCCCCCGTGCTGATAAGGTCGAAACCTTCCATGTCAATCCCTACTCCTTATTTAGGTTTGCCTACAGGTATGCTACAACCGATTTAGTATAGCGCGAGGCGCACAAAAACGGTTTGAGTTTTTGCCTGTTGCCCCGAGCGACAGGGCTTACGCAGAAGAAGGCGGACGGGGTGTATCTCCCACTGCGGCAGTTTGTCCGAGAAAAGCGGCAACATCCGCAGCATAAGAGCCCTCCATCAACGTGGCAGCATTAACCACTTCGCGCAGCTCGCCCTTAAGCATGATTCCGATACGATCGGCCAGGTACTGCGCTTCCGCAAAATCATGGGTCACAAAGACAATGGTGCATCCGTACGCCGCATGAAGACGCTTCACCTCTTCGTACATCTTCATTTTCGTAGAAGGATCGAGCGCCGAAAAAGGTTCGTCAAGCAGCAACAACTGCGGTTCGAGAACAAACGCGCGGGCCAGGGCTGTTCGTTGCCGCTCTCCCCCGCTGATCGTTTGTGGGTACTGATCGGTGATGCGAGTGAGAGAAAGCAGTTCCATGATGTCGGTAACCTGCTGCTGAACGACCGATCGCGGCACCCGATGTCGCTTGAGCCCGTATGCGATATTGTCGTATACGTTAAGGTGGGGGAAGAGCCCGTAATCCTGGTAGACAAAACTGGTCTTGCGACCCTGGATACTCAGGTGCGCAGTGTCTTGGCCGAAGAAGATGATCTGCCCCGGTCGCAGTTTATACGCGCCGGCAAGCGCTTCGAGCAAAATCGTCTTTCCGGCACCGGTTTGCCCCAAAAGGCAGAATATCTCTCCTTCGGCGACCGAAAAAGAAACATTCCGCAGGACGAACTGCCCTCGTTGCAGCGAAAGATCGTGGACATCGAGCGCGTTCATCTGACCTCCTCAGTGCTGAAACGGTCCGTTGGCTTCGGAGCACTGAGCACGTTGGCAATCAGGAGCGCAACGCCCGAAACCACAAGCATGATAATGGCCGTTGCCATCGCCATGTCGTTGTTCCCTGTCGATATATTGAGGTAAATGCTTCCCGGCAGCGTCTCGGTTTTCATACGCGTGATGCCCACGAGCATGAGGGTGGCACCAAATTCACCGATCGCGCGCGACCAGGTGAGGATAAACGTGCTGATTAGTGCATTTTTTGCAAGAGGAAGCGTAATGGTACGAAAGGCGGTGAACGAACTCGCCCCTAAAGATTTCGCGATGAATTCCAATCGGCTGTCCACGCCCGCAAACGCAGTGCGGCACAGGCGGATAGCAAACGGAAGATTGACGATTAGTTGAGCGGCGACGATGCCTGCGGGACTGAATACGAACTTGATACCCATCGACTTCAAAACATCACCAAAAGGCGACGAAAACATGATAAGCAAGGCCAGGCCCAAAAGAATATAGGGCAGAGAAAGCGTCAACTCAAGCAAAATGTGCGCAATGCGCTTACAGGGCATGTTTGTTTTCGTGAGAGCGAATGCGGTGGGAATCGCCAGCGCAAAGCAGAGGATTGAAGAGATTGTGGCGGTTTTCAAGCTTAAACCGAGCGCAAAATGCACTTCCTCTGAACGGATCGCTTCACCGAAGCTGGGCGCACCTCCCACCACGATTGCGCAAATAGCGCTACCGATAAACAGGGTTACCAGCAGCGCTACCACAATCGTGAAACAAGAAAAGACATCGAATCTTTTAGGTGGGCATTCTCTCATTTAGAGAACTTCATAACCGTATTTCTTCCATATTGTATGTGCGGCATCAGAGTTGAGATAGTCGGTAAATGCAGTAAGCGCTTCGGCATCCTTTGAGCAGGTTAGTGAAACAGCAGGAATGGTCTTGATGTACTTGTCCAAATCGGTCGTTGGGACAATCTGAACCCCTTCGGCCTTGCTGTTTTCTTTCCACACAATCGAGGCGTCGGCTTCACCCGCACCGATTGCAATTGCAAGCTGCGGCGCGGTCGTTGTAGTGGCAATAACATTGATCTTACCGAAGACTCCAAGGTCGCCCAATGACTTCTTGGCAATCTTGCCGATAGGAGTCGACTCGGGGTCGCCCATGATAAACGTCACGCCTTCGTTTGCTAAATCAGCCAAACCGGTAATGTTCTTCGGGTTGTCTTTGCCGACCACCAATACCGGGATATGCTTCACAAGGTCTTTGCTCGAAGCAATGACTGGCTCAATCGGCTGAGTTTCTTCCTGAGCGCCCGCGATGAACAGGTCGCCTTCCCCCGTCGTGTTGATTTGCGACTGGATCTGGCCCGCGTTGGCGAACGTGGTGTTCATTTCGCAGGAGGTTTCAGCCTTGAAAGCATCGGCGATTTCCTGGAACGGCTTCGTCATGCCGGCACCACAATAAATCTGCAGGGTATGCCCCTCAAGATTTGTTGCAGTTTTTTCCGCAGCCGACGCGTTTTCGCTCGGTGCCACTGCCTCTTTCTGGGGCGCAGAACAACCTGCCATAAGACCTACGACCATCATCATTGATACGAAAATCCCCAATACTTTTTTCATGCACTCCCCTTTGTCAGTACGAAAAAAAGCAACGGCTGTGGTTTGAATCCAACAAACGTTGCTCTATAATTGCCCTCATTATAGGTTATTCTCCTAACGGAATAAAGAGGCTATCGTGTATATCTCAAACCCCGTGCTCGACTCGCTCATCCTTGAAGATGCTCCCTATGGCGATTTGACGTCAGCCATCCTAGGCATCACTGACCAACCCGGAGAAATAGAATATTTCACCAGGGAAAACTGTGTTCTTAGCTGCGTCGAGGAAGCTATGCAAATCTGCAAGAAAATCGGTCTAACCATCACGTCGAACCGCAAAAGCGGCGATGTGCTGGCAGCGGGAGAAAGTTTCTTAGTTGCTCGCGGATCGGCGGAACGCATCCATACCGCCTGGAAAGTGTGTCTCAATCTGTGCGATTACTATTCCGCCGTCGCCACCAAGACAAGCCGCATGGTGCAGACAGCACAAGCGGTAAACCCACATATCGCCGTGCTCACAACCCGCAAAAGCATTCCCAATACGAAACCATTTGCGGCCAAGGCGGCTCTTTCCGGTGGTGCCTTCCCCCACCGCCTCGGCCTTTCTGAAACCATACTCGTGTTCGATCATCACCTCGCCTTCATCGGCGGCATCGATGCTCTCATCGAAAAACTGCCCGAGATGAAAGCTCACTGCTGCGAAAAGAAGATCATTGCCGAAGCCGGGCTTGCCGATGCACGCCGCTTGGTGCAGGCGGGAATCGATGGCATTCAGTTTGACAAGGTACCCGCACAAGATTTGGCCGCCCTCGTCCCCGAACTGCGCGCCATCAACCCCTCGATAACCCTTTTGGCGGCCGGAGGGGTCAACGAAAAGAACGCGGCGGAATATGCCCAGACCGGGGTCGACGGCCTGGTGACCAGTTGCCTGTTCTTTGTGAAACCCATCGATATGAGCGTGCAGATCAAGGTGCTGTAAGCACTCGAAACGGTATTTACCGCAGCCTCTCGCCTACGCTTCTTCGATCTCTTGTTCGTATTCGCGATCGATCGCACCCTCAGAATGAGGGGCATCAACGCAGAAGGGGACCGAAGGCGTGACGAGGCTCACCAGCGGCACCAACACCATCGAAAGCACCATTGCAAGCGCGCCGCAGTTGATGGGCGACTCGATAAACCCAAAGAACATGTTGGAAACGGTCAGACCAACGCCCACGATGAAGCTGGTCCAAACGGCTGCCTTGGAAATACGGCCACTGAATAAACCCCAGAAAAACGGCCCCAAAAACGAACCGGCCAAAGCGCCCCAGGAAATACTCATAAGCTGCGCGATAAAGGTGACCGACGAGTTGTACTGATACAGCGCGATAGCTGCGGAAATGGCCACAAACACCGCAATAAGCACGCGGATGAACAGGATCTGCTTCTTTTCACCCATATTCTTGACCAGATTGTCTTTGATAAGATCAAGCGTTAGGGTCGAAGACGACGTAAGCACCAGCGACGAAAGCGTGGACATCGAAGCTGAAAGCACCAAGACGATTACGATGCCGATCAGCAGGTCGGGCAAGCTCGACAGCATGGTCGGGATAATCGAATCGTATACGGGAGTGCCCGCGGCGCTCAGTTCGATCTGGCCACCGTAAAGCCGACCAAAGCCACCCAGGAAATAGCTGCCTCCGGCTACGATGATGGCGAAAACCGTCGAAATGATAGCGCCCTGTTTAATGGCGGGACCACTCTTGATGGCGTAGAACTTCTGAACCATCTGCGGCAGACCCCACGTACCGAGTGACGTTAAGATAACAACACCGATGAGGTCGGGCAGATTCGGCCCGAAGAAAGACACAAACGGACCGGCCATCGTCGACCCTTCGGCGGGAATGAGCGAAAGGGAACTGATCGCTTCAGTAAATCCGCCGTTATTGATCAGCACGGCAACGATAACCGCCACAATACCGAAGAGCATGACGATGCCCTGCACGAAATCGTTTACGACCGTCGCCATGTAGCCACCAAGAACCACATAGATACAGGTCACCACTGCCATGCCGATAACGCAGAATTCATAGGGCAGACCGAACGCCATATTGAACAGACGCGATAAGCCATTGTAGACCGACGCGGTATAAGGAATCAGGAAAACAAAAATAATAGCCGCCGAAGCAATACGCAGGGCTTTACTGCCATAGCGCGCCCCAAAGAACTCGGGCATAGTTGCCGACTTTAAACGCTGCGTCATCTCTCGCGTGCGTGGGCCAAGAACCCACCAGGCCAAAAGGCTGCCCAAAACGGCATTGCCGATACCGATCCACGTGGCGGCAACGCCGTATTTCCACCCGAATTGGCCGGCGTAGCCCACAAAGATTACCGCCGAAAAGTAACTGGTGCCGTACGCGAACGCCGAAAACCAAGGACCCACACTACGGCCACCCAAGATAAAGCCATCGACACTTCTCGTATGCTTTTTGCAATACACGCCGATACCCACCGCGACAACGATGAATATTACGACCATAATTATTTTTTCAATCATTTTATTTCCTCACTACTACAACCGATAAACCCAGATTCTCCGCTTCGCTCAGAATGACAGATGCGAGGCGAGGTGCTGCGAAAAGTGCACACGGCCGTCTGCCAGCCTGCGATTGCAGGTTGTCAGATGCCCGTGTGCTATTAATATCGATTGTCGAAAATGCGCTGTGTTTTCTTTTCTGAACGGGGCAAATCGCCCAAGGGC
>JAVWAI010000039.1:0-10420 GCA_036650075.1 Raoultibacter sp.
GGTTGCCTCCATAGACGAGCGCGCACGGCGCATCGCCATAGTGTTCGTTCATGCGCTGCGCCACGGCAAGGGCGCGGGTGAGCTTTGCTGCTTTGGTTTCGCGGGGCATGTGCTTCTCCTTTAAACTTCGCGCCTAGTATCGTGGGTATTTTCGTAGTGTAGTACACTGGTGGTCGCTTCCGATTGCTAATCGGACGAATCGAAGACAAAGTGCACGCCGCGTGCTCAGTGCGGCTAGAAGTGTTTGCGGAAAAGGATTGTTATGCTGATAGATGCATTGACGTATACGCTTGAAAAATCGGGCGCGCTCGACGAAATGTGGCACAAGCTCGATGCAGGAGAAGACGCCACCTTAGCCGTAGCAGCTTCTGCGCGTCCCTTTTTGGTGGCCGCACGGTTTGCCCATAAGCCGCAGACAACCTTGGTGGTGGTTGCGGGCGAAGAGGCCGCCCAGATGTTCGCGAGTAACGTATCGTTTTACCTGGGGGAAGAAAAAGTTTTAACGTTTCCCGAGCGAAGCGATTACCCCTTTGCCCCCAAACCGGCCGATTGCGGCCAGGTGGCACGCCGTATGCAGGCGCTGCACACCCTGGTAACCGAGCAGCCTTTTGTTGTGGTGGCTTCGGCGCGTTCGCTGTTGCGCACGCTTCCTCCCGTGTCTTCCCGTGTTGCGCAGCCGGTCGTGTGCCACGCAGGCCGCGAAGTGGCTGCGATGGAAAATGACGGTGTCATCGATTTCGCTGGCATTTCTGCGGCGCTTGAGGCCCGTGGTTACCAGAACACCGGAGAACTCGAGGGGCAGGGTACGTTCTGTGTCCGGGGTGGCACGATCGACGTGTTTCCCGGCAACTTGGTCTACCCGGTGCGCCTCGATTTCTTCGGCGATGAACTCGAAGAGATTCGTCGCATCGTTCCGTCAACGGGCCAGACTATCGCCGTGCTCGATCGGGTCGAAATCTTTCCGGTGCAGGAATTTATTCTCAGCAAGCGCGGCGTTGCCCGGGTGCGCAAACAATTGATGCGTCCCGCCGAAACTAATCCGGCGCTGCGCGAAATATTGGAAAAACTCGAAACTGGCGTGCGCTTCGATGGTGCTGATGTGCTGCTGCCGTTTCTCTATGACGACACGACGACGCTCGGCGATTATCTGCCAGCAAGCGCTTGCACGACGGTGCTCGAGCCGCGGTCGCTTTTCGATGATGCAAGCCATGCTTACGACGATATCGCGGGACGTGCGAAGGGCACGAGCATTGCCTTGGCCGGTCACTACGTCGGGCCGACCGAACTCGATTTCGGCAAGAACCAACGAGCCACCTATGTTTCCATCATGCGTCTGGGCGGCGAAGTTGATTCGGAACTTCCCGTGAAACGCGTCGATATCGCGGGCAATACCGAAAAGCTTTTTGGGAAGATGCGCTCGCTGGTCGATACCGGCTACACCATCGCGTTTTCTGCACCCAATTTCCGCGTGCGCCAGGATATGAAACTTGAATTCGTCGACCATAGCTTGCCGATCGTCGAAGTGCTCGACGTCAACGATTCCGTACCGCAGCACCTCAAGCGCGGCGTGGTCAATATCGTCGATGTTGAAATCCCGCTCGGTATGATTATTCCCAAGGCCAAGCTCGCTCTTGTGTCCTTAAACGACACCCAGGGTTCAGCGGCGACGCATCAGTCGCGCCGCATCGATATAACCGAGGTCACCTTCCCCTATAAGCCGGGCGATTATGTCGTGCATTCGTCGCATGGCGTCGCGTTTTTTAAAGACCTCGTGCGCCAAGACGTCGGCGGGGTGATGCGTGATTATTTGCTGCTTGAATACGCGGAAGGCGATAAGCTCTACGTGCCGGTCGAACAGCTTGATCGGGTGACGCGCTATGTCGGTCCGGAAGGGGCGAGCCCGCGCCTGACGCGTCTCAACACTTCTGACTGGTCACGCGCGCTTACAAAGGCGCGCAAGGCCACCAAGCAGCTTGCCTTCGACCTGGTCGATGTCTATACGCGCCGCGCGGCCACGCAGGGCTTTCGTTATGGTGTCGACACGCCATGGCAGCGCGAAATGGAGGAAGCATTCCCCTATCAGGAAACGCCCGACCAGATGGCCGCTATCATCGACGTGAAAAGCGATATGCAGTCGCCAAAACCGATGGACCGCCTGGTCTGCGGCGACGTTGGTTTTGGTAAGACCGAAGTGGCCTTGCGCGCAGCGTTTAAAGCGACACAGGATGAAAAGCAGGTGATGGTGCTGTGCCCAACCACCATTTTGGCGCAGCAGCACTACAGTAATTTCAAGGATCGCTTCGAATCGTTTGGGGTCGAGGTGGAAGTACTCTCGCGCTTTCGTACGCCCCAGCAGCAGAAAGCGGCGCTCGATGGTTTTGCCGATGGCAGCGTGCAGGTGCTGGTCGGCACTCATCGTCTGCTTTCGCGTGATGTGAACCCGCACAACTTAGGCCTTGTTATCGTCGATGAAGAACAGCGTTTTGGCGTGGGTCACAAAGAGCAGATGAAAAACCTGCGCGAATCGATCGATGTGCTGACGCTTTCGGCCACGCCGATTCCGCGAACCATGCAGATGTCGCTTTCTGGCGTGCGCGATATGAGCCTGATCATGACGCCGCCCGACAACCGCCGTCCGGTCGAAGTGCACGTGGGGGAATGGGACCCCGATGTGGTGTCGGGGGCCATCAGACGCGAGCTGGATCGCGGCGGGCAAACGTATTACGTCAGCAATCGCGTGCGCTCGATCGACGATGCCGTGGCGCGCGTGGCCTCCGCCGCCGGTGAGGCGCGCATCGGTGTGGCACACGGCAAGATGAGCAAAGAAGAGCTTGAAGGCGTGATGGAAGATTTTTCGGCGGGAGAGCTCGACGTCTTGGTGGCTACAACCATCATCGAATCGGGTATCGACAATCCGCACACAAACACGCTCATCATCGAGGATTCCCAGCGCTTAGGGTTGGCTCAGATGTATCAGCTCAAAGGTCGGGTGGGCCGCTCGACGACGCAGGCCTTCGCCTACTTTATGTTCCCCGAAAACCTTTCGTTGACCGAAGAGGCAACGGCGCGTTTAATGGCGATCAACGAGCACAAAGATTTGGGCAGTGGTATGCGCATTGCCATGCGCGATCTGGAAATCCGCGGAGCGGGCAGCCTTCTGGGGGCCGAGCAGAGCGGCAACATGAGCGCGGTCGGCTTCGACCTGTTTGCTCAGATGCTGGCTCAGGCGGTTAACGAAACGCGCGAAGGTAAGCCGGGTGCGGGCGATTTGATGCCCGAATCGCTATCCGATATCACGGTGAATGTACCGGCGCATACCTATATTCCTGAAGAATATATGCCTGATGCCGACGAACGGGTGTTGCTCTATCGTCGCATCGCTTCAGCGGCCACCGTCGAGGCGGTGGCTGAACTGTTCGATAAAGTGTGCGCAAGTCATCCCGAAATGCCCCAGGCGACCCTCAATCTGTTCGACAAGGCCCGCATCAAGGCTTTCGCCAACGAGCACGGTATCAAGACAATCACCGTCGTGGGTGGCAAACTCAATATCGACCCGGTCACCGTTTCGCGTGAAAAGCTGACGGCGATGCGCCGTTATGGCGTGCGTTACCTGCCGCAGTCGAAGAAGCTTTCGCTGCCGCTGCGCTATTTTCATCTCGATGAGGGCGATAACATCCTCGACGCAACCTGGAAATTCTTACAGGAGGATTTGGACTAAGGGTTGCGCGCGTAATATCAGCTTTCTTCTTTTTCCGTTGTGGCGTTCTCGGGTACAGCGGCTGCGTCCTGCAGTGCGGTGGCGGTTGTTTCAACCAAATCGCAGGCACCTGCCGCACATACGGAAACGCAGATTCCGCAGCCGATGCAGAAGCGTTCGTCCACTTCAATCGTTCCGGTTTCTTCATTGACGATTCGTGCGTTGGTTGGGCAGGCTGCCACGCAGGTATAGGCATGGCAGCATCGATCGATGTCTGTCGTTGAAATATAGAGTGGAATACGTTCGGCTATTTCAGGGGTGCGATCGATTGCTTCAAGCAGCAGTCGACGCTTGGGAATTAATATTTTACGTGCGTGGCCTCCGGGCAGAAAATCGCTGAAAATATCATCTTCGGAAAGATTCAGACTAGCGATGGCCCGATTGCGCTCGCGGCGTTCATAGAAATCTTGCAGCACTTCCGAATTGCGCAGACGCCGCTTGCCGCTGGCAATGTCTCCCACGTCGACCAAGGTTTTCGTGAATGCGGCGCGACGGTCGAGCCCCCTCTCGTCGGCGTATTCTTCAATCAGGCGGCGCTTTTCGGGTATCTCGGTTGAAAACCCTATTTTCTTTTCGGTCCATGTTTCGGCAACATCAATCGCGTGGGTGTAGAGCACTTCGGCGATTTCTCCTGCCGTTTCGCATTCGGCGCAATAGGTGAGGTCGCAGGCGACGGAGACGGAGATATTCTCAGCGAGCAGCACTGTCCAGAATTCGGGCGAGAACGTAGCCAGGCAGGGTACGACGACGACGTTGGAGGCGGGTTCGAATCCGGGGAAGATGTTCTCTTTGCAGGTGATGTAGACGCGGTCGCCGGTGAGCGCGATGCGGCGGATGCGGGCATGCAAGTCGAGCATGGTGACACGGGTCGAAGAAAATGCGTCGCAGATACCGAAGCAGATGCCGCAGCGTGAGCAAAGGTCGGTGTCGATGGTGGGCCCGGCGGATGAACCTTCTGCGGGAAGCGAAATGGCTCCTTTCGGGCAGGCCATTTCGCAGCGGTTGCATAAGGCTCCCTTACTGCGTACGCAGTAATCCTTGAGCACTAAAACTTTATTGCGCGGCTTGGGCACCTCGGATACGACGGTGTTTTCACCGCTATCGGGTTGTGCGGCTTGAGGCGTACCGGTTTCTTGCGTATTTTTTGGTTCGGCAGCTTTACGCACCGAAAACCTCCTGTATCGTGGCGTCGATGCGCCCAACAACTTGTTCGCGCTCCATGAGTTCGATGCTTTCAAACAGCGGAGGAGAAACCATGTTGCCGCATACCGCAACGCGAATAGGCTGGAAGATAGCCTTTGCTTTCACGTCAAGCGTTTCGGTTAAGGCGCGGCAAGCATCTTGCAAAGGGTCGCATTCCCAGGCGATAGATTCGTCGGCAAGGATTAAGCGTACGGCGGCCAGTACTTCATTGGCGCGGCAACCTTCCTTTTTGAGAATTTTGTCAACGCTTTTTTCGTCAAGCTCGACGTGGGTATCCCAAAACATGTAGGAAAGCTTTTCGGGTATTTCGTCGAAGCGGGTCAGGCGTTCGGCAACGAGCGGGTAGAGCTGTTCGTACCACTCGGGGCGCGTTTCGATGTCCGCTTCGGTGGCTCCGGCGGCTACGAGCCAGGGCGTGGCCGCCTCAACGAAGGACGCGGCACCCATTTCGCGAATGTAGACACCGCACATCCAGTCGAGTTTCGTTTCATCGAATACGGCATCTTTTTTCGTGACGCGATCGAGCGAGAAGTTTTCTGTCAGCATTGCTCGATCGATGATGGTGGTTTCGCCGTCGAGTGACCAACCGAGAAGCGCAAGGAAGTTGACCAGCGCGTCGGAAAGATAGCCGCGGTCGCGATATTCTTCAACCGAGGTGGCACCGTGACGCTTGGAAAGCTTCTTGCCGTCAGCTCCGAGGATCATCGAAAGGTGGGCAAAAACAGGAATCGGCGCGCCGAGCGCTTCGTAGATGAGAATTTGGCGCGGGGTGTTGGAAAGGTGGTCGTCGCCGCGGATAACGTGGGAGATTTCCATGTTGATGTCGTCGCAGACAACGGCGAAATTGTAGGTGGGGCTGCCGTCGGTGCGGGCCAAGATCATGTCATCCATAACGTCGGCCGGGAAGCTGATGTGGCCGTAGACGGCGTCGTTAAATTCGATGGGCCCGTGGTTTTTGGGTACTTTCAGGCGCCACACGCAAGGGTCGCCGGCCGCAAGGCGTGCTTGCACTTCGGTGGCATCGAGGTCGCGGCAGGTGCGGTCGTATCCCGCATAGCCACCTTCGTGTTCTTCGGCCTGCGCACGCTTGGCGTCGAGGGATTCTTTCGTGCAGAAGCACGGATAAGCCATGCCGTTTGCCTTCAGTTGGTCAAGCGCCGTGGTGTAGGTGTCTTGGCGTTGCATCTGAAAGTAGGGGCCAAAGCTGCCGCCAACACCGGGACCTTCGTCCCAGTCAAGGCCGAGCCATTCGAGGGCGCGCAGGATAACCTGGGTGTTCTCTTCGGTTGATCGCTCGGGGTCGGTGTCTTCGATGCGCAAAACGAAGGTTCCGCCCATGGCGCGAGCGAAGGCCCAGTTGTAGATTGCCGTACGGGCACCGCCGATATGAAGACGACCGGTGGGTGAGGGGGCGAAGCGAACACGAATAGCGGGGTTGCTGTTTGTCATAGTGTGTGACGTCCTTTTCTTCCTTTGATAAGAAAACCGGCGACGAGGATAGCTGCGCTCG
The DNA here is from genome assembly GCA_036650075.1 of Raoultibacter sp. GTDB lineage: Bacteria > Actinomycetota > Coriobacteriia > Coriobacteriales > Eggerthellaceae > JAVWGW01. The sequence continues at coordinate 6,471 of JAVWAI010000039.1, forward strand.
AAAGACCGCTCGTTGCAAGCCAGGCTATTCCCATGCCGATCCAGAATTCGGGTGGATACATTTGTATAAGCAGAGAGTCGGCGCTAAAAGTCCAGGTGCCGTCTTTAAAAAAGAGTGAATGGAAAAAGGCGAAAAAGCCGTTGAAATCGATGGCTGCCCATAATCCTGCCGTGGCAAAGGCGGCCAGAACGAAGGCGGCCGCGCCCATGAGAAGAATGCCTATCTGCCGTCTACCGCGAGTGAGATAGACGATAATCGCCGTAAACAACGCGACGACCGCAGCCAGGACGACGGCAAGTTTGCCTTTGTCGATTACCCCACGAACGTCGTCGAGGTGTTTCACCGCATCATCGGGAAGACCGACTGCGTCAGAAGTGGTTCCGAAGAATTTTGCCAGACCGCTGATATCGATATTACTGATGTCGATTTCTTTCGGCAGCCATTTTTGGATGTCGGCTTTAGCGTTGTTTATGGCATCTTCAAAGATGAGGGTGTAAAACTTGTCGAGCGATGTTCCGTCGACGGTGTAGTCGCGGCCCGCCACGGCAAGTTCTATCATGGTTTCTTTCGAGAAGGTCGTTGATTCGTTGCCGCTGAAATCTTCCGCTAGCGTGCGGGTTGTCTGGGGTGCGCAGCAGACAAAAATTCCGGCACCGATTAAGCAAAATGCAAGACAGATAGCGCACAGCGGTTGTGCGAGTACGACGAAGGTTTCACGGATGATGCCGTGTTCGGGGTACGGCGGTTTTTCGATAGTCACGGCTTCAGTCTTTCTCGCGGTCAATCCACAGCGTTGCTGCGGTGATGCCCTGCATGTCTTTTGAGATGGTAGGCAGAGGTCCGAGGCGTGAAAAGACCCCGGTGAACTTTCCATTATAGAGGTACAGACCCGAGAGATTGTTGTAAAGCTGCCCCGTACGGGTAACGTGCACAGGGTCGAGTTTGCCGATGGTGGTATCGGCGGGCAGTGTCAGTGTTTTATAGGGCGTGATGTAGCGTTGCGCCAAGAAGGGTGCTCCGGCACCAGCGTTGGCGAAGCGATCGATCAGGGCGCACCACTGCGGCGCTTCGAAAAAGCACCCGGCATACACATCGGCGGCCCCGTAGGCGTCGGTTGGTTTGATGATCCAGGCATCTTTATCCGCTTTGACGGCGGCGATGTCGATATGTGCATCGTCGAGGAAGGTTGTCTTGGGTACGAGGCGTTCGATGAAGGCGTTTTCGTCGTCAGTCAAAAAGGCCTGCGTCTGCGGATGGAACAAGGCCTCGAATATCTGCTTGTCGTGCACAATATGGCCCGCGAAGCTACCGATTAAAGCAACGCATTCGGCACGGACGGCCGCGATGAGGTTTTGCGATTCGTCCCAGTGATCGATGATGTCGTTGGTGACCGAGCGGCGCCAGATAGCGTTGATTTCCAGGCCGTCTGCGCTGCGAAGGGTTTTCCCATCGAAGCGCAGATCACGCACGTCGCAGATGATGCACTCGATGTTTCGTTCGGCAAACAGGTTGCAAAAGATCTTGAACTCGTCAACGACGGCATTTTCAAGAAAGTCGCAGATGGCAATTCGCGGTTTTTCGACGCGATGGTCGTAGGTGGCATATATCGCCAAAAACTCATCGGCCCACGTATCGAACAGCTCGCAGTCCTCGACGCGGTGGTGTGCGGAAAAGGCCTTCATGGTTGCCGACCCCATCACGCTTGCGGTGATTTCCCGGTTTTCATTCATGCCCGAAGATCCATCGGCGTTGAATTCGCAGAAAGCGGCCGAATAGTCGTCTTCGTTGATAAACGCATCGACGCGGGCGAAGGGCAGCACGGCATCGTAGCCGCGGGGCAGTAAAATCAGATCGACCAGGCGCTGGTCGTAGGTGAAAACGCTGCGATAGGCCGGGTCGTCCAGGTAGTGCTGGATCACCTTGCACAGGATGGTATGGGTGGTTTCGGCGATGGTGCGCATCGTGTGGTACGTTTTGTTGTTGTAAAGACGAGGAATAAACGAGGAATCGACGACGCGGTGGTGCACGATGGCGGTTGAGTTTTCCATATAGGTTCGACAGCGTGCGCGGCCGGCGATATCACCGTCGTAGTTGGCCATGATTGCGAAAAATTCTTCGGTTAAATCAGCATTGGTTGGCCGGGCTTCCGACATTATTTGTCCTTTCCATGGCATCTTCAAGGCACTTGTCCGTTGTTTTTCAAGAAAAGTGTATCATTACCATTGAAAGAGCGTGAGATTTGGGTGTCCGCAAACGGTGCATGCACGAAGAATTCGTAAAAGGAGAGCTGGAATACATGACTGATTCCCCTATCGATACAGCAGAAGAGAAGAAACCACGAGGCGCTGAAGAAACAGAAGCGGGGTTGGGCGGCAGTCATTCTTCCTACCTTTTCACATCCGAATCGGTAACGGAAGGCCACCCCGATAAGGTATGCGACCAGATTTCCGATGCCATTTTCGATGCTATCCTCGAAAAGGAAATAGAGCTTGAAAAGACCGGTTATGTGGCTCCCGGTGGGGCACCGGCCGATCCGACAAAGGTTCGCTGTGCGTGTGAAACCATGGCAACAACCGGTATGGTGATCGTTACGGGTGAAATTCGCACCCAGGCCTACGTCGATGTGCCCAATATTGTGCGTGAAGTGCTGCGCGACATCGGCTACGATCGCGCCAAGTACGGTTTCGACTGCGACACCTGCGGCGTTTTGAATGTCATCCACGACCAAAGTGCCGATATTGCGCTCGGGGTTGATACATCCTACGAAGCGCAGCACGGCGAAGCCGACGACGACGGTTTCGATACCATCGGTGCGGGCGACCAGGGTATGGTGTTCGGGTATGCCTGCAACGAAACGAAAACGCTTATGCCGATGCCGATCTATGCGGCTCATCGGTTGGCAGAACAGCTGACGGCGGTGCGCAAGGATGGCACGTTGCCCTATCTGCGTCCCGACGGTAAAACCCAGGTCAGCGTCCGTTATATCAACGATAAACCGGTCAGCATCGAAAAGGTGCTCATCTCAACGCAGCACGCCGAAGATGTTTCGCTTGAGGTTTTGCGCGAAGCCCTGATCGAGCAGGTCGTCAAGCCGGTATTCGCTCGCGAAGGGTTTGTCGCGGCCGACGATATGGCAATTTACGTGAACCCCACCGGTCGCTTCGTCATCGGCGGCCCTATGGGCGACGCCGGGTTGACCGGTCGCAAGATCATCGTCGATACCTATGGTGGCATGGGTCGTCATGGTGGTGGCGCTTTTTCGGGCAAAGATTGCACGAAGGTCGATCGATCGGCTGCGTATGCGGCACGCTGGGTCGCCAAAAACGTGGTGGCGGCACACCTTGCCGATCGCTGTGAAATCCAGGTTGCCTACGCCATCGGCATGGCGCGTCCGATTTCAATCATGGTCGAAACATTCGGCACGAACCATTACCCCGAAGCCGCCATCGAAGCTGCGGTTAAAAGCGTGTTCGACCTGCGTCCCGGTGCCATCATCGCGCAACTCGACCTGCGTCGTCCCATCTATCGCAAGACGGCAGCCTACGGCCACTTCGGTCGCGAGCTTCCTGAATTCACCTGGGAGCGCACCGACCGCGTTGCGGAATTGAAGGCGGCCGTGTCATTCTAGGTGCCGTTTCGCATCGACGATTCGGGGTGGCATGAGACTCGCGTCGGTCATACTTGATATTCCCACGCAATCTCTTGATTGTGCCTATAGCTATGCGGTGGCAGACGATATGTTCGATATCGATGTCGGCTGCGCGGTGGCGGTGCCCTTTGGGCACCGCCAAGCTATCGGCTACGTGATCGCCATCGACGAAGTGGGCGATAGGTTGCCCGAAGAGATAGATCCCTCCAAACTCAAACAGGTAGCGCAGGTGCTTTCCCCGACGTATTTCGATGCGGAAGGAGCCGCGTGCGCTCGGTTTTTGTCCGAGCGCTATATCGCG
>JAVWAI010000040.1:0-10136 GCA_036650075.1 Raoultibacter sp.
TCAGCGGATCCCAGTCGTTCCAAGAGCTAACGATTTTTGCCATAGTGCTCTCCTTTCTGTGGAAGCCTTATGCTTCCGTGACCATTCATTAAAAAGCTTAAAGCTTTGCAAATTCGAAGGCTGTCAATCAGGGGTGTGCAGTTGTGGAAATTACCCTGAAGCGTTTCCACGACCCTGCTCAAAAATCTTCACATCTGCTTTGCTATGGCACGGAGTATACGCGCATTTTTGTACACATGCAAGAGAAGAAAAATACGAATTCACTCGTAAATTCTCTCTTTCAAAAACTTTTTTTATCATATTTGATATTTTTTTGTGCACTTGCATTATTTACAAAACGAAAAATTCGCCTCCACATTTCGCGGGCAAAACAGGGAAAGAGCAGACCAGCACGGAAGGTCGCTTTTTGCCGATTTCGTTCTGACAATCCCTCCAAACCCAAACACAACCAGAAGCTGGAAGAGATTACCCTCCCCAGCGCAAGGAAATAAACGGCGGGTTAAATATTCCGCGAACGGTCAAACTCTCCAAAACAGAACAGCTTTTCCGGGGAAGGACAGCGAAGCAACGCGCGCTGCAAGAGTTCCCAACTATGCCCAGCGGCAAAAAGAAACGCCCCCCGGCTCAGTTGCCCACCGGGAGACGCTGATAATACAAGAAGAGAATCGAAGCGATGCTACGAAATGTGACCGAGGAAATCCTGAGTTCTCTCCGACTGCGGGTTGTCGAATACCTCTTCGGGTGTTCCCTGCTCAACAATTACTCCGCCGTCCATGAAAATCACGTGGTCGGCCACGTCGCGCGCAAAGCCCATTTCGTGCGTAACGACGATCATAGTCATGCCGGCTTTTGCGAGACCTTTCATAACGCTGAGCACATCGCGCACCAGTTCGGGATCAAGCGCGCTGGTTGCTTCGTCGAACAGCATCACATGCGGATCCATGGCAAGCGCACGAGCAATGGCCACGCGCTGCTGCTGTCCACCCGAAAGTTGCGACGGCAAGAATTCAACCCTATCGCCCAAACCAACGCGGTCCAATTGCTCGATAGCAACCTTTTCCGCTTCGGTCTTCGACCTTTTCAAAACCTTCTGCTGCGCCATCATGACATTTTTCTTAGCGGAAATATGGGGAAACAAATTGAAGTTCTGAAACACCATACCAACCTTCGCGCGAACACGATTGACGTCGGTTTTCTTAGCCGTTATCTCATCGTCTTCGAAGAAAATCTTGCCGCTGGTCGGCGTTTCGAGCAAGTTGATACAACGCAGCAGAGTTGATTTACCTGACCCGGAGGGCCCTAATATCACAACCACTTCCCCCCGCGTGACCTCCATGTCTACACCACACAGAACTTTGTTGTCATCAAAGCTTTTATGGAGATCGCAGATGCGCACAATTGGCTTACTATCCCCCGCCGTTGCTGTGGTTTCGCGTGCTTTGGTTTCAGTCATCATTGCACCCCCTCAACTCCCTTGGCTCGCAAATCTCGTGCGTTACGTTGCCCGTCCTGCTCTACCGCGGCAGGAGGAGCGCCAATGACGGCACCGGCAGCAAACGTCTCGGACATACGCATGCTTTGAACGGTTACCGCGTGATCGGTACCAACCGGAGGCAAGGATCCTTTTTTGCCCTTCTTCTTACGCGAGCCCGACATGCGTGATTCCATGAGATTGATGAGCTTGGTGAGCGGAATGGTAACAATCAAGTAGAACCCAGCTGCCACGATATACGGCGTGACGTTGCCGGTGGTGGCCACGATAGTCTTGGAGAACATCATGATTTCAGTCACACCGACAGCCGCGAGCAGCGAGGTGTCTTTATACATCAAGATGAATTCCGAAGTCATCGTAGGAATAACACGCTGAATAGTTTGTGGGATGATAACGTACAACATCGTCTGAGGAGCGTTCATACCCAACGATCGCGCAGCCTCAAACTGACCTTTGCTGATCGATTGAATACCTGCCCGAAAAATTTCAGCCAAATACGCGCTCGAATTGAGTACGAGCACCGCTACTGCAAGGATGAAATTACCCGGGTTGATGCCCAGGAGCGGCAAACCGAACCAGGCGATGTACATCTGCAAGAACAGCGGCGTTCCGCGAACGAGATTGATGTACGTCGACCCGATTGCCCGCGGAACCCGGTGTTTTGCCATGCGCAAAAACGACAGTGCAAGACCGACCGGAATCGCAAGAGGAAAACTGACGATAACCATTCCTAAGGCGGAAAGCCAACCGTGGAAAATGGAGGGAATCGACGTTGCGATAATTGCAGGGTCAAAAAACAGATGCAAGAATTTGTTGGAGTTCCACGTGGCAACCCACGGCTGTTGATTGAGCCATGCAGCAAGCTGCTCGGGAGGCGTAACCCCGATTACTTCGATTTTATTCGGCGCTTCCGGAAGATCGGCCTGGGTACCGTCAGCCAACGCATAGGTTCCCGTAATCCCCACTTGCCCGCCTTCTGCAGGCAGGAGGGCATCGGCAACTTCAACACGGACAATCAAATGGGGGGGCGTCGGTTTGGCGAAAGTAATCTTGGCAGTGCTAGCATCTTGCGCCACAACTTCCGGAGAAAGTTCGATACGCTTTAATCCGTCAAGACCTAAAACCGTCACGTTTTCAGGCTTGAAGGTCGTTCCCTCCCCCAAAACGAGGGTTATTTCACTCACGCTTTCGCCTTCGGCGGTTTGCGCCTCCCAGGTAAGCCTTGTCGGGGTAGCTCCCATGATGCCGCTGCCGCTATCCTGGTTCGATTTGGCAGTACACGTCGTCACCTCAAGCGCTTGTGCCGTCGAGGGCACCACCATACAGGAGACGGCAAGCATCGTGGCGCATATAAGCGCCACGATGCTAGAAATTGTTTTATGCGAAACCGCAATTCGTTGCATGCTTTACACCCATCAAGAGTCCACCATAACCCCAAGGATTAAGCAGTTGCTCCAAACCATGTAGTATAAAGTTCATCGTATTTACCGTTGGACTTTACCGCAGCAAGAGCCTGGTTCAAAGCTTTAGTCAACTCAGGATTATCTTTGCTGACCACGATACCATATTGTTCGCCCGTCGGGGTCTCTTTAATAATTTTTGCATCGGGATAAGCATTCTTGATATAAGCCTGGGAAACCGGCAGATCAATAGAGATCGCATCGATCTGACCAGCTTGCAAAGCGGCAAAAATAGCTGTCACCTCGTCATACGGGATAACGTTTGCCCCCTTGATGTTTTCTACGGCCCAGTCATAACCCGTCGTACCGGACTGAGCGCCGATTTTTTTGCCCTCGAGCTGAGCCGCCTCGGTGTAGGTGGAATTACCCATCACCACAAGGCTTTGATTAGAATCCATGTACGCATCCGTGAAATCGATTTCTTTTGCACGATCGGCATTCATCGTAAACGAAGAAACGCCAACATCGGCCTTACCGCCCGCAGAAATCATCGGAACGATGGTGTCGAACTTCACCGTGGTAAGGTAATTGCAGTCAAGGCCCATTTCAGCAGAAAGCATTTTCATCAGTTCGACCGCAAAGCCAACTGGCTTGTCGCCATCAAGGCTTTCAAACGGCGGAAAATCGAGCGATGCTGCAACCGTCAGTTTGCCCGGGTTTACCAACGTATACCCCGAAGCGGTACCCCCGCTTGAATTGGCAGGTGCCGTCGTCGACTGGCCCCCCGAAGAACAACCGACAAGCGCCAAGGCGGCAATCATCGCGCCTGCGCACAACGCAACTGCACATTTTTTCATTTTCATACATTTCCTCCCTTTTAAACCACATCACGCAAAGCGACCCCGGTACTTCCCGGGTACAAGCAGGTTTCATTATGCGGTGCCTTCGCCGCTTTATCAAACGAATCTTTGCGAATTGTCTCTGTTATCCACTTTATTCAGCTCGAGTGGTCCTCAAAAAACTGGGAAAGGGCAGTTTCGCTGCCCGAAAGGACGGTGCAATAGCCGGATTATCGCACAAAACGCTCCAGGCTCGCAACGCGAGCCTGGAGCGGGAGGGGAAGGTTTTGCGAAGGAAGATTCCGCAGAAACTTAACCGAGATATGCCACGGCGCTTTTACCCGCAACGCGGCCGAAGGTGTAGATATCGGCCATTGAGGTCGAACCCAGGCGATTTGTACCCATCTTATGACCCGCAACTTCACCGGCAGCGAACAGCCCGGGGATTGGTTTACCCGCCGTGTCGAGAACTTCGGCGTTTACATTGATGTGCAGTCCACCCATGGTGTAGTGAACAGCTGGCTTGTAAACAAGCAGATAGAAGGGACCTTTTTCAATCGGTACCATGTCGGCGCGGAAGTTGAAGTCAGTGTCTTTTTTGGTCTTGCACATTTCGTTCCAGTGAGCAATCGTCTTCTGCATTTCCGCTGCGTCGATGTCGAACAACTTGCAAGCCTCTTCGACTGTATCGGCCTTGATCATGAGCTTGCGCGATGTCAAATTCTCAAATTCATGGATGTGCGTTTGCACGACGCCGGTTTCGTCTGCGGCGGCCTGGTCAAAGATTTCGTAGGCAACGCTACCGGTTTGAGAGGTAATGGCCTTTGAAAGCACATCGCGTCGGTCGAGTTCCTCAACGAAGCGCTTGCCTTCTTTGTTGACCATGAGCGTGCGGCCCTCAAGACGCATGTCGTCGAGATAGATAAGTGCTCCCGTTTCAATATCGCAGATAGGATAGGTCTGGATGTACTGCATGTCGATCAGCTCGGCACCAATCGCAGAAGCCATCTCGAGACCTTCACCCATCGCTCCGACGCAGTCGGTTGAACCGATAGCCTTGCCCATGTCGGGATTGCTCTTGGTGCGCAGGTCGACGTTTGCACCAAAACCACCGGTTGTCAAAACGACAGCTTTCGCCTTGAAGGTATACGGATCCCCGGTAATCGTGCTTTCAGCCTTTACACCGGTAATTGCTCCGCTTGCATCTTTGATAAGCTCGGTGGCTTTCATATAATCAATCGTTTGGATATTGGCAATCTTTTTGCAGCGTGCCGTCAGCGCCGTTGTCATAGCATTGCCAATGTGTCCGGTCGGAATCATGGAACGCTTAACGCTATGCCCGCCGAAGAACAGCAGGTTGTTTTCCCAAGAGACGCCGCCTTCGTAGGTGAGCCATTGGGTTGCATCGAGCACACCGTGGGCAATAACGTTGACCAGATCGGGGTCGCCCTTGTTGTCGCCACCCTTCAGCATGTCGGCTGCCAGCTGCTCGGGGCTGTCCTGCAAACCCAGGTTGTTCTGAATCCAGCAATTCGGTGCGGCCATTTCGCCACCGGACAGAGCCGTCGAACCGCCGCGTACGCCAAGTTTTTCAAGGAAAATGACCTTTTTGCCCGCACGAGCGGCGGTAATCGCAGCGGTGAATCCAGCACCGCCAGAACCAACTACGATCAAGTCTGCTTCGGTCGGCATCTTATCGTCCACGGCAACGGCAGCATGGTCGCGCTTCTTCCATTCGGAAGCCTTCGCACCTGAAGCATCGATTGCGTCGCTTACGGCCGAGATAAACGCCATACTGGTCAGTGATGCGCCGGAGACCGCATCAACATTCAGCGTCTGATTGTCTACAATCAACTTGCTCATCGTGTCCATGGCGACATCGCCCAGACCGAGCGTCTCATTCGACTCCAAGACGTTGATGCGCTCGATAGCGCCTTCTTTCATAACCACTTCGATATCGAAGTTACCATGCTTGCCCATGGCGCTTCCGACAAAAGCTCCATTGGTGGCCGGCGACGAAGATCCCTTGCTTCCCGACGGCGAACAACCGGCGAGAGCCAAGCCGCCGCCCAATGCAGCAATCGCAGAACCGGTTAGAAAATTACGACGTGATATTTCTGCCATTTCTTTCTCTCCTTGCTTCGTGGCCCGAAGGCCTCTCCCTCTTCCCGGTGCGATAGGTAATTACCCTTCGCACGATGCCAAAAAGGTTAGCAAGAAGCACCGACCACCGTCTATTATCTTTCACGGTTAAATTCATAACCCCTCCCATAACCCTTTGCGCACCTGCGGATTTCCGGTATTATACTTACGGCTAAGATGCAACTCGAAGGTTTGTAACCGGGCAGTTTTCGGGACAACACCCACGATGGGAAGCAAATCATCGATTGAGCGGAGGGCTCAACTGCATAAAAAGATTAGGGCGGCGTCGACATGCAAGGATTCATCGATCGTTGGAAAGACGTATTCTCGCGCGTTACGGCAATCCCCATCGTTTTTTTTGGAATCGGACTCTACCGCGCCTGGCTCGCAACGTTCTTTCGCTATGACGCTTTTCCTACCATTGAGTTTTTTGATTACTCACTCTTTGAAGCGGCCATCGGCATCGCCTGTCTTTCCCTGGCCGTCTTCGCACGAAAAGTAGCACCTCTTTGGGCAAATAAAACCATCACCAACGCAACCACTGTACTCATGGTCGCCGGCTCAGCCCTGATTGTGGTCGGCTGCTTCTTCGCACCCTCAAGCCTCCTGAAATATGCGGGGCTTATCATGGCGGGATTGGGTCTCGGCGCTTTAATCCTGATGTGGGCAGAATTCTTCGGGTCGATCAACCCTATGCGTGTTGCCTTGTATTACGCTATCGCCATCTTCTTCGGAGAGATCATTAAGGGTTTGTTTGCCGGGATGTCAGCCCCTTACCTTGCGGTCTTTTCCATCATCTTACCGATACTTTCTATCGCCTGGGTCCGCGCAAGCATGAAGCGACTGCCTGAAACCGACCTTCCCCGAAAGACGAAGGCAAGCGATGCTTACATCTTTCCCTGGAAACCGATTTTGCTCATGGCAGTATGCACCTTTGCCTTCGGGTATGGAGCGGTTCCCATGCAGCCCCTCCTTCCCGGCAACACACTGGGTGCTCTTGGGGTAACAGCCCTCATCTTTTTCGGCGTGCTCTCGGCATCGAGATGGTTCAACTTCGCAACCATCTATCAACTGGCCTTCCCTCTTGTCACCATCGGCTTCTTGCTCGTAGTCCCCTCCGTGACAAAGCAGGGAGAGATCACCGCACTCTGCTGCGACGCGGGGTATACGATGCTCTCGATTTTCGTCACGGTAATTCTCAGCAATATCACCTACCGGTTCGGCATCAGCGCCGTATGGATCAGCGGTATCGAACGGGGGATACGCTACATCGTCGAAATGCTCGGCTGGACGCTCTTTGCCTTCGTTTCCGCCAACGCCCCGCTGGAAGCAACCTCGGGCATACACACCGCCATAACCGCCGTCATCGTCGTTGTCTTTTCGGTAATATTCTTCACCGAAAAAGGTATTTCGGCAAAATGGGGCATCAATCTGCAATCGTCTGATGATTCAACCGAAGAGCCTTCCGTCAGCAGACTTTCTCTCCGCGTCTCCGAACTATCGAAAGAACACGATCTCAGCCCCCGCGAAGAAGAAGTACTGCAACTGCTCGCTCGCAAAAAAACGACTGCGCAGATCGAAGAGGAACTCTATGTCGCCCAAGGCACGATCAAGGCGCACATCAGTCACATTTACAAAAAGCTCAACGTACATAGTCGCGATGAACTCCGAGAGCTTCTCGAGAGCGCGACAGCACTTCCGATGGGGAGCCTCGAAAAAACCCCGCCTCGATAGCGGCAAGCAAAGCGTCAGCTGGCCGCCGCCCAATCAAGCCATTACCTCACCCGCCACGCTTTCACTGACGAGTTCTTTTCTTCGTGCGACTCTTTTTCTCGTACATTCGCTTATCAGCAGCCTTGAAAAGCTCTTTGTATGTCACCCCGTCAGAGGGGAATCGAGCGATACCGATGCTGAGTCCGATTGGCACCTTGAGATCGATCGACACCTTATCCATGTACTCCGAAAGTAAGCGTGCTTTCTCTTCGGCAACTGCAAGATCGTCGGCATGGGACAGATAGGCGATAAACTCATCTCCACCCGTACGCCCCACCGGGTCGCTTTGACGGAATACCGTGGTAAGCGCCTTGCCCACCTGGGCAAGAACGCGATCACCTGTGTTGTGGCCGTATTCGTCGTTGATAAATTTAAAATCATCGACATCTATCATGAACAGGAAGCCAGACGTGTTCTCGATCAGCGCTTTCTCTATTTGCAGCTCTGCCGCACCCTTGTTGTATATCTTCGTCAAGGCATCGATCTGGGCCTGTTCGACCAAGCGGTTTTCATAGGCTTTCTGCTCGTCGATGTCGACGATCTTTCCCACGGCCGTACAGACTTCAAGGCCCGCATAAATATAGCGGCATTGGCACGAGAACCAACGGTAATCTCCCGAAAGGACCTGTGCGCGATAGATTATTTCCTTCATTTCACCCGATGGGACAGGGTATTCCAAAAGATTTCTTACCAGATGATAATCGTCGGGGTGAATGTTTACGAGCGGAATATCCTCTTCGAGGTAGTGCTCCTTGCGCAAGTCGTTGAGAGGAAATATCTTTCGCGCATTAGAGGTCAGCGTAAGCGTATCTTTTTCGTAGGAATATTCGAACAAAACCGTATCGGTGAATTCCGACAAAACGTTGTAACGATCGGTCTCGTAGGAAATCTTGCGACGCATGCGACTGAAGAAGAAAAACACCGCGAAAGCAGCGGAAACAGTGATAGCCATCAGAACTACACCCGTGGTAAACGTTTTGCTTAAAACTTCATCAGAATGCTCTGCCAGACCGCTTTCCTCCGTGATGTTGACGATGTTCCAGTCGTTGTAGCCCAGACGGATCGCCGTGAAAAAGAACATGCGGCCATCACGCTCGCCCAGCATCGTCGTTGCCACCGTGCTGTCGTTTTCGACAATCTCTTGTACCGCCGCTACCGTTTTCTCCGGCGTACCTTCGCCGAGCATCACGTCGTAAAACGAGCCTTGGGCTTGAGGCTTGCCATTATCGGAAAGGACCAGGGAGCCATCACCCTTAATCAGGGAAGCGCTCAAAAGTTTAACCTGCGACGAATCTTGGCTGGTCTTCAAAAGGTCAGATGCATTCACAACGCTCCGCAAAGCACCCACCACCTGGCCATCCTTCACAATGGGTTCGGCGATGCTGTAATAATACCCCTTCAGGCGATTCGAGTATCTCACTTCAGAAATAATATTCTCGCCGTTTTGAACGCGCTCGAGCGTAGCCGTATCGCTCGGAAGCGAATACGTACTCGACAATGCGTCCTTCAAGGTGTCGAGCGATACGTAATCGACCTGAAACGATTGTTTTTCGTTCCACCCCGCCAGGTAGTTACTGAAAGCGACGCCCTGAGGGTCGATATCGGGGGTTTCTGCCAGGATCACCATCGCAGAAATCGTATTCTTTATTTCATGGATGGAAGCTTCGACTTCGACTTTCTGCGCCGCCGTATAGTCATTCATGCCTTCGATGGACATCTGATAAAACTCGTGACGAAGAGTGACCCCGTAGTTGAGGAAGACGCCGATAATCACCAGGCAGGTAGCAAGAAAGATGCCAGCCATGGGTAGGAGTGATTTTCTTGCATGGAGAAACGACTGCCAAGGCTTTTGACGGAACCGAGATTTTTTTTCCAGAACATTACCGAAAGGATGAGATACCGATTCGGATACCGATTCATCATCGCACTCTTCGCAAGCTTGATCAGTGGGCGGCCCATCGATGAAGCGAATAAGCCCGATGCGGCGACGCACGCAGCCTTTACTGCGCTCAACAACGTAGGCATCAAGATGGACCCAGTGATACGTTTCCGCAGCTACACGATAGCGCACAGCGGTATCGGCCGTATCTTCCTTTTCCAATTTCTTGAGAAACGCAAGATAGGCAGCGATGGAATCGGGGTGCAGCAATCCTGAAGCGATGAATTCATCGCTCGACATCGGCTTGATGCTTTTTCTTCCGAGGCCACAGAGCCCTTCTTGCTCGGGAATAGAAAGTATCTGGTCCTGGAGGTCGTGTTCCGTCACGATAACATTGAGCATACGCGGAAGCGCGCATGCGCGCAGGTCGTCTGAAGCCCCACCAAGCGAGCCTTCGGCGATTCCTTCGGCTTCAGCGGTGATGTCGAAAACGAGCATATCGGCAACGGTGCCCTCATCCGCTGCGATAACGGTAACCGCGTAAGCCATTTGCCACGCAATCGACCCATCGAGTTTCCGAATGCGATAGCGAATGCAAGTGCGTTTGTCCT
>JAVWAI010000041.1:0-9968 GCA_036650075.1 Raoultibacter sp.
GATGACATGCGCGTCACAAGAAATCTTCAAGCGTTCGCAAGAAATGCCTTCGGATTCAAGCATGGCCATTTCTTTGACCAGTACGCCGGGATCGACGACGACACCATTACCAATAACGGGCACGGCCGTTTCATACATCACGCCGGAAGGCATCAGGTGAAGCGCAAGTTTCCTGTCACCGTGAATAACGGTGTGCCCCGCGTTGTTGCCCCCCTGATAACGCACGACGTAATCGTATTCGCTCGAAATCAGATCGGTGATTTTACCCTTGCCTTCGTCGCCCCACTGGGCACCGACAAGAACCGTAGATGGCATGACAATCCTTCCTGTTTGGCGTGCTCGCAACCACGAGAACAAAGTTTGATTATATTACAGCTGCACGCGGTTTATCTGTGAATCGACATCCTGCATAAGGTTTACGATTTCTTCATGACAGGTGAAGAGGATTACTTGCCGTTCATTCGACAGTTCAAACAGCGCACGAGCAGCCCCGACGCGGCGGCTGTTATCGAAGTTGACAAGGATATCGTCGGCGAGAATAGGGGTTGCGCACCCCACGTTATCGGCCGCCATCAAGAGCGCGATGCGCAAGGCGAGGTAGAGCTGCTGGCAAGTCCCCAGTGAAAGATAGAGCGGGTCATAGGTTGCTTTCAGGGCATCAACCACCTGCAGCTTGCCTTCCGAACTCATGCAGACCTTGGTCCAGCGACCGTCGGTCATATCGGCGAAAAGGCGGCTGGCCTGGCGATATACTTCGGGCTGACTCTTGCTTTCCCATGCCGCAATCGCCGCTTCCAGGGAACGACGCGCCAGAAGAAGCGTGGCGTATTCGGCATAGCTTTCGGAAAGCCGGGTTTTCACCACGGCAAACTGCAGCTTCAAAGCGTCGAAACGCTTCTGGTGTTCGGCGGCTTCGAGGGTGTTTTTCAATTCGCCAAAGCGGCGGTTTGCAACCCCGATAGTTTCCTGCAACCCCACCCGTTGCTGCGATTTTTGCTCGATCAGCGCACTGATGATTTCGGGGGTGACCGGCGCTGTCGAAACCACACCGGAAACGATCGAAGCAAGATTGAGCTCGGCCACAAGGGCGGAAAATTGTTCTTCAAGCGCGTCGGCTCGGTCTGCCAGCGCTGACTTCTGCGACGTGAACGAAAGTTGTTTCTGTTTGAACAGGTTTGTCTCGGCGGTAAATTCTTTCGCCTCATCGAGCATCGAACGTGCCCGGCGCAACGAACCCTGCGCCGAAGAAAGGCCCTCGGAGGTGAGGAAGCGGTCGATTTTTTCTGCCTGATCGCGCATTTCCTGTTCACAGGTTTCAAGCTTCTTCTTGTCTTGCAGCATGACCCACTGGGCGTCTTGCTTGCGCTGCGCCAACGCTTCGTCGATTTTGCTGGGACGAAACAGCATCACAAGCGCTGCGGCAGCGAGAAGCACCGCGAACAACACCAGGCCCAGTCCGAGGGCCGTAAAAGAAAGGCTGTTGATGATGCGGCCGTGCAGGGTCAGCGGAACGCCGATGCCGACAAAGACCAACGGCAAGATAATCGAAAGCGCCACCTGCACATGACGCTGGCTGCGGGCCTTCGCCTCAAGTTCTTGCATATCGGTATCGACAAGCAGCGTTTCGTATTTTGCGTACGAAACGCGATAGTCTTCGCGTGCAAGCGTGACGCCATGTTCACACCGGCTTTGCCCGTTGGCCAAGTCGTCGAACGTATCGCGCAAACGACGCGAACGCGATTCATCGATGGAGGCAATATCGGAAGGGATCGATGCTAAATGCGCCTCGTACTGCGCGACCAGATCAGCTTCCTCCTGATGCAAGGCGGCACGCTGGGTTGCGACGTCGGTACGCTGCACTTCAATTTTTTCCAAGGCCGAGCGCGAAGCGACCAGCTTTTCAATATCAGCGGTAAGCCCCCGTTCGCGCATCAAAAGATCGGCGCGTTGCGGTTCGAGTTCGTGGAATTCTTTATCTTGCGCTTTGAGGCGATCCGTTTCCGCGGCGGCCTTTGCAACCGCAGCATGCAGCTCTTCCTTTTCAGCCAATAGGTTCGTAATTGATTGCTCGGCCGAAGAGGCGCGCGACGTGCAGTGGATCAGGCGTTCCTGCACAGCCGCCAAAGCATGCGCAGGCGACGCACTGGTGCCCGATCCGGCCGTGAGCAGCCGCGCCGTCACATCGGTGGTGTTGCGAAGGCTGCGCAACTCATCGCTGGTCAGCGCAAACATCGTCGAAAACGTCTCCTTGTCGATGTCGGAAAACAGATCGACTGCGGCCGCTTCACCCACCAGCCCCTGCGCGTTCTTCACCCGGGAAACCTCGAATTCAGCACCCGTTTTCTCATCGGCGAAATAGAGGCTACCGCTGCGCTCGGACGAAAGCGGTTTGTAAGTATTGCGCGCACCTCGCGCCTCTTCCCACCCGAACAGCACACCTTCGATAAACTTATTGAGTGTCGTTTTTCCCGCTTCATTTTTTCCGTATACCACGTTTAAGTGGGGAGAAAAGGGCCCGACACCCCTATTTGAAAACGGCCCGAACGCATCGATTTTCAGGCGCTCGAGATATACAGAATCGCGACGGGTGTCATCGGAATGCTTCATCATGCATCCCCCTGCCCCAGCAATAAATCGAGCACCAGGTTTTCGGCCTCTTCGGAAAGAGCCGCAAGATTGCGTTCGGTTGCCCCGGGCATACGCAGGTGCTTTCGGATGAATTCTTCCTGCAAAAATGCCTTCGACTCGTCGAGGTCTTTTCGCTGCGCGGCCGAAGCCTGCAGGAAAACAGAGGGAAACAAACCTTCGCGGACAAGGGCTTGTTTATCGATAGGTTGCGTGGTGGCATCGATAAGCGCATCGCAGAAAAACACGGAGTAGCTATCGTTGCAACTTTTACGCATATCGTCAAGCACGCCGGGGCGCTGTAGCAAACGATGGAGCGGCGTTGTACCGACAAGCGTGATGCGCGTGCACATTTCCTCACAGCGGGCCTCACCGTTTTTGCGGAAGAGTTCGCGAATGATTTTTTCCCCGACTTCAGCGATTGACGTGCACTTTTCCACATTGACTTCCATGCGCTGCCATACGACCGAAGCGGTGGGGATAAATTCCGCCTTATTGGGGACGCCTTCCTCGAGCGTGACCAGAAAGACACCCCGCTCCCCCGTTTCCTTGATATCGCGACCCTGGATACAGCCGGCAAAAGCTAGATGCGGATTATCGGGATCGTCTAACCACCGCGCGTGAATATGACCGAGAGCCCAATAATCCATCCCCCGCGCAAGCAAATCATGGGGGTCGCTCGGTGCCTTGGTGTAGTCGAGATGCAGGCCGGTGTGCAACACGCCGATGGCGAAGGGTGCATCGCCGCCGGTTGCTTCGATAGCGGCCGCACGAGAAATGCCGGCAGAAATATCTTCACCCTGCGGCCAGGTTTGATTGTAATAACCACGCCCGCCGAGCAGCGCCAGCACTTCCCCGTCGCGTTCGTAGGTGGCAAAGCTGGGTTTGTCGGCCGCGAACAGCGTCGCGCTATCGGGCAACGCGAAGAAATCATGCTGCCACGAGGTGTAGGGATCGTGGTTGCCGGTGCACAGGTAAACGGGAATGCCCGCATCGCCCAAGCGGGCGACCCCGGAAAAAAATTGCAGGTAGTCGGCGTAGGAAGCCCGGGAGGTGTCGAAGATATCCCCCGCGAAAACGACGAAATCAACGTGATGCTTCAGGGCCGCATCGACAAGACGACCATAGGCCTCGGGGATCGCCGAAAGCAATCGGTCCGCCCAGGTACCGGAAAGAGCGCGTAACCCTCGAAACGGCGCGCCCAGATGCAAGTCAGATGCATGTATGAACGTGATTTTTTTTCCCATGACGCCAGTGTAGCGCGAAATCGCGTTATGCGTGCTTACTCGTAGCCACCCGCGCGTGAATCGTCGATGAAATCCATGAAACGGGTAGACTCGGCCTTGAACGCGAGTCGAATATCACGCGTGGGGCCATTACGGTGCTTCGCCACAATCAGTTCGGCCGTTCCCAGTTCGGGACGCCCGTCGGATTCCGCCTCGATTTCGTCCATGCTGCGGTCGATGAACATGACGATGTCGGCGTCCTGCTCGATGGAACCCGATTCTCGAAGGTCGGAAAGCATGGGGCGCTTTTTGCCGCGCATTTCAACCGCACGAGAAAGCTGAGAAAGCGCGATAACCGGCATACCCATTTCCTTCGCGAGCACTTTGAGACCACGGGATATTTCACCGACCTCGACGGCACGGTTGCCGTCGCGTCGTGCTTGCGGAGGCTGCATCAGCTGCAAATAGTCGACTACGATCAAGCCGTTTTCGACGTCGCGCAATTCTCGGCGGGCCTTGGCGCGCAGCTCGAGAATGGAAAGCGACGGGGAATCGTCGATGTAGAGGTTGAGCGGATAGAGCGTGTTTGAAGCTTCGATAATGGCCATCCAGTCGGAATCCTGCATCTTGCCACTGCGGATGTTGCCCAGGTTCACGCGCGCTTCGGAACACAAAATACGCTGCGTCAGCTGGGCGGTGCTCATTTCGAGAGAGAGGAAGGCGACCGTCGATCCGGCTTTTGCCGCATTGACGGCAATGTTGAGCGCAAACGAAGTCTTACCAACACCTGGTCGAGCGGCCAAGATGATCAAGTCGCCGCCGCGCAGGCCGTAGAACAGCTCGTCGACATCTTTGAATCCGGTCGGTACGCCAGCCATATGCGATTGCTGCTGGGAAAGCTTGGTCAGCTCTTCCATGGCACCGGTCAAAAGACCGTCCATCTTGGCAAAGTCTGACGACACACGCTTTTCCGTAACGTTGAACAGCGTTTTTTCGGCCTCTTCAACCACGATGTTCAAATCGTCGGGAGCGTCATAGGCAAGCGCGGAAATTTCAGCCGAGGCATAGATCAGTTCGCGCAAAATAGCCGTACGCTTGACGATGTCGGCATGGTTTTGCCAATTGGTCAGCGCAAACGTATTGTCCGCCAGTTCGACGAGATACGCCTTGCCACCCGCTGCCTCCAACTGCCCAGCCGCGGCAAGGTTGTCGGCCAACGAAATCTGATCGACGGGAAGATGACGAGTGTTGAGGTCGAGCATGGCCGCAAAGATAATCTGATGAGCGGGGCGGAAGAAATTGTCGGGTTTCAACCGGGTGACCACTTCAGTGATGGCATCTTGGTTGAGCACGCAGGCGGCAAGCACCGATTTTTCCGCTTCGATGTTCTGGGGCAGCGATCTGCTTCTCGGAGCATCATTCGGTGCGAAATCACGGCTATTGTTGCCGTTGTTATTGCCGTAACCGTTATTGTTGTTATAACCGTTGTTGTTGCCGCGATTGTTGCCGTTGTTGTACGGAGTATTACCCGATGCCATGGTTTTCCTTTGCGTGCTCGTAGGTGCTTTATTCCGATAGCGTGAAAATAGTCGGCGATGTTGGTTTCTGCCCTTTGTTTCCCTTATAGTACCTCAAGCAAAACACCAGGTTGTTAGTATTTTTTGGGCTTAAAAAACACGAAATTATTTATCCACACCGAAAAAAGAAACCCCCTTGCTGCCATCTGCAGCGAAGGGGGTTTTCCACATTTTCCACAACCCGAGGGGGTGGAAAACTATTTTACCGGAATAGATAAACTATTCTTATTCAGCGGCAGGAGCTTCAGCAGCTTCTGCGGCTTCTGCAGCGGCGGCATCCCTGGCGGCGGCGTCTTCGACGGCCTTCAGTTCTGCAGCGGCCTCAGCGGCTTCAGCAGCCTCGGCAGCTTCCACTGCTTCGGCGGAACCGACTGCAAGGTTCAACGTTGCTTTGATGTCACGATAAATGGACAGCACAACTTCGTGCTTGCCAGCAACCTTGATAGGCGACTTCAAATCGAGACGTTTTTTGTCAAGCTCGATACCAAGTTCGTTCTTGACGGCATCGGCGATCATCTGAGCTGTAACGGAACCGAACAACTGGCCTTCTTCGCCAACCTTCGCTTCGACACGCACGACGCTACCAGCAAGTGCTTCTTTGAGCTTGGCGGCATCGGCAAGACGATTCTCTTCACGAGAAGCGATGGTGTGCTTGCGCAGTTCGAGTTGCTTCAATTGACCGGGTGTGGCCAAAATAGCAATTTTTCTCGGGAGCAGGTAGTTGTTGGCATAGCCGCTTGCAACTTCTACGACATCGCCTTCGCCACCTTTACCCTTCAATTCCTGAAGTAAGATAACTTTCATATTAACCCCCTCAGGCTTAACGGCTGTTGCGGCGGTCGCCACGACCGCTGACGGCGGGAACCGCATAAGGCATCAAAGCCATTTCGCGGGCGCGCTTCACAGCGTTCGCGATATCGCGTTGGTGCTGGGTGCAGGCACCGGTGACGCGACGGGGCTTGATCTTACCGCGGTCAGTTACATATTTACGCAGCATATTAGCATCTTTATAGTCGATATACTTGCTATCTTCTTTGCAGAATTGGCAGTATTTACGACGAGGCTGCTTTGCGTAATCGGACATAGTGAACCTCTTTTCGTGTTAAAACGGGATGTCTTCGTCGTAGACCGAAGCATCAACCACCGGCGCGGCCGGCACGGGTGCAGCTGCAGGAGCGCTGGAGCGCGGAGCACTATCGCGGCTCGACATGAACTCGAGTTCATCGACGATCACTTCGATCTTGCTACGCTTCTGACCATCGCGTTCCCACTGGCTCCAACGAAGTTTGCCTTCGATAGACACTTTAGCGCCCTTCGAAAGAAACCGAGAAAGGCTTTCCGCCCTGGTGCCGAACATGGTGCAGTCGACAAAGTTCGGATAGTCTTCCCATTCACCCGTCTGCTGGTTCTTGCGACGGTCGTTGACCGCTACGCCGAAACCGAGCACGGGCAAACCGCTTGCGGTGGAGCGCAATTCTGGATCGCGCGTTAAGTTACCACTGATAATCACACGGTTGATACTCATAACGTTCTACCTCTTCTCATGCTTGGAGGGAATTACCCCTCCAGATCTTATATGCCATTAATCACGATCAACACGGCGTACAATCATATGACGCTCTACAGCATCGGCGATACGCAGTACACGATCGAATTCGGCAATGTTTGCAGGATCAGCATGAAAATCAATAAGGGTATAATTACCATCGGTCAAACCATTGATTTCATAGGCCAGTTTGCGTTTGCCCCAATCCTCAACATTGTCGATCACACCATTACCTTCGGCAATCGTGGTCTCAATACGTTTCATGGTTGCAATACGAGATTCTTCGTCGATAGACGGAGATACAAAAAATAAAAGTTCATAAGCCTTCATCAGCTCACCTCCTTTGGACTTAACGGCTTCGGGCTGTTGAAGGCATAACCGAAGCAGGAAATTTGCCTGGATAGCTTATCAGAGCACCCACTTCGATGCAAACACACCCGTCGCAACGCTTCACGGGGTGACCACATTTGCCCACATCGACGCAATGCCGATCCTTGATTATTCCGCAGTATGCCATGCTGACCTTGTCAAACACAAGAAAAAAACTCCCATCGATTTGACGGGAGCTTTAAAATATCTTGCCTTGATTAAACTTTTACCACAGCGGTTCTAGCGGATTTTCGATAAAACCTTACCGAAATTATTCGTTTTCTTCGGCTTCATCAAACTGTTCGTCGTTTGCTGCCTCGAAAGCTTCCGCTTCTTCGTCGGTGGGCTGCTTCAAACCATCCATGAAATTCGGGGATTCTCCAACGTAGGCTGGTTCCGCTTCAAACACCGCATCTTCGCCTTCCATGGCGTACAGATAGCCGATGGCGACGCCAGCTTCTTCGCCCGCCAAGCCGCCTTCAGCGATGATTGCGTCTTTTGTGCCATCGTCGGTTTCGATGTAGCCGTCATAGCAAAAAGCGTACGCATGGGCACCGGCAGCACCTTCGACCGTATGGCGGGCAAACGCGAAGCATTCTTCGGCGGATTCGCCGGGATGGCTTTCGATAAAGAGATTATCTTTTACCACGAGGGCAGTGAAGGGAACCACTTCGTCGCCGGCTTCCATCTTGCCGCGTGCTTCTTCGAGTACATACAGCAGCACTTTTTCGAGCGTTTCGTCAATTTCGGGAACCTCAGTGCTCTCATTTTCTACGACACGATCAGCCATGGGCGATTCCTTTCAACGTGAATAGTTTTTCTTATTATGCCACAGCTAAATCACGTTTTTTGAACTTCCCAAAAGCAACAAGCAACGACACAAAAGTGGATAGAAAAGTTATTGACATATACCAGTAACTTGCAGTAGGGTGGCAATTATTGGCATATGCCAATATTTACGAAACGCCAAAGGAGCATCGGTTATGAAAATTGCGGTTACGTATGACGAAGGCAACATCTTCCAACATTTTGGACACACCGAGAATTTCAAGATTTACACCGTTGAAGACGGTAAGATTACGCAGGCCGAAGTTGTAAACACACAGGGCAGCGGGCACGGCGCTTTGGGCGGGTTTTTAAACGGCCAGGGAATCGACACGCTGATCTGCGGCGGTATCGGCGGCGGCGCAAAAAACGTGCTGGCCGAAGCCGGCATCAAGCTATTCGGTGGTGTCACCGGTTCGGCCGATGAAGCAGTTGCAGCCCTCATCGCCGGCAAGTTGAACTATAATCCTGGCGCAGAGTGCGATCATCATGACCACGACCATGGCGACTGCGGCGACCATCACAGCGAAACGTGCGGAACGCACCGCTGCGGCGAATAACAACCTGAATCAACATTTTGAAAAGAGGTGAGGCGAGTGGCACGACCGAGGAAATGCCGCAAAATCTGCGGTATGCCGGGCACAACGGATTTCGGCCCGCGTTGCAAAAAGCAGCACGAGGAAGCAATCATCATGACCATCGATGAATACGAGACCATCCGCCTCATCGACTTCGGGGGCTTGACGCAAGAAGAAGCGGCCGCGCAGATGAACGTCGCGCGATCGACCATCCAAACCATCTACAACACGGCGCGCAACAAAGTTGCCCGGTGCCTGGTCGAAGGCGTTTCCTTGCGCATCGAAGGCGGGGACATCGAAATCTGCGACCGCCCGCGCGCTTGCCCGGGAAACGTTCCTTGCAAGCATCGCCGCTGCTGCGACGAACCGCAACAGCAAAACGATGCCAACGAAAATCCCTTTACGCGCGAACCTTAACGACAACCTTCCTTACAGCGCACGATGCCTGCCCTATACAGCCGGGCTTGTGAGCATCTTCGGGCGCAACTACCACCACGTCGCCCGCTTCCATGCGGATTTCGCTGCATACCGGCGGCGTTTTATAGAGCCCGAAATCGCTGGATTCATCGAAGGTGCCGATTTGCTTCAAACCTGCAAGCGGCGCGTAGTAAAACGATTCCTCACCGGAAACGACATACTGGACATCATAATAGAAGCGGTGCGCCTCAAGCTCTTTATCGCTCGCCGGCACCGTTTCGTATTCCTGCACGTTTGCAAACACGTCGTCGCCGTCGATTTCGGCACGGCCGAGTGGCAGATGCGCCAGATCGGCTTCTCGCAAAAATGCGTAAGCGGTGTGTAGGCGCGGTGAAAGATAATCGTTTTGCTCGGCCGTTTCCCGTTTGGTTACCAGCACGTCTCTTCCCTTCGTTTGTTTTTCCTTTTCCGAGGTGGCAGTATACGCCTCCTTGC
This sequence comes from Raoultibacter sp., assembly GCA_036650075.1. Taxonomy (GTDB): domain Bacteria; phylum Actinomycetota; class Coriobacteriia; order Coriobacteriales; family Eggerthellaceae; genus JAVWGW01. The sequence goes on from JAVWAI010000041.1 coordinate 9,659, forward strand.
GCGCCACTGCACCACGCAACGCAAATTTTCAAGCATCACTCAACCAGCCCTTGCTTCAAAGTTTTCCTAAAATTTTAACCTCAGCGAACCCCGCGCTCTCAGCCCGAAGCATTGGGTGCTGGGGAGCGCATGATTCAGCTACGGAAGTTGACAAGATCACTTGATTTCTCTAGCGTGTCAACAGAAGGCAATAGACGGGAAGAACCCATGATTAATGCGCGCCAATACGAACTTTTGAAGGAACTGAAGAAGTGCGCTCACTATGTTCCGCTGTGTCATTTTGCGGAAAAGTTCGCCTGTTCCGAAAAAA
>JAVWAI010000042.1:0-9017 GCA_036650075.1 Raoultibacter sp.
GACAAGACCGCCATCAGCCCGTACGACGATTACTGCGGCGGCTACGGAATGCCGGGCGCCTACGGCAACGGCTACGTATCGGTGCTGAAAGTGTCGGCTGGCACGGTCGAGAAGACGAAGCTGTTCAAGAACTAAGAGAAGATCGTCGTCGGCGTGGTGATCGCCCTGGGCATAGCGGGTGTGGTCTACTCGGTGCTGAACTTCGGGCACTTCTAGCACCTGAAAGTATTCCGGCCATTTTCGAACCAGCCCGCATGGCACCTACGCGGGTTGGTTGGCTTTCACGAACGCTTTGAGTTCCTGCTTGCGCGCAGGATCGACCTGCGTTTTCGGAATGCCCTGCACCGCGCCTTCCAAGCCCTAGAGCATATGCAGGCCAACGCCGCCTGTAAATCTGCATCCCTCGTGGAAAGTCTGTGCAATGCGGGTTCTGTTCGGCGGGACGGGGGCTGTCGGACTATAGTTAAGCGATGCACCAGGAATCTTTTCGCAGAGAGGCATTATGAGCAACCACGCAGCCGAAAACGCTAATCTCGACTCAACGTATTTCGTTGCTTTCGAGATGCTCCACGGCGTCCTGAAGGCGGGTCTCAAAACCGCCAGCACCCTCAATATCACGCAATATCGGGCTCTTGTGAAGCTGCTCGGCCTCGGACCGGACAGTATTCGCCAAAATAAGCTGGGATCCCTTCTCGGCTTACCAGCAAACGGCGTCACCCAGGTTGTCGACACGCTGGAAGCGGCAGGATTTGTCCAGCGAAGGATAGGAACCAGCGATGCCCGCGAGCGCTTTGTGCGCATCACGAAAAAGGGTATCACGCATGTCGGTCATGCCAACGCGGCAATCGTCGCGCAGCTTTACGCCGCTTTTCCCACGCAAAACGAGACGTATCGCCACATTCTCGAAGCATCCATCGTGGCCGGCGCGGCCATCGATCCCGCAGTGTCCCCCATGATACAACAACGCTACCCCGCATCGCGCACCCTTGTCTCCTTTGAATTATTCAGGCAGGTCATCGAGAAGAATTTGCGTCAGGCAACCGGCGCATCATACAATGAATGCCGCATTCTCCAACGTTTGGGCGAAGTGGATTTCCCCCTGCGCTCCGTCGATCTTTCAACCCAACTCATGCTGCCCGCCGTCACCATTACGCGAGCAACGGATCGTCTCGAAGCGCGCGGATGGGCCCAGCGTCTTTCCAGTCCTCGTGATCGCAAGGCTATCTTCGTTGCCAGCACCGACGCGGGACGTATTCAGCAAGCCACCATCACCGCCACTATCAGCGATATCGCGCAAGAGTATCTCTGGAACAACCTCTCGCCCGAACATCGCGAAGCAATCGCCCAGGTCGGAAGCGTAGTCATGGCTGATATGCGCGCAAAAAAAGAGGTCGAGCGCCTGGAAGCACTCGACCATCTACAACCGCTCGGCCATAAAGTCTAAGCTTGCAAATCAGGCTTTAATCCGTTTCGTCAGGCACAGTGCCACCGCCATCATTATCACGTTGACCACCGTATCGATACCAAACCACATCGCACAGCTCATGCCATTCAAATGCGCGACGTTGAGCGGGGCGAAGGTAAATATAGTCAACACCATGACCACCACACCACATACCGCAGCGGTCACAATCAGAGAGCGCCCCGTATGTCCGTGAATCTTTCCCCGAGCTAGGCACATACACACCATCATCATGGCGGCAGCAAGGAGGGTTGTGATAGCCAGCACTAAGGTGAGACCCATCAGCGCCATGCCGGCATCCATAACCATCTTTGTTTTCATGGAAGCAATTTGCACAGCGGAAAGAATTCCCGAAGCAACGATGCCGCCACACACGCTTGCCATGACCATCGTAGTTAAGCCCCACACGAGAGCACCCTTCGGCTCTACGAGTTCAGACGCATCATGCTTCGTTCCGAAATACCCATAGAGCAACACGCCCGCAAGAGAGATTGACAGCACCAAACCCGCTGCAAACATACTTGCAAACAGCGAGGGGCCAGTGAATGCCGTGCAAATCTGATTGAGTAAGGTGCCGGTAGATGACGCGATATAGTCATACGTGAGCACGCCCATCGCATCCATGATCCACAGACCAATTCGGCCGAGGACAGCTACCACGGCGGCGATTGCGAACATCGTCAGATACGCAGGGCGCATTTCTTTCATTTGATTTTTCATGTTCTTTTCCTCCTATCCCTTTCCGCCGCTAGGCTTTGCCCTCGTTTTGCACCGCAAAAGTGCCACAGCAATAACCACCGCAAAACGCTAAGCTCACATCTCCCAAAAGCGAACCGAGAATCGGATCACCAATGTAGGAATTCTCGCCGCACGCACCGCCCGCAGTATGCCATCCGGCATAGAGACCCGGAATGACCTTTCCAGATGTGCCGACCACCTGCATCTGGTCATTGATGAGCAGTCCCGCCTTAGTTCCATACAGATTTCCGCCGATGCGACAACCGTAGAACGGCGGTTTTACGATGGGATGCAACCATTCGGGAGCCATGGGGTACATAAAATCATCTTCGCCTTTAGCGCAGGTTGCATTCCACTTATCAACCGCTTCCTGCAAAACACCCGGCTCGAAGCCCAAATCTTCCTCCAGGCTTTCAAGCGAATCGCGCTTTTTCAGTACGTCGGCATCGACGGCGTCTTGCACGCCGTGGTGCCAATCACGATAATGTTCGGGAACCTTATCAATCTGCTCCAGATCGGGAGTGATCAACTTACGGCAATGTTCCTGGCCGAATCCTGCCAGATGATTTTCGTAATCAGCATCGAAGATGATGTAGCTGCGGTGTCCCGGAGGCACCATCTGAATGGTGGCCAAATCGCCCAGGGCATAAATGGCATCGGCCCCATCTTTCTTCACACGACTGTCCATGTAGCGCAAACGATTACCGCAGCGATCGATGGTGAACCACGGCTGACGCGACAGTTGCGTCATGCCGTCATAGAGAAAGCGCGCCCAGGTGCCCCCTTCAGCTTCCCAATCCACCCCGCCGTCAAATGAGGCAGAGCTGTTGAAACCCGATACGTCAGCATTGACACCCCGACCCATGCGGAAGCATTCTCCACATTCGCCGCCGACGAGATAGCTCGACGCACAGCCCATTGCTGCAGTAGGAATATACTCTTTGAGCAGCGCCTTGTTGTTGCAGAAGCCCCCGGCAGTCAGAATGACCGCCTGCGTTGCGTGGATATAGATTTCCCCTTCGCGTTCGTCGTCGCAAACGACACCTACCACACGACCCGCTTCGTCCTGCACCAGCGCAGAAGCCGGACACTGGAAACGATAGCGCGCACCCTTTTTCTGCCCATAGGTGAACATCGCGTCGGTTGCATCCTTCATCTTGAGGACGTGATGATCGAGCGTCGAGTTTTTCGGTGCCACATACACCGGCACCTCGCCCAAGCGCCATTGTACGCCGCAGTCGGCCATCCAGTCGATGCACTTTCCGCCTTGCTCGGCGATGAGGTAAATCAAGTGCGGATCAGCGGCGTAGTGGTATTCATCCATCGCCCACGTAGCCAAAGCCTTTGGATCGAAGGGATATTCGGGGAAAGCGAATCGCTTACCTTCCTGCAAGCGTGATCCACCGAGAATGGCGCACATACCCGCGCTTTGCGCATTGCCCCCATGCAGTCCTAGAGCTTCCACGCAAATCGTGTCAGCACCCAGCTCAACGCAGCGCGCTGTGGCGTTGAGGCCGCCGCCACCCGCGCCGACGACACACATTTCGCATTCGTAATCCCATTTGGCGGGAATAGGGCGTGGCGGAATCGGAGTCGCATCGTCAGCAGGAAACGCCGCACCGTTATGCTCGCGATACGTGCCATCCGCGCCCGATGCATTACCTTTGTTGCTCGGAGGAATCGTAACGCGCTTCGATCCATCACGCGCCCAGTCACCGATTACTCCCGCCGGTTCGGCGAAGGCGACCGGCACCGGCACAGCTCCCGCCGCCACACCGATTGCCGCAGCACCACCCATCGCCGCAGCCGCCCGCGTCAAAAAATCTCGGCGGCTCAAGCCCTGCGTATTCGTCTCATTTATCTTATTCATCGATCCCCCTCTATGCTTTCGCCTGGGTCAGAGCATCAGCAACCGCTTCTTTAACACCTGCGGTTGTGATGGTGGCACCGGTAATCGTGTCAATATCCGACCCTTGAGCAGCGTCTATCATTGCCGCAAATTTTCCGTCGCGGATAGCTTCGTACCCGCCGACACTCTGGCTTTCTCCCGCCTGCGTCGTTTCAATACAGGTGAGGCGATTGTCCTTGATCAGCAGTGTCGCCGTGATCTTGCCGTCCATGCCTACGCCCGTGCCGGTGTAGACGCCATCTTTGCATTTTTCTTCAATCATCTGGCGCGATGCCTTGATTTCCTTCGCCCATGAATCGGTTTCATGCAGCGCCAATTGCTCAGGTGTTGCCGCTTCTTTCGATCCGGACCCCTCAAACATCGATCCGCACCCTGAAAGGCCAAGAGCCAAAGCCGCAGCACCACAGACCGCAATAGCTGTTTTTTTCATTGATATACCCCTTCCTGTCTTCTCCGCCCGCGCACCCAAACCGTGCGGGGCGAGCTCAAACGATTTGCTGCTATTTTTTCTGGCTGGTCCAACCCTGTGGCACTTTCCAATCGTGGCAGGTATTGCAGAACATATTCGATGTACCGTGAACAGAATGGCAGTTGCTGCAATCGAGCTGCCCCTGATGGCTGTTGTGAGGATTTACTCCCGCAACGCCACCCCAATCCTGTGTTGAAGCGGTGACCTTCGCCATGTCATGACAACCCGACGAGGCGCAGAATGCCTGGTCAGCATTTACTCCCACCGTAGCCAGATTGCCCGCTTCATCCGTTTCGAAATCGCCGGATACCCAGCTAATGCCTTCGGTGATCTGTTCGTTTATCGTCGCTTCGTGGCACTCGAGACAGCTGACATTGGCGCTTTTGTGCGTTGCGGCCAACAGCGTTGAGTCGTGGTAATAACCTTCCACGTAATTGTCCATCGGGTCGTGGCAAATAGCATTGCAGAAACTTGGCTGTGCGTGCCAGGCGGAAAAACCAAGCCCTGCAACGACGAGGACCGCAACGACAATACCTACGGCAATCGGCCACTTCTTCCTCTTTTTTGCAGGATGTTCGACTGCGCGATCCGACTTGTGGTCCGATGCCTGCTTTTCTTGATCGACCATAACTCCCCTCCCCTTCACGTCGTTTTACTTCATATCTGTATTGTGTTTATTACATCTATGAATTATTATCTTAGTATGGCATCTTCTTTAGAAAAAAGAAATATCAAAAAAGGGGAAAATGCCAATCTTGAGAATTGCGTTGGGTTTATCGAAGGAGAAGGAGGAGCACGATGTTTGTTATCGATTCTGGGTGGCAACTATTAGGATGGGCCATGGTTTTTATAGGTCTTATCCTGTTCAACGAGCTTGCACGACGAACCAAGGTAGGTGGCATCGCTTGCTTTATCGCGCTGCCGGCAGCTTTGACGGTTTACTTTGTCGTCTTGTACGCAAGCGCTGCAGCGGGTATGGATTGGGCGCTTAACAACCCTACCTACATTCACATGACCAGCTGGTTCCACTACGCGAAACTCTACGCCGCAACCATCGGCTGCGTCGGTTTCATGATTTTGAAGTTCCGCTGGGGCAAGCTGGGGAAGGCCAACTGGTTCAAATGCTTCCCCTTCCTCATCGTAGCCATCAACATCCTGATTGCCGTCTTTTCCGATTTCGAGTGCGCTCTCAAAGGATGGAACGCCTGGTGGCTTTCGTCTGAAGGCGTTTGGCTTTACGGCGGTTGGCACAACATCTTCAACGGTACAGCCGGCATTTTGAACATCTTATGCATGACCGGTTGGTGGGGTATCTATGTATCGAAGAAGAATCACGCCGACATGCTGTGGCCTGACATGACCTGGGTGTTCATTATCGCCTACGACCTGTGGAACTTCGCCTACACCTACAACTGCCTGCCGACTCACGCATGGTATTGTGGCCTCGCGCTGCTGCTTGCCCCGACCGTTGCCGCATTTCTCTGGAATAAGGGCGGCTGGATTCAGAACCGCGCGTTCACGCTGTCGCTCTGGTGCATGTTCGCTCAGGTCTTTCCGATGTTTCAGGACGGAAGCGTCTTCTCCACGACGAACACGCTCAATGCCTCTCACGCTGCCGGCGCTGCCGACCCGACGTGGAATGTGGCAATCGGAGCCATCGCCCTGCTAGCCAACGTGGCAGCTCTCGGATACATCCTCTATCGTTCTTGGAAACTGAAGAAGAACCCGTACACGAACGAAATCTTCATCGGCACCCGCGACTTCAATAAGGCCCTTAGTCGTGCCGACGAACAGAGCTTGGCAGACTTCGAAAACAAGAACGGCATTGCCGCCGTCGAGCTGATCAAGGCCTAAGCTCAGCACCAACAATCCCCGCGCATTACCCACTACGTTATGCGCGGGAAATTGTCCGCCTGCAACCTCTTCGTTGACCCCTCGGAATTGATTTTTCGGGGGGTCAATTCGTTGCGTAAACGGACGGACCGTCATCGACGGATGCCGTAGCGCCACTCCGGAACGACAGATACCGCTCACCGCACTTTTGTACTATAGTGTTCGATATTGCTCTGGAATGACAACCGGTAAGTATTAGGCCTGCCAGAGAAACCGAGGCGGGTGGTGCATCTTCGAACTCGGTGGTTAGCGTTTGAAAATGCGACAAGGGGGCTTCAACTTCATGGAAATAGGGCAGACACTTTCGGCAATCAGCATCGTGCCTTTTGCGGGCATGCTTCTTTCTATCGCTCTTTTTCCGCTGTTCAAAGCCGAATGGTGGGAAGATCATCAGCTGCATGTTGTTGCCTTTTGGTCGCTCGTCTTTCTCGTCCCCTTCACCTTTTTCTACGGTTTCGGTGAATCGGTCAATCAACTTATCGAGGTGCTTGTCCTCGATTATGTGCCCTTCATCATTCTACTACTGGGCCTTTTTATCGTGTCGGGCGGTATCCACATCAAGGGAACCATCGCCGGCACTACCAAAAATAACGTGATCCTGCTCGCCATCGGTACGTTTCTTGCAAGTTGGATTGGGACAACCGGAGCCGCCATGCTGCTCATCCGCCCAGTATTGCGCGCCAATGCATGGCGGCGCAATAAAACCCACATCGTCGTTTTCTTTATCTTTCTTGTTGCCAATATCGGTGGTTGCCTGACGCCGCTGGGTGATCCCCCCCTGTTTTTGGGGTACCTTCGCGGAGTTCCCTTCTTCTGGACCCTTGAGCATATTTGGCCAATTCTCCTACTCAACACCATCGTACTGCTCGGCGTGTTCGTCCTCATCGACCGCCACTTCATCAAGAAAGAAAGCCGTTCGGGCGATGAAGCGCTCAAACTCGAAGAGAAAGCGACCGAGCGGATACCGATTCGTATCGAAGGCGCCCACAACGTGTTGTTTTTGGGCATGATTATTCTCGGCGTTATCCTCAACGGCATGATTCCCCAAACGGAAGCCTGTCTCGACCCCGCAACCGGGCAGGTGTTCGGCATCAGCATTAACGAACACGTTCACCTTGGGTTCAACTATTTTCTTCAAATCGCCCTTATCGGACTCGGCTCTGTCCTGTCTTTGGTGACGACATCAAAGACACTGCGAAAAGAAAATGACTTCGAATGGGGCCCAATTGCTGAAGTGGCGAAACTGTTCCTGGGAATCTTCATCACGATGATTCCCGTGCTGGCTCTTCTGCGCACCCACGGCGCCGACCTGGGCATCGACACCCCTCTGAAGTTCTTCTGGGCAACCGGTGCGCTTTCGAGCTTCCTGGACAACTCGCCTACCTACGTTGTGTTCCTCACCGCCGCAGGAGCTCTTGGTCTCAACGGAGCCGCAGCGGTAGTCACGACCGTAGGAACAGTGGTAACGAAGATTCTTTTAGCTATTTCGGCTGGCGCAGTCTTTATGGGGGCAATGACCTACATCGGCAATGCCCCCAACTTCATGGTCAAATCGATTGCCGAACGATCGGGCATCAAGATGCCCAGTTTCTTCGGCTACATGGGCTGGTCCTGCGCGATCCTTGTGCCCCTGTTCATACTGGACTCATTGCTGTTCTTCCTGTAGCGCACAGCAATGAGGGCAGTCCGGTCACAAAAGCTTAGATAATCTACGCCGTGGCCTTATTTTACTTTCCTTGGCGCAATATCTCCCATTTTGCATCGCGGGCTGATTCCACGTGGGCGATATCGTCGGCAGAAAGCTGCTTAAAGCGACCTTGGCGACGCAGATAGTGCTCGACAGAAGTGAACTCTTTGGGGTCGCGATTAACGGTGACTTCGCCATTTTCGTATTCGGCAAGATACCACAGACCACAATCCACGATTTCTTTGGCTACCTCGATGGTCTCGTCGACAGCACAGCCCCAGCCCGTCGGACAAGGGGCAATCACGTGAAGGTATTTCGTCCCCTTGATAGTCGCGGCGTGCTGCACCTTGCGGATAAAATCATTTAAATATCCGATACTGGCCGTAGCGGCGTAGGGAATACCGTGAGCAGCAACGATCTCGAACATGTTCTTCTTTTGCGACAGGCATCCACGCTGGTTCGCGCCAGCCGGTGTTGTCGTGGTCTTGGCACCAAACGGCGTGAGCGAACTTTTCTGGATGCCCGTGTTCATATAGGCTTCGTTGTCGTAGCAGAGGTAGAGAATGTCATCGTTGCGATCGATGGCCCCCGAAAGCGCCTGCAAGCCGATGTCAGCCGTGCCCCCATCGCCGGCAAAACCGACAACCGTGCAATCTTCGGGCTTTTTGCCCTGGGCACGCAGGCCCGCTTCAATACCTGTCAAAACCGATGCCGTTGCAGCAAAGGGCGTGATCATCGCGTTGTTGGCGAAACACAGGTGGGGAAAGTTGAAGCCGACAGCACTCATACACCCCGCGGGCAACGCCGCAATTGCATTCGGCCCCAGAACCTTGAGCGCCTGGCGCACCACGAGCGATCC
>JAVWAI010000043.1:0-8371 GCA_036650075.1 Raoultibacter sp.
CCCCTTGTAGACTACGAGGTTGATAGGCTGCAGCTGTAAGCGTTGTAAGACGTTCAGGCGAGCAGTACTAATCGGTCGAGCTCTTCATCTTATTTATTCATATTATCGTGACGTGATCATCGTCTGACGCTATGCAACCTTCAGGGTGCGAAATTGAGAATATCATAGATATATCTCATGGAAGAATATCTTCTATGAGCGCGACCTTGGAGGCAGGGATCACCCGATACCATTCCGAACTCGGTAGTTAAGCCTGCCATCGCCGAAAGTACTGCGGTGTAGTCCGTGGGAGGATAGGACGTCGTGCTCATAGAGGATATTTTGCATTCAAGGACCCTTCGGGGTCCTTTTTTGCGTTATGGCTGATGGAGCTTTATGATGGTGACAAAAGAGTGGGGGTGTGGTGTGATGAAGCGATTGATAGTTATTGCATTTACCTTGGCGGGATTGTTGGGTTGTGGCTTTTTTTGCGGCTGCATGCCCGATGCGAAAGCACCCGATTTGGGTGTTTCTTGCTTGGGAAACCAAATGACAATTACGCTTGAGGAGAATCCTACGACAGGGTATAGCTGGGTTTCCGTCATAAAGGGTAGTGCTGTTGAGGCTGACAGGGACAGTTATTATCCCAAGGAGAATGCTGATCGAAAAGCCGGTACAGGAGGGGTCCATTCGTTTATCTATGTCGGTCAGCATGGTGGTAGTGCCCAAATACTGCTTACCTACGGGCAGCAATGGGAAGGGGGGCTCAAGGACAGAACGCTGGTTTTTGACGTGACGGTCGATGCGCAGGGTGATATCACGAAGGCCGAACAGCGACCTTAAGAGCTTTTCGCTTTTTAACGGTCGACTGACTGCCCGATTTTTCTTTCGCGGACAAATTCTAACCCTTCTTTTCCTGTAACCGAGACGACATCAACGCGGATTACGCTGACGGCATTCCATTCTTTCCGAATTGTTTCGGCACCCTCTTTAACGAAAGCTGCCGAATACTTTTCGACTAGGGATTCGAGGATGTATTGCTTTTCGCTTTCCTCTTCAACTAAGTGAGCATGGCCTCGTGCAATGACGCTCCGATATTTCGTAGTGAATTTTTCGGGTACGATTTCGTCACTTTCGATAACGGTGAAGCTGACTCGGTTGTTACGGGCAATAGCGTCGAGTTTTTCTCCGTTGGTGGCGCTGTGGAAAAAGAGCGCGCCCTCAGAGTAGGTATAACTAAGGGGAACGGCATAGGGGAAGCCGTCAGAACCGACGGTGCTGAGCACTCCGGAAGTGCAGGTGCGAAGAACTGCTTCAGTATCCTTTCGGGAAAGCTCTTGCTTGTTTCTTCTCATAAGATGAGCCATGCCAGGTTACTCCTTATCATCTGAAAATTCACGCCATCACGCATAGTTTGTTCGTCAGTTTAGCAGAGAGATGCCCTTTGCTTTCGGGCGTACAATCGAGATCTTGATTGTACGCCTCCCGGCGTGCTCGGTGAATAGGCGCTCTATGCGGCGTCATCGTGTTAATTCTGCGCTTGCCTCGGATCCGACCTTGGGTTTCGCGTATAATGTAATTTGTCCATAACTAGATCATAAATAGTAAATCTATAGGAACGGAGGCTTTCTCTGTGAGCGAAATATCGCAAGAAACAGAACACATCGCCCAAGAAGTCATGGGGGATGAGGCCAAGCTTACTCCTTTGGCCGAAAACCTTTCAGGGGCATCTCGTCGTACGCGACAGGTTTCTGCGGCCGCTTTTGCAATCATAGCTCGCGAGAAGCCGGAATTGCTCGTAGCGCATTCGGCTGCTCTTATTGATGCACTGAACCGGCCCGAAGCACAAACGCGCTGGGAATGTTTGGATGCTTTGACGGCTTTGGTGGATCTCGATTCGCGCGCCTGCGACAAGGCGATACTCGGGGCCGAAACGGCACTGTTCGACGAAGATAGTGGCCCGGTTCGTCTCGCGGCAATGCGCTTTCTGTGTCGCTTGGGAGCAACGACTGAAAATCGATCGGAAAAGGTATGGCCGCTCATCGACGAGGCCATACAATGCTACCACGGGGATCTTGAGTTTCAGGACATGCTGGTGGCGGTGATCGCCTTCTCGGAGGGCAAGCTCTCCGACGTGGTCAAGAAGGAATTGTCCGCTCGTATGGCGTTTGACGCAGCTGGTGGTAAAGGAACCCTCGGTCGTCGTGCTGCCCAAATCGTCAACAACCTAAAATAGACAAGGGGCACCTGATGGTGTCCCTCTTTTTTTATTTATGCGCCGAAAGGCGCATATCGTTTTGTAAGAAGTAATCGAATGAAAGGTAAATGCATGGCGCAGCATACGGTAACTTTGATTCCCGGAGATGGCATTGGTCCTGAAACTTCAGCGGCTATGTGTCGCGTACTGGAAGCCGCGGGTGCTCAAATCGAGTGGGAGGTCGCCGAAGCAGGCGCTCATTTGGTTGAAAAAGAGGGCACTCCGCTTCCTGATTCCACTATTGAAGCGGTCAAGCGCAATAGGGTTGCCATCAAGGGCCCGGTTATGACGCCGGTGGGTACTGGATTCAGAAGCGTTAATGTCGCTTTGCGTAAGACGCTCGATCTCTATGTGTGCCTTCGCCCCGTTCTTTCGATTCCCGGTGCCGGCGGTCGTTACCAGGGTGTTGATCTTGTTGTTGTGCGTGAAAATTCGGAAGACCTCTATGCGGGCATTGAATTCGAAGAGGGGACTCGGCCCACAAAGGATTTAATTGATTTTTGTGAGACGAGCGGTGCGGGAAAGATTCGTCCCGATTCCGGTATTTCTATTAAGCCGATTTCTATTACGGCATCGCAGAATATCGTCCGCTACGCCTTTGAGTATGCGGTGAAGCATGGTCGAAAGAAGGTTACGGCTGTTCACAAGGCTAATATTATGAAATATTCCGACGGCTTGTTTCTCGATGTTGCGTGCGATATCGCCAAGGAATATGAGGGTCGTATCGAATTCGAGGATAGAATTATCGATGCCTTCTGCATGAATCTTGTCGTTGATCCCTCCCAATTCGATGTGATCGTGTTTCCTAATCTTTACGGGGATATCGCCAGTGATCTTTGTGCGGGTCTTGTTGGCGGTCTTGGCATCGCTCCTGGCGCTAATATCGGCAAGGATTATGCGGTATTTGAGGCGGTGCATGGTTCGGCTCCCGATATTGCGGGGAAGAATCTTGCCAATCCCACCGCCGAAATTTTGTCTGCAGCTATGATGCTTGACCATTTGGGGGAGCTGGAATGTGCGGCGCGCGTGCGCGAGGCGGTGCGAGCTGTATACGTCGAAGGCGTGCATTTGACTGCCGATATCTGCCGCGCAACGGGTTCGTCACTGCCCGCCGCAAGCTGTACCGAATTCACCGACGCGCTTGTCGATGAATTAAAGGATAACCGATAAGTATCGTGCGATAATCGTGCCGTATTCGCTTGAGAAAAGAAAAGGAATGTTCATGAGCAATGATATTTCTTCCCGCCAGGCCCAGTTGCAGGTAGGGAAAAAGACCTATACGTATTATCCCGTCTCCGCAGTTGAGGGGGCCGACAAACTTCCGTTTTCGCTGACGGTGTTGCTTGAAAACGTACTGAGGAAAGCTACTACAGACGAGGCTGCTGCCCGGTTGGCTCAGCGTGTCGTTGAGGCCGGTTGCGCCGGCGAGGTGGGAAGCGAAATTGAATTCAGTCCTGCACGGGTGCTCTTCCAGGATTTCACTGGTGTGCCGGTTTTCGTTGACTTTGCGGTAATGCGCGAAGCGTGCGAGCAGTTGGGTGGCGATCCCGCAAAGGTGAATCCGCAGATTCCCTGCGACTTAGTAATCGACCATTCCGTTATTGCTGACGAGGCGGGATGCGCTGGCGCTATGGCTCGCAATATGGAATTGGAATTTGAAAGAAACCAAGAGCGCTATGATTTTCTGAAATGGGCGCAGGAATCGTTCGAGAATGTGCGAATTGTTCCTCCGGGAGCGGGTATTTGCCATCAATTAAATATTGAAAAATTCGCATCGGTTGCTATGGCGGCTACCGACGAAGAGGGAACGGAAACCGTCTATTTCGACACGCTGGTGGGAACCGACAGCCACACCCCGACCGCAAACGGTATCGGTGTGCTTGGTTGGGGTGTGGGCGGTATCGAGGCTGAAGCCGCAGCTTTGGGCCAGCCTATCACGACGCTCGTACCCCGCGTGGTGGGTGTCAATCTCGTCGGCGCACTGCCCGAAGGCGTAAGCGCCATGGATTTATCTCTCACGTTTGCTCAGGTGCTTCGTGCTAAGGGGGTCGTCGGATGTTTTGTTGAGTGCTTTGGCCCCGGTCTTGAGAACTTGAGTGCTACGCAGAGATCCTGTGTTTCCAACATGACGCCCGAATATGGTAGTACGTGTACCTTGTTCCCGGTTGATCGACAGACGCTTGACTACCTTAGCTTGACTGGTCGCAGTCCTGAGCAGGTCGCTCTTGTTGAAGCATATGCGAAAGCACAGGGTTTCTGGAATGAGCCCGAAGCCGCGCCGCGTACCTATGCGGAAGTGATAACCCTCGATTTGGCTCAGGTTGAGCGCATGATTGCAGGTCCGTCACGACCTCATGAGGGTATTGCTTGCGCAGGTGCGAAGGCTGCAGTCGAAAGTATTTGTGCCGAACGGAAACTGGAAGATGTTACCGTGCCGGTGGAAATCGAAGGAACCGTGCATCATTTGTCCCAGGGTGCTATTGCTATCGCCGCAGTTACCAGCTGCACGACGGCGACCGATCCTTCTATGATGCTTGCGTGTGGCCTTATTGCTCAAAAAGCAGCGAGTGCCGGACTGACTCCGAAGCCGTGGACTAAGTGCATTTTGGCGCCGGGCAGCCACGCGACCGAATTGCTTTTGAAGCGAGCGGGTTTATTGGATGGCTTGCAGCGCTTGGGTTTTTACACCTGCGGTTTCGGGTGCATGAGCTGCATCGGTAATTCAGGTCCCTTGATTCCTGCGGTCCACGATGTTGCGGAAACGATTGAACTGACCAGTGTGCTTTCGGGTAATCGAAATTTTGACGGTCGTATTTCTCCGGATGTATCTCAGAATTACTTGGGTGCTCCGGCTACCGTTATCGCTTATGCGCTGGCCGGAACGATGGATTTCGACTTCGAAACGGAGTCGCTCGGCATCGATGCGCAGGGCAATGAAGTTTATCTGCGCGACATTTGGCCAAGCAGCGAGGAAATCAAGAGCCTGCTCGACCGCTGCGTGAACGAAGATTTATTTATTGAGGGCAGTAGGGGCATGTTTGAGGGTGACGTGAAATGGCAGCAGCTCGGCCGCGAATCGAGCGCTACCTTTGCATGGGATAGTGATTCGACTTATGTCCGTCGTGCTCCGTATTTCGACGGCATGACGGCGAAGCCCGAACCGGCCTCCGCCGTATGCGGTGCGCGAGTACTTGCTAATTTGGGCGATTTTATCACTACCGATCACATTTCTCCTGCGGGGTCGATAGCCTCAGGGTCGCCTGCCGCGAAATATCTCGAAGAGAGAGGCGTTGCCACCGCTGATTTTAATACTTATGGTGCGCGCCGCGGCAACCATGAAGTTATGGCCCGCGGAACGTTTGCCAACGTGAAATTGCAAAATAAGCTTGCTGAGGGTAAAAAGGGCGGGTGGACGCGCGATTTACAAACCGGCCAAGTGGCTCCTATCTTTGATGCGTCAGAACGCTATGCCGCATCTCAAACGCCACTTGTCGTGTTGGCCGGCAAGATGTACGGCAGCGGATCTTCTCGCGACTGGGCGGCGAAGGGTCCGATGCTGCTCGGTATTCGTGCTGCATTCGCTGAAAGTTTCGAGCGTATCCATCGTTCGAACCTGATTGGTATGGGTATTCTGCCTCTGCAGTTCAGCGAGGGAGAAAATGCCGAAAGCTTAGGACTTGACGGAACTGAAGCGTTCGACATCGAGGCGGTCGATTTTTCAGAAGGCCTCCCGAAGCCGAAATGCGTAGGGGTACGTGCGGTCAAGCCCGATGGTTCTTCGATTGATTTTAAGGCGACTGTAAGGGTCGACACGCCGACAGAGGGTCATTATTTCTATCATGGAGGTATTTTGCAATACGTTTTGCGCGATTTAGCATAAAGGCCTACCACATAACGTGACAGTTGGACAACGGCTCCCTTACGGGAGGCCGTTGTCCCATACAATAAAGGCTTAAAGTCAAATTTTTACGAGGGGTTGATATCGTGAGTCAAAAATCAGGAGTCGATACGCTAATCGACGCATTGAGACAATCGGGCGTGGTGTTTGACAAGGGGGCTTCGCCTTCCGGCTCTGAAAATGTGGTTGATGCAGATGCTGTTTCGTCTTCGGCATCGGGCTCGGGCGGGGGCGCAACGCCTCCCCGAGTGAATATTGACATTCCCTTTTCAAACAGAATTGCGACATGGGGCAAGCGTGCTCTTCTTGTCGCGCTCATCGTGGTCTTTGTCGTTGCGGCGATTGCTTATTGGTGGTTCCATCCCGCCATCAATATCCACAGCACCGACACGTGGTTTTTCGTGGGGGTCTTTATCCTCCTTCCTCTGTTTTTGGTGCTTCTCGGTCGTTCGTACGCCTATCAAAAAGGAACGGCGAAAGTTGCTGCGAGCGAAGGTAAGGCAAAGGTATTCAAGGGTCTCGCTCTCGTTCCTGTCATCATCGTTGTTCTTGGCATTGTCGGTTCGCTGGCGTCACTTGCAATTTTTCCCGGCAATGCCGAAAAGTATGCAACGGTGCTGAAGACGACCGACCTCAATTTTTCTGAAGATATTCAAGAGGTTGATTATACGAAAATCCCTGTGATCGATCGTGATTCGGCGGTCTTGCTCGGCAATCGCACGATGGGATCCATCCCCGAATTCGTCAGTCAGTTCGAGATTTCCCCCATCTACAGCCAAATCAACTACAAGGGCTCTCCGGTGCGCGTCAGCCCGTTGGTCTATGCTGATCTATTCAAGTGGTTTACGAACCGGGAAGGCGGAATTCCCGCATACGTGATCGTTGATATGGCATCGCAGGACACAGAAATCATTCGTCTCGAGAATCCGATTCTTTATTCCGAATCTGAACCTTTGGCGCGCAATCTCGATCGTCATGTGCAGCTGAAGTACCCCTTCTATATGTTCGATGAAAAATCATTCGAGATTGACGAAGAGGGTAAGCCGTGGTGGGTTTGTCCGGTACAGACACGCACCATTGGTCTTTTTGGCGGCACTACCGTCTCTCGCGTCGTTCTCTGTGATGCCTCGACGGGCGAAACTCAGGATCTCGCTGTTGAAGATTGCCCTCAGTGGGTCGATCGCGTCTATCCTGCGGGGATGCTTATTCAGCAGTACAACTGGTCCGGGGCCTACCAGGACGGTTGGTTGAATTCTGTTCTTGGACAGCAGGGCGTCGTTCAAACCACGCCGGGTAGCGAAGGCCAAGCGGGCTATAACTACATCGCGAAAGACGATGATGTGTGGGTCTATACCGGCGTAACATCTGCGACTTCTGATAATTCGATTGTCGGCTTCGTACTGGTTAACCAGCGCACAGCGGAATCGCACTTCTATGCGATGGCGGGTGCTACGGAGGCTTCGGCCATGGGTTCTGCCGAGGGGCAAGTGCAAAACTTACGCTACAAGGCAACATTCCCGCTTCTGCTGAACATCAATGGGCAGCCCACCTATTTTATGGCCTTAAAAGATGATGCCGGCCTGGTGAAGCAGTACGCCATGCTTGATATTCAGCGCTATCAAAATGTGGCGGTTGGCGACACCGTCGCTTTATGCCAGAAGTCATACAAGGCACTGCTCGCAACAAATGGTGTCGTAAACCAATCCGAGAACGATGCTGCCGCAGAAGCAACGGGTGTTATTAAAAATATTACCCAAGCGGTTATTGATGGAAATTCGCACTTCTACGTTACCCTGATCGGTGATTCACGTATTTATGATTGCGCTTTTCCGGGGCTTATCGATGTCGTGGGGTATGCACCTGGGGAAACGATTACCCTGAAATTCATCAGCGGGGAACCCACTTCCGTGGTGCTTTCGATTAGCTCTCGAACGGCGGTGGATTCTGTGGCTGCTCCGGACGCCGCAAAAAAGGATGCACCCAACGTGCAGCCAGCCAATCAGGCACCGGCAGCATCGGGAAATACCCCTGCGACTCCTGCTTCTGATGGACCGAAGACCGCATAGTAATTCAGTGAATTTTGGTGAAGAAAGGCTTTACTTGTATCGCTCGGTCTGTCAGAATGAGCGAGCTGTGAGTCTCACAGTTTGAAAAAATAGTTCCGCTGCCCAAGACAGCAGGCACCGAAAGGTTTAATCGCGTAAGCGGCCCGCCGAGGTTGTCATAGAAGATAAAAC
>JAVWAI010000044.1:0-6517 GCA_036650075.1 Raoultibacter sp.
GGCCGCGTGGTTAAAGGCGTCAACTTCGTCAACCTGCGCGATGCGGGCGACCCGATTGAGCTGGCCCAAAAATACGACCAACAACGTGCCGA
Organism: Raoultibacter sp.; assembly: GCA_036650075.1. Classification (GTDB taxonomy): domain Bacteria; phylum Actinomycetota; class Coriobacteriia; order Coriobacteriales; family Eggerthellaceae; genus JAVWGW01. Next base: position 93 of record JAVWAI010000044.1, read on the forward strand.
CGAAGTGATTTTCCTTGACATCACCGCTACGAGTGATGGCCGAAAGACCACGATTGACATGGCTAGTCGCGCGAGCGAACAGCTGCACCTTCCGTATTGTGTGGGCGGTGGTTTCCGCAGTGTCGCCGATATCCGTCAGATGATTGCGGCGGGGGCCGATAAGGTGTCGATCAATTCAGCGGCAATCGCCGACCCCTCCATCATCACGGCTGCGGCAACCGCATTCGGTACGCAGGCGATTGTGTGTGCTATCGATGCCAAACAAGTGGTCGGAAACCCCAATAAGTGGGAGGTGTATGTGCAGGGGGGGCGTACAGCGACGGGGATGGATGCCGTTGCGTGGGCGGTTGAGGCAGCTCGCCGTGGTGCAGGAGAAATATTGCTGACCAGCATGGATCGCGACGGCAGCAAAGACGGGTTTGACCTAGGATTGACGCGGGCGGTCGCGCGGGCGGTGCACGTCCCCGTTATCGCTTCAGGTGGCGTTGGCACGCTCGAACATTTTGCCGAAGGCATCATCGAAGGCGAAGCTGATGCGGTTTTGGCTGCCTCGGTTTTCCACTTCGGACAGTTCACAATCCGCCAGGTGAAGGAATACCTGCGCGATCAGGGTATCCCCGTCAGGTTGTAGGCGGCGGTGCCTATTCTCGCTTACGCTCAGGATGGTGTGAGCTTGTCGATAATGCAATAAAAGGTTAAAACTCGGCAACAAATTCGAAATTGTTCGTCGTGTTTTCTCCAAGATACGATAGGATATGCCGATGTTTATGGGAAGGGGTCCGCGGTGGACGAACGGGTGTCGGATGAAGAGGGGGCAATTTCCCCCGAAGGCCTGCGCTACAACGAAAATGGTTTGATTCCCTGTATCGTACAGGATGTTGCTACGCGAGAAGTGCTCATGATGGCGTGGATGAATTGCGACACGGTACATCGCACGCTTGAAAATCATACGACGTGGTTTTGGTCGCGTTCCCGCCAAAAACTTTGGCACAAGGGCGAAGAATCCGGCAACACGCAAGCCTTGGTCGAGTTGCGCTACGATTGCGATTGCGATACCTTGCTTGCGCTGGTCGAGCCAACCGGTCCCGCCTGTCACACTGGGCATACCACCTGTTTTTATCGGAATTTTTAGGAACGGAAGCACGTGAACACTGCAAAAGAATCGGGCGCTTTGCGTCTTCGTTTAGCGACCCCTGCGGACGCGGAGGTTTTGCAAGCAATTTATGCTCCCTACATTGAGAAGCCGGTTACGTTTGAATATGACGTGCCGAGTGTGGAAGAATTTCGAGCACGTATTGCGAGTCGCTGTTCGTTGTATCCCTATCTTGTATTGGAGGAAAACGATCATCCGTTGGCCTACGCCTATGCGAGTCGCTATAAAGCTCGAGCGGCTTATCAGTGGGATGTCGAGCTTTCGGTGTACGTCACCGACGGGTGTTTCGGCAAGGGCTGCGGTCGCACGCTCTACACGGCGTTGCTGGCGATTCTTGAAGCACAGGGGGTCAGAAACGTATTTGGAATCGTGGGTATGCCCAACGAAAAAAGCAAGCGGCTCCACGCGTCGTTCGGTTTTTCGCAGGTTGGTGTGCAGCTGCGTGCTGGGTACAAATGTGGGGCGTGGCATGATGTGCTGATATACCAGAAGTCGATAGGTTCCTTCGATGAACCGCCGCTGCCGATAATTCCCATCACCGAAGTTGATCCGCGTGTTCTCGCCCGTATCTTCGATGATTCGCTTGGCGTGTAGTTTGTCGTTCGCGCCAGGGTGCGCATTTCTGTTTTTGAAAGACTTATATTTCTTTTATAGGTATACTGAAAGAACGTTTTCCTATAAAAGGATTTTGTCATGGAAGAGCTTTACCGAAAAACCGGCTGTCTTGACTATGCTCATTTTGTGGATGAAGCGCGAAGGAAGTTGGCGACGGCGCAATCGAATGAATATGCCTTGATTGCGGTCGATTGCGACGACTTCAAATATCTCAATGACTTGTTTGGCTACGAACAAGGAGACCGTGCACTCCAGTCGGCTGCTGACCGTTTTGGCCGACTCTTGAAGGCCGGTGAATTTTTTGCCCATGTCCATGCGGATCATTTTATCTTTTTTGTTCCCGCCGCGCCTTCTGAGGTTCTTATAGAGCGGTTCACTAAAATCCTCGATATGGAATTAAGCTTATCTTCTTTCTTGCCGACCCACTACAATCTGATTGCAAGTGGCGGCATTTATTATATTTCCAACCCCGCAAAAAAACTCGAAGCCATGATTGACAAGGCTAACTTTGCTCGTAAGCAGGCAAAGGGCAATCACGTTACGACGATCGTTCCCTATACCCAGCACATGCGCGATGAGCTTTGGTGGAAAAAGGAAATAACGCTTTCCATGGCGGCGGCGCTCGAAAAAGAAGAATTCAAAATGTATCTCCAGCCGAAAGTCCTGATGAAGACTGGAGAAGTGGTCGGCGCAGAGGCACTGGTTCGGTGGGTGCGGGGCACCGGTGAAGTGGTGTATCCCGACCGCTTCATTCCGGTATTCGAGCAGAATAGATTTGTCGTGCCCCTTGATTTTTACATGCTGGAGCAAGCCTGTCTTTTTTTGAAAAAGTGCATGGGCGAACACATACCGGTAGTGCCGATTTCGGTCAACTTTTCCAAGGCGCATCTTACCGATTCCGATTTCGTCGAGACGATTTTCGAAACGGTGAACAAGCTGGGTATTTCTACGAACTTGATTGAAATAGAATTGACGGAAAGCATCTTTTCCTATGATTTACAGTCGCTGATCGATACGGCAAGTGCTTTGCGCTATCTCGGATTCAGCGTGTCGCTTGACGATTTCGGCAGCGAATATTCTTCGTTAGGGCGTCTCAAAGACTTCCCTGCCGACATCATCAAAATCGATAAAAGCTTTTTGGAAGATTCGGTCAACAGCGAAAAGGGGCGGTTGATCGTTGCTAAAGTGCTCGATCTGATCAAGTCGCTGCGTCTGCGCACGGTTGTTGAAGGCGTCGAAACACTCGATCAAGTTGACTTTCTCAAGAAGATGAGTTGTTGCGATATCGCACAAGGGTATTTTTATGCCAAACCTATGCCGAGTTTTGCCTACGAGGAATTCGTGAAGAAAAACGAAGTCGCTGAAGGGAATATGCAGGCACCCGTAACCGCTGAAACCGAAGCCGAAATCGAAAATCAAGGGAAGGCATATCTCGAAGAAATCCCCTCCGAATTTCAAATGGATAACTGGGAGCTTTATACGCTCGGCCAGAATATCGATATGGGGTTGATGAAGGGATATCTTGACGGCGATGCCACCGTCCAGTACGTCAACAAGCGAGCGTTGGAGTATTTTGGGTGTACGGCGCGAGAATTCAGGGAAATCTACCACAACACCATCACTTCGTTTACGCATCCCGACGATGTTGCTACTGTTAAGAATAACGAGAAGCGACTGATTGAAACCGGGAAACCGGTCAGTTTTCAAACGCGTGCTATTCGGGCGGACGGTAAGATCATCTATCTTCAAGGGCGTTCATCCTGCGTTACCGATAATCGGGGTCGCTTGGTGGGCCTGCATGCGTTCCAGGATGTCACGGAGTCGCGGGAGGAAACCCTTGCTTTGCAGAATTCCCTGCAAAGCAAGGTTGATGAATTGCAATCGCTCTACACCAATGTCCGGTGCGGTGTCATCTATCGCACGATGGATGAACGCTGTGATTTATTGTCCTGCAACGATGGTTTCACAAAGCTGACGGGGTATACAAAAGAAGAGGTGTGGAGGCTTTTCGGTGGCAGCCTTATTGGTACGGTGGTGCCGCAAGGACGGGCGGTCGCTGCGGAAAATGCGCGCCGCCAACTGGAAACGGGCAATTATCAATCGGAGTACCAAATCACCACCAAAGAAGGTGAGGTCGCATGGATTTTCGAGCAAGGGCAGGTTGTTGCTGGAAAAGAGGGTTCAGATCCGTGTTTGTGCGGTATTTTGGTCGACATTACCGCCGACAAGGAAAGCAGTGAAGCTCTCAGGGTGAGCGAAGAGCGCTATCGCATCGTTGCAGAGCAAAGTGACGATATTATCTTCGAGTGGGATTTTGAGACCGATTGCACGACGTTTTCTGAAAAATACAAGCAGGTCTTGGGCTTCAAGGCAATCTGCGATCATATGAGTTGTAATGAAAAAGTTTTCGATCGCATTCACCCCGATGATATTGAAATCTATAAATCCTGGATTGCTGATACGTATAAAAAAACCAACCCGGCATCTTTTGAGTTTCGCCTGAGAACAAGCGAGGATCGCTACATCTGGATGCGTACGCGCTCAACGGCTGTGCTCGATCGCGAGGGAAACCCCTTGAGGGCGGTGGGGGTGTTCATTAATATCAATGAACAGAAAGCGATTACAGATGAGCTGCGGATGAAGTCGGAACAAGATTCTCTCACGAAGCTCTACGATCGAGAAGGGATTCGGAAGCATACGGACGACTATCTTGCGGCGCATGCCGATGAGCGGGGTACCTTCCTCATCGCTGATATTGATGATTTTAGGGACATTAATGAACATTTGGGCCATCAATTCGGTGATGCGGTGCTGGTTGGGGTGGCTCGTGAAATTCAAGAGGTTTTAGACAATCAAGACCTTGCGGGTCGACTGGGCGGGGATGAGTTCGTTGTCTTTATGCCCCGCATTGCTGATATCGATGACATTCGCGCAAAGACTAAAGCGGTTATGCAGGCCGCACAGCGAACTTATTTCGGCGACAAGATAACGTACCAAATTACGGGAAGTCTTGGGCTTGCTCGCTATCCTGAGCATGCTCAATCCTTTGATGCGCTGTACAAAGCTGCCGGTATTGCTTTATTCGAGTCTAAATCTAAGGGTAAAAACCGTTGTACTTTTTATTCGGATGACATGCAGAGCGGAGCCGCGAACCGTCGCAGTCCAGTCGAGGTATCACGGCGTTTTGTTTCCCGTTATTTTGAGCATGATTTGATATATAACATTTTCGAGATGCTGTATGAAACAAAAGATCTACCCACGACACTCAATGCGATTTTAGAGCTTCTTGGAAAGCAATTTGACCTTGATCGGGTGTATCTTTTTGAACGTCTCGGTGAAAGTATGGAATTCAGAGATGTTTACGAATGGTGTGCGGAAGGTGCTGCTTCGGCGCAAGATGCCTTCGAAACCATTCCCGCAAAAGATTTCGAAAAGTTTTTGAGTTTCTATAATGATGACGGAATGTTTTGTTGCAGCAATCGTGAGAAGCTCGAGGAACTTCCGCGGGGCATTGTCGAAAAGCAAAACACTCAATCGTTTTTACAGTGCGGCATCTATCGTCGGGGTGAAATGCGCGGCTTTGTCGGTTTTGATTCGTGTACGCAGCAGCGGGTGTGGAGCGAGGAAGACATCGCAACCTTGAGCTATGTTTCCCGTATACTTTCGTTGTATGTTTTGAGAAAGTAACTACGACAGAAAGCGCGGGGATACCATGCTGACCATCGGTTGCCACCTTTCCAGCTCGAAGGGCTATCTTGCCATGGCGCAAACGGCGGTGTCCATCAAGGCCAATACGTTTCAGTTCTTCACGCGCAACCCCCGTGGGGGTTCGGCCAAAGCGCTTGATTTGGCCGATGTTGCGGCTTTTCGTACCTACGCAGCCGAAGTGGGTATTACCACCATTTTGGCACATGCACCCTATACGCTCAACGCTGCCGCTGCCGAGGATCGTGTCCAGGAATTTGCGCTGCAGGTGTTTGCCGATGATCTGGCGCGCATGGAGGCAACCCCGCACCAGATGTATAACTTTCATCCCGGAGCCCACGTGAAACAGGGTGCTCAAGTGGGTATCGACAAGATTGCTGCCGTGTTAAACGAAGTTTTGCAGCCGCAACAGACCACGTGTGTGCTGCTGGAAACGATGTCGGGCAAGGGCACTGAAGTGGGTCGCAGCTTTGAGGAGCTTGCCGCCATCATCGAACAGGTCGATCTTGCCGATCATGTGGGTGTGTGCCTGGATACCTGTCATGTGTGGGATGCGGGATATGACATCGCGGGCGATCTTGAGGGGGTGCTTGCAGCATTTGATGCCGCGGTTGGGCTTTCGCGCCTGCGGGCCGTACACTTAAACGACAGCCAGAACCCGTGTGGTGCCCACAAAGATCGTCACGCGAAGATTGGTGCGGGTGAAATCGGTTTCGAGGCGCTTTGTGCTGTGACAAATCATCCCGCGCTGTGTCATCTGCCTTTTTATTTGGAAACTCCCAATGATTTGTCCGGGTACGCCGATGAGATTGCCCGTCTGACCGGAGGGCACGCTGCACCACCACAGCGTGCCTGACTTTTGTTACGGGAGCTCCATCGGCGACGGCGCAGGGTCAGCTGCGCTTGATCACCGCGCGTTAAGCGGGGCGAATCACCATTTCTTGGATGAGGC
>JAVWAI010000045.1:0-6197 GCA_036650075.1 Raoultibacter sp.
TGAGTTGAAGACACCCGCATGTAAGAGGGTGTAGTATGGATACACATATTCTGAGACGGGCGCTTTCGGGCGCCCGCTTGCTTGGGGAGGAGTACATCATGGATGAAGAACCGATTAAGCCGTGGCGTCGCCAGAGGGAATCATACGAATTGCTCGAAGATCCCAATCCGAAGAAGTGGTATCGGCAGACGTTTTGGATCATCGTGATGCTGATTGTGTTTTGGCCGGTCGGTCTGGTGCTGGCGTGGAAAAGCGATTGGATTTTGCCTGCAAAACTGGCATCGGTTGTTTTCGTTATGTTCTGCGTAGCGATGGTGTTACACATGCAAGCAACGGTTGCTGCGCTGGGGTAGGGGGTATCATGGCGCGCTTTGCTGAAGACCATACGACTGTTTTAGCCGGCATCGGCTTCGACGATGACGGTCCGTACCTGCTGTTGAGCGATCTCGACAGGGCTGTTCAGACACGATTTTCGGTGTTGGGCAAAACATTTTCCGTACAGCGCTTGCCACGCAGACGCTGTACGGGGTCGTTTGACTTGGTGACGCATCGACGGCAGGTCTGCCCGATGGCGATTGAGCTGCCCGGCGATTCAAGGGAGTCGATGTGTCCGGCCTGTCGCGAAGCAACAGGGTTCAATCCCGCATTCTACAACACGCCGGTGATTTCGCCGCAGCAACGCGCCTATAATTTGACACCCCATCTCGTCTACATGGCCTATTTCGCCCCACAGTACGTGAAGGTGGGTATCACGGCACAGTCGCGCGGTATCAAACGCCTGCTTGAACAGGGGGCGCGCGCTTCGTTAGTTGTCGGCCGCTTCGACAACGCTGAAGACGCGCGCGAGATGGAAGCGCGTCTGTGCGCTCAGGCGGACATCTATGAGACGATGCGTATGGCAAAAAAAGTCGAACTGTTCGTCGAAACTCGGTACGATTTTCCCGAAGCGGAAACAACACTGCAAGCTACGGCCCAGCGGCTTGGTCTTCACCCCATCGAGGGGTGTCTCGACCTGACGCCGTTCTATTTTGAGCGCGCTGGTTTGGGTCATGATGAACTGCAACTTCCCGGCTACGAGTCTGACGGGGTATGTGCCGGCCGCTGTATTGGTATGGTCGGACCGATGCTCGTATTCGAACAGGGCGGAAATGCCTACGTCGTGCCAATCAAGGATTGGGAATCACACGAAGTCAATCTTTATCTTGATGAGGTAATCCACGAATACACTTTCGAGCCTTTGCAGATGTCGCTGCTTTAGGGCGTGCCGTCGGGGAGGGTTGTCTTCCGCCAGTGGTTTCATGGTGGCAACGATGCGGGACGGTTGGCTATAATCTGAGTAGAATATGTTTTTCACCGATATGTTCCTTTGCTTTAGTACTCTAGCGTGATAGAGTATCCGTATTATGAAACTATCGAAAGAAGCGATACCTATGAATTTCGTGACTCCCGCAGGATTTCGTGACGTACTTCCCGAAGAAGCATGCCTTCGCGAAGACCTTGGACATAAAGTGCAGACCTGCTTTGCCCGCCGTGGCTATGTCCCCATTGAAACACCGACGCTCGAAGTGATGGATGTGATGGAAGCGGGTGGCCGGATTCCGGGAGCTCCCTTCAAATTCTTCGATTCGCAAGGTGACCTTCTTGCCATGCGGCCCGATGTGACGCTGCAGGTCGCACGTATGTGTGCCACGCGTCTCAAAGATGCTTTGGGACCTTTTAAATTTCGCTACACCCAGCGCGTTTTCCGTGAGACCGATAAGCAGGCAAGCGCACGCGAATTGACACAGATCGGCATCGAGTCCATCGGCGAATCGGGTCCTGCTGCCGATGCTGAATTGGTGGGTCTGTTCGCCGAAGCGTTGGGTAAATGTGGTGTGAAAAACTTCACCTTGGCTCTGGGAACCGTTGGTGTGCTGCGCGCATTGCTGGAAGCGTGTCCGGCAACCGATGCGTGGAAGACCGCGGTGCTCGAGGCCTATCATGCGTCGAACTTTGTCGAGCTTGATCTTTTGGTTGCAACACCCTCGCTACCGGCAGAGTTTTCCGTCGCCATCCAGACGCTACCGCATATTCGGGGCGGGCGTTCCGCTATCGACGCGGTGCGCACGCTGGTCGATCCGCTCGGATGCGCCGACGGTCTTGATGCGTTTGAAAAAACCTATGACTACCTGGTAGAAGATGGCCTTGCCGATCGCGTCTCAATCGATTTTTCGGTCATGAGTTCGTTTGATTACTACACCGGTATCGTAATCGAGGCCTACGTTCCCGGATTGGGGACTCCGCTTGGAAGCGGCGGTCGTTACGACAATATGCTGGCCGCTTACGGCCAGAATCGTCCTGCCGCTGGGTTTGCTTTTTCGCTCGAGCAGGTTATGGCTGCCCTTTCTGCGGGCGATGTCGCCCCTGAAAAGCCGTTGCGTATCGCGGTGCCGAAAGGGTCGCTTAACACCGACACCATTGAAGCTTTAACTCGCGCTGGTCTTGATACGACAGGCCTCAAAGATACCGGCCGACAGTTGATTATTCGCAACCCTGGCGTTGAGTACATCATCGTGCGGCCCACCGATGCCCCGGTATTCGTGGCGCTTGGTGCCGCCGATTGCGGCATTTGCGGCAAGGATTCACTGCTGGAAGCTGCCTTGGATGTGGTTGAATTGGTCGATCTGAAATTCGGGGCATGCCGCTTTATCGTGGCCGAACCCGCCGATGCGGGTGAAGTGGCGTCGGAACATTACCGAAAACTGGGTTCCATCCGCGTGGCAACGAAGTATCCGCGTATCACGAAGGCGTATTATGCACAAATCGGTATACAGGTCGAAATTGTCAAGCTGCACGGTAATATCGAGTTGGCACCTTTGACCGGAATGGCGGAACGGATTGTCGATATCACGGCAACCGGTACGACCTTGCGCGAAAACAACCTGATTGTGGTCGATGAAGTGCTGGCTTCGGCCGCGCGATTCTTTGCAAACACCTGCGCCTTCCGCATGGATGAGCGCATCGGAATATTGGCTGAATCACTGCAGAAACAAACGAAGGAGTAACCATGCGTCGCGTTATTTTGCAAGCGGGGGAAAGCTTCCGGAAAAAAGACCTCAATAGAAGCGGCGCCTTCAATGCTGAGGCGCTTATGACGGCCACGCAGATCGTTGAAGACGTGAAAAGTCGTGGCGATGCCGCGATGCGCGAATACACGGAAAAGTTTGACGGCGTTGTCGTCGATACCTTCCGTGTTTCCGACGAGGCGATCGATGAAGCCATCGCCCATGTCGATCCGAAGGTCGAACGTGCGCTCAAACATGCTGCGGCCCAAATTCGTGATTTCCACGAACGCCAGCGTCAGCAAAGTTGGTTTTCAATTCGCGAAGACGGAGCTCTTGTCGGCTCTAAGATCGAGCCACTCGATTCGGTCGGCATCTATGTGCCTGGCGGTCGTGCGCTGTATCCTTCGACGGTGCTCATGAACGCGCTGCCAGCATCTGTTGCCGGCGTGAAGCGTATCGTATGTGTCACGCCGCCTTTCAAAGACGGAACACTCGATCCAGCCATTCTCGAGGCTTGCCGCCTTGCGGGGGTCACCGAAGTATATGGCGTCGGGGGTGCGCAGGCCGTAGCGGCGCTTGCTTACGGCACCGAAAGCATTGCCGAAGTTGATAAAATCACTGGACCAGGCAATGCGTTTGTAGCTGCTGCGAAAAAGATAGTTTCTGGCGATGTCGGCATCGATATGGTGGCGGGTCCTTCCGAAGTGTGTGTGGTCGCCGATGCCACGGCCAATCCGGCACTGGTCGCCATCGATCTTATGGCGCAGGCCGAACATGATCCGTTGGCAAGCTGCTATCTGGTCACCTTCGATGAAGCCTACGCTGATGAGGTCGAACGATGCATTGAGATGCATACCAAGCAGTCTTCTCGTGCTGAAATCACTACAGCCTCCTTGGTTGACCAGGGCCTGATCGTCGTGTGCCCCGATATTCCTGCTGCGATGGATGCGGTCAACATCATCGCTCCCGAGCACCTAGAGATTCATATGGCCCACGCGATGGATCTGCTGGGCTCGATTCGCAATGCCGGGGCGATTTTCTTGGGCGAATGGACTCCCGAAGCGGTGGGTGATTACGTTGCGGGTCCGAATCACACGTTGCCCACGGGCGGCACGGCACGTTTTTCGTCACCGCTTTCCGTTGATGAATTCGTCAAAAAGTCGAGTGTCATACAATATTCCGCAGCATCGCTCGCAAACGATGCTGAAGCAATCATGACCATCGCCAACCATGAAGGGTTGTGGGCGCACGCGAAAAGCGTCGAGTTGCGGTGTAACTTGATGAAGACGGGCAGCGTGTTCGGAGGGAAGATCGATGAATAGCATCCGTCGATCTTCGGCTCAGCTCGATAATCTGGTTCCTTACGATCCGAAGTATTTGCCAGCACAGGCGTATCTTTCCGCCAACGAAAACCCGCAGGATATCCCTGACGAGGTTCGTCGTGCAGTCACGAAACGCATGAAGAAGTTTTCGTTCAATCGCTACCCTGATCCCCTCGCTACCGAGCTGCGCGAATTGATTGCGGAAGCGAACGGTCTCGAAAAGGAAAACGTGCTGATTGGCAATGGTGGCGACGAGCTGCTGTTCAACACCGCTCTTGCATGGGGTGGTCCTGGGCGTACCTGCTTAAATATTCCTCCGACGTTTTCGGTGTATGAAAACAACGCGCGCCTGACAGGTACGACGGTAATCAATATCGATCGAGGCGAAGATTACGAGATTGATGAAGAGGCGGTGCTTGCGCGCATGGCGCAGGGCGACATCGACTACGTGATCATCGCCAGCCCGAACAACCCAACCGGTAAACTCGCCGACGAGCGGTTCTTACTTAAGCTGCTCGAATCAACCGATGCCCTGGTTATGGTTGACGAGGCTTATTTCGAGTTTTCCCGTACCTCGATGCGGCCCTATCTGGCTCAGCATAAAAACCTTGTGCTGCTGCGCACGTTTTCTAAGGCGTTCAGCCTGGCTGGGGTGCGCATGGGCTACATTTTGGGCGACGTCGACGTCATCACCGAATTCGTCAAGGTACGTCAGCCCTATTCGGTCGATTCGCTGGCACAACTGGTGGCGTGCAGCGTTTACGAAAACCGCAATAGTTTTGCGCGCGGTATTACCGAGATTATCGAGCAACGCGGTGTGGTGTTCGATGCCTTGCGAAAGATTCCGCGCGTCAAGGTATATCCTTCGGATGCCAACTACATCCTGTTCAAGACGGCAAATGCTGCCGGGGTATGGGAAAAGCTTTACGAACAAGGGGTCCTGGTACGTGATTTCTCGAAAGCACCCGGGCTGACGGATTGTCTGCGCGTGACTATTGGGTCACCCGAGGAAAACCAGCTGTTTTTAACCGCTCTCAAGCAGGCGCTCTTGCCTGAAAGGGGATAATGTGGACACTGTTGCTACTGGTGCGCGTAGGGTCGATATCGCGCGCACGACGAAGGAGACTGACATCACGCTTAGCATCGATCTCGATGGCACGGGCAAGACCGACATCGAAACCGGTGTGCCTTTTTTCGACCACATGCTTGATGCGTTTGGCCGCCACGGGTTGTTCGATTTGACGGTCCGTGCAAAAGGGGATATTGAAGTCGACGCGCACCACACCGTCGAAGATGTGGGTATCGTGCTTGGCCAGGCACTTGCAACCGCGATGGGCGACAAGCTGGGAATCACGCGATTCGGATCGGCGTATGTGCCGATGGACGAAACCCTTGTGCTTGCAGCCTGCGATATCTCGGGGCGCGGACAGCTGCACTATGCGGTCGATCTGCCCATAGAAATCATCGGCACCTTCGATACGACGCTTGCCAAAGAATTCATGATTGCTCTTGCCAGCAATGCGGGTATCACCTTGCATGTTCGCAGCATCTGCGGCGACAATTCGCATCACCTGATCGAGGCGGTGTTCAAATCATGCGGTCGTGCGCTGTGTCAGGCTGTGACCATCAATTCCCGTATCGCTGACATTCTGCCTTCGACAAAGGGGTCTTTGTGATAGCGGTCGTCGATTACTGTAAGGGGAATCTGCGCAACGTCGAACGCGGCCTTTATGCCGCCGGAGGAAACGCACGCATTACCGATGACCCGGCGGTCATCGCCGCTGCCGATGCCATCGTGTTGCCTGGGGTGGGTTCGTTTGCTGATGCAGCC
>JAVWAI010000046.1:0-4755 GCA_036650075.1 Raoultibacter sp.
GCGTACTCCCCGTACGCGTGTGAAGGTTACGAGAGTTTTGAGGCGCTAGCTGGCCGCCACAACGCACCGTCAGGTTAAGAAAAAAAGAAGAGCCCCATAAGGGCTCTTCTTTGGCATTTGCAGATTTGCAGATAAAACTATGCTTTAGCTACGTTGCTTGCCTGGAGTTTACCGTTCTGACCGGTGGTTACATCGAAGGTAACGGCAGAGCCTTCCTCCAAAGTCTTGAAACCGTCCATGTTGATTTCAGAGAAATGAACGAAGAGATCTTCGCCGTCATTCTGAGAAATAAAACCATAGCCTTTTTCCGGGTTGAACCATTTGACAGTACCTTCAGCCATTCTAAGCCTCTTTCCTTCCTCGATTTCTCGAGGGATAAAACCTTGTGCTCTCGCTCCAAGCGCCAAAGCACACGCCCTCCTCTGAGAGCCTTAAAGGTACTGTACACTATGTTTTCAAATAAAGCGACGAGGTTTCCAAATTAGTTACCTTTTTGCCCCTCATATTGAGAAACATGCGTAAATAATCCTCAAATAACCACTATTTATCTTTCACGGTAGATTCGAAGAACGCATCGAGTTCTTCGGGGGAAATCATATCTTCTTCGATTTCAATTCCGTAAGCACTTGCAATCGCTCGGGCCTGACTTGCCCGCAGCGTCGCTTTCGCGGGAATATTTGCTTCGCGCAGATAATCCGCCTCTAGAAGAAGGGTTCGCACCAGGTATTCCGCCACACGCGGATCGGTACCCGAAACCTGAATGACACCCGCGATACTTTCGGGCGCAAGGGAAAGCAGCACTCCCCCGTCGATTTCGGTTGCATTACTTACCAGGCCCTCTAAAAGAGCTGCTGCGGCTTCGGGATCTTTCTCATCTTTGGCTTTGCGGATGCTCTTGCGAATAGCTTGTATAAACTGCATGAACATGCGCACGAGATAATCTTGTTCGAACATACATCCTCTTTCTTCAGGGTGCTGGCATTATACGACAAAGCGGCAACCGAGGGGAGCTACTGAGACGGTGTTGCGACGCCCAGGTGTTCATAGGCCCGCAAGGTCGCTTGACGGCCCTTAGGCGTGCGCACCATAAGCCCCTGCTGCATTAAATACGGTTCGTACACGTCTTCAACTGTTTCGGTGTCTTCCGAAAGTGCCGAGGCCAACGTGGAAAGCCCGACGGGGTGGCCCGAAAACTGAACGACCAACAGCTCAAGCAAGCGGTTGTCTATCGCATCGAGCCCCAAATTATCGACCTCGAAGAAGCTCAGGGCCTCAGCGGCACAATCTTCGTTGATGGCACCAGCGCCCTTCACCTGCGCCCAATCGCGCACGCGCTTGAGTAATCGGTTTGCCAGGCGCGGAGTACCGCGAGAGCGGCGCGCTATCTCGAGGGCACCCTCACGGTCAACTTCAACGTCGAGGATTGCGGCGGAGCGAACGACGATATCGGCCAGCTCTTCGGGAGAGTAATAGTTAAGACGAAACGAAATACCGAAACGGTCGCGCAATGGGCCCGTCAGAAGCCCCGTACGCGTAGTGGCACCAATCAGGGTAAAACGCGGCAGATCGAGCCTGATAGAGCGGGCTGCAGGACCCTTGCCAACCACAATGTCGAGAGCAAAATCTTCAAGCGCCGGATAGAGCACTTCTTCAACCATGCGATTGAGGCGATGGATTTCGTCGATGAAGAGAACGTCGCCCTCTTCAAGGTTGGTGAGAATAGCGGCTAGATCACCCGTGCGTTCGATTGCCGGACCACTCGTGGTTCTGATGTGGGAGCCGAGTTCGTTGGCAACCACGGTTGCCAGGGTTGTTTTTCCGAGGCCCGGAGGACCCGAAAACAGAATATGGTCGATAACATCATCGCGGCCCTGAGCGGCTTCGATTAAAATTGAAAGACTTTCCTTGATTTTGGTTTGCCCTAGATAATCATTGAGTTTCTTCGGGCGCAAACTGCGATCGAGAACCAAATCGTCTTCGACCAATTCAGGCGTAAGATCGCGCGGGTGAACGGACGGAGCCGAAGACCGATCGGCCTCGAACACCAAACCTTCTATTTCCTTACGGTCCGTCACTTATTCCCCTAATCGCTTGAGGGCGTACTGCAGCAGAACGGATTCGCTTCCGGCTTCGGGCGCATCTTTGAGCGCAAGATCGGCTTCTGCAGACGTGAACCCCATGGAAAGCAGCGCGTCGCGCGCCCCCTGCATGTTCGCGGCATCAGCCGATGCGAACGCAGAAATCTGCCCGGGGATACCCTCGTCGAACGTTCCCTTCAATTCTAAGATAATACGCGAAGCAATCTTCTTTCCCACGCCGGGAATACGAGAAACCGCAGAAACATCCTGTGCGGTGATAGCCGCAACCAATTCGGCGGGTTCGAACACCGAGAGTGCGGCAAGTGCAGCCTTCGGACCAACACCCGAAACGCTGATCAATCGTTCGAAGAGAGACTTTTCCTGCATACTGAGGAATCCAAAGAGGGCTAGCGCGTCTTCGCGTACCTGGAGATAGGTATACACCTGCACCGCAGCCCCCACTTCAGGAAGACGCGCGATGCTACCGGAAGACATGCCGACCGCGTACCCCACGCCCGACACTTCGATACACGCCGCATCGGTCGTCTTACCCGCAAGAACACCTTTGAGAAAAGCAATCATTCAAGCTTCCTATCTTTGCGCCGCTTCGATCAAACCTTCGTGAGTGGTAAAACAGATTGCCGCCGCCAACGCATCGGCAGCATGGTCGGGACTGGGAGCTGTTTTGAGAGCCAGCAGCTTGCCCACCATATACTGCACCTGCTCCTTCTCTGCGGTGCCGGTGCCGACAACGGCCAGCTTGATTTGACGGGGGGTGAATTCCCCAACATCCAATCCATGCTGGGCACAGGCGACAAGCGCCGCACCCCGGGCCTGCCCCGTGGCAAACGCCGCAGTGATATTCGCCCCGAACCAAACGGTTTCGATGCCGACGCACGTAGGCTTGAACCGATCGATCACCGCCTCCATCTGATCGTAAACCTTGCACAGCCGCAGGGAAAGATCGATTTGCGCGTTACTGGAAATGCAACCATAGGCCACACAGGCAAGCTTGCTTCCCTCTTGGTGCACGATGCCCCAACCGGTATTGGCAAGCCCGGGGTCGATACCGAGAATGATCCTGTCTTTTTTAGCCACGCCATTCCTTTACTATCACAAACACTTGTTCGTTATGATAGCACACCAATTTGCGCGGCGCACGACCGAAGCAGGCTATTTTTTCTGTTCCTGCATAAGTTCTCGGGTAAATTCATGAGAAGGCATTGGATGCGCATAGTAGAAGCCCTGTACCATAGTGCAGCCGGATTCGCGCAGTAAGTCGATTTGACTTTTATCTTCGACGCCTTCCGCAACCGTCTTGATCGACAGTTCGTCGGCCATCTTCAGCACCATGCCAATAACCGTCTTTGTGCGCGATACGCTCTGTCGAGACATGAAGAAGGACCGGTCAATCTTAATAACGTCGACAGGCAGATCCTTGAGCAAACCCAGCGAAGAATAGCCACTACCGAAATCATCCATGGAAAGCGTGAAACCAGCACGATGCAACTGATCGAGTACCGCCTCAAAAACCGAAAGGTGTTCGAAGATGGCGCTCTCGGTAATTTCGACTTCAAGGTATCGGTGAGGCACCGCGTAGCTGTCGACAACAGCGCATATATCTTCAACAAAACGGGTATTGTCAAGATGTAAACGAGAGAAGTTGACCGAAATCGTGATGGGCTCAATGCCGGTATCAATCCACCCTCGAACGATTTTGCACGCTTTATCGAGCATGTACATATCGAGCTTTAAAATAAAGCCGTTCGCCTCAAAAAGCCCGATGAATGCAGTCGGGGGCAGCAGTTCTGTTTCAGACACCCGCCAGCGCACCAGCGCTTCAGCTCCGCCAATCGATTCATCCTCGAGCGCATACTTAGGTTGCAGATAGGCGACAAATTCTTCCGCAGCCAAAGCTTGCTCCATCTTGTTCTCAAGCTCTTTGCGCTCCAAGGCCGCCTGAGACATCTTATCTTCATAGAAAACAATGGCTGTAAAGGAATCCCTCTTCGCTTCGCGATGGGCAAAGTTCGCCAGTTCGTAGTATTCGTTTACCTCAACCTGCGGGTCACGATTCTGGGAGATTCCGTATTGCCCCGCTTTGAACTTCACAATGTAGTTGAAATCATCCCCCATGATTCGAGCAAAAGAATCCATCGCCATCTGGTGACGCTGTCTTTCCCGGTCTTCCCCTCTCGTCGGGTGCATAAGGACGAAGTCGTCGTTGGCTACCCGCGCAAAAATGCCGCCCCAGTCGAGGAGCGCTTCGTGAAGGGCCCGAGCGAACGCCCGCAAGACCTTGTTGCCCATTTCGTAGCCATACACCTGATTGATGAGCTTAAAATTCTCAATATCAACCTTTGCGATCGTGTAAGCGGTGGCGGGATTTTCGTCGAGCATCTTCTGCGCATCGATCTTGAACTTGGCGTAGTTGCGCTCTCCCGTCAATTCGTCGACATAGGCGATGTGTTCGAGACGCGCGATACTCTCCTCTTCGGCTTTAACCGCTTTCGTCTGCATGTGAAGGATATAGAAAATGATGAGAACGAAGCACGTGATAACCAAAGCAACTAAGACGATAGCACGATTCGTTATATCGACGGCATTTTTCAAAACCACGTCTTCGGGCACGATAACGAACATCCCCCATTCGTTGACCCCGACCGAACCATAGTGG
>JAVWAI010000047.1:0-4320 GCA_036650075.1 Raoultibacter sp.
CATTAATTATTTCCCTTTCGATGAAAGCTCATTGATGAGGCAGTTGCGAAAAAGTGCACTGAAGCTCATGCCGCTCATGGATGCATACTCCGCCGCCGCTTCCTTCAGGTTTGACGGGATACGCACGGTAACCGCCACGGTATCCCCTTCAGCCAAATGTGCCTGAATCTCGGCAGAACTGACGCCCCTGGCAATCATAGACTTATAGTGGTCGCTCATAGATTGATCCTTACGACAAAGTGCAGTGTATTTGCAATACACCCATTCTAGCACGTGAAGCCGCCGCCCATTAGTTGATAGCGGACACCTTTCACTCACACGACAAGCAACGTGGTCTCCGCCTAGGTTCGATTCTCTCTCGATACGTCACGCGAGTTTTATCCATCCGAAAGGTGGCGTAACTCCGCCAACTCTGCTGTCCGAAATCTTGACACGGGTCGGTCGGCGGTGCCTGTGGTGAGCCAGCGTAAAATCTTTTTCAATTCTTTGTAAAGGTGCTTGACGAGTGAAGGTCAAAGGGCCATTATGAACGGCGCTTTGAGATGGGCAAGCTCTGCGAACAGCAGAACCAGTCACGATAGAGGAGGTGCCTTTTGGACGATCATAGTAGAAGTTCCTTCATTTCCGGGGCATCGACCGGTGACTTGCGGCGTGCACGCCAAGTGCTCTAGCCGGCGCTTTTGGCGCTCTTAATCTCACTCGTTCGACAACCCCCCCCATTTTCAACCCTTCGCTTGCGTGCAAGTTGTTTTGTCGCGCGCATCTGAATACTCGCATCTAAGGAGGTGGGAGTAATGAAACCTCGAAAACCCCCGCCCGGCGCAGTGTCGGAGCAGAGAGTTTGCATCGCAGCGGCCGACCTTGATGCCGGCTGTGCGGCTTTGCCCGCACTCTGACCAGCATGCGCCGGAATCACTTGCGCTACGCGCAAGCACGGTTCGGCGCCGCTAACAGCCGCCGATCCCCAGACGAATTGAACGAGGCGTATGCCTCCCAAAACGAAAGGGGTTAAGTGATGAAAAAGCTTACAACCCTCACCCGAGCGAACGAAGTCTCGACTGTCCGCTCGTCAATCCTCGATTTTGCCAATTCCCGCAAGACCGAAGAAGTTTTAGACCTGTTCGGGACGACCGCGCAAGGCTTAACCCGCCTTGGTATCGAACAATCCCGTGATTCCTATGGCAGCAATGTTGTCGACCACGTTAACAGCAACACCCTGCTGCGTCGCCTGATCAAGGCGTTCGTCAATCCATTTACCTGCATTCTTATTATTTTGGCAACGGTGTCGGGATGCACGGATATCCTTTTTGCCGAACCGGGAGAGGCAGACGCCACGACGGTTATCATCATCACCACGATGGTGCTTATCTCGGGTGCGCTGCGCTTCGTGCAGGAAACCCGCAGTGGAAACGCCGCCGCCCGTCTCGCTGCCATGATCAACAACACGACATGCGTGGTGCGCGAAGGCTGCGGTGCCATTGAAATTCCCTTCAACGAAGTGGTCGCAGGCGACCTGGTCAAACTTGCTGCAGGCGATCTGGTGCCCGCCGATCTGTTGCTGCTGCAAACAAAAGATTTGTTCGTGAATGAATCCTCCCTTACGGGCGAGAGTGAACCGGCGGAAAAGCGTGCTGAACTCAAAGATTTGGCGTGCATGGGATCCACCATCGTGTCCGGAAGCGCGGTGGGCATTGTGATTCTCGTGGGTAATGACACCCTGCTCGGCAGTATGGCCAAGACGCTGTCGGTCGATCCGCCCAAGACCTCTTTTGAGCAAGGTGTGAGTTCCGTTTCCTGGGTGCTCATTCGTTTCATGCTCGTCATGGTTCCCATCGTGCTGTTCATCAACGGTTTCACCAAAGGTGACTGGATGGGTGCCGCCTTGTTTGCGCTTTCGGTCGCGGTGGGTCTCACGCCCGAAATGCTGCCCACAATCGTGACCGCGTGTCTGGCCAAGGGTGCCGTTTCCCTGTCGAAAAAGAAAGTTGTCATCAAAAATCTGGATGCCATTCAGAATCTGGGCTCCATCGACGTGCTGTGCTGCGACAAGACAGGTACGCTCACGCAGGACCAAGTGGCTCTTGAGCGCTACCTTGATGTGGACGGCAACGAAGATTCCCGCGTTCTGCGCCATGCGTTTCTGAATAGTTTTTACCAGACCGGTCTGAAAAACCTCATGGACAAAGCTATCGTCCGCCGCGTTGAAAAGGATGCGTTAGAACAGGTTTCGCTGCGTGGTCTGGAAGAATCCTACACGAAAGTCGATGAGATCCCCTTTGATTTCGAGCGTCGGCGCATGAGTGTGGTGGTGCAGGATTTATCCGGCAAGACGCAGATGGTGACGAAGGGTGCCCTGGAGGAAATGCTGTGCATCTGCTCGCATGTGGAAATCGGCAAAGAGGTTCTTCCTCTGACCCCGGCGATGCGCGATCGTGTGCTGCAAAAGACCGACGCACTCAACGCCGAAGGGATGCGGGTGTTGGCCGTCGCGCAAAAAACCGATCCGCGACCGGTAGGAGAATTTTTCCCGGCCGATGAAGCTGGCATGGTGCTTATCGGGTATTTGGCATTTCTCGATCCGCCGAAAGAGAGTGCAACCGAGGCTATCTGCGCTCTTCACCATCATGGCGTAGTGGTGAAGGTGCTCACGGGAGACAACGACAAAGTGGCGGCTTCCATTTGCCGACAGGTCGGCATCAAGGTGGGGAACGTGGTACTGGGCGAGCGTGTCGAAACCATGGACGACGATTGTCTGCGTAAGGTGGTGGAGCAAGAGCATGTGTTCGCAAAGCTCTCACCTGCACAGAAGGCGCGCGTGGTAACGGCGCTGCGCGAAAACGGCCACACCGTAGGCTTTATGGGGGATGGCATCAACGATGCAGCGGCAATGCACGTATCCGACGTGGGCATTTCCGTCGATACCGCGGTGGATATTGCCAAGGAATCGGCAAACGTTATCTTGCTGGAGAAAGACCTTATGGTGCTCGAGCGGGGCATCGTGGAGGGCCGCCGCACCTATGCGAACATGATTAAGTACATCAAGATGACCGCTTCCTCTAATTTTGGCAATATGTTCTCGGTTTTGGCTGCAAGTGCGTTTTTGCCGTTCTTGCCGATGATGTCCATCCAGCTCATCTTGCTGAACCTGATTTATGACCTTTCCTGCGCGGCTATCCCATGGGATAACGTGGATGGGGAGTTCTTGGAAAGGCCGCAGAAGTGGGATGCCAAATCCGTCGGCAAATTCATGGTGTGGATCGGCCCCACCAGTTCGGTGTTCGATATTACCACCTATCTGCTCATGTTCTTTGTCATCTGCCCGATGGTGGTGGGCATGCCCTTCGACCAGATTACCGACCCGGCGAGCTTGGCGCTGTTTATAGCAACCTTTCAAGCGGGGTGGTTCACGGAATCTATGTGGTCGCAGACCTTAGTTATCCATATGATCCGCACGCCCAAAATCCCGTTCCTGGAAAGCCGCGCGTCGCTACCGGTTACGCTACTTACGTTTACCGGCATCGCCGTGCTCACGAGCATTCCGTTTTCTCCCGCAGCTGAAGCGCTTGGATTGGCGCCTCTGCCGATCGAGTACTACGGATTCTTGCTGATAACGACAATCTGCTACATGGTGTTGGCAACCATCATGAAGAAGGTGTTCGTAAGGCGTTACGGCAGCTTGCTGTAGTGCTCATCGAGGGTGACTTCGGGGCGTAGGTCGATTCTGCGCCCCCGCCCTCAAGCTTTCCGAAGTGCCGGAATGCCCGGAGCGCGCACTTTGACGAGACGGGTAATTTTGCGGCGTTGCGGCAGCTGAAATGCGCAGATTTTGTCGAGAGCGGCAATCGTGAAAAAAATCATCAGGAAGGATTATTGATGGGAGCGTATTTTAACGATGCGTTATGCAATTATTGGATAAGGTGTCTGCATCCCGCCTTTTATTCACAATTTCGACGCTCTCAATCAAGGCTTGGCGTATGCCTTCGTAAACATAGCTATTCAACTGGCAAAACAGGCAAATTAATTTTCGCTATTCGGAGTATAAAAAAGCTTTGAAATAGGCAGTTTTCCTCTTGAGTTTCCCCTTGCTATATTCGGGGCTGTTTGCCTTTGCATTTGATTGACAATCGTCGCGGGGTAGGGTCTAATTGCTCCTGCAAATGTATCTATTAATAAATTTTGTCTAAAAGAGGGGTACTTACATGAGCGATGATAACGTAGTAGTAGCACGCAATACGGAAAAGGCACCGATTAATTCTCTGTATTCTCAGACTGCAGCTTTCTCTCATTACAATAACCTTTCAGCTCAATTGCCTATCGACC
>JAVWAI010000048.1:0-4119 GCA_036650075.1 Raoultibacter sp.
ACGAAGACGAAGCTTTGAAGAATAATCGTCTGCGCTTGCTCAATCGCTTTATTTCGGTGTTTTCTCCCGTAGCCGATTTTGGAAAACTCGCTTAAGGGACACGATATGGATATGCAGGGGCTGGCACATCATACTAATACCACGGCGATACCGACCATTTATATTATCAGTGACTCGGTCGGTGTCACCGCTCTTGCTCTTGCGCGGGCGGCCGCGAGTCAGTTCGGCGTGACGAACCCGTGTGTCGAAACGCTCTCGAAGGTGCTTACCTTTAACGACATCGAAGAATTCCTTGAAAAGCACTCTGCGTATGGTCTCGAAAAATTTGGTGACGACCGTCTCCTTGTTTTTTATACGCTGGTCGATAGCGTTATGCGCGACGCCGTTGTCGCGTATACGCACGAGCACCCCAATATCGTCGCTATCGATCTGATTGGCGATGCCATCGGCGCAATCGCCCAGGTAAGCGGTCTGGCTCCCACCGACGAACCCGGTGGTCTTCGCGTGGCGGACGAGCAGTATTTCCACCGTATCGCCGCCATGGAATTCACGATTGCTCACGACGACGGACGCAACACGCAAGATCTCGCGCTTGCCGATATCGTTTTGCTCGGGGTGTCTCGTTCGTCGAAAACCCCTCTTTCCATCTATTTAAGTCAGCAGGGGTATCGAGTTGCCAATGTGCCGCTTGATCTTCATACCGAACCGCCGAAGGAAGTCTACGAGGTTGATCCCTCTCGCATGTTCGGACTCATCACGACCCCCGATGTGCTTGTGAGTATTCGAAAGCGCCGTTTAGGTAATGCTGGAGTGGTTGCTGCAAGCTATGCCGACCCCGAAGAAGTGTATCAAGATCTTGAGAATGCCCGCGCTTTGATGCGCAAACTGGGCTGTATTGTCGTTCACACCGATAATCGCGCGGTTGAGGAGACTGCGCAGGATATTTTGCGGTATTATGACCTCGCTCACCCGCAGACGTGATTTCAGCACTGGTGCTGTAGCGTTCTGTGGGTTGTTGAGCGGTTTGAAAAAGGTGCAAAAGTTGCGTTTAAGGAGAAAAAGGTGACTGAAGAAGTAAAGCGTGTGTTTGCGTTCGGCAAGGACGCGAATGGCAACAATGTAACCGAAGGCAACACGAACATGAAAGCCATTTTAGGTGGTAAAGGAGCTAATCTCGCTGAAATGGCGAATATTGGCTTGCCGGTACCTCCCGGATTTACTATTTCGTGCCAGACCTGCATCGAATATGCTAACGCCGATAATACTTGGCCCGAAAAAGCCCTTGATACCATCCGCGAATATCGCGAAGATTTGGAAAAGCGCATCGGAAAGAAGATCGGTGACCCGATTGATCCTTTGCTGGTTTCCGTTCGCTCCGGCGCCCCTATGTCCATGCCAGGTATGATGGATACGGTGCTCAATCTCGGCCTCAACGATCAGTCTATCAACGGCCTCATTGCTCAGACTGAAAACCCCCGTTTTGCGTGGGACTCGTATCGACGCTTTATTCAGATGTTTTCTAATGTTGTCATGAATCTCGACGGCGATCTTTTTGAGAACGCTATCACGGCAATGAAAAACGTGCGTGGTGTGAAAAGCGACACTGATTTAAATGCCGACGACCTTAAAGAGCTTGTTGACGAATTCAAGAAGATTTTCGCCGAAAACGTCGAGGCATCCGCGCATCCGACCCTCGTTGTCGACGGTATTGTCCAATTTCCGCAAGATCCGTCGGCGCAATTGCAGCTGGCAATCGAAGCTGTTTTCGGAAGCTGGAACAACCCTCGCGCCACGCTTTATCGCAAGCAAAACAAAATATCCGATGATCTGGGTACTGCCGTTAACGTGCAGTCGATGATTTTCGGCAACAAGGGTGAAACCTCGGCAACTGGTGTAGCTTTCACCCGTAATCCCGCCAATGGCGAAAAGGAATTCTACGGCGACTACCTTATTAATGCTCAGGGCGAAGATGTTGTTGCCGGTATCCGCAACACCAGCCCCATCGCCGACCTGAAGCATGTGGCCGGTCTCGAGGAGGCGGGTGTCGAACTCGAAGGCGTATTCACCATCCTCGAAAATCACTTTCGCGATATGTGTGATATCGAGTTTACCATTGAGCAGGGCAAACTGTGGATGCTTCAGACCCGTGTGGGGAAGCGTACCGCTGCTGCTGCTCTACATATTGCGATTGGGATGGAAAAAGAAGGCCTCATCTCTAAGGAGGAAGCGGTCCTGCGTGTCGACCCCGAACAGCTCGATCAACTGCTTCATCCCCAGTTCGACAAGAATGCTGATTATGATGTTGTCGCCAAGGGTCTCAATGCAAGTCCCGGCGCCGCTGTCGGTGAAGCGGTCTTTTCGGCAGCTGATGCTGTTGCCGCTTCTGAAGCCGGTCGCAAGTGTGTTTTGATCCGCTGGGAAACGAACCCCGACGACCTCGCCGGTATGATTACTGCTGAAGGTATCCTGACTTCGCACGGTGGAAAGACTTCGCATGCTGCCGTTATCGCTCGCGGTATGGGAACTCCCTGCGTCTGCGGTGTCGAAGCACTCAAGATTGATGCCGAAAAGAAAGAAGCGGTTGTTACCGGCAAGGGTATCACCATCAAAGAGGGCGACATGATTTCCCTTGATGGCACGACGGGCATCGTCGTGCTTGGGGCAGTCGATTTGGTGCTGCCTGAAATGACCGGAGATCTTGACACCATCCTCGAGTGGGCCGACGAATTCCGCACGATGGGTGTGCGTGCTAACGCCGACAACCCCGAAGATGCTGTGCTGTCCCGTTCGTTCGGCGCTGCCGGTATCGGTCTGTGTCGTACCGAGCACATGTTCTTGGGTGATCGTAAGCAGATTATCCAATCGTTCATTCTCACCGAAGATCCCGCCGTGCGCGAAAAAGCGCTCAGCGATTTACTTGCTGCTCAAACCGGCGACTTCCTTGGCATGTTCAAGGCTATGGACGGTCTGCCTGTTGTGGTCCGTCTCCTCGATCCACCGCTGCACGAATTCCTCGATAGCCCCCGTTCTCTCGATGTCGAAATTGCTCGCATGGAAGCAGCGGACGCTCCTGCTGCTGATATTGCGAAAAAACGCGCCCTCATGGGTCAGATCGACTCGATGAGCGAAGCGAATCCGATGCTCGGCTTGCGCGGTTGCCGTCTGGCTATCGT
This sequence comes from Raoultibacter sp., assembly GCA_036650075.1. GTDB lineage: Bacteria > Actinomycetota > Coriobacteriia > Coriobacteriales > Eggerthellaceae > JAVWGW01. The sequence goes on from JAVWAI010000048.1 coordinate 3,174, forward strand.
CTATCCCGAACTTCCGGCCTTGCAGGTGCGCGCTATCGCGACTGCGGCAGCTCGTCTGAAGAAAGAAGGGCTCGACCCGCGTCCTGAAATTATGATTCCGCTCGTTTCTGTCTTCGCTGAGCTCGATGTTCTTCGCACTGAATGCGAAGAAGCTATCGCTCAGGTTTGCGAAGAAGAAGGCGTCGAGCTTGATATCGAAATCGGCACCATGATCGAACTGCCTCGTGCAGCTATCACCGCCGATGAAATTGCAACGCGTGCTGATTTCTTCAGCTTCGGCACTAACGACTTGACTCAGACCACGTTCGGCTTCTCACGCGACGACGTTGAGTCCAAGTTTATTCCGCGCTACCTCGAACGTCGCCTCTTGCCCTGCAACCCGTTTGAAACGGTTGATTCCGGCGTTGCGGCTCTCGTTGAAATGGGTTGCACCAAGGGTCGTGCTACCAACCCCGACATCACTTTGGGTGTCTGCGGTGAACATGGTGGCGATCCCGCGTCGGTTAAGACGTTCCATAATATCGGTCTTACCTACGTCAGCTGTTCCCCCTATCGTGTTCCCCTGGCTCGTCTGGCCGCCGCTCAGGCCGCTCTCGAGGAAACCATGGATGGTTCGCGCGATAAGTAGAGCTTGCTATCTTATATAGTACGAGAGAAGGATCGGGAAACCGATCCTTCTCTTATGTGGTGCGTATTAGGCGTATTACGGGAAAGGTCAAGAGGGAGGCGCTCAGGGTAAGCCAATTGTGAAGACTTTATATACCGCTCCCAGGCCGCTTGTCGACCGCGCTTTCTTTGGTACTATAGCAAAGCTCCGTTGAACCGAAAGAGATTATCTTGAAGCGAGGCGGGGAAGTGGCAAGAACGGCTTTCAAATGTTTTTAAAAAAGTTTGAAATTGTTCTTGACACGGTGGGAGAGAGAGCGTAATATATCTCCTTGCGCTT
>JAVWAI010000049.1:0-4093 GCA_036650075.1 Raoultibacter sp.
GTATGGATACCTGTGCGGCATGTGGGCTCAGGCGTATGGACACATGCATCCGAGTCGCACCTCGTTTTATATCCCGATAGTATTCGTGCTGACCATCGGCATCTATCTGGCGGTAACGGGTTTAAGCGATAGTGTGGGAATTCAGGCCACCCTGCTGATGGCGCCCCTGCCGATCGTGTCGTATCGATGCCTTAAGCTCAGCTTGTGCGAGTCGGACGTGAGTGGGGATGATACTGCTGACGAACGTGCCTACAGCGCCGCTTTTCGCTCGGTTTGGCGTCTGATCCTCGGATCGGTCATCATCGCTTTCATGTTTGGGTTCGCCTGGCAGCTTTCGGTGGAAGCGGTGGGGTCGGTCAACGAAACGAACTACGTGCCCATGATCGCCAGCCTGATTGCGGGTGCGGCTTTCGCCCTCTTGATTGTGGCGGGGCGCAAAAAGGTCGATCTGTCCCTTGCCTACAAGGTGGTCGTTCCTTTTTTCGTGGTCGCCTTCGTGCTCCTGCCCGTATTGTGGGAGCATCAGCCCATTGGTCTTTACAGCGTCATGACCGTCGGTTATGGGCTCTTCGATGTCGTCATCTGGTGTCTTGTAGCCGAAACGGCCTATGATAACCGCATTTCAGGGTTTGTGCTGGGTGGCATCGTTCGTGGCGTTGCGCTGCTTGCCCGCCTGATCGGCACGCTCGTTGGCTATATGTACGTTTTGATACCGCATCGGCCTCCCCTGATCGTCGTGGTCATCTCGCTGGCCGCTTTGTATTTTGTGGGAATGTGGGCTATGACGGTTGCGCGCCGGCGCAACCCCGTTTTGGAGCAGACGGCTCTTCCGGTGCAGATGGCTGCATCGGCGGCCGACGCGGGCGAGGCAGCGCCATTGTCGGAGGAAAAACCGGTTGCCGGAGAGGGTGTGCCCAGATCGGAAAAACCGCCTGTCGCCGTTGATTTCGAGCAACGATGCGACGGCGTTGTGGCGCGCTATCGCCTGACGCGAAGGGAGGGCGAAGTGCTGCCCTATCTGGCAAAAGGTCGTTCGGCAAAGTTTATTGCCGAAGCGTTGTTCGTCTCCGAAAACACCATTCGGAGCCATATCAGTCGAATTTTAGAAAAAACCGATCTTCACTCGAAACAGGAATTGATCGATCTGGTCGATGCGTCGAGCGCAGAAGAGATTGACCGGTAGGAACTTGCCGCGGCGGGGTGTGCGCCGGTCGTCGTCTTTTATGCGGTGGGCATCCAGGTTCGGACGCGGCAGAACTTCTTGGCTGTTCCGGATGCCGATACGCTGTCGATGTTCATGAATGTCACAATGGTTTTGCAAATTCCGGTTGAGGCAAGGTAATCGCCCCAGTCGTCGCAGTCGTTATCGATATCGCAGGAAAAGTAGGTCTTATCTGCGAAGTTGACGCCGCAGATTGCGCGCGTTGATTTCACTATAAAAAACTTTCCACACCACGCTGGGGGTGCAGAAGGGGCTTTGTCGAAGCGGAACCAGGAAAGGTTCTGATAGTTTTCCGGGTCGTGGTCGCTTTGGGGTGTGTATGTTCCCAGATTCGCGATACCTCCGCCGTAATTGTAGATGCTATCGAAGGAAAACGTGAAACCGGTAGGTCCGTAGCCCGCTTCAAGGGGCTTCATAGAAGCGGGTAGAACCATGGTGTCAAGCGTTTGTCCATCGGTGCCGATGTGGGTTAGCTGATGGTAGATGTTCGAGGTGTCGACGCGTGGGGTGATAACCACGCTATCGCGCAGCGGATAGATCGGCGTGGACATGCGTCCGGTCGAAGCGTAGAGCGTTTCAGTATCTTTTCCGCTGAAGGAAGCGCGCTTCAAAAGGGATTTTTCTCGGGAGGCGCTTCCTTTGATCTGGGGAAGGCATTGCCAGAAAGCAGAGTCTCCCACAGCGGCGATAGTGGGGGCTTCCCACTGCGCATCGCCTTGATCGAGCAGGGCTGGTTTGCCTAGGGTTGTCGCAGAAAGAGATGCGGCATAGACGCGCCACGTGCCCTCTAATATGTTGGCTTCCGTCCAGATCATGCCCAACTCGCTTGCGCGGGCATCGTAAACCTCAAAACCTTCGCTTTGCCCCAGTGCCGCTTCGAGAACGGTGGTCGTCTCTCCGCTTGCGAGGGTGATGATGCCTACGTGCACCAAAGGTTTTGCTGTTTCTGTCGGTAAAAGACACGCGGCGTTCGTGTCGTTGCTTGACCATACAAGCGTGCCGTAAGGAAATTCGTAGCTGCCGGTTAACTGCAGACCTTGGTCAAGCGGTATTTCGGTGCAATCGGAAAGGGTAAACACCGCGTTTTCGGGAACCTCTAAATAAGTGATGCTATCCCGTTTTTTGGCAGCTTCTTGAAGGGCTCCGCCTCCGAAAGCGGCGGCCGCGACAACGCCGAGGCCTAAGGCGCCATAGAGGAAGTGACGCCGGGTCAAAAGAATTTCACCGTTGCCGAGAGGCAGGGTGATGCCTGGTTGAGAGGAGCGTGAGGGGGTGGAGGAAAATCCGCTTCCTGCAGTGCCCTCGATTCCTCCGCTGAAGTTGTTTCCTCCTGCTTTCAGGGAGGGTTTCCCCCCTTTGTTTCTGCTGTGCGTTCGGGGACGCGCAGCAGAAGAAGAGCCGCGGGCGTGCGAGTGGGGGTTCGATCCTCCTCGTAAGGGGGAACCGGTGTGCTTATGTGTCGTGCGACGCTGTGCCAAACCAGTACTTTCTTATCGTCGGAAGCGGGTCGTTTGTTCGTGATAACCGATTGTAAAGGATTGTCCTGCTCTGCAACAAATCGTTTTCTCGAATGACAACTGATTGTAGCGAATCAGTTGCCCGGAGGGCGGTTGATGCTCTGTGTGGCAGTCAATATGTGGAGACCTCCACATAAGGGCGATTTCCCCTTATACGGGGGGAATACACCGCTTGACCGACTTTGCACGTTTATTGTGTCATTTCACCTCCAAATTTCGGGCGCTCCATTTGAAATTGTTACAATAAACGCAAACGCGACGCACCGTACAACTAAGCTCTTCCCTAATGACGGGCGCGCACACGACAAGCTTGAGGAGATTTCCATGAGCAACGAAACACGACGTATTTTGTTGGTTGAAGATGAAAAGGCTATCCGCGACGCGGTGGCTGCTTATCTTGAACGTGAAAACTATTGGGTTACTGCGGTCGGCGATGGCCAGGAAGCTCTTGAAGAATTTTCAAAGCACCATTTTGACTTGGTTATTCTTGACCTTATGTTGCCCCGCGTTCCGGGCGAGCGCGTCTGCCGCGCCATTCGGGACAATTCCGATGTGCCCATTATCATGCTGACGGCAAAAGGCGAAGTGGAAGATCGTATCATCGGCCTCGAACTGGGCGCCGACGACTATCTGGTCAAGCCATTTTCCCCTCGCGAACTGGTTGCCCGCGTGCGAGCGCTGTTGCGCCGCGTGCATGCCGATTCAGAACCGCAGCGCGAAGTTCTTGAATTCGGTGAACTCACCATCGATGTTTCTGGCCATAAGGTATTGGTCAATGGTGAGGAAATTGATTTGACGGCAAGCGAATTCAAGCTTTTGACCACGCTTTCCCGCTATCCTGGGCGCGTGTATTCGCGTATGGAACTGGTGGAAAAGGTGCTTGGCTACGACTTCGAGGGCTACGAACGCACCATCGATTCACACGTGAAAAATCTGCGTGCTAAAATTGGCGATAATCCGCGCAGCCCCAAATGGCTTCATACGGTGCATGGCGTGGGCTATCGTTTCGAAGACCCCACCAAAGTACAGCAGTAACAACGCGGGCGCTTGCGCGCCTGATCGAAGGGGATCTGCGTGAGTTCAAAAAAGAGTAAAGAAACGGAAGCCGAGATATACGGGGAAGTTCCCGGAGCCAGGAAGCGAAAGCATGCCTGGTTCAACTTTTCCTATACCACGCGCGTTACCGCTTCGTTTGCCCTGATAGCCGCCATGACAGCACTGGTGGCTATCGGGGTGCTTTCTTTCGTGTGGGAGCAGCATTTTCAGGCCTACACGCGCGATAACCTGCAAAAACAGGCCGATAACGTCGCGGTATCCATAGCAACGAAATATACGAACAACGGGGGGGATTTGC
>JAVWAI010000050.1:0-4079 GCA_036650075.1 Raoultibacter sp.
CCTGCTTTGAGCGCCTGCAATGAAGCGGTCAACTGTTCATTGAGCGACCCCTCGAAGGGAACGAATTCGTACGCCCAGCCCGTGTATTGGGCAATCTGCTCCAAATACTCGTAGGTATACCCCGAATACTCGCCGTCTTCAGAAAGCTCGGTCAAACCTTTTTGAAGAGGATAGCCTACCCGTATCACCCGGGATTCGTTGCCAGTTTTTACGGTGGATTCACCGGAAGTTGCCCCCGGTTGCGCAGCTGCGGGCACAGAATCGTCGGCAGCGGCATAGGCCGTAGAAGAAGAAACAAAGACCGCGAGGGACGCGCACAAAGCAAGACACAGACAACACGAAAGCCCCCGCTTTAGATTCCGTTTTAACACACCGCCCACTACAGCCCCCTGGATCCCTTACCAGCTACTTGTGATCTTGTTTGCTCAAAAGCGCTCTCATCCGCTTATCTACGTCGATTCAGTCTACCACAATTCGAATACGACCCTGCAGGTATTATATATGGAGAATCGGGTGGGTGCTTCGTCCTTGACGGTCGTCGGACGGTGGTGCGAGAGACAATCTTACCTTAAAACACTCCACCGCTTTTACGATGCGGGTTTTTCGGGGACCACAACGCCCACGCGGCGCAGTTCACCCACCACAACATCGACCAGCAAAGGCAGCGCATCAAAGACTGCCGGGGTAAGCCCAACGGTCAACACGGCCGGATTGCGGTTTTCTACCTGCATACCCAGACACAGCCCGTGCGCCTCGTAGCCCAAAAGCAGCGCCGCATCAAAGAGGTCGGCCAGTTTCAAATCGTGGAGCGACTGCAGGGCCCCTGCGTTGCGCGCCATATCTTCCGGGGCAAAACAGACGATGGTGCCCGGCGCTTCACCGGTGCCATCGACGGCATCCACGGTGATCAGAAAATCGTAATCCCGCACGTAGGAAAGCATATCCATGCTCAAGCATCCCACATCGAAGAGCGCTATCTCGGCAGGTATTTCGTAGCGGTCGTGCAGTTCTTCGTAGACGGCGGAACCGATGCCGTCATCAAGCATAAGTTTGTTACCAACGCAGAATACGGCGATTTTCACGGCAGCTTACGCCCCCAGTGTCGGACGGATGACCAGGTTGTAATACGTAGCGGCCGCCAGGGCCGCCACGCCCACAAGCACGCACGCGATAGCCCAAATACGTTCGGTGCGCAGATACGCTTCCTTGGTTTTTCCCTGGGCGAGTGCGCGATGGCCCCCAAACGGCTGCGCCAGACGCGCGAAGACCACGGTGCCCAGCGTCAGGGTAATGAAGATGACGGCCGCAACGATGAACGAAAGTACTGTGCGCTGCGTGTAGGCCGCATAAAAAGCGTTATCGGCCAGAAGCCAGATGGGATAAAAGAATATCGTCGCCCACATACCGTGGGCCGGCCCCCAGATAGGAGGCAAGAAAAGCGCCCCGATGTTGATGATCGGCATACCTTTTAAGAAGGCGTCTTCCTGCTTGATTTGTTCATCCGTTAATTCAGTCATAGCGCCATTATACGCAACCACATCCGCACCCCCGAGAAAAATGCGACAATCATACGATTTCCCCCGACACGGCAAAGGGCCCCGGTTCGTCTTGACACCGGAGCCCTCTGCGCTCAGAGCTGGACGTACCCGCAATCCCTACAAGCGCCTTCTTGCTTTCTGCCTGCGTTTTTGCGCCGCACCAGCAACAACGACGACACCCGCGCCCACCGCTATCAGCGGCAAGAGAATCGCGTTGGTGGCATCACCGGTCTTGGAAAGCCTCGACGAAACCGGGCTGCTAAACCCTCGCGGTGTAGATCCTGAGGGTGTTGAGAAATTCCAACCGGGAACACCCGGAACACCGACATCGGAAACAGCCTGATCGACTATCGTCAGTAGCGTGCAGGTCGCATCAAGCGAAGCGGCCCCTTCGGGGTTATCCACCAGCGTCATCTTGCCCAAATTATCCACCGCAAAGATCAGCGGTCGCGCAAGAGCGGCGTAGCCCTGCGGCGGTGCCGTTTCCGAAAGCGTATACTGTTTACCGGCAATCAGTTGCGCGTCGAGCCTGACGGCCTGTAAGGCCTGAGACGTAATCGTTTTCGTGGTCGAACCATCGGCAAATTCTCCGGTCAGCAGCAACACCGCATCGGAGAGTTGCACACCTGCCGTATTGGTTTTCACAAACCCGACGCTGATAGCGGGGTCGGAAAACTGCAGGGTCAGACCACCGTCTGTCACCGTGGTAATGGTCCCTTCATCATCAAGCACCGAAATAATGCCTTGGTCATCGACGACGAAGTGAATAGGTTTGGGTTCGATCTGATAGCCGGCCGGCTCTGCGGTTTCTTTCACCGTGTACACGTAGACGCCCGCGGCCTGTACAGCGCCACCCCGCATATCGACCGCAGTTGCTTTTTGCACCGCCGCCCTGTCGCTCGCACGCAACTTGCCGCGAATCTGCGATGTCAAAGCTTCCCCGGTTCCGTTCACGGTCCGTTCGGCGGTTTCACCCACGAACAGACCCGTTAGATCGAAGTAGCTCCCTTCAAGCGGTCGACCATCTTCACGCGCCGTCTTTTCGATCGTGACCGCAATCGGCGGATCGGCAACAGTGATAAGGCCCTTGGCGGCATCGAGCGTCACATACGAGGGTGTAGCAGCGCCCAACGACAGCACCCCGCTCTTGTTGGTGATTATCGTGACCGCCCCCGGCATACGCTTTTGCCCGTCGGGTGCTACCGTTTCAAGCAGGGTGTATTCCGCACCCGGAATAAGATCATCGACCAAGGCCTGGGACCCACCCGAAAGCAGCGTCTTGGTTTCGGTCTTCCCCGCAGGAGTGGCGGCAAAACGACCGGTCAGAGTAAACGTTGCACCCGCCAAAGGAGTGCCCGATTCATCGGTCTTTGCCAGCGTCATGCCCGGTACGGGACTGAGCGTATTTTTCATGCTCAGTTTGTCGGTATCGCTATAGGAAAGCGTGTAACCTTCCACCGCCTCTTCTTCAACCGTATACGTTATCACCCTTCCGATCAAGCCGGGCTTGTAGTACGGCAGACCGGTAAAATCATGGGTCCATACATCGGCTTTGGCATCGGTTAATACCTGGGTTTTAACCAGTTCTTTCACCGGCGCGCCGTCGTTGCCCGTATAGGTGCCGTAAAGCGAAACCTTCAGGCTATCAGGACGGATGCCGTAGGTGTTCGAGCCGTCATCCCACGTCTTGGTAACCGTTTTATCAACCGACAGCGGACTATGGATATTACGGAACTCAACGGCCTTCGTGCCGTCTTCCAAAAGCGCCAGATTGGGGGTTTTCACGCCCTCGCCCAAGACCGCGTCGATGAGATACTGCGGCGAATATCCCGAAGAAGCCGCCTCGGTCAGGCTGTAGGTAATGGCTGAACCAGCAGCCGTGCGCAGAGGAACCTCTTTCCAATCAGCCCTCCAGTCATTTCCGGCATTCAGTGTTACCGAAGAAGCCAAACCAGGCAGTGCCAAGGGGTTGTCACCCACCGCAGCCGCTATGTCGATCTTCAGATCGGACGGGCGTATACCATCACGATTCCCCTCGTCATACCACGCTTTCGCAACGCTGAGATTTCCGACCGCAAGCGTGTTGGTGATGGTGTTTGCGTGCACGTCGCCCTGTTTGGCCGGAATGCCCTCGGCCACCTTGTAGGCACCGATGGTGTTATCAGTGCGCTGGTAGGTACCGTCCTTTGTGGTGAAGCTCACTTCGCGGGCGCGATAAAGGTAGGAAGGATTGCCCGGGGCTGCAGCTTTTTCGGGCAGATGTTCGACGGTCGCAACCCAGGGTGTTTTTTCCACCGGGTCGGTCTTGCCATCAAGCACCACCGTGCCACGCGCACCGGGGAAAGGACTCCACGTTTTCCCATCGTCAATTGTACGTTCAACCTGCAGCGTAATGGAGGTGGGGCGCAGTTCGTATTTATTTTTTTGGTCAACCCACGCCTTAGTCGCAACAAGGCTGTTGGTTCCCAGCGTGTTTTTCAGAGTCGTCGTTTTCTCCTTAGTTTCTTCGACGATTCCATAATCACCCAAAAAATCACTGCC
>JAVWAI010000051.1:0-4046 GCA_036650075.1 Raoultibacter sp.
GTCTTGCGTATTCGGCGCTCAAGCTGGGGGCTGCGTCTTTATTCTGGGGTTACTACCTGTGTGCTTGCGAAGACGGCAAAGCCTCTGTTTGTCGTTATTGATAAGCTTGTTCAACCTTTGCAGCTCCCAGGCCTCTATGGCCATGCAATGCCGGTCATATTCCATGGCTGCGTGATAGTTGTCCATTCCGCTTGTGCTGTTGGGCATCGGTGGTGTGACTATAACGCGCGCGACCAAAACGATAACGATAAACCATGCACTTCCCCAAGACGGCGTAAAGCTCAAGGAACCCAAGAGTGCCGCAGGAAAGCGAACTATACCGCTCGACAACCAAACGTGCGCACGCCTTGAAGCGTGGCGCGTGGTGCAAGCAAGCGAACTTTTGAAGATGGGGCTTTCGCAAGACGCAAGGCGTTCGATAATCGCCAATAAGTTTGGCGGCTTCATGCAGCCCGAGAATTTTTCACGATGGTGGAAGGGTTTTAGCTTTGAGCATGGATTCGATGTTACCTTGCATCAGCTGCGGCACACGTTTGCGACGATGCTTGTTTCAAATGGCGTGGACATTATCACAGCCAAAACACTGATGGGGCATTCTGATACCGATATGCTCACGAAGATTTACGCGCATTGCGTGCCCGATAACATCACAAAGGCTACGGGAATGCTTGGTGGCATCCTTTACGGAAAGACCGAAAAGACCCCCATTATCGCGCCCGACTTTGTGCGAACGGCGTAGCACGCGAAGCGGTTTATTCGTAACGATTTGTACCAGATTTGTACCAGGGCGGAAAAACCAAGGCACTAAAAACAGGCTATTACAGCAGAAAAACAACGCCTGAACAGGGAATACCCTGAAACTTCAAAACTGGCGGAGGAGGTAGGATTTGAACCCACGGGACGGGGTTACCGCCCAACGGTTTTCAAGACCGCCGCCTTAAGCCACTCGACCACTCCTCCGTTTATGTCATTGCGCTGAGACCAAGGTCTCTCAGAAGCGCTTGGAAAAGGATAGCATATAATGAGGCCTATGAACGATGAAGACTATATGCAGATGGCTCTTTTCCAGGCTCGACTTGCCGCTCAAATCGATGAGGTGCCCATTGGCGCTGTGGTCGTGAAGGATGGCGAGGTGATTGCGACTGCCCATAATCGGCGCGAAATCGATCGCGATCCGGCGGGGCATGCGGAATTTCTCGCCATGAAAGCGGCGGCTCGCGCGGTGGATGCGTGGCGCCTTTCGGGGTGCACCGTGTACGTGACGCTTGAGCCCTGCATCATGTGCGCGGGCCTCATGCACCAGGCGCGCATCGATCGCTGCGTCTTTGGAGCCACAGACCCCAAAGCAGGGGCGCTGGGCACGCTGTATGCTATCAATGCCGATGAACGACTCAACCATACGTTCGATGTGACAAGCGGTGTGTTGCAGGAAGCGTGCAGCACCCTTCTCAGTGATTTTTTTAAAAGAAAGCGAAAGAAATGACCGACAACACCCGTTCCGTTATGCCGAAAAACGAAGTGACCGATTTGATTGCTCAGGCAATGGCAACCGATGCTGCTTCTCGCGGGCATGCCCGGACGAATGCCCTCAAGCTTATCGCTCCGGCAAAGGTCAATCTGTGCCTAGAAGTCGGCAACGCATGCGCCGATGGCTTTCATGATGTCGAAACGGTGCTGCATGCGCTTGCCTTGCATGACGTGCTTTACCTGCGTATTCTGCCTGCTTCCGCGGATCAGGCGGGCCTGCGGGTTGATTTGACGTGCACTGCGGGTGCTGGCATCGAGCCGTTGACAATCGATCCTCAGGAAAACCTGGTTGTTCGGGCGGTTAAACTGTTCGCAAATAAGTTAGGGCGGACCGCCGCAGAATGGGTGCAAATCGAACTGATTAAGCATATTCCGGCTATGGCCGGTCTGGGTGGCGGTTCGTCAGATGCGGCTGCGGCGCTTTTGGGTGTGGCGCAGCTGTGGGGTGTTGCACCTGATGCTCCCGAACTCGAAGCGGCCGCTGTCGAGCTGGGCAGCGACGTTCCCTTTTTCTTACGAGGAGGCTGCGCACGAATGACCGGCCGCGGTGCCGATTTTGTGGCCGCGCTTGAGCCGATGAGGGTGCCCGTTGTTTTGATCAAGCCCGATCAGGGTGTGTCGACGGCACGCGCCTATCAAGAATTCGATGCGAATCCGGTGTTTGTTTCGCAAGAGATTTCTGTGGGCATGTCGGCTGCTGGTCGCGCCATCGCTGTTCCCCTGTTTAATAACTTGACCCAGGTGGCAGAAACGCTTCTACCAGAGCTGGCGACCATCCGTATGTGGGCGCAAAGCTGCGCCGGCGTACAGGAGGTGTTGCTGTGCGGCAGCGGTTCGGCGACGTTCGCGGTGTGCGAAAACACCGATGTGGCGCTGCGTATTGTTGCTGAAGCGAAAAAACGGGGCTGGTGGGCGCGCTCGACTTCGTTTTCCTCAATCAGCGCCACGGTGGTGCCGATGCGTTAAGTCGAAAACGACGACCTTCGCTTAAGGAGGGTCGTCGTTTTCGTTCAAGACGGAACTATTTGTTACTGGGATATCGGCTTTGCTTTCAGCTTCCCGAAAATCGCCTCATGCATCTCACGTAGGCCGTTTTCATCTTCAGTCCACTGATGGGTGAGGGTGCCGAAATCGAGGCTGAAGCCGCACGCTTCGAGCGCGGTCGCTACTTCCTGTGGTCCGTTTTGCCCCCAGCCGTATGACCCGAAGGGGATCCCGATGCGGTTTTTCGGCGAAAGCCCCTTCATGTAGCATAGAAATCCTGCCACTGTCGGCATCATCGAATTGTTGAGCGTCGGTGAACCTACCGCGATGTATTTGGCGGAAAGAACCTCGGTCATGATGTCTGAGATGTGGTTTGCTTTCAGGTCGAATAACCGTGCTGAAATGCCGCTTTCAACAAAGGTTTCAACAATCTGCAGAGCCATCGTTTCGGTGGTGTGCCACATGGAATCGTAGACGACGATGGCGTATTCGTCGGGTTTAAGCGAACTCCACTGCGCATAGGTCGCGAGGATTTCGGCGGCGTGGGTGCGCCAGATCACGCCATGACTGGGAGCGATCATGTCGATGGGCAGATCTTTGAGGGCGGCAAGCGCTTTGACCACGTGGCGCGAATACGGCATGACGATGTTGGCGTAGTATTTTTTCGCCTGGGCGAGCACCGCAGGAAGACCCACTTCATCATCGAAGTGCTTCGACGACGCGAAGTGCTGCCCGAAAGCGTCGTTGGAAAAAAGGATGCGGTCAAACGCCGAATACGTCACCATGTTGTCGGGCCAGTGGACCATCATGGTGTGGGTGAACTGCAGCGTGCGTTTGCCGATGCAAAGGGTGTCGCCGCTTTTGACAGGAAGATAGTCGCGTTCGCCGAAATGTGCACGCAAGCCTTTGACCCCGTGGGGATCACTGCAGACCACGGTGGCATTCGGGGCGAGGGCGAGGATGTCGGGGAGGGCGCCGGAGTGATCCATCTCGACATGATTTGCCACGATGTATTCGATCTTTGCCGGATCGACGATTTCTGAAATGCGCTCGATCAGTTCGGGTGCAAACGTCGCCTTGCAAGTATCGACCAAGGTCACGTGCTCGTCCATGATGAGGTAAGCGTTGTAGGTCGATCCGCGGTCGGTTGTGTATCCGTGAAAGTTACGTTCGTTCCAATCGATTCCGCCGACCCAATAGACGTCGGGCTTTACTTCCAGTGCGTGCAACATATTCTCTCCTTTGTAGTGGTGCTGCGAAGGGCAGCTCTGATTTGATGTGCTATCTCTCCCGTCCCATTTTCTCAAGAAGAGTGTATCAAAAGAGAGCAAAAGCATCATCGGCGGCAACCGAACGGGTCGGGTGATGGTAAAATATCCTCATCTACGACGTTAGGAGAATTATGAACACCGCTATCATTATCGTTATCGCGATTGTGGTCGTTTTGGCTGTTGTGGCAATTGCGATGTACAACAACCTGATCAAGTTGCGCAACATGGTCGACAACGCTTGGGCTCAAATCGACGTGCAGCTGC
>JAVWAI010000052.1:0-3774 GCA_036650075.1 Raoultibacter sp.
CTTCTGTATTAGATTTCATCTTTTCATACTCCTGGGGGTATGACGTTAGTTTGTATGGTGCACGGTCAGGGTGTTGTGCTATGTGCTTTAGGAATATGAAGCGATCGCCCCTCTCGTCTTGATTACCCCCTCTATCCGTATGTCCTCCGGTACTAGATTCACGATTTTCATACCGCTTACGGGATAGTGTTTTCAGCCTCCGTGATACTTTGGATTCTGTAAGCGCGCTTCGATGTTGTGCCTGCTTTGTCTGTATTTTATTTCTTTACCAGGAGGATTGCCATAGGTGTGTTTCAGTCTGCCTAAATCTCTCGCAGCGCACGAGCGGGTTTCGTACGTTTTTTTAGAAACCTGGTGCACGCTCGGAAGAGGAGACCGAGCGTGACGACCGAGCGCCTGTTCGATAGAGGAGATCGAGCGGGAGTTGAGTCGGAATCAAGGGTTTCTGAGGAATAGAGTTCATCTTCTGTCAGTTGGTATCTTTAATGAAAGGGGGCTTTTCATGATCAACGAATACAACAAAGATCTTTATAAAGAAGACTGGCGTTGGTACGAAGACGGTTATGAAGTAACCCGAACCTCGGTCTGGACTGGACCTGGTTGCCACAATGGTTGCGGTGTTTTATGTTACACCAAAGATGGTAAGCTCGAAAAAATCGAAGGCGACCCTAACTTCGGTTACAGCCAAGGACGTCTGTGCCTTCGCTGCATCAACATGGTTGAAGCTATTTACAACAATGATCGTTTGAAGTGGCCTCTCCTCCGTGATGGTGAAAAAGGCGAGAACAAGTGGAAGCGTGTCTCATGGGACGAGGCCTTCGATTGGATCGAAGAGACCTACGGAAAGATTTGCGACACGATCAAAAATGATTACGACGGAATTGGACCTGAGGGCATCGTTGTCTTGTCGGGCACCGGTCGTAACGCTATGTGGCAAGGTGCTATGGTTTTGCGTGCTGTTTTCGGCAGCCCGAACATGGCATTCGGTTTTCTCTCTGCTGACTCCTGCTATCAACCACGCATGACCGCCAACCTCCTCAAAGAAGGCGACTGCTGGATTCTTGATGCGTCTCAGCTCCATCCCGATCGTTATGAGAACAAAGACTGGAAGTGCCCCGAGGTTGTCGTTGTTTGGGGTAATGAGCCGCTCGCTTCCAACCCTGATGGTTTCATGGGTCACTGGTTGATTGATCTGATGCGTTTGGGCACGAAGTTTGTTGTTATTGATCCTGCACTAACCTGGCTTGCCTCCAAAGCTGAGATTTGGCTCCGTGTCCGTCCTGGCACCGACTGCGCTTTGGCTCTTGCTTTCTTGAACGTTATCATCAATGAAGATCTCTATGATCACGAGTTTGTTGAGAATTGGTGCTATGGCTTCGATGAGCTGACCGAACGCGTTCAGGAATACGATCCCGACCAAGTTGCCGAGATTTGCTGGGTTGAAGCTGAAGACATTCGCGCAGCTGCTCGTTTGTATGCTGCAGCAAACCCCGGTGCCGTTCAATGGGGTCTTGCAATCGACATGCAGATTCCTGCCATGGAAGCATCTGCTGCCATTTCTGACCTGGTCGCCATTACGGGCAATCTTGACGTTCCCGGTGGCAACGTACTCGTTCGTTACGCGTACAACAGTTCCAAGAAGTACGGTTGCGGTCTTGAATTCATCTCTCAGGAGATGCTTGATCGCCGCATCGGTACCGATCAGTCTCCCATCCATAAGGCTGGCTATACGCCGTTTATCCCGCCAGATCTTTTGCTGGAAGCCATGGAAACCGGTAAGCCCTATCCTCCGCAAATGCTCTGGGTACACGGCACCAATCCGATTGCCAACATGGGCGGCGACGCTCCTCGTATCTATCGTGCCTGGAAAAACGTTCCTTACACGGTTGTATGCGACTACTACTTAACCCCGACCGCCGTGGCATTTGCCGACCTGGTATTGCCGATGGCTATGAGTGTTGAGCGCGACAGCTTCCGTTCCTGGTGGCAGCCGCTGCGTACCATTACTGCCTCCGCTGCTCCGTACTTCGAGAGCAAGATGGACGAAGAGCTTGTACTCGATTTAGGTAAGAGATTCAATCCTGATTTCTTCAATCAGTTCGAAGATGTTCACGCGTTCTTGACCTGGATGATTCAGGATGACGGCAACGGTGTCGATTACGACTTCGATGAGCTCAATCGTCGCGTATACGACTATTGGGACTTCAATGAGACCTACAAGAAGTACGAAAAGGGTATGCTGCGCGAAGACGGCCAGCCGGGCTTTGTTACCGCAACCGGTCTCTATGAGATTTACTCGCCGCTGTTCGATGTGTGGGGCTTCGATCCTCTGCCGCACCACATGGAGCCTTACGAGGGGCCCTACTCCACGCCCGAGCTCTACAAGCAATATCCTTATATCTACACTTCCGGACATCGTCACATCGGCTTGTTCCATTCAGAGCATCGTCAGCAGCCGACCATGCGTGAGATTCATCCAACTGCTATCGCTGATCTGCCTGCAGAGATCGCCAAAGAAATCGGCGTTATTGAAGGCGATTGGGTATGGTTTGAGAACCCGCGCGGTAAGTGCAAGCAGCAGGTGCATATTGCTCCCGGTTTGCTGCCGAACGTCGTTCGTGCACGTCACGGCTGGTGGTTCCCCGAAGAAGAAGCTGCGGAGCCGCATCTCTACGGTGTGTTTGACTGCAACGGCAACAACCTCACCACTATGGGTGTCTATGGACCGACCCACTACGGCGCCCCCTACAAGTCGACGTTGTGCAAATGCTACAAAGTGACACCGGAAAATGACTGTTCGCCCAGTGAGATTGTGACAAAGTTGGGAGGTTTCGGTGGCTATGACTACACCCGATACGAAGGCAAATAATTACGGCATCTTGATTGACTATGAATTCTGCACGAACTGCCACTCATGTGAGGTTGCCTGTAAAAAGGCACTTGATCTTCCGATTGGTCAGTATGGCATCAAAGTTTTGGAAGATGGTCCGCGCAAAAACACCACAGGAAAGTGGGAGTGGACGTATCTGCCACTGCCGACCGATTTGTGTGATCTGTGCGCCGACCGTGTCGCTGAAGGTCGTCTTCCGAACTGCGTGCATCACTGCCAAGCTGGCATTATGTACTACGGTACTTTGGAAGAGCTCGCCGTCAAGTTAGCTGAAAAGCCGAAGATGGTTCTTTTCTCGAAGTAGATAGTAATAACGTAAGCGAGAAGGAGGTAGGACAAATGGCTCGTCAAGAAAAAGGCGGATTCAGGCCGCCGCCGTTGGGGAAAATCCTTTGGAGATGCCCCTCATGCAGTACCTTCAACGCAGCTGATGCAGATACCTGTAAAAAGTGTGGTGCTGCAAAGGTCGTCGATGAAGCTATCGAGGGCGCTACGTTTAAGCCCATTACGGATGAAGAGCGTATCCTTCGAGATCAGCAGAAGTAAAAGCTTTTATTCGTTCTACGAGAATCTTTTGTTCTCGTGAAGTGCACCCCATAAGTTGAAGTGTTTATTCGTTTAACTTATGGGGCTGTGCTTTTTTAGGAGCAGTTAAGCCATTGGTAGGAGAGGATGAGCCTGTTATGCAAGTTACCTTAGAAAAATCGGGTCAGGATACTGTCGAGCTTGTGGTGATCGTACCTGCGCAGGATGTCACTGAACAAATCAAGCGGGGCTCTATCATGGTTGCCTATCAAAAAAAAGTTACTCCCGATCCTGCTCGCACCCCTTTGGAGGTGCTTTCTGAGCAATTGGGAGCAGATGTTGCGAAGCAGCTTATTGAC
>JAVWAI010000053.1:0-3643 GCA_036650075.1 Raoultibacter sp.
GATGAAAGCTATGATAGTAGCCGATTTTCTCAGCGTTAAAAGCTATATTTTGTCGCAAAGCCTTGTAGGTATCGTAGTAGGGATTTTCATCAGCGCTTCTATGGGCAATGCCTACATGGTGGCACCGCTGCTTGCCGCCATGATCCCCTTTTCCCTGCTCTTTACCGTGCTTGCCTACGACGAACGCAATGGTTGGCAAGAATTCCGTCTCACCCTGCCCCTTTCCCGCACGCAGGTTATCGCGGGACGCTACGGCAGCTATCTGGTCTTTACGGGCATCGGCCTTGGTGCTGCCGCCCTTGCACTGGGCATCGTCGTTGCCCTCGCCTCCCTCTTCCCCGCGTTCACTATCAGCGAGCCGCTCGGTGAAATGCTTGTCAATTTCAGCTGGCAAGCATTGGCTTTCTCACTTGCCGTCACCCTGTCGGTGATGACGCTTCTTGCAAGCATAATCCTGCCCCTGGTGTCGCGCTTCGGGCTTACCACCGCCGTGCGCTTCGTGCCGCTTGCTCTGGTGTTCGGCGGTTTCGCCATCGCTCCCTTTTTGTTGAAAAACAGCGGTGAGCCGCCCGTATTCATCACCGATTTTTTGGCCTGGATACAAACGGACACGGGAGCCCTTGCTGCAAGCGCAATCGCTCTGGCCGTGGCCTTGGTCATCTATGCGCTTTCCTGTGCCCTCGCGACGAAGCTCTACGCCAAACGCGAAGTGTAAAATACACTTTCGATGGCGTTAGTGTACGGGAACCAAATCGGCCACAGTAACGCCATCGACATACGCTTCGATAGCTTTATCGAGCCCCTCCCAAAAAGAAAACGTTTCGCATTCACTACGACGAGGACAGACACCAAAATCAGCTTCCAGACAAGCAACCGGAGCACAGCTGCCCTCAGCTGCACGGAGAATATCGCCCACGTTGGTTTCCTCGGGGGGACGAATGAGCACATACCCGCCATGCGGACCACGGACACTCCTTAAAATGTCCGCCTGTATCAACAGGCTGGCTAGTTGTTCAAGGTATTTAACTGAGATGCCCTGACGCTCGGCAACTTCACGCAACGGCACACAGGCTTCTTCGCCCTGTCGGGCAAAATCAATTACCATACGCAACGCGTAACGGCCTTTCGTTGAAATCATCACACGAATCACCTTTCATCCACTGAGCTGGTTATCGTATCGAGTCGATTTTTCCATCATAGCAAAACAATGCGAAATGCGAGATGTTTTGTTACCAACTATTGACAAGTCGTTACAATCGCCTATCTTATATCCTAGTAAATAACTAGGATATAAGTATCGCTGACCACAAGAAGATAAACGGACTCGGAAGGAACCGATCATGAAAACAATCTACCTCGATAATGCAGCGACCACTAAGGTTCGCCCCGAGGTCATCGAAGCCATGCTTCCCCACTTCACCGAAGAATACGGGAACCCTTCATCCATTTACCCCCTGGGACAGCGGGCGGCAGACGCCGTCGCAGCTGCTCGCTTTACCATCGCGCAATTCCTCAACACCACTCCGAAAGAAATCTACTTCACCAGCGGCGGATCGGAAGCCGACAACTGGGCGCTTGCCGGGGTCGCCCGCGCCAACGCCGAGCGGGGTCATCACATCATCACCACCGCTGTCGAGCATCACGCGATATTGCACACCTGCAAAGCTCTCGAAGCGGAAGGATTCGAGATCACCTATCTACCCGTCGACAGTGACGGCCTTGTCTCTCCCGCAGATTTTGAGGCAGCCATCAAACCCAACACTATCTTGGCATCAATCATGTACGCCAACAACGAAATCGGAACCATTCAACCCATTGCCGAGATCGGTCGCATCGCGCGCAAACACAAGGTGATCTTTCACACCGATGCTGTTCAGGCCTTCGGACATGAAGCTATCGATGTCGCAGCCGCAAACATCGATCTGCTTTCTGCGAGCGCTCATAAACTTTACGGCCCCAAGGGTGTTGGTTTGCTCTATATCCGCAAGGGGATCAAGATCGACAACCTGATTTATGGCGGCGCACAAGAACGGGGACGCCGCGCGACAACCGAAAACGTACCGGGAATTGCAGGGTTTGCCCGAGCGGTCGAATGTGCCGCAGAAGAACGCGACAGCGAACACGCACGAGAAACCTCCCTGCGCAACCATGCCATCGAGCGCATTTCGGCCGAAATTCCTTACTGCCAGCTTAATGGTAGTGCTACGCAGCGGCTTGCCAATAACATCAACTTTAGTTTCCGCTTCATTGAAGGTGAGGGGATGTTGCTGCAACTGGCCGCTCGCGGCATCTGCGCCTCAAGCGGTTCGGCCTGCACGTCGGGCTCTCTCGATCCGAGTCACGTACTGCTCGCCATCGGGCTTCCGCATGAAATCGCCCACGGATCCCTCCGCCTGACGCTCGGTCATGAAACAACCGCAGACGATATCGCTTTCACTATCGACTCCCTTAAAACTTCCCTGGCAAACTTGCGCGCCATGAGTCCCCTTTATGAGGATTTCATACGCGCGCAGGAAGCAATCGCATAGACACCCGCCCTGAAAGGACTCAACTATGGCAATGGATTACTCAGATAAGGTGATGGATCATTTCACCAACCCCCGCAATGTGGGGGAAATAGAAAACGCCAGTGGGTGTGGCACGGTCGGCAACGCCGTCTGCGGCGACATCATGCGGATCTATCTCGATGTCGACGACAACCAGATCATCCATGACGTGAAATTTAAGACTTTCGGATGCGGTGCGGCAATCGCCACTTCCTCGATGGCGACCGAACTGGTTAAAGGCAAAAGCATCCAGGAAGCGCTTGAGGTAACGAACAAAGCCGTGATGGAAGCACTCGATGGTCTGCCTCCCGTAAAGGTTCATTGTTCACTTTTAGCCGAAGAAGCGATTCACGCAGCACTCTGGGATTATGCCGAAAAAAACGACATCGGAATCGCCGGTTTGGAAAAACCCAAAACTGACATCAACGAACACGAATGCACCTCCGGGTGCGCAAAAGGTTGCGATCACGAAGAACACCATCACCGAGCTACTGCGTAAAACGCATTCTTAATTCCCTCCGAAACGACCGCAACCCACTGCGGTCGTTTTTTTGATACGATTACGGCACGATTGAGAAGCTACTTTAAACAGGAAGTAAAATGACAACAAGAAGCGCTTGCGCAACCGAGGTCGCAACCCCACGATGAAGCCCAGGAATACCACCCTCGAGAAAGAAACCACCATGACCGAAGCAAGCACGCAATTGAGCGCCGCTGGCCGTGCGCTTCCACGCAACTGGAAGACCATCATCACCTTTATCTGGACGGGCCAAGCGGCATCTATCCTGACCAGTTACGCCGCGGGATATGCCGCAATCTGGTACCTCACCGAAACAACCGGATCGGCGCTGATTCTTGCCGCCGCCTCCATTATGGCTTTTCTGCCCCAAGGGTTGCTGAGCCCCTTCGGCGGCGTGATTGCCGACAAGTTCAACCGCAAATACGTGATGATTATCGCCGATATGGGAGTAGGGCTCGTGTCGCTTACGCTGGGCATCATCATCTTGATGGGCCAGGCTTCTGTCGCGCTGATCATGGTCATGATTGCTGCTCGCAGCGTCGGACAAGCCTTCCACACACCCGCGATGACAGCCGCT
>JAVWAI010000054.1:0-3632 GCA_036650075.1 Raoultibacter sp.
AACCCTGTGAAGGCGAATAAAAACGTGCGCTTATGGGAAACGAGATAGGAAGAGAGGCAGGTTGCTGCCGCAAGGATGGTGACGAGGAGCACTATGAGTGTGTAATAGAAGAGTGCGGTGTCCACGATTCGGTCCACCCCTTCATTGTCTCTTGGTACAACGGCCGTTTAGGTGTCGATTGCGCTACGTATCCATAGTATACGAAGCCTTGCACCGCGCGCGGTTGTTTAAAAATTTCGCGCAACTTCCATTTTTTATCAGTCAGCGAACTGCCATGTCAAAGCACTGTTTTGTTCGACTCGTGTGTGGGCTATTCCCGCGTCTACACCCACACTACACCCTGGGATAGCCCTGGTTACATCTTTGCGCTATCCTTCGTGCAGTGCATGGTATTTGCAGAAGCGCCATCAATTAAAGATTTGAGGGGAAAAGGAGAATCAATTGTGACAACAACAACGGCGGTAGCTCAGCGCTCTACCACAACGGAACCGAAAAAGAAAAAGAAACTAAATTTTCCAACTGCGTTTACGATTTTGTTTGCCATCACCATCTTGGCTATTGCGGCCACGTGGGTTGTGCCGGCGGGCTCTTACTCAAAATTGATGTATGAACCCGATGCTGCGGTACTCCAAATCACCGATCCTCATGGTGTGGTTTCCACGATGCCGGCCACCCAAGAAGAGCTGGATAACATCGGGGTCAATATCGATATAGCTCAGTTCACTTCAGGATCTCTTTCAAAGCCTATTTCCGTCCCCGATACCTATGAGTATCTCGAACAAAGGCCTAAGGGTGTTCAAGATTTAACGGTAAGCATGGTGCAAGGTACGGTTGAAGCTGCGGACATCATGGTGTTTATCTTGGTGCTTGGTGGTTTGATCGGCGTTGTGAACGCGAGCGGTGCTTTTGAGTCGGGCCTGCTTGCATTGACGAAGAAAACCAAGGGACGCGAATTTTTGTTGGTTTTCCTGGTGAGTGCACTGATGGTGCTTGGCGGTACTACCTGTGGCTTGGAGGAGGAGGCTGTTGCCTTCTACCCGATTCTCGTGCCCATATTTTTGGCCCTTGGCTACGATTCGATCGTATGCGTGGGTGCCATATTCTTGGCGGGTTCCATGGGCACTACGTTTTCGACCATCAATCCGTTTTCGGTCGTCATCGCTTCCAATGCGGCAGGTATTAATTTCACTGAAGGAATCGAATGGCGCGCTATCGGCTGTGTTGTGGGTGCCGTGGTGGTTATTGGCTATCTGTATTGGTATAGCAGGAAGATCAAGGCCGATCCGACATCTTCTTATACGTATGATGATCACGAAAAGTTTGAAAAGCTTTATGCGGTTGACCCAGACGGCAGTAAGCTGGGTCCTTTCACGCTGCGAAAGAAGACCATCTTGGTGTTGTTCGTGATTGCATTTCCCATCATGGTGTGGGGCGTGGTGAGCCAAGGTTGGTGGTTCCCGCAAATGGCCGCATCGTTTTTGGCTATCGCCATACTGATCATGTTCCTTTCGGGGATTGCGGAAAAACCGATTGTCGATGCATTCATCAAGGGAGCTTCGAGTCTTGTCGGCGTTTCGTTGATCATCGGTCTTGCTCGCGGCATTAATTTGGTTATGGAGCAGGGACTCATTTCCGACACGTTGCTCCATTATTCGTCCGGCCTGGTCGCCGGCATGCAGGGCCCTCTGTTTATTATCATCATGATGCTGATTTTCTTCGTGCTCGGCTTTGTGGTGCCTTCATCTTCGGGTCTGGCGGTATTGTCCATGCCGATTCTTGCGCCTCTTGCGGATACGGTTGGTATCCCGCGCTCCGTCGTGGTATGCGCTTACAGCTGGGGTCAGTACGCCATGCTGTTCTTGGCGCCGACCGGGTTGGTGCTGGCAACGTTGACGATGTTGGATATGAAGTATTCGCACTGGTTGAAATTCGTTTGGCCCATGGTTGTCTTCGTGCTCGTGTTCGGTGGCATCATGCTGGTCGCTCAAGTACTTCTTCTCGCCTAGCCCTCACGGCAGCGTAGTCGATGCGGCAGAAGCAGCCCCTCCAGCTTCTGCCGCATTTATGTTCGCTCCGAGTTGAGGTGCGATCTTGTTCGTGTTTTGGTCAAGAAAGCAAAAAGCGAGTCCCGGGGTGGAAGCTCGCTTTTTGCCGTGCAGCACGAAGATCCGTGGGTTTAACGGGAAGGCTATTCTGTCTTCTTCGATGAGCTCTGGTTTGAAAGATCAGAATCGAGCTTGCCGATTAGCTTGTCCATGATGGACGCGAACTGTTCTTTTTCACTCTCATCCAGAACGGAAAAAATGTCGGCAGCGTTTTTCTTGCGATCCTCTGAAACCTTTTCGGCACGCTGGCGTCCCGTTTCGGTTAAAAAGACGTTGATGACGCGCTTGTCTTCCGTGTTGTGCTTGCGCTCGATCAGCTGCGAAGTCTCAAGTTTGTCGAGTGCCTCGGAAAGCGATTGCGGGCGAATGCCCAGCAGGTAGGCAAGATCTTTTTGCGTGATGCCATCCTGCATGGTGAGAATTGCGAGGATGCGATTTTGTCCGTGACGGCCTGATCCTCCGTGGCATTTATGGTTGCCGTAGCCATGGGTTGCGCCTGCGTCGTCAAAGGCGACGGCGTTGCGGCTTGAGCGATGGCTCGAGCATCCGCATCCCTGGTCTTTGTTTCCGGCGTTGCCGCCTTCTTCGTCGATTCGACGCTTGACGTGTGCTCGGCGGCTTCGGCGGGCGAGCACGCTCGCGCGCTGAAGCTGTTGCATGAGTTCTTCGTTGTCTACAGGCATAAAATCCTTCTTTCCGGGGCGTTCTTTATTTTGTAATTAGTAAGGTTCCTAACTAAAATAATAAAAAAGAAAGAATATTTCAAGTAAACTAGTAAGGTTCCTGATTAAATCCACAACTAGCGCATTGGGCGTTCATGGATGCGGCGGTCTAATCCTTTTCCTTTAAATGGGAGGTTTCAATCACGTTGACGATGCATCCTTTGGTGTCGTCAATCCAGTTGATCCACGACGCCGTTGTTTTGATGGTGGTGTCGAGAAAGTCATTGTAGTGAATGTCCGAGTAGCTTGACGATCCGTGCTTCTCCATCGCTCCCATCGGACATTCGGGGCAGGGACCCCCTTTCCCCTGAAGGGAGCTATAGCAGGGCTGGCCGATCTTTGCCGAGGGAATGCGTTGGTGTGTCTTGTCGTTGATGAAGAGGAGTTGATAGGTGGCAGGGTCGCACACGTAGGCGAAGGAATCGAGGCTATTCACGATAGCCAAGGCGGCATCTTTTGCTGTTTCCGCATCTTCAACCGCGCGCATTTCGGTGAGGAAAATGCTCAGGATGTTTGCGAGATTGCGGTAATCGTTGAATTCCCTGACTTCGGGCACGCGAAACCTGGTGTATTCGTCGAATCCGACAAAACCCGAAAAAGCTCCGTTTGCTATGATGGGAAACTGAACCAAACTTTTGATCCCTTGAGACTCCAGAATTTTTCTGAGGGGACCCGGTGCCGTGCTGCTATCCCTTAAATAAAAGACCCCTTCTTTGTTGAAGTTCGTGCTGTAGTCGCCCAGCTTGCTGTAGGGAACTTTCGCCAGATTTTTCAATTGCGAGGCGACCCCTTCATTGCACCATTC
>JAVWAI010000055.1:0-3582 GCA_036650075.1 Raoultibacter sp.
ATTCGCTGATGTTTTCTCCGAAAGTGTCTGCTTCGTAAATTTGTCGAAGGTCGATTTCGTGCACAGAGGTGGATTCGAGCTGCATATTGTCGTCGTAGAGCGAATAGCGATGGCGCCCGGTTTTCTTTGCATTGTAGAGAGCGGTGTCGGAATGACGGTAAAGTTCATCGTAAGTTGTGCCGTGGCGACCGGAAATAGCGATACCGACGCTTGCGGTCAGCTTACGCTCTGTGCCGTTTTGCTGATAGGTTTCAGTGAGGGTGTCGCATAGTTCCTGCGCTTTCAAAAAGGCAAGTTTTTCGGTCCGAACGTTTTTCATGAAGATAACGAATTCATCGCCTCCTATTCGGCCAAGAATATCTTCTGCGCGGAATAAGTCGGCAATCTTAGAAGCGGCCTGGGAAAGCACCGCATCCCCAAAAGCGTGTCCGAAGTGGTCATTGATAAGCTTGAAGTAGTCTAAATCGACGATGAAGAAGATGTGCCTCTGATGTGCGGTGGCTTTGGTGGAAAGCACGGCGTTGATTTTTTCTTTTGTTACATTTTTGTTGAAAAAACCAGTCATGAGGTCGTGCTGTGCCTGATAGAGCAGCGCAAGATCAGCCTCTTTCTGCGCGTTGATGTTTTCAATGGAGGTAAAGCACATGAGGTCGTGCGTGCGGGTGTCCCTGAAAAGCTGCAATGAGATTTTATGCCACAGGTATATTCCTGAAGGCTGGAGATAGCGATAGTCGTGTTCGAGATTGGTCGTTCCGCTTGCGTAGTCACGCTTGAGGTTGTCGAATGATAAAAATGCCGCCATTGCCGCCTGGTCTTCAGGATGGGTTTTCGCCAAAGCGGCGGGCAGGGCTTGCCTGCTGTAGTTGTCGGGGGGAAGAGGACCCAATTCTTTGTCGAGGTTTTTTTGTCCGAAGGTCACGACATCTTTCGTCAGGTCGATTTCGTAGGTAAAGGCTGATTTTGAAAGCATCAATTCGTGACGTTTCTGTTCCGTCTCGGCCCTGAGCTCTTCTTTCATTCTTTTGTCTATATTTAAGGCGTAGATGCGTATGTTGATGTCGTTGGTCAGTTCGTCTTGCACGATGTTTATTTTCGATTCGAACCAATGGACAACCTTATCGTCCCCTTTGTCGTGTTTGCGGTATTCGAAAGTTACGAGAGGCTTGCCGTTGCGTAAAGAATCAAGAAGATAGTCCTGTGTTTGTCTCTCGGTGAATATCGCCTTATCTTCGGGTGCTACGTATGTGTCGCAAACGTAGCGTACTACTTCGGAAAATGCGGTTGGGTGGGCAATCCCGAGACCTTGCATCCAGGAGGGGTTGTAGTAGGTTATTTTGTTTTGCGTCACGTTGGCCTCGAAGACAAAATCGTGCTCTTCGGCAAGCTGGCTGCTGTATTCCTTTTCCTTGTGCAACTGCACGGCTTCCGTGATGTCTTTGCGAACTCCGATGGCGTAAGAAGCAACGCCGTTTTCGTCGAGCATGCCGATCATCTGAAGCTGGAGGGTTCGCTCGTTGCCGTCGACATCGTTGGCATAAACCACGGTTGAGGCGGAAGGCGCACCCTCGTCGATGGCGCGGTATAAGTTGCGAAGGTCATCTTTGCTTCGTTGAGCGATGATTCCCGAATTGATAACGTCTTCGACGCCGCCCTCCAGCACGCCAGGCATGCCGTAGGTGTCAAAATCGCTCGACTGCGTGAGAATCTTCTTTGTTTTGACGTTGTATTCAAACATGGTTACATCTGAATAGCTGAGAGCCGCTTCGTACTGAAGCTGGCTCACTTCGAGAGCGGTTTCAATCCTTTTCTGCTCACTGATATCTATCATGATGCTCTGGATAATCGCAGTGCCATCACGATTGGGTTTGATTATGCCGCTGTCCAGAACCCAGATGCGGGTTCCATTTTTCTTATTGAGTTGATAGGTTACCCTAAAATGGCCACTCGCTTTGTTCTGTGCTTTGATTTCGCGAATGATGCCATCTTTTTCTTCGGGATCGATGAAAAGCTCGTAGCTTGATCCTACCAGCTGGTCGCGTGAGTATCCGGTGAGTTCAGCAAGGCCTTCGTTGGCGTAGAGCATCTGGCAGCTATCGGTGCACTCGCAGAGCTTGACGCCGGCCGTAGCGTTTTGGCTGATGGTTTCAAGCAGCATTGATTCGGGCGAGGAGGCTGAATCAAATTGTCTCTGCATACACTTCACGTCCCTAAGTCTTCCAGTGCCCAGTATCAAAGTTCTTCAATAAATAATAAATAACCACCCAGGTCATTGAAGCTCGTTCAATTGTACCAGGTGAATAGCAGATTGTCGGGTCAATTTTCTCAACGAGCTCTCTTAAGGAAGGGGTTGGGTGTAGCACTTAGGCTTCCTTTTCGTTGTGTTGCAGCTCTGCGGCATCGATGACATTG
Source organism: Raoultibacter sp. (assembly GCA_036650075.1). Lineage (GTDB taxonomy): Bacteria > Actinomycetota > Coriobacteriia > Coriobacteriales > Eggerthellaceae > JAVWGW01. Next base: position 2,410 of record JAVWAI010000055.1, read on the forward strand.
ATGAAACATGCTTTCGTGTTGTTGAGCCAGTTGATCCACGAAGCGGTGGTCTTAATGGTGAGGCCGAGGTATTCGTTGTAATGGGTGTCGGAATAAATTTCGGTGCCGGTTTCTCGCAACGTTTTCATGGGGCACAGGCGACACGGCTCGTCATATTCTTGGAGCGCGTTATAGCATACCTTTCCCACCTGTGCAAAAGGTATGCGTTGGCGCGTCTTATCGTTGATGAAAAGCAGCTCGTACGTCTCCGGATCGCAGACGTAGGCGTATGAATCGAGGCTGTTTACGATGGAGAAGGCTGCGTCTTTCGCTGTCTCTGCGCGTTCGAGGGCGCGCATTTCGGTAATGAAGATACCGAGGATGTGCGCGAAACTACGATAATCGTTGAATTCTCGATCTTGAGGGGTACGAAATCTTGTGCATTCGTCGAACCCGATAAAGCCCGCAAACTTTCCGCTTTTGACAAGGGGAAATTGTACGAGACTTTTGGTGCTGAAGCGTTGGAATAATGTTTTAAGGGGCTCTGCGGCGGTGCGGCAATCGTGGAGGTAGAAGACGCCTTCGTCTCCAAAATAAGCGGCATAGTCACCAAGTTCGCTGTAGGGTATTTTCTTGAAGGCGTCCAATCGTGACGCAATGTTTTTGTTGCACCATTCAAACGTATTGCAAAGACAGGAGCCGTCTTCTGAGTTTTCAAAAACGTAGGCACGGCTGACGTGGTAGTGTTTACCCATCAGCTCGAGTACGGAAGCGATGGCCTGTCGTTTGTCGGCGGATTCGTAGAGAATTCGGGAAATATATTCGCTCGTGTTGTTGTCGAAGGTGCCGGTTTCGTGAATTTGCCGCGTGTCTATTTCCCGAACGGCAGTGGTGCCTCTCTTCATGGTTTCGTGATAGAGGGAAAACTGATTTCGGCCCTGTTCTTTCGCGTTGTAGAGGGCGGTGTCGGAATGGCGATACAACTCGTCGTAGGTCGTGCCATGTCGACCTGAAAAAGCGATGCCGACGCTTGCGGTGAGCTTACATTCGGTATCGCTATCTCGATAGGTTTCGATGAGCGTGTCGCATAGTTCCCGTGCTTTTTTGAAGGCAGCTTTTTCGGTACGGACGTTTTTCATGAAGACGACGAATTCGTCCCCTCCGATGCGGCCGAGAATATCTTGCGCCCGGAAC
>JAVWAI010000056.1:0-3578 GCA_036650075.1 Raoultibacter sp.
GGTAAGCGCACCGTGTCGGGAATGATGTTGCGCAGAAGGGAAATCACAATTTCTGAACAGACCAGCACGAAGGTTGTGGCGATCCCCATGCCCAACCCATTGGTCGCCAAGGTGGTGATTGCTAGCGTGGGACACAGACCCAGCATCTGGCGAAGCGTAGGATTTTCTTCAAGAAGTCCTTTGGTGAATAGCGCTATGGAAGGTGATTTTTCGCTCACGAGATATCCCCTCCCTTCTTCGCGGCGCTAGTTGCCGTCGCATTCGGTTGTGTGATTGTACGGTACGCTTGGGTGGCTTCGTTGATTGCCGCGAGCGCTGCTTTCGAAGATATCGTGGCTCCGGTTATGGTGTCGATGTCTTCTGCGGCGAGGGGGAGGGCGGGACGGGCATTGAACTGTGCGGTGAAGGATTCTTCTGAAATATTCGTGCCGAGACCAGGGGTCTCTTTGTTTTCCATCACACTCACACGCCTGATCGACCCGTCGGCGCCAAAGGCGACTGCAACGGGTACGGGCCCCGCGTATCCCTTCGAGGCGGCTACAACGACATAGCCTGCCTCATCTTCGGCGCGCATGCATATGCTCACGCCGGGTACTTCGCAGGCGAGCGGCGTGAAGTCACGCGCTTCGGGAATGAGTGATGCATAGAGCGCCCGCGCCGTCGCTTCTCGGTTTGCGGTGATCACCGGCAGGGTGAAGGCGTTGGTTGTGCCTAGCAAAAGCCCTACTACGATGCAGATGACCACAAGCACCACTACGGGTTTGGCCGTGGTCTTCCAAAAGGTTGATTCGTGCGCGGTCATTTCGCTTCTCCCTTCTTCCCCCAGCATTTTCTTTCGGCACCCAAGGGCAGCGTGCGCGTCAATGAATTGATATAGGGAACAAGCAGATTCATGAGCAGGATTGCATAGGCAACTCCCTCATTCATGTTGCCCCAGAATCGGATAAGGCAGGTGATGAGGCCAAGCCCTACGGCAAAAATGATCTTACCTTTCAGTGTGGTGGGCGAGGTCACGTAATCGGTCGCCATGAAGATCGCGCCGAGCAGCAGCCCTCCCGAGAAAATCTGACCGAGGATATCATGGCCGAACAGGGCGCTGAGCGCAGCGACGGTGGCAAGGTATACGACGGGAATCGCAGGTGAGATGGTGCGAGTGATGACCAGCCAGGCAAACCCGAGCAAAAGGGTAAACGCGCAGGTTTCTCCCAAAGCGCCGGCGTGCATACCGAAGAACAAGTTGAAAAGAGGGACGGCTTCAGCTCCGGGTGCCAAAGGTGTTGCCGAGGTGACGGCGTCAAGGGTGGGAAGAAGTTGGGGGGCTGCAAAGTTCGTCATGGCAGAGGTGAACGATACCGACAAGACGATCCGGGCAACGACAGCTGGATTGGCGAAATTGTGGCCGAGCCCTCCGAACAGTTCTTTCACTATAATGATGGCAACGAACGATCCGATAACCGGCATGTACAAGGGAAGGGTCGAAGGCAGGTTGAAGGCAAGGAGCAATCCGGTTACCACTGCCGAAAAATCTCCCGTTGTTTGAGGCTGCTTGCGCAAGGCGCACCATGCGTATTCGAACACGATGCACGACAGCACGCATGCCGCCACTACCGCCATTGCCCGCCATCCGAACAAAACAGCGGAAGCGATAAGGGTCGGCACGAGCGCGATAACCACGTTGCGCATGATTGTCGGGGTTGATGAGGTATCGACGATGTGGGGTGCTGTTGAGAGCAGCAAAGAATCGGTCTTTTGCATCTATGACCTCCTTTTTGCCAGTTCGCTGCGCATCAAATCGCGCGCGAGCTTGCCTGTTTGCGCCAGCGGTCTTTTTGCAGGACATACATATGAGCATACGCCGCAGCCCATGCATAAATCAGCGGCAAGATAATCCAGCTTTTCGATGTCTTTGAGCAGGTAGGCTCGCTGGATGTCTATGGGGGCCAGGTGCATGGGGCATGTGTTGGTGCAGCGTCCGCACCGAATGCAGCTGGTTGGTTCGTCTTCGGCGGGAACATCCCTGCTAAAGACAAGGAGGCTGTTGTTTTGCCGCACAACCGGATAATCGATATCAATCTGGGCGTTGCCCATCATAGGGCCGCCGACGACGATTTCTCGAGGCTCTTTAGCTAGACCGCAAAAATCAATGATTTCTCCTATGCGGGTTCCGATAACCACTTCGAGATTTTGGGGGTGAGCGATGGCGTCACCTGCAACTGTGAGGCGACGGCGTGTCAAGGGCATGCCGTCGACAAAGAATTTTCCGATCATCGACATGGTTGTCACGTTGAAGAGCATAACCCCCACATCGGTCTGGCGCAGTCCGCGCAAAACGGTGCGTCCCGTCACGTTGTATACCAGCAAGTTTTCGGCGCCTTGCGGATATTGGCTACGCAGCGATCGCACCGAGATCGCCGGGTCGCCGGCGGTGAGGTTTTCCATGTGGGCGATAGCGCGCGGCTTGTTGTCTTCGATGCAAAGGATTGCCCGGGGGACCCCGAGAAAGGTAAGGCAGGTGCGAATCCCTGCGAGCACGCTTTCGCCGTGTTCCATGATTTCTCGATAGTCGGTGGTCAGGTATGGCTCACATTCGGTGCCGTTGACCAGCAGCGTGTCGATTTCGTCCAAATTGGGAGGCATCAGTTTGATGTCGGTCGGAAATCCAGCGCCGCCCAGCCCCACTAATCCGCTGCGCTTGATTGCTGCGAGGAATTCTTCCCGATTCGAGCACTGGGGCGGCTTGACGGTGTCGGCGAGGGTTTGTTGCCCGTCGGATGTAATCACCACCGCGGTGTCGGTTTTTCCCGTCGAATAGAACACCGGGCGCACTTCAGCCACGGTTCCCGAAACCCCCGAAAAGATATCGGCACTCAAAGCCTTTGGCGTGTGCCCGATAAGGCTGCCCACGCCAACGACATCACCCTTTTTCACCACCGGTTCGCACGTTGCGCCGATGTGCTGCTGCATGGGTAAGACGATTTCGTGGGGAAGCGGCATGAATGAAGTTACCAGTTCGGCCGTATCCTTATGATGAGGGATAGATGCGGTTCCAAGCGCCCGGAACATATTCCAGAACCCTTTTTTCGCCATAGTCCATCCTCCTTTGGTACGTGTTTTAATTGATAGCTTGAAGCTACCAATAGTAAGGCACCCGATTTAATCGGCTGGCACGACTCGGTGAAAGGGACAGGTAATCTCTCCGAAGCGCACAAAGGACGTTGAGTTTTTAAAGAATGTGTCTTTTTTAGCGGCGTACGGCGAAAGAAAGCTACGAGACATTCTTCGTTTGGGGCTCTCGTAGCGATTCTGCTTCTTCATCCAGCAGTTGACGTGCGTAGGCTATGGCATCGTCGATGTTGGCACGGAAATGATCTTCGCCGACCAAGGTAACGAAGCCTGCGCGTTGCATGGTTTTCATCGGCTGGTCGTTGGCGTGGGAAAAGATGAGGCTGACACCGCTTTCGCGGCAATAGGCGTAGAGATCTTCCAGTGCGTTCATGCCGGTGGAGTCGAGTGACGGTACGCCGCGCATGCGGATGATCAGATATTTAGTGAATGATTTCACCGAGATGTCCGTGATG
>JAVWAI010000057.1:0-3411 GCA_036650075.1 Raoultibacter sp.
CACCGCTCAACAGACACTCGATTTTTCGCAGGAGCTCTACGAAAAGGGCTTCATCACCTATCCGCGTACGTCGAGCCAGTATCTTACAAGCGATATGGCGCCTACCGTCCACAAGGTGCTCGAGATTCTGGGCCGCTGCGAGCGCTATAAACGTTTCGTCGCCGCAGCTTCAATAGATAATTTTCCCGCCAGTACCTGCGACGACAAAAAAGTAGAATCTCACTTCGCCATCGTTCCGACCGGCAAGATCCCCCAAGGCGTATCGGCCGCCGCCGTCGACCTCTACGACTTGATTGCCAAATCCCTCATCAGGCTGTATTATCCACCCGCCATCACCGAGGAAACGACCGCAACCCACACCGTGATTGCCACACCGGAATGCGCCCTCGTGCGTCAAGGAGCGCTCGCTTCCGGAGCAACCATCGTCAATGATGCAGGCCAACCCGAACGCTTCATCGCGAAGGGCATCATCATCCGCAGCAAGGGCTGGTGGGCCGTCGACGCGATGCCCAAGCGCGAAAAGGACACGCTGCCGGCCATCGATGCGGGGGCAATCTATCCTGCCACGTTCGAGGTGAAAAAGACCGAGACCACGCCGCCCAAACGCTTCACTGACGAAACGCTGGTCTCGAGCATGAAGGCGGCGGGTAAATCGCTCGACGATGACGACTACAAAGAAATCCTCTCCGACCCCCGCCACATGGGCATCGGGACGGATGCCACCCGCGCCGGCATCATCGAAACGCTGGTCGCCCGCGGTTTTATCGAGCGCAAGAAAAAGCAGATCCACGCCACCCCCTTCGGTATCCAGGTCATCAAAACGTTGCCGGTCGACGACCTGAAAAGCGCTTCGCTGACCGCGCGCTGGGAACAGCGACTCAAGGCTATCGAAAATGGCGAGGAAGATCTGGATAGTTTCGTGGGAGATATTGAAAACCAGACACGCAGCTGGTGTGCGGAAGTTAAAAGCTCGAATGCGGTGATCGTCAATCTGAAGGAACCCGACCCCGAACTGGAAGGGGCGGTTTGCCCGCTCTGCGGTTCGCCCCTGCGCTTCACCACGGCAGGAGTCGGTTGCGCTTCCTACCCCTTCACCAAATGCCGCTACACCATCTGGAGCAAGATTGCTCAGAAACAACTGACCAAAAAGCAACTGGGAACCCTCGTGCTGAAGGGAAAAACTCCCGTGTACAAAGGTTTTGTCAGCAAAAAAGGCGAGAAGTTCGATGCGGCGCTTGTGTTGGACCCCAAGACCGGACGGGTCACCTTCAGTTTCCCCCCGCGCGAAGGATAGCAGGCAACGCTACGGGGCTCAGATGCAGCCCCTACGCCACGCCATCGGCAGCGGTTGGCAGCTTGCCCGCACCTCGCAGGTCTCGCAATCCTGCGTCATCTCCGGCGCAAGAGCATCCCAGGCAACAGGCACGAACCCGAGCTCTCGATAAAAGTCGACGGCATGCCCACGGGCGACGAAACGCACGTCATCGGCTTCGGCCATAACCCGCCGCATCAAGCGACACCCGATACCTTGTCTGCGGTGGGCGGCAGAAACAATGACCGGGCTCACGTATGCGACCTTATCGATCACCTGAATACGCACGAACCCCACCACTGAAGAGGAGGTGGCGGCAAGGTGCCCGTTTTCCGGCGACACCCCTTCCCTTTCCTCTGCGACAAAAACGTGGTCGTAGTCTTTCGGAATATCCATGGCGGACGCTTCGCAGAGCGCGATTATTTCTTGAATATCTTCTTGTTTCACCGTGCGTATTACGAACATCGAACACCCCTTTTGAACGTTCGTGCTACCATGACGATCGCCGCGTGAACCAACTGGCACCAAGATGAGAGACTACAATGAATTTCCAACCGATACAACTTTCCGATAAAAAGATCATCGAAGCGCTTTTGTGCCCTTTACGGCGCAACGATTCGGCGCTTGGCTTCGCCAACCTCTATTCGTTGCAGGAAAAGTACGGCACACGCTTCTGCATCGAAGACGACCTGTTGTATCTGCGCCAAGAAAATCGCTTTCCCGGAGAATACGCCTACTATCTGCCCCTGGGAACCCACGACCTGGTGCGCGACACTGAATCCCTTATACGGTTCGCGACACAGGAAGGCGCAGGTTTTCGCATCGTCGGCGTAACGCCCGAGGAAAAGCTGCAGCTTGAACAAACAAGCCCTTGTCTTCTGACGTTCAAGGAAGATCCGAATTACGCCGAGTACCTCTACCGAACCGAGACGATTGCCAGCTACGCAGGCCCACGACTGTCCAAAAAACGTCGCGAGGCGCGCAAGTTTTTCCAGCTCTATGGCGAAAACGTCTCCGTGAAACCCATCGACACCGAAAATCTTACCGACGTGCTGACCTTTCAGCATGAATGGCTTAAAAACAACGAACACCGCGATTCGCCCTTGCACCCCCTTGAATCAGAACATCGCAAAATCATGCTCGATGCGCACCACTTCGCAAGCCTCGATCTTGAAGGCATCATCTTGTATGTGGGAAAAGGCGTTGCCGGCTATGCTTACGGCAACCTTCTTCCCGGAGGTGCCTTCGATGTTTTAGTGCTTAAAGGGAACCTGAACTATCAATTTGTCTGGCGTGCTGTTTTGCAGGAACTGGCGAAACGCTGCGTCGATAAGGCTGAATTCCTCAATCTCGAAGAAGATTTGGGGCTACCGGGCCTGCGTGAATCGAAGCAGAACTACAAGCCGATTGCCCTGCTGGAAAAATTTCAGGCTTTTGCACCTCACTGAGAGATGTCACTCGAAACTGCCAGGAACTGATTCCGGCCCATTCGCCCGGATTGTCGAATTTGGCCGGCACAAAATGCTGCGCGCCCAATTCACCTGAGTAATTCGCAGCAACGAACTCAAGGAGTGGCCAGTGCGCGTTGGGCATGCTGATATCATTCGCTGTATTGCCAAGCGATTTATCTAATCGATATCCCTGTTGCCAAACGCAGGTAATAGACGTAGCTTGATATCGCGTTCGTAACCGCGCCTTGTGTTCATGCGCATCTTTGTTTTCTGCGGCCAATATACCTCTTCAAGAAAATCGGCAAGGGTAATGCACGCTGGCGTCCCATTTCAGACCAACCACAACATCGGCTATCCATTTGCCGTTTTTGAGCTTGCGCACAGCCCTGGCAGAATACACCCTGCCTTCCGTTAACTTATTTGTTGGAGATGAAATTTATGGCCGAAACGAAAGTAACAATAAAGTTTGACGGTCAATCCCATCAAGTCGATATCAATACATTCACCAAAGTTCTTCTTAACTATGCGACCGTAATTCAAGCTGCAGCCGATGAAGCAGGAATAGATGATCCTGTCAGTGTTTGCATTACAGCGACAGAGCCAGGAAGCTTGGACGCAGTGATTTCCGTCGTTGCCAAGGCCGCCTCT
>JAVWAI010000058.1:0-3148 GCA_036650075.1 Raoultibacter sp.
AAGTGACGAACCGTTCGATAAAAGGATTTCATAATCAGACATCCAATCGAGAATATCAGGGTTGTCCATAATAGTAACTGATTCCGCCGTTTGAAAACAGGAAACCTCGTCACAGAGCAAGCGACACTCCCTAAGCTCAGGGAGTGTCAATATGGCTCCAATCGTCACATTTACATCCATGAAAACCTCCCGATTCTTGACTTTTAGTTAAACCGTTAACCCCGCACGCTTAACTCAAACGCATATTTATGCAATCAAAATAGCAGGCTTCAGGCGTAATATCCAGAATTTTATAAGACGATAATCAGGCCCACATAAAGTGTAATTTCGGATTGCAAGACTAAAAACAAAACAGGCCAGCCAAGTTTCCCTGGCTGACCTGCAACATTCATGGAGCCAACGAGCGGATTCGAACCGCTGACCTACGCATTACGAGTGCGTTGCTCTACCAGCTGAGCCACGTTGGCGAAACGCCCCTAAAAGAAGCGCGGTTACGTAGTATAGCGAAACTTCCCGTGCGCTGCAACGCAAAAGGTAATCATTCTCTACCGAACCTTCATGAGATAGCGCTGACGCAGCGCTTCCTTTTTCTCGTCGGTAACACCCAAGGCCTCTCTCAGGTACTCCGATAAGCCCCCGTACGCCTTCTCGACCGGCGCCAAGGCAGCATCCAGAAATCGCACGTCGGTCGAATTCAAGACCCGAAAACTCGCTTTAACTTCGTCGGGGATGGGATAGGCATCCAAGAGCCGCTCAATCGACTCGGTACTTGCCCGCAAATAGTGATTCGTTTCAAGATAATCGGCCACGATAACATCCCGAGATGTTCCGAGAGCGGAAAGCACCAGTACCGTAGCCAGCCCCGCCCGGTCCTTTCCCGCAGAACAGTGCCACAAGACCGCATTTTCTCCGAGAGCCAACAGCTCGTCAAAAAACCGAGCATATCCCTGTCGGCACTTTTCTTCCATTAGGATGGCCGAATAGGCTTCAGTCATCAACGCTGCCGGATCTTGCTTAAGCTCTACCAAAGCCTCCAAGAATCCCTTGATTCCCCGCTCACGGGTGATTCCAATCGAGCGGGCGTCAAAAATAGGAATACCGACAAAGGAAACGCCAACCATCGATTTTCGGGGATCAGGGCTCTCTATCTGTTCCTCTCGCGTTCGAAAATCAATGACCTTCTTTACGCGATATTCGCCGAGCAGCACCTGGAGGTCGGATTTTGTCGCCTTCGTCAGTGCCCCCGATCGTATCAAGCGATGGCTCTTGACACACCGTCCATCCGCTGTTTCGATACCGCCCAGATCGCGCGTATTTGCCAAGCCCTCAAGCACAATACGCCCCCCGCCCCCGCACTCCCGCGCCAGGGTGGGAAGAGTTTTACGAGAATTCTGCACCACGGATGGTTTCGAAAGCGAATCCATCTATCTTCTCCTTCAGCTGTCACCGCAAGCAAACTTCAAGCTTTGCTTTTAAGAAAGCGGCCTGCTTCACGTTCAAAACAGACCGCTTCCGTTGATTTTTTCAAAACTAGTACTTGAGCTTCATCAGTTCATTGATGGTCAACGCATAAATCTTAAGAGCGCTCTTGAGCAGTTCTTCGCTGATACCTTCGTCGGGACCATGCTCCGTGCCAACCCAGTCAGGAGTTTTGACCCAGGCACGATTGGGGCCGAAGCTGGCCCCTGAAGTAAATTCGCGCGCATACGTACCACCACCCATCGTAAACGGCTTGGCGTGTTCCCCGGTCGCTTCATTGTAGGCATTCAGGAGGGCCTGAATCATCGGCGAATCAGGCTTAACCAAGAAAGGCTCCATAAGCAGCGTGTTTCCAAATTCAGCACCGACAGTGTCGCCCAAAGCGCTCAGGCGCTCCGTAATCTGCGCAGAGGTAATCGAAGTGGGGAAACGAATGTCAATGGTCTGAGTTAAGCGGCCATCTTCCAGGTGCACCGTACCCCCAATGGCCGTCAGTTTTCCAAAATGTTCGTCTTCGGAATCCACGCCCATCCCGCTACCGTAATAATCAACGAACAGTTTCGTGGTCAATGCAAGGAAAGCGCGTTCGTCGGCGTTGCAAAGATCATGCTCAAGCAGGTAATCAACGAGAAGGCCAATCGCATTGATCGTGCCTTCAGGACGCGATGCGTGACCGCCCTTGCCCGTAGCCGAAAGACGCACCTTGTCTCCTTCGGCCTCAACCTTGATAGCGTCGGTTGCAGTCAATTGGGACGCATCAGCGCGCACGAGTGCGTGAGCCAAGCCGGGGACTGCGTTGGTTGCCGTACCGCCCTCAAGCTCGACAATCACACCGGCAGTGATTGGCTTGCTGGTCCAATGTCCATCATAGCCGCCCTTTTCGCCATAGCACACGGGGAAATCGGCATCAGGGGTGAACAGAAATGCCGGATCAGCAAAATGTTCACGGTAATACGTCACATCGCGCATACCACTTTCTTCGTTTGCGCCAAAGATGAAACGAATGGTATAGGGGAAGGTAACGCCCTGATCCTTCCAGAACTTCATCGCGTGCAAAGCCACCACAGAAGGACCCTTGTCGTCGAGCACACCACGGCCTATTAGGTAACCTTCCTTGCGACTAACCTGGAACGGCTCCACCGTCCATCCAGTGCCCGCCGGCACTACATCCATGTGTCCGATGATACCGATTTGCACTTCAGTCTCACCGGGGAAATCGGCATAGCCGATATGACCCTCGCAATTATGGGCATCGAATCCCATGCCCGCAGCTAAATCAAGCGCCGCACTCAAAGCTTTTGCGGGACCAGGCCCATAAGGTTCGCCATCGGCTGCGTGCGCCATATCTTCCGTACTTTCGATATGAACCAACGAATCGATATCTCCGATGATCGCTTCCCAGTTCTTCTCAATGTAATCATCAATGCGACCACTCAGTTCTTCATCCGTCATTGCTGCCTCCTTTGAATTGTGGGTATTACCGCTGCTCATTACCGTGAAATATCCAGGATTTCATTGCGCTTTAATGCGCTTGGCGCGTACTGTTATCCCTATCGTCTATTGTACAACAAGCGCTAGAAGATGCTCGAAAAGGTTGAATTGCAATGTCAGCCGAACACCTCGATGCTGCAGGACGTTCTCGCAGTTAACAGGACAGCGAATGAACCTT
>JAVWAI010000059.1:0-2838 GCA_036650075.1 Raoultibacter sp.
ACCGAGCCTTCTGCTGAAGTCGATGTTTCCTGCGGCATTTGCCACGGCGAGGGGTGCCGCTTCTGCAAGGGTACCGGTTGGCTTGAAATTCTCGGTTGCGGCATGGTGGATCCGAATGTTTTCGGATACGCAAACATTGACCCCGAAGTTTATTCCGGCTTCGCTTTCGGCGTTGGCGTCGAACGCGTGGCATGCTTGAAATACAACGTGCCCGACCTGCGGATGCTTGTCGAAGGCGACATGCGTTTCCTCCGTCAATTCTAGGAAGAAAGTGAACCTATGTTAGTCTCTCTGAAATGGTTGAATGAGTATGTGCAGGTGCCGGGTGATATCAAGGCACTCTGCGATCTGTGTGATTTAACGGGTACCGGTGTCGAGGCGGTCAATACCTTAGGGGAAGCCTACGACCATATCGTGGTGGGCCAGATTGCCGAACGAGGCGTCCATCCAGACTCCGATCATATGTGGGTGTGCAAGGTCGATGTCGGTGGTGCGAACACCGACGAGGCCGGCAACCCTGAAGCGCTACAAATCGTATGCGGTGCGCAAAACTTCGACGCGGGCGACAAGATTCCCGTGGCGATGGTGGGGGCGGTTATGCCTGACGGCACGAAGATCAAAAAGTCGAAATTGCGCGGAGTTGCCAGCTGCGGCATGAACTGCTCTTCTCGCGAATTGGGCTTAGGTACCGAAAGCGATGGTATTTGGATTCTGTCCACCGACGCACCGGTCGGGGTTCCGTTTGCCGACTATATGAAGCTTTCCGATACGGTGCTTGATCTGGAAATTACTCCGAATCGACCCGATTGTCTTTCCATGGTAGGCATGGCGCGCGAAATGGGCGCTATGTTGCGCGAGCCCGTGACGTACCCAGGCTATGATTTGTCCGAAATCGACGATGCGGCCAGCGAGCATGCGGCTGTGACCATCGAGGGCGAAGATCGTTGTTCGCGCTATACCGCTCGCGTCATCAAGAATGTCAAGGTCGGCCCCAGCCCCGACTGGCTCGTCGAGCGCATTCAGGCAGCAGGCGCGCGTTCTATCAATAATATCGTCGATGCGACCAACTATATCCTGTTCTTGCTCGGGCAGCCGCTCCACGCCTTCGATTTCGATAAGCTCGATTTGGAAAACGGCCGTGCGAATATCATCGTCCGTCCCGCTGAAGAGGGCGAGAAGTTTACAACGCTCGACGGCGAGGAGCGCGTTTTAAAAAGCGACATGACCGTGATTGCTACTCCTCAGCGACCGATTGCCCTGGCGGGCGTTATGGGCGGTCTCGAAACCGAAGTGACAGAAGAAACAACGACAGTGTTGCTTGAGGCCGCCGTATTCAGCTCGGCGCACACCAGCAGAACCAGCCGTAACCTGGGCCTTATCAGCGAATCGTCGATCCGCTACGAACGCGGCGTCGACGACAACCCCCTTGAATTTAACGCCGAAATGGCGGCAGCTTTGATTGCTGAGGTCTCCGGCGGCCAGGTGTGTTGTGGCATGATCGACGTGTGGCCGACCAAGAGCGAACCGACTGTGCTTTCGTTTCGTATCGAACGCTTTAACGCCATGATGGGTGCTGCTATTGCCCGCGCCGAAATCGAGGACATCCTTTCTCGTTTGGGATGCGAAATCTCCGAAGGCGGCGAGGGTGTGCTCGGCGTGGTGGTGCCGACATTCCGTCCCGATCTTGAACGCGAAATCGACCTATATGAGGAAGTTCTGCGCCTCTACGGTATGGACAAGATCACCTCGACGCTTCCCGGCGGTCGTGGTCGTGTCGGTACGCGCAGCGAAGAGGAACACGTCATCGACAAGATTCACGCGGCACTTCGCGCTTGCGGCCTCAACGAAACGATGAACTACTCGTTCGCCGAACCGGGCGAGCTTGATTCCCTGCGCATGAGCACGGAAGGGCTGGGTCAAGCCGTTGAGCTGCTCAATCCCATGAACGCCGATCAATCCGTCATGCGTCGCAGTATCGTTCCTGGCCTGTTGCGCAGCGTTGCTCACAATCAGGCACGCGGCGTGAAGAACATCCAGCTCTATGAAATCGGTTCGACGTTCCATGCTCACGAAGGCAAAAAACAGCCAAAGGAAAAGCAGAAGCTTGCGGCGGTTATAGCGGGTTGCATGAATCAGCCCGGCTGGAACAACGCTTCGATCGAGTTTGACTTTTTCGATGGCAAGGGTGCGGTTGAAAACCTCGTGCGGGAACTGGCTATTCCGAAACTGCGTTTCAAAGCGATTTCCGCTGAGGAAGCCCCGCATTTGCAGCCGGGTCGTGCGGCCGAGGTGCTCTCCGGTGGCACGGTGCTCGGTTGGGTGGGAGAGCTTCATCCGCTTGCGGTGGATGCTTACGAGGCGAGCGCCCCTGTGGTGGCATTCGAGCTGGAACTTTCTGCGCTCGTGAAGGCAGCGAAACCTTCGCGCGATTACGTCGATGTGCCCGCATATCCGGCGGTGTCGATTGACGTGGCCTTCGTGGTTGATGAAGACGTAACGCACGAGCGCCTCGTGCAGTGCATGACTTCTGCGGGTGGCAAGCTGCTCGAAGACGTGCGCTTGTTCGATATCTATCGCGATGAGGAGCGCTTGGGTGCGGGAAAGAAGTCTGCGGCTTATGCGCTCACCTATCGGGCGGCAGATCGCACGCTGACGAGCGAAGAAGTCGAAAAGGCGCACGAGCGTCTGGTGAAGAAGGTTTGCGGGGCTACTGGAGCCTCGCCCCGCTCCTAACCTGACGGCGTTGTGGCGGCCGGCTAGCCGCCACAACCTGACGGCGCGTTGGGGGGGGCGGCGAGGCCCGCCAACCCCACGTAACCCTACCACCCGGAGCAACGT
>JAVWAI010000059.1:2855-3093 GCA_036650075.1 Raoultibacter sp.
CCCGTCACGACGCGGGGGTGTTGTGTTTTGTTTTCTCCTTTGCTGTGTTGCTCCGCGCCTGATGGTGTGGTTGTTTCATGGGTGGTCCCGAGGGGCTGTTAGGATAGAGAAGCGCTTTTGATGTCGCCGTTCTGATTTCCCTAAGGAGAAAAACTGTATATGCAATTCCAAGAAGACGCCTATGCGCGTTCTGAGATTTTGTCACCTCGTTTTGCTGGATCGGTTGTTGCTGCTGTCG
>JAVWAI010000060.1:0-3014 GCA_036650075.1 Raoultibacter sp.
AAACGGTGCGTTTGTAATAAACGTTTAAAACGGTGTCGCCATTGCCGGAAATGACCGTGTCGTTACCAAAAGCATAATAACCGTACTTATACAAATCACTCGCCGTGCTCGGAGAAAGATTTCCCCCTTGATTCAAGGTATCGGCAGACACCGTCGATCCCGCTGGTGCGCTTTTCGTTTGTTGGCTGCTGAACTGATAGTTTTCCGAAACAGTCCCCGCATCACCCAAAATATTGGGTTTTTCAAAGTTATACACCACCGTGTACTGAACCGTTTTGCCCTCCCACACGCCATAGAGCACCGTGTCGGCAGTGATGGCCTCAGTTTCAAAGGCGAAGGCAGCCCCGCCTTCGGTTGCCGACCAATACCGGAAGTCATACCCCTCACGCGAAGGCTGGGGTGGAACGGTGGCTTTTTGACCGTCTTTGATAAGCTGAGGGTCAACCGCAGAGCCCTTCGAGACGAAATAGACATAGTGTGACGTTGCGAAATGAGGCGTCAACGTAAGATTGCTCGTTACCGGCATCGCGAAATCGTAGGGTTCCCCGTTCAAGTACCAAGCATCAAACAGCTGACCGGCGGGGGGAGGAATTGCACCGATACTTTGAGCAGTCTCGTTGTTCGCAATCTCCTGGGTCTGAATTACTTTGCCGCCGGCATCCGTAAACAAAACGGCCCACTTGTCGCTAAACTTTGCCACAAGTTCGGTATTCGAGTGAATAGGGGCGGCAAAATCAAAACGTTCAGAAGCCACCACCGATCCTCCCATTTTTTGATACCACCCGAGAAAAGATACCTTACCCGCTGGAACATCAGGATTAAGAGGCTCAGCGCACGTCCCGCCATCCACAACTTTTTCGGTTCGAATCGCACTGCCCTCTACCGTGAAGGTCACCGTATAGATGGTCTGATTTTCGTTTGCAGCATTTTCTCCCTGGAGCACATCTTTTTTTGGCTCTTCAAGAGGCGTCGTTGCAACTCCGGGCACTTTCTGATCGGGAACAGCGACAGCCTTCACCGAAACCACCAAGGTGCTATCGACAAACTCTGCCGCAATAGAGAAGGTCCCCCCTACGGCGACAACGGGCACGATCGCCTGAGCCTTGTTTTGAGCGGTGACAGATTCTATTGCGTATCCGGCGTTAGCTGTCGCTGTGAATTGAATCTCTTTTCGGGACAGCACCGTCAGCGCCTTGCCGGAAATCACCTGATCACGAACGGATACGTAAGCGTTTTCCGCTTCAAAGACCACGCTTGCTTCATTGACTTCGACAGTGTTCGTGCTCACCGGCAGCACGGGCGAATCGTCCGCAGGTGGCATTTGCTCGTCGACAGCAATCTGCTCCGTCTGGACAGCGCCGGGCTTCTCGGTCACAGAACCGCCCACCGCATACGCCAAAAGGCTGCTCAGCGAAAGCACCAGCGCCACAAACAGCACCACGGTAAGAAGCTTTCCTTCGAACGTGTTTTTAAGATTGCGCAACTTCTCCAACATACGTATCACCCATACCTTCGGCCGGAACGAAACAAACAGTGAGAAACATGTACTCTGTAGCCTGTAGTTCCTTCTTACGAGCAGCCCTTAAAAGCTACTCTTGTCATGAGGGGCTGGCACGCTGTCTCATTAGCTCGAAGAAGTGATGCATGCAGTGAGTCGATTTAAAAAAGCAAACCTACTCACAGGGTAATCCAGGGTACCTTATGAGCTGTCTTTTGTACGTTAATTTTGCCTGCAAGCCTTTGGGGGGCCTACCTTAACCGTTCGCAAGGCATTTGTCGCGTGCTTGCTGCGCACACCCGCCGCGCGAGCACGAAAAGAAAGGGTATAATCACCCCAAGTCAAAGCTTTAGCCGGGGTTGATGCAGCTTACCCTGCGGCACCAGCGCCGAGCACTTTCGTCCGCACTACAACCAACCTGCGCCGCGTTCGCTCTGAGAACCCTAAAGGAATCTACATGAGACGTTCTGCCTGCAGTATAAGCACTTTCTTGCCGACGCTGCGTCACGGCTTGGTGCTGGCGCTTCTGGGTGCCTCGTTGACGTTTCTTGTGCTGGCCGGTTGCGACGCTTCTTTACGAGCAGGAAACGCTGCGGATAAAACCGACGGAGCACCCCCCACCCGATCCGTTCCTCTTCTTGCCCCCTTCAACCAGGCAGCGGCGATAAGCATCCCTAAAACCGCGCATACCTCCGAGGCTTTTATCGACACTTCCTCAATCGCAAGCGGATATGTAGGCGTTACAGCAGTCAGCAGCAATCGGTTGAAGTTTCAGGTGCTCTGCAACGATCGCAGCTACGACTACGATCTTTCTTCCGACGGCACCCTGCTTATCTGTCCTCTGACCATGGGCGATGGCACCTACACGTTTAGGATCATGCAAAACACGGGGGGAAATCGCTACGTCGAACTTTCTTCGCCATCACCCACAAAAGAAGTCCGCCTCACCTCAGAATTCGAGCCCTATCTGCGGCCGAACGTTTTTTGCAACTACAACGCCGAAAGCCTTTGCGTCCAAAAAGCCAACGAGCTATGCGCCACCGCCGCCAACCAGGGTGAGGCGTTGAAAAACATCTATACCTGGATAGCAGAAAACATCACCTACGACACCGAAAAGGCGACAACCGTCCCCGACGGCTACGTGCCTGATCCCGACGAAACCCTGAAAAGCGGTCGGGGTATCTGCTTCGATTACGCATCACTGACCGCCGCCATGCTGCGCAGCCAAGGCATTGCCTGCAAGATTGTTACGGGCGACGTTTCTCCTGACAATATCTACCACGCCTGGAATATGGTCTACCTTGATGGGCACTGGACAAGCAAGTATGTTACCATCAGCCAAAATACGTGGACGAGAATCGACGTGACGTTCGCTGCAGAGGGAGCAATGCAATACAGAGGAAACGGCATCTCCTACGCCGGCCGGTATTCCTATTGATGACAGCTTGCGACAAGGAGCTCAGCATATGGCCACGAAGATACTCAAGAGCGCTACTGTTAGCACCTACTGCGACGG
>JAVWAI010000061.1:0-2909 GCA_036650075.1 Raoultibacter sp.
AGCACTTGGGTTGGTTCATCTTTATCTGTATCGTGCTGTTTTTGTTCTTGGTTTTGATGTTTGTCATCACTCATGGTCAGCGCTATCCCATGACGAACTGGGAAAGAAAGCGACCGATGGTGGGGGATGATTACTTTAAGAGCGGCGAGCGCACGCGCACCCTCAATTTTGCCTGCAGCCTCAACGCTCCGGCCGATTTAGTGTGGCGCTACGTCAAGCAAACCAATCAAACTCGCGCGGGTTGGTATAGCTACGATTGGCTTGAGCGCCTATGTACCTTCAAGATTCACAACTGCTACCTTTTGCGCGACGATTGGTCGCAGCTTGAAAAAGGCGACTTTATGTGGATGCATCAGGCATCTTCAAAGGGCATCAACCTGGTCATGGGCAATTGGGTTGACACCATCGACGAAGACAAGCGCGTGGTGATGTTTCGCTCCGACACTCGCGTTGACACAACGCAGCCCGATGGCGCAGCACCCATGAAGCTGTGTTATGACACCGTTGCCTGGTCATACACCTTTGAAGTGAGCGAACTTGATGAATTGCACAGCCGCCTGCGCGTTCGCCTGCACGCTCACTGGAAACCCTTTGTGCTTGGATGGCTGCCCTTCGTTTTGTTTGTGTTTGGGTCAACCTGCGTCATGAATACGGGATACATGAGCCGCTTAAGGAAACTCTGCAACGGCACGCTCTATATCTCCAACAAGTATTTAACCAATGAAAACATGTCACCAGAAGATCCTATTTTCAAGTAAGCGAAAGACGAAGGGAGGAAAAACGATGGAAAAGAAAAACAGTTTTGAAGGGTTGTTGCTGATTTCGGGCGTGATTTTGCTGGCCGGGGCTGCGGGTGTGGCCCTGTTGGGCGGTGAATTTTTGAGCCTTCAAATCGTGGGATGGGCTCTGATTTTTGCGGTATTCTTCCGCTTTGCCAATAGCGTGCTGAACTATCATTTGCCGAAATCGCGCATTTTATGCATGATCGAATTTGTGATTGCCTCCGCCGTTGTTATAGCGTCAATGGCGTGTGGATCGCTTGCTTTGTGCCTGCTGGTAGGGCTTATGATCGTTTCGGGCTGTGTGCTCATCGTGGGCTACAATCTGTGGGAAAACCGCCTTTCGTGGTTGGTCAACTTCGGCGCGGGCATAGGGCTTATCGTGGCAGGCATTCTGTATGCTACCGGCGTGATTGATTTTAGCTCGACCCTGATGGCCTTCGTAGGTTTGCGCGGCGCCAACGACTTTTTACTTGCCTTCTTCAAGGCGAAGGATTAGGCAGGATTGTTGCGGGAGTGAAGGTGGCAAAAAGGGCGCGACACCACAGGATGCAAGGAGGATGTCATGCATGAGATGAGTATCGTCACCGACATCATCAAGGCGGTGGCGAAAAAGGCCGAAGAATTGGATGCCACGCAGGTGAAGACGATCGTCTTGCAGGTGGGCGAAGTGCGTGATATTCACGAAGATCTGTTGCAGCGTTATTTCGACTACTTTTCCAAGGGAACGGTGGCTGAAGGCGTGGAAGTGACGATGGTGGTGGTGCCGTTGCGCTATGCCTGCCGGCAGTGTTCTCGCGTCTATGGGTTCGATTTGTATGCGGGCGAAATAAAGTGCCTCGATGAAGAACAGGTTGCACAACTGAAAGAAGAATCTCTTGCGCCTGATCGACTCGGTGCGAAGGAACGGACAAGCCCTCATTGCCCCTTCCATCCTCACGCACCGGTCGATATCGTTTCGGGTTCAGAACTTACTATTATCGAGATGGGAGTTATCTGATGGCTGAAGTACAGGAAGGCACCATCCGCGTGGTGGCCATGAAGGAAGCGGTCTTGGCCGATAATCGCAAGGAAGCTGACGAGTTGCGTGCTCGCTTGCGCGGAGAAAATACGTTCATGCTCAACATTATGGGCAGCCCAGGAGCGGGAAAAACAACTTTTTTGCTGGATACGTTCACGCGGCTGCCCCAAGAGGTAAGCGTGGGTGTGATAGAAGGGGATATTGCTTCGACCTGCGATACCGAAAAGATGGTTGCGGCAGGCATCGATTCTGTTCAGCTGCGCACGGGAGGGTGCTGTCACATAGATGTCCCTATGGTGGAAGAGGCGCTGGCCTGCATCGGCACCAAAGCTGATCTTCTTGTGATCGAAAATGTGGGCAACTTGGTGTGCCCTGCGGAATTCGATACGGGGGCTCACGTGAGCACCATGCTGCTTTCGGTTCCTGAAGGCTATGACAAGGTATTCAAATATCCGCTGATGTTTCAGGTGTGTGAAGCGCTGGTGGTAAGCAAATGGGATGCGGTAGAGCTTTTTGACGATTTTGATTTTGAGGCGCTTTGCCAAGGGGCACGACAGCTTAACCCCGCCATCAAAATATTTAAGGTTTCGGCAAAAACCGGTGAAGGCATGGAGCAATGGGCTGCGTGGCTTTCCGAAAAAATGGAGGAAAACCAGAAGGGAGCGGTGTTGTAATGGCAACGAAAATGAGTGATAAGGTATCGGCAACGGGCGATCTTGTGCCTCAGGTGTATGTTGACTTGGCGCAAAAGATAGAGAAGCTGGGCATTGGGTATCCTGCCACCGAAGAAGGCATTGAATTCCCCATTATCATGAGCTTGTTTACCCCTGATGAAGCGCAGTGGTTCGTTGATATTCCCAATGATTTTAATACGGCACAAGAGGTGGCGAGTGCTCTGGGTCGCCCGGTGCGCGTGGTTGAAATGCGCCTTGAATCCATGTCGCACAAAGGCCTTCTTTATCGCGAGAAGCGGGGCGATACCACGGTGTATCGCACGATTCCGCTGGTGCATGGCCTCTATGAATTTGGCATTGCCCAGGCCGAAAAGGGATGGATGCAATATGCGCAACAGTACTTCATCTTAGGGGGCGCAGGCGCGCGCGCTTACG
>JAVWAI010000062.1:0-2233 GCA_036650075.1 Raoultibacter sp.
CCCGAAGTGCCCATCATCGTTGACGCTGCGTGTACTGCATCGTTTGATGCCTCATTAAATGAAAAGTGCCTTGATGTCATGGAAGGCCTGCAGATCGAAGTGATCAATCGGTAGTGAGATTTTCGGTAAGCGAGTTTAGGTGACAATGGATACGATGCGGTTTGAGGAGGGTCTGTGGGGGAGGAGACGAGCGCGTTAGTGAAAACGGTTGGTGTGATTTCCGACACGCACGGGCGTTTTCCTGCTGCTGCATTTGCGGCGCTGGTTGATTGCGACTATCTCATCCATGCAGGAGATATCGGTACGCCGGGTATCCTGCATGAGCTGGAAACGATTGCGCCGGTGTATGCGGTGCTCGGCAATAATGATTTCGAAGAATATGGCGAAGCGGTTGGGCAGTTCGCTTTGCCTGTTATCGAGGGTGTGCGGTTTATCGTGGCGCACTACCTGCAAGATATCCAGGCGGCGATGAAAGGTGCTGGTCCGGTGCACCCGGGCGACCCGTTGCCCCAAATCGGCGTGTATGGGCACACGCATGTGCCTGCGATTTTGACGGGGGTAAAGGCGGGGGCTGCTCAGGCAATTATCTGTCCCGGAAGCGTAGCTTATCCGCGTGGCGGGTCGAGACCATCGATAGCCAAGCTGTCTCTCTACAACGGTTGTGTCGGTGATATTCGTATTGAGAATCTGTAGGTACTGGAAGAGATAGCGTGGAATTGCCACACAAGAAATAGAGGAGACACTAGAAGAGGTTTCCCAGCAAAGGGAGACCTCTTCTAGTGTGCTGAGTATATCGGTTAGAAAAATGCCGGGATAACGTTATTTCGTTACCGCTTTAATGATCTCAATCACTTTGTCATCAGGGATGAAGAAGCGCTTTCCGCCGCCTTCGGTATGCACGAGGGTCATGAATTGATCGATATCCATATCCGCATAGTTGATATCAAACCTTTCGGGCAGACCGACATCGGTGCGGAATTGGTCGATTGCCGCAATGCATCGATCAAGGCAATCCTGGTCGGTGCCTTCTGCGCTGATCCCGAGGTTGTCGGCGAATTCGCGGATTTTTCCGAGGTACACATCGGGAAGCGCCCGCATGGTAGGGGCCATGAGAACCGCAACCGAGAGGGCGTGAGGTGTGTGATGCATCGTGCCGAAGGTCATCGACATGTTATGGATGGGCATAGCACCGAAGGTGAGACCGAAAGCTGTAATGCCTAAAACGCTTCCGAGAAGCATATTCTCACGAGCTTCGAGATTGTGGCCGTTGCGCGTCGATTCGACCAGGTTGTTGTAAATAATCTTCATCGCCTGCTTGGCGTACGGATCGCTGGCGACGCTCGCTTTAGGCGAGAAGAAGCCTTCAAGCGCGTGCGTCATTGCGTCGAACCCTGTTGAAGCGGTCATGCCTGCGGGCAAGGTTTCGGTAAACTCGGCGTCGAGGATTGCGCAGTTGGCACCCAAGTATTGTTGCATGATGGAAATCTTCAAATCCATTTCTTCATTGAAGATAACGGCCGTTGTTGAGACTTCCGACCCGGTTCCTGCGGTGGTGGGGATGATAATGGAAGGTGTTTTGAGCGGTTTCGCTGTGGGAAACATATCGATGTATTTCATTTTTTCGCTGAAGACCTTATGGACATCAGTAACGTCGTGTTCGGACATCCAGAGTACTGCTTTTGCGGTGTCGATGACGCTTCCGCCGCCCACGGTAAGGATGCAATCACCGCCGCAGTTGCGATAGTATTCCGATGCTTTGTTGATGATCGTGCTGCGGGCATCGGCTTCCACGGTGTCGAAGATGCCAGCAAGTTCGACACCCTCTGGCTCTGCTTCAAAGTATTTTTTCATCTTTTCCGTAAAGCCGAGCTTGTTCAGCACGGCATCGGTGAACAACACGCACTTCGTGCCGCCCATTTTTTTGAGCAGTCCTGGAGCCTGTGCTGCGGCTCCGACTCCGCAAATCACAAACGATTGTCGTACTGAAAACTGGAATGAAGATTTCGTCATAGCAAACTCCCTACCGGTCATGGCGGGTCGTTGTGTCCGCCAGTTGATGGGTTGTCTCGATAATGCAAGGGTTTGTGCCTAAAAGCACTAAAACCCAGTGTTGCATCGAAGGTGCGGCACTGGGTTTAGGCTGGCAAAAATCGTTGTTTAGCAAAGACCCAGCATGCTCCAAAGCGGGATGCTGGCGAACGTGGCGACAAGCGTCATGATCATATAGGCGTAC
>JAVWAI010000063.1:0-1154 GCA_036650075.1 Raoultibacter sp.
GGAGTTTTCCAGCCCTAGCCGAGAAAACTCCGAGAGTATTCTCAATGAAACGACTCCGCGCTACTTTTGACGCTTACACAGAAATGCCAAACGCGAAGGATGCATCTGACCTTAACTTTCTAGACAGCCTGATGCCTTGGTCGCCTTCAATTCCGACAGAGCTTCATCTCAAGTCCAAGGTGGCTACAGGAGCAACGAGGATGGCAGACGACCCTATTGTGGACATCGATCCGGAAACACTTAACGACGATAAGTAGAATACTCTCGGAGTTTTCCAGCCCTAGCCGAGAAAACTCCGAGAGTATTCTCAATGAAACGACTCCGCGCTACTTTTGACGCTTACGCATTGCTGCCCCCTTCCCCCTGCAAAGCCAATGCGCCATACGGTGTTTTTCTGGAACGAGTTATGCTCGTTTTTGAGTGTATCAATTGTAGAAAATAATGCGTTCCCAAAAGAAGAGTAAAGATTCCCTTATCGTTCCAGAAAAAGGGAGTACGCTCTATTTAAGGTTAATGGCGCGATGGCGGCGGGCGGTGTTCTCCAGCTTTTCCCCGGTATCTTTTAAACGGCGGTGTGGGCGGAACCGTTGTTTTCGGTGCCGTCGGACGGCGCTGTGGAAAAGATGTAATAGCCGCACTTCCCCCTGTGCTTGACGTGGTAGAGCGCCTTGTCGGCCTGGCCCATGATGTCTTCATAGGAAGCACAGCCCCCGGCGCATGCTCCCACACCGTAAGAAACACCAGCGCTGCCCGATAGATGCGCCCTTTGGTAGCACGTGCCAATCTCGCAGATCTGCTCGGTCATTTTCGTGAGTAAGGCTTCCACCTCTTCTGGCTTTTTGTTTTTGAGACACAACACAAATTCGTCTCCGCCAAAACGGCACGCGATATCGTCTGCTCCGATAGAATTACGGATGATCTCCGCGGTTTTTTTTGAGAACTTCATCGCCCGCAAGGTGTCCGTAAATATCGTTTACTTGCTTGAAATTATCAAGATCGACAATGGCGAGGTATACGGGGTTCGTTTCCCGCTCAAAGGCTTCATCGATGTTTTTGTGACCGGCAACTTTGTTGAGGAGCCCGGTCATGGAATCGGTTTCAGAAAGGCGAGCGTGCACGATGCTGTCGCGCATGAATTTCAGGAAGTTCAAATT
>JAVWAI010000064.1:0-1133 GCA_036650075.1 Raoultibacter sp.
ATATCCCCCCGAAGATTATTTATTGTGCCACGTCTCACGTATTGCCTGTTCGTCGGCTTGCTGTGAGCCGTTTTAAGGGGCGGTTATCGTGCGTCATGAGTATTTACACCTTGCGGCATAGAAAAAGGGAGCAACCGTTAAGCTGCTCCCCATCCTATAGGCTGATATTCGTACCCGCTTACACGCTATACTTTTCCGGCTTCATGGCATAGTCTGCTATCTCTAGCGCATCGAAGAGTAATCCCTCTACTACCTCAAGCATGATACGCGCATCGTCCAATTCGTAATTGCAAGCGTATTTTAAGATAAACGATTGTTGTTCAGCGGATATTTCGCCGTTCGCGTATCCGATAACGCGGGATACCTTTTGCGTTGCCGCTTGATGCACCCTCACAGCACCCTCTAGCTTGCTGAAAACATCACCCAAGCTGTTAACGATAGCGGCGGTATTCTTTGCCGTTTTAACGGTTGCTTCTTCGCTCATTGCTTTCTCCTTTAGGCTGGTATAAATCGTCAGTGTTTTTTGTTCCTCCTTGTTCCCACCTGTTCCCCCGTGACGTGCGGTTATTACCAAGCATTACCCCAGGTGGCACGTATAATCAACGGGTAGATTCCTCCTTACTTGCCTTCTGGCCGTCTTGTGGAGCACTTCTTGTCGTTGGTGGCGCGGGGAGTATCCTTCTTTTGTTCCGCGCAGGATTGCCGTCCTTGCAAGATGCATCCTACTCTACAGAAGTAGAGGCTAACAAGAGTAGAGTAGGCTAATCCATATATCCTCCACAACTGTTGAGTACCCTATTGCAGGGAGGTGCGAAATGAATACTAGCGAAGCAATAAGAACAGCGGCAGATGAGGCAGGAATGCCACTCAATCAGGTATCGCGGGCAATGGGGCGAAACGATAACTTCCTATCGGCAACGCTGGGGCGTGGCAGCGTCTCCAAGGCGGACACGCTCGCCACTGTGGCTGACACCTGTGGCTACTCCCTAGCCCTCATTCCCAAAGGCACAGAGCCACCCGGCGCACTCGTGATCGACCCGCCCGAGGCTTAGGGCTACGTGGTAGAATTACCTGAAGCACAAGGATTGCAGATACGTGGGCGGGTTAAAGAGAATCCAGGGCATAGCTAAGAC
>JAVWAI010000065.1:0-1101 GCA_036650075.1 Raoultibacter sp.
GGAGGTAATGATGTATGTGCTGGTAACGTATGATGTTGCGACTTCGAGCATGGGTGGTGCTAAGCGATTGCGGCGTGTCGCGAAGATATGCGTGCAGCACGGGCAGCGTGTGCAGAATTCTGTCTTCGAGTGCTCGCTTGATCCTGCGCAATATGAAACGATGAAGCATAGCTTACTTAAGGAAATCGACCCACTGAATGATAGTTTACGATTTTATAACTTAGGAAAGGCGTGGAAGCAAAAAGTGGAACATGTTGGAGCAAAAGAATCGTATGACCCTGGAGGTCTTTTGTGCGTTTAGGTTTTCTCCTCTGCGCGAACGTGAAGCTATTTGTTTTTACACGAGAGGTTCGCGCAGTATATTTCGATAAATTTTCCGCATTTACCAAGATTGGGTAATTGAGCTTTTATTGAACCTTGATAAAAGCATAGATTAGGTCAAAAAATGCTATTTATGCATATTTTGACAGTCGCGCCCTTCGCGGGCGCGTGGATTGAAACCACTCTCCTACAAGCTTCGCCGTTTTGGTGTTGTGTCGCGCCCTTCGCGGGCGCGTGGATTGAAACGATTGGCACGATACTCGGTCTTATCCTGGTCGATTGTCGCGCCCTTCGCGGGCGCGTGGATTGAAACCAGCATGACCGACATGTTGCTGCCCTCGGTCGTAGTCGCGCCCTTCGCGGGCGCGTGGATTGAAACTGCGCCGGGTAGGCGAGACGAGACGTTTTTTAGGTCGCGCCCTTCGCGGGCGCGTGGATTGAAACGTCAATGCTAAACCCTAGCTGCGCGCCGAGCGCAGTCGCGCCCTTCGCGGGCGCGTGGATTGAAACTGCGCATACCCGTCCCATTTTGCCGCCGAGGCCAGTGTCGCGCCCTTCGCGGGCGCGTGGATTGAAACCTCTGCTCGCTCAAGCGCCCCGGGTTGGTAGCTGTCGCGCCCTTCGCGGGCGCGTGGATTGAAACCTCGCGTCGCCCGTTTGTAAGTACCGCAGCAGATCGTCGCGCCCTTCGCGGGCGCGTGGATTGAAACACCTCGCCCGGCACGTCCGGGGTGCCTGACCGCGTCGCGCCCGTCGCGGGCGCGGGGATTGAAACGGGTC
>JAVWAI010000066.1:0-1010 GCA_036650075.1 Raoultibacter sp.
CAAGACTCGCGCCCTTCGGGGGCGGGTGGCTTGAAAACCCCAATCGCGAGTCATTTGGGTTTCAGCCACGCCGTCGCGCCCTTCGCGGGCGCGTGGATTGAAACTCAAATACGAGGCCATCAACTATCCCAATTATTATGTCGCGCCCTTCGCGGGCGCGTGGATTGAAACGTCCCGCGTCCATTCTGGCTGCATCCATCCCCCGTCGCGCCCCTCGCGGGCGCGTGGATTGTAACGCGTAAAGCTCCCAGCGCCCTGTAGTTGGGGCATCGCGAGGATTGAAACGGCATCCAGGGCAAAAGTTAAACGGGTAAAAATCGTCGCGCCCTTCGCGGGCGCGTGGATTGAAACAGTAATCTGCGACCTGTTCATAGCTCCACCACCTGTCGCGCCCTTCGCGGGCGCGTGGATTGAAACGATAGGGGGTCTATAGCTGCATAATGTGACATGGGCAGTCGCGCCCTTCGCGGGCGCGTGGATTGAAACATCCCAGGCGACAACAAGAGTCTTATCATAAGATGGTCGCGCCCTTCGCGGGCGCGTGGATTGAAACATAACGATACGAAAGTTTTTTACCAGATTCTAAAACGTCGCGCCCTTCGCGGGCGCGTGGATTGAAACTGGCGAGGAACAGAAAGCCCGCACGAAGTCGCGGTGGTCGCGCCCTTCGCGGGCGCGTGGATTGAAACATCTTATTTTGGACGCTCTAGGGCGGCATCTAACGCGTCGCGCCCTTCGCGGGCGCGTGGATTGAAACGATCTCTAATTACTTCAACGCAATCGGCATCATAGTCGCGCCCTTCGCGGGCGCGTGGATTGAAACCGCTTCAACTGCTTTGGCCAACCCCGCATGAAAAGGTCGCGCCCTTCGCGGGCGCGTGGATTGAAACCAGCTGATTACGCTGGCGCTCGACAACGTCTACTGGTCGCGCCCTTCGCGGGCGCGTGGATTGAAACAGAAAGTATAAAATCAGAAGGAATCATATTAAAAAGTCGCGCCCTTCGCGGGC
>JAVWAI010000067.1:0-839 GCA_036650075.1 Raoultibacter sp.
CCGATGTTGTCGCCGGCCTGAGCCTGGTCGAGCAACTTGCGGAACATTTCGATACCCGTGCAAACGGTCTTGACCGTGTCGCGGATGCCGATGAGTTCGAGTTCGTCGTTGACCTTCAAAACGCCACGCTCAACACGACCGGTAGCAACGGTGCCACGGCCGGTGATGGTCATGGTGTCTTCAACAGCCATCAAGAACGGCTTGTCAACGTCACGATCGGGAGTCGGGATGAAGCTATCGACCGCATCCATGAGTTCCCAAATCTTATCCTGATAAGCAACGTCGCCCTCGAGAGCCTTCAGAGCGGAGCCACGGATGACCGGGGTGTCGTCGCCGGGGAATTCGTAGCTGTCGAGCAGCTCGCGAACTTCCATCTCGACGAGTTCGAGCAGTTCTTCGTCGTCAACCATGTCGCACTTGTTCAGGAATACGACGATGTAAGGAACACCAACCTGACGAGCAAGCAGGATGTGCTCACGCGTCTGAGCCATCGGGCCGTCGGTGGCAGCGATTACGAGAATCGCGCCATCCATCTGAGCAGCACCGGTGATCATGTTCTTAACGTAGTCGGCGTGCCCAGGGCAGTCGACGTGTGCATAATGACGATTTTCGGTCTCATATTCAATGTGTGAGATCGAAATGGTAATGCCGCGCTCACGTTCTTCGGGAGCCTTATCGATGTTTTCGAATGAAGTGAAGTCTGCGAAAGCAGTACCGTGAGAACCGTCATTCTGAGACAGCGTCTTAGAAATTGCTGCCGTAAGCGTCGTTTTGCCGTGGTCAACGTGGCCGATGGTGCCAATGTTAACGTGTGGCTTAGTGCGCTCGAACTTTGCCTT
>JAVWAI010000068.1:0-811 GCA_036650075.1 Raoultibacter sp.
ATCATTATTAAATTAGACAATCTAAATAAAATTAAATTAATTGGTAATCAAATTACAGTAGGTTCGGGGTATAATTTAATTAATTTAAGTTTGTTTGCCATGAAAAACTCTTTAAGCGGCTTAGAGTTTGCAGCGGGAATTCCTGGTACTGTTGGAGGAGCCGTCTTTATGAATGCCGGGGCGTATAAATCCGATATGGGTTATATTGTTAAAAAAGTAAAAGTTTTAACGCCAAACTATAAAATAATTTATTTAACTAATAGTGATATGAATTTTCATTATCGAACTTCCTTTTTACAAGAACATAAAGATTATATTTGCTTAGAGGCACTTATAAAATTAAAACTTGGTAAAAAAGAAGAAATATCCGCTATTATGAGAGAAAGAAAAGAAAAACGCATTGCAGCTCAACCCCTTGAATATCCTTCTTGTGGAAGTGTTTTTAGAAATCCTGAAGGATTGTTTGCGGGTAAATTAATTGAAGACTTAGGTTTTAAAGGCCTATATAAAGGTGGGGCTCAAATAAGTGACAAACACGCTAATTTTATTATTAATAAAAATAATGCTACGAGCGAAGATATAAAAGAATTAATTGATTTTACTAAAGAAGCTGTTTTAGAAAAATATAATATTGACTTAAAAGTAGAACAAGAATTAGTTAATTGGGAGTAATTATGAAAAAAGTAAAAAAGAAAAAATTAAAAGTTGTTAAATTAATACTTTTTTTACTAATTATATATATTATATATTTAATTGGCAATGCTTTTCTTGGTTCTAAAATAAATAATATTTATATTTTTAATAATAACTT
>JAVWAI010000069.1:0-772 GCA_036650075.1 Raoultibacter sp.
ACCGTGGGCTTGAGGATAGATCCTTTTTCGAGAAGAAATGGCTCCACCGGCACCATCGCATCAACATCTGACCCAACAACCACCATAGACTTCAAGCACGCAAGCGCCTTGAACAGAGCTGTCTTGCCAGATGCATTGCCGCCATATACCGATGCGACGGGCAACGCCTTGCGACTGCGGAAACCCGGCAACTTGGCAAGCGCAGCCAGGTGTTGGCGCTCAAGCGTGCTCATGAGGCTAAGCGTTGCCTCATCGTGATACGACATCCAGTTATCTATCGTTAAGTTGAGAAGCATTTCTCATCCTTTCATTGGACGAGATTTTATCACATTCGATGCAACAATGCTAGCTGGCGTTTACGGAAGAACGTCTGACCTGTATCGTTTTTTCGGACACGAGATTAAGAGATTTTCGAACTCAAAACATGCCGAATCAAGCGAAGTGTGGGCTGGCGAACACTAGTGTCCACGGATCTGGAACTGACGCAACGCAGGCGCCTTCAGCGGAGACCACTCCGATTGGATAGCGAATTCAACTATTGCCGCAAAACCAATCACCGCTACCAGAATCCTTTAGTCACAAAATAGCTGTTTACCTGCATAAACATGAGATAATATAGGTATGAGCGAAAGCCAAGACATACAATATATCGATAAGCTGCTCGAACAAATCGAACGAGCAGCACAACCTAATTGGCTTATTCCCTATTCGTTTGCGACCCCATCGATTCCGTCATATGCAATCAATGCCAAATACGTCAGAGATCAAAGAT
>JAVWAI010000070.1:0-724 GCA_036650075.1 Raoultibacter sp.
AGAAGAGAAATACTTTCTTCATTGGTTTCAAGATGAACTGCTGCATCAACAAGGCTTTTAACGATCTCCGAAAGCAATTTTGCTGGAATGACTGTTTCGCCTTCTTCTTCTATCAGTGCTGAAACCTGATATTGAACCGATAATTTCAAATCAGTCGTTTGGAGAGTAAGGGTGTCGTTATATGCCTTGAAATATACCCCTGAAAGAATAGGGAGCGTTGATCGGGTAGCTACACCTTTCAATACGATAGAGAGAGCATTTTGCAATTCAGATTGATTGATGCTCAGTTTCATGGTTGCTCCTCTTTCCTCTTTTGAAATAACAGGATACCAATAATCATACCCAAAATACGAAATAAAAATTAATAAGCACTATCGATTTTTTTGGTTTTCCCATTTCTTTCTAAAAGGGTTTATATATCTTCAAGATCTTCTTTTATATATAAGTTTTTTATAACAACAATAATAAGCTCGGTGGAAAAGGGGAAAACTGATATAAAGCCAGTTAAATGGTAATAAATGTTTCCTAAACATGACTTAAAACCTGTAGTGACTCTTAACAGATATTATTGCAAAAATTATCTTTACGGATAAACCTTAAAGTTTTAAGTCATCTCTCAGTCAGTTTTCCTTATTTTTAAGGTTGTTCTTTTTAATTTTCTTGGATAATTTGGCGAATAGTCTCAACTTCTTCACGATATTCATTATTATCTTTTATACGTTCC
>JAVWAI010000071.1:0-229 GCA_036650075.1 Raoultibacter sp.
ATCCACGCGCCCGCGAAGGGCGCGACCTGTCGATTATAAGCTTGCTGTTGCGCTATGGCAGTTTCAATCCACGCGCCCGCGAAGGGCGCGACTCGCCTGGCAAGATCGGCGCCTTTCCACTCCATTGTTTCAATCCACGCGCCCGCGAAGGGCGCGACCCCCCACTAGGTTTCCCATTTCCCATATATTTTGTTTCAATCCACGCGCCCGCGAAGGGCGCGACTTGAGT
>JAVWAI010000071.1:239-676 GCA_036650075.1 Raoultibacter sp.
TCCTCCTTTTTGACATCATCAGGCAGCGTAAGTTTCAATCCACGCGCCCGCGAAGGGCGCGACCGCCCGTCACCCGAAAGGCTACTTTCTCGAAGTTGTTTCAATCCACGCGCCCGCGAAGGGCGCGACTTGAGTGCCGCGAGCGGCGCGGCACGCCCTTGGGTTTCAATCCACGCGCCCGCGAAGGGCGCGACGCAGCCCCCAGCGCAAAGCCCTCTTTTGCGGCGGCGTTTCAATCCACGCGCCCGCGAAGGGCGCGACCGTGCGCTCGGGACGTTTTACACGGTCGAGGACGCGGTTTCAATCCACGCGCCCGCGAAGGGCGCGACATTTCAAGCGCAGAAACAAAAGCTTCAATTTGCGTTTCAATCCACGCGCCCGCGAAGGGCGCGACCGTGCAGAGAGCATTTCGAGAGTTGCGCGGCGAGTTTCAATCC
>JAVWAI010000072.1:0-537 GCA_036650075.1 Raoultibacter sp.
CATATCATAAACTTCCATTCCGCTATATTTGGACGGTTTAACTTTGATTTCGCCAAAATTTGTTTCTTTCCAACTTGCTTTAAGCGCTTTGGACGGATGTTTATATTTGCGAAGTTTGGGCGTTCTTGGCATATGCAATTCGTTTCCTTTTGCACGGTCCGCCGCAACAAGAATTGCGGGAAGTACAAATATGACAAGAGCGGCAGAAATGAGCGAGCCACGAGCCATCAAGAAAGTCATTTCCTTTATGACAAGGTTTGTTGTGACAAAGAACACGCTGAAACAAGCGCCAGCCATAATGAGGGCGGAAGTCAGAATGGTCATTGCGGAAGTTGTTGTGGCGGTGTAGGCAGCCGCACGAGGTTCAAGGCGCTTGCGCAAATCTCTATATTTGGTTGAAACAAGAATTGCGTAGTCCACCGTTGCGCCAAGTTGCACGGCGGTGATAATCAAGTACGCCATAAAGTTGACAGCTCCTCCCGCAAAGATGTACTGCATCGCAAGGTTTATCCAAATGCCAAACTCGATGAGAATGAC
>JAVWAI010000073.1:0-530 GCA_036650075.1 Raoultibacter sp.
GGTCTCCAAAACCGAATGTTGGGGGTTCGAGTCCCTCCTGGCCTGCCATTTTTTTAAAAAAAAGCTTGATGCTGGTTAAATTGTCATATAATAAGTCGCGAAGCCTACGACGAGTACAAAAATGTCGAATGATAAATCGCGTGACGCATTAAGCGAAGCGCCAATTCCACAAAGAAATAATCCTGCTGAAGTTGTTCATTCTGGTTCCCCTTTAGATATAGTTCTATGGGTTATCGCATTGATTTTATTGGTTGGTGCGACCATGGTGGGTCAGTATTTGCCAGCGTATTGGGCACCTGCGAATAATGTTTGGGTGCGCGTTGGTGTGATTTTGGCTTGTATCGTAGTGGCTTTCGGTTTATTATACGCCACCCATCAAGGCAAAGGCTTTGCTCGTTTGTTGAAAGACTCACGAATTGAGCTGCGTCGAGTGACTTGGCCAACGAAGCAAGAGACCATGACCACATCTTGGCAGGTGCTTGCGGTTGTAGTTGTTGCATCCATTTTATTATGGTGTTTTGACTACATTT
>JAVWAI010000074.1:0-506 GCA_036650075.1 Raoultibacter sp.
GGCTTATTGCACCACTCCCCTAGTTTGTGCTTGATAAAAACAGTCCTCCTCCCATTTTTGTGGGTTTGTATCGATATATTCCCATAGTTTTTGATATTCCTGCTCGTTGCGAATGATGTGGTCGTGAAATGACCGTTGCCATATTTGTTTGTTAAAAGGTGGAAATATTTTTTGTTTAACCAATTTGATATATTCAATCGTTGAATACCTTTTAAATGATTGAATAATTGTTGATATGGTAGGGGCGGATTCCATATCCGCCCGTTCTGCAACAATAATCGCATGAAAATGATTTGGCATAATAACATATTGGGGACATTGTATATTTTTATATTGGTTTATGATTTTATGCCAAATATCATCGACCATTCGGGCGGATATTGAATCCGCCCCTACATTTCCAAACAACATTTCACGATTATGTGTGCATATTGTCACAAAATACGCACCATTAGATGAATAATCATATCCCTTTAACCGTATCTTTTTCCGTTTTGGAAATTCCA